>NZ_CP151080.1:1592500-2295000 GCF_050821495.1 Ottowia caeni | reverse complement strand
CGGTATCGCTGGCCTCGCGGCGAAGCAATTCTCGCTTACGCTCTACGCCCCAGCGGTAACCGGCAAGATCTCCGTTGCGCCGCACCACGCGGTGGCAGGGTATGGCAACTGCCAGTTGATTCGCACCGCACGCATTGGCAACGGCGCGAACCGCTTTAGGCGAGCCTAATTTGCAGGCTAGTTCGGTATAGCTTGTGGTTGTGCCTGGTGGTAATTCGCTCAGCGCACGCCACACACGTTCTTGAAAAGCCGTGCCTTGAACATCCAGAGGCAGGCTAAGTCCCATGGCGGGCTTTTCAATGAACCCGACAACTTCCGAGACGATTTTTTCAAACTCGGAGTCTCCCCCAGTGATTTCTGCCTTGGAGAACTGATCCTGAAGTTCTTGCACCAGTGCCTCCGGGTCATTGCCAAGCGAAATCGCACAGAGTCCGCGCTCCGACTGGGCTACAAGTATGGCTCCCAAGGAACACTGGCCAACTGCAAAACGAATGCTTGTTCCTGTGCCGCGTGCGCGGTAATCTTTTGGGCGCATGCCTAGCATTTGATCGGCGGCTTCGTAAAACCGGCTGTTGGAATTGAAACCTGCACCATAAATGACTTCCGTGATGGAAGCTTTCGACGTAGCCAACTCTTCCCGCAGCCTGCGGGCGCGGTACGCAGAGCTATAGGCTTTGGGTGTGAGGCCTGTTTCCGCCTTGAAGAGACGATGAAAATGATACGCGCTCACACCCATCTCGGCCGCCAGTTCACCAAGCAGTGGAGGATCTTCTGATGTTTCGATGATGCGGCATGCGCGTGCGATCAACGCTGCACGTTCAGACGATCTTGTGCCTGAATGAACCGCCTCCAGATGATTGGCTTCTGTTTTGCAAGCGATGGTGGTGGTCATGTTGGCAACCGGTGATATGGAAGTCTCACTGGTCCACAGAATACTAAAAGCGTCGGCTTTAAGCACTCCGAATCTTGCTCAATGCCAGCTCAAAAAATACGTCACTGGTTGATGCGTGGTCGAGAAAAATCGAAGAAATAACGCGCTCATGAAAAACAAAACTTTGAAAGCCCCAAACGGCCTCCATCATCCCTGCCTTTGGAGCGGCTTCAGCCGCGAAGGGTCACCGTCATCAATGGCGTATTGTGCTCTGAAGGAAACCGATCGCGGCTGAAGCCGCTCCTACAAGCAAACCCTCTTGTTTCTCCTCAGAACGCCGGGCACCTCCAAGGGGCCTGGGAAGCTCTAAGCAATCAAAGTGAACCGCATCAGGGTGCGCTCGCGCGCCCGGGCATGATCGATGATCGGTAAAGGATAGTCGACACCAAGGCGAAGGCCGCAAGCCGTCAGTTCGACCGGCTTCATCGCTGCGGGAAAGTGAATGTTCTGATCAGGCACGCACGCCAGTTCGGGCACGTAGCGGCGGATAAACTGCCCCTCGGGGTCGAATTTCTGCGACTGCGTGATGGGGTTGAAAATACGAAACCAGGGCTGCGAGTCGCACCCGGTTGATGCTGCCCATTGCCAGCCACCGTTGTTGGCGGCCAGGTCGTAATCGTTCAGGTGCTCGGCAAAGTGGCGCTCTCCCCGGCGCCAGTCGATGCCCAGATCCTTGGTCAAGAAGCTGGCCACCACCATGCGCAGGCGGTTGTGCATGTAGCCGGTCTGATGAAGCTGGCGCATGGCCGCATCGACCAGAGGGTAACCTGTGCGAGCCTCTGACCAGGCCTGCCACAGCTCGGGCGCCTCTTCCCACTGCACGCGTTCGTAGTCGGCTTTGAAGGACTGGTTCACCACGTGTGGGTGATGCCACAAAATCATGAAATAGAAGTCGCGCCATGCAAGCTCTGACAGCCAGGTTTTTGCACCCTCGCAGCCTTCCGCAGCCCGCCGCGCAGCCAAGGCCGCCAACTGCCTGATGGAAACAGTGCCGAAGCGAAGATGCACGGACAAATAAGACACCCCCTTGCGACCAGGGTAATCGCGGGCCTCGTGGTACGCCGCCATGCGCGGCACGAAGGCTTGCAGCAATTTCTGCGCGCCACGCATGCCAGAAGGCAGCGGCAGTTCATGCAAGTTGGTGCGAAAAAATCCTAGCTCTTCTAGCCCCGGCAAGCGCTCGGCCTTGGGCGGGGGCGCCAGATTGCGGGCGTAACGCCCCACCGGATAAGGCTTCAGCTGGAAGGCATCCAGCTTCTGCAGCCACGCGCGCTTGTAGGGAGTGAACACGCTGTAGGGATTGCCCTGCTGGGTAAGGACTTCGTCGCGATCCAGCAGTACATGGTCCTTGTAATCACTGAAGGCGACACCTCGCTCACGCAATGCCTGGGCCACCCGCTGATCTCGCGTCATGGCTTGGGGTTCGTAATCTCGGTTAGTGAAAACCTCCTGCACGCCCAAGTCTTGGGCCAGTTGCACGATGCACCCTTGCGCGGGCCCGTGGCGAACGATCAGACCGCCACCAGGCGCTCCACTTTGCTCAGCAAGCTGCTGTAGCGCGTGGTGTAAGTCGACCACGCTGTCATGGATGAACTCCACTCGCCGGTCTTTGCGGCCAGGTAAGCAGTTCAGAATGTCTGAGTCAAAAACGAAGGCGCAGTACACCCGCTGATAGCGGCGCAGCGCGTGGTAGAGCGCGGCATGGTCTTCGCAGCGCAGGTCGCGGCGCATCCAAACCAGGGCACTTGCTGTCATGAAAGTGTGTCCTATTGGGTTCGCTGCTTCAAGACTGCATGATAACTGGCCCACCCTTTTCCAGGGCACGCTGATAGGCTGGTCGGGCCTGCATACGCTGGTAGTAGGCACTCAAATGAGGATAAGCATTTGCGTTTCCTCCCCGTGCCAAGGCCGCCTCCACTGCAAAACTCATTTGAAAATCTGCCATCGTGAGGTGATCGCCTGCAAACCAACGCTTATTCTTCAGATGATCTTCCATGAAGGCCAGGGCAGTTTTCACGTTGGGAGCGATCAATTTTTCTTGAACCTTGGAGCAGAGCGCTCGGGCGATTGGCCGCACAAAGAATGGCATGGGTTGACGTGGGATGGTGTCAAACACCAGCTTCATGACCAGCCAGTTCATGAGTGAGCCCTCCGCGTAGTGCATCCAGAACCTGCACTGCCGATGTTCAGCTGTGCCGCGAGCTGGCTCCAGGTGTGACAGATCTTCTGAAGCACGGTCGCCGTAACACTCTGCCAGGTACTCGATGATGGCTCCCGACTCTGCGACCACGATGTCAGTGTCTGTGATCACCGGCGATTTACCCAAGGGGTGTACACGTCGCAACTCGGGTGGCGCCAGCCTGGTGGCGGGGTCCCGCTTATAGAGTCGAATCTCGTAAGGTACACCCAGCTCCTCAAGCAGCCAGAGGACGCGTTGCGAGCGGGAAGTCTCAAGATGGTGAAGGGTTAGCATAAATGGCACTTACCAAGGCCGCGAACGGGCATTAAGAATGGGTATTTCCTGTAGGAGCGTTTAGCCGCGAGGGGTCCCAGCGCGGTAAATGGCGATGTTTGTGGGGCAGGCGTTTCGCGGCTAAAGCCGCTCCTACAGTAGCAGGGTTGATTGAATCGCATTTGCCTTGAGTAAGTGCCGTTTGGGTTAGCGATGGCATTGCTAAGTTGCCGCAGAGCCGGACTTCCGGAGCCAGCGTATGAGGGAACCAAGCACCGGTAATTTTTCGTACAGCTCCTCTGCAGTGTCCCAGTAGTCGCGATGAAAGTCTACGCGGCCCTGCTCGTCAAAGCGCAGCAGACTCCCGCCGTGAATGCATTGGTCAACTCCTGAGCGCCAGCGCTTCATGCGAAAGTGAAACTCCCAGGCAAGGAAGGCTTGCCGGCCCTGCATCAGGCGCTCGGTCACCTTGAACCGCGGCTGATCCAGGTTGACGAACATGTGCGAAAAAATCTGCGAAATGGCAGCAACGCCGCGCACCTCGTTGAAGGGGTCCTTGAAACGCGCATCAGGGGCGTAGCAGTCTCCGATCAAGTGCAGGTTTGCGGGAGTGAGGTTCTCGTAGAAAAATACCAGACGTTCTGCGGCAGTATGGGTAGCGAGAGACTCAGCAGGAGATTGAAGGGACATATTCGTCACACCGAGAGATTGGAGCTATTGATAGCTCCGTGATTCATGACACGCCGTCGTGCCCTCACCCCAACCCTCTCCCAGAGGGCGAGGGGGTTTCATTGGGATGGTGGCTATGGTGATGAAACATGCAAATGTCCATGTAACCTTAAAGCCCAGTCATACGGCGGACCAGCGCAAAGTAGATGCGGTAAGGCAGAACGCGCAATAGCTTGAGCCAGAGTGTGAAGCGGCGCGGAAAGTGCAGTTCAAAATCGCCCCGACCCCACCCGCGAAGTATGGCGACAGCGGCTTGCTGCGGGGTAAGCAGCGCGGGCATGGAGAACTCGTTTTGCTTGGTCAAGGGCGTGTCGACAAACCCTGGGTTCACTACACTCACCCCCACGCCATGCGCATGCAGGTCCAGATACAGCGTTTCGGCGAGGTTGATAAGGGCCGCCTTGGTGGGGCCGTAGGCCAGACTTTGCGGTAAGCCGCGCCAGCCTGCCACGCTGGCCATCAGGCTCAGGTGCGGCGTGCGTCCGGCACGCGCAGATTCCAGCATAGCCGGCATCACGGCAGACAGGACATACAGAGCGCCAGTGACGTTGACCTGCTGGTGGCGCAGAAGCTCCGGTAGGTCAAGCGCATCGGCCCGCATCGGCTTGTAATAGCCTGCACAGTAGCAAACCAGATCCAGCGGCCCCTCGGCCAGAAGGCCCTGGGCCACCGTCTGCACGGCTTGAGGGTCGGTCACGTCAAGGGCCACCGCCTGGCTGCCGGGGTGGGCATTGGCGAACTCCTCCAGCAGCCCCTGTTGACGCGCGGATATGACCACATGGGCACCCCTGGCGTGCAATTGCTCGGCCAGAGCACGACCAATGCCGCTGGAAGCACCCACCAGCCATACACGCTTGCCTTGCCAGTCTGTCATTGCAGGGTTTAGGGTCACCGTCTTATTCCTTGGTGAACGACAGAAGCACTTCGCCCAACGAAACTCCAAACTTGCTCATGCGCGCACGGTTGAGCATGACCCGGTCATCTATCAGGAACATCCAATCGTCAAACTGAACCTCATATTCCTTGCCGTCGACCGGCAGAAGGAGCGTGTAGTTCCATCGGAAGGCGTTACCGGAAGTTTGTCCCTGGGCTTCGCCGACCACGTCGTCGGCACGGCCGGTGTAGCGCCCATTTTCGTGCTTGGTCAAGCGCCAGATCCGGCGCTGTGTGGTGCCATCGGAATAGCTGAAGACTTCATCGAGCACGCCCTGATTACCTTCCCAGCGGCAGTCCATGAGGACGGTGAAGCGGCGCACCACCTCTCCACCACGCTTCTGGAATATTCCGTGCGCACGAACGCGCCCGTTGAAATAGCGGTCCAGCTCCAACACAGGACGCTCCTGGGCGTACTGGGTCACCTGCGGACTGGCGCAGCCCGCGAGAGCGGCAGTGCCGGCCAAAAGCGCCACAAGAGTGCGGCGGCGAGTAGTCATGAGGTTGCTCCTTTGAATTGAGGTGTCTTTCGAACCAGCAGTTGATAGAGCAAGCCTGCTGCCATCAACTTGAGCACGCACGGCAGAAGCGCGTACGCCCATGCCAAACGTTGAAGCGCCTCGGCATCTTGCGTGCCGGGCGAATAGCCGCCCCACTGCAGCAGAGGCAGGGCCGCGCCTGCGGCCAGTGCAAGGTTCAACTTGGTCGCAAGGTTCCACCAGCCAAGATACGCGCCTTCACTGCGACCCTGCTCTCCGTGGCTCTCCACCAGGCGGGCCAGCAGGGCGCCGGGCACGGCGAGATCGGCACCCAGTGCCACGCCAGAAAGTACGCAGATCAGCGCAAAGGCTGCCACTTGCCCGCTCTCAAGACCTGCCGTCCAGCCAAAGCAGGCTACGGCCAGCAGCATGCCGCCAAGCCAAGCCCGCTCGAGTCCCCAAGAACGCACTGCGCGAATCCAGGCCGGCATAGATAAGGCACCGCTTACAAAATAAAGCACCAGGAACATGGCAATCTGCGGCTGCGTGGCAAGCAGTCGATCCTGAGCAAAGAACAGCATCAAAGCGGCAGGAATGGCACTGGCAATGCCATTGCACAAGAACACGGCAAGCAAGCGACGAAAGCTTGGCTGAGCCAGGGGGCGCCAGATCAAAGCCCATGGCGCGCGCGCAAGACTGACGTGCACAGCCACACCCGCCTTGTCTGCTCCGGAAGCGGGTCGCGGCGCAAACCACAACGCGCCCCAACCCAGAACAAGCGTCATCGCAAACGCCGCAAGCATAGGCGCAGCTCCAAGTGCGACCGAAAGCGCACTGGCCATAACCACGCCAATCAGGCCCGGAGCTTCGCGCCACGCGACTATGCGACTACGCTGCACGGCATCCCCACCCAGCCGTACCCCCCAGGCCTGATGCGCAATGACCAGTTGACTATGGGACAGGCTGGTGAAGAGTAAGCCCACGACCATCCACACCCCGAGTGCCCATTGCCCTTCAACAGCAGGAAAGAAAAGACCAGCCAGCCCCAGCAACTGCACGAGAGCTGAACCACCGGCTACCCACAACACAACACGCACTGAACCTTGATACAGGCGATCACTGAAGCGCCCCAGCAGCGGCTCCGCCGCCGCATCCAACAGGCGCACCAGCATCAACAGAGCTCCAACACTCGCCAAAGGCACGCCCAGCGATGTGGCGTAATGGTGCGGCAATACCACGTAAAGAGGCAGTGCCACGAAAGCCAGCGGCAAGCCCAGCAAGCCGTACGCCAGACCTGAACGCCATGAGCGCAGTTGCGCTACCGGCGGCGAAACCGCCTTCACGGGGTACCTACCGGACTGCGCGCCAAAAGGGCGCTGCGCAAGCCGGGCTCAGAAGTTCGCGGCGAAAGCCAGATCCCGAAGAACAAACGACCAAGCTCAGCATCGTCTATGGCGCCCAACTCCTGGCTGCCGCGCCAAAGGCGCATGCCTTGGCCCGGCTGGTAAACGCCGGTGAGGCGGTCTCCCTGCTGCACGTCTGGCAACAGCTCGGTCAGGCGCTGCTGCCAACGTTCGGCCTGCGCGGGGGCCAAGGGACTCTGGCGCTTTATTTCCTCCATAGAGCGCTGGGCAATGGCTGCCCCGGTAAAAGCCCGGTGATAGGTCAATTCCAGCGCCAGGGGGTGAGCACCAAAGGCTTGCGCCTCAAAGCGTGGCGTGACCCAAAGCCGCGCATCGTAGATGCGCAGTCCGAGGAAACGCATCTGCCCCTCCCCTGCCAGCATCGCGCCCGCCAAAGACTGGCGCACCACCTGTGAAGGTGCACTGACTCCAGAAGACGCCCCTGCTTCTGGCGAATTGGCTCCGGCAAGAGCAGTTGCCACTGCAAGCGAGCAACCCAAGGCCCAGCGCTTCATGGAGGAGACTCTCATTAAAGACATGCTTCAAACCTCTAGGCTTTCACCAGTGTGTACTGAACGACGTCGATGCTTCCGGCGTCGAAGGCGGCTTCGCAGTAGGCTAGATAAAACTCCCATGTGCGCATGAAGTCAGCATCGAAACCCTGCTCCATCACTTGTGCCCGCATCTGCTCGAATTGCAGGTGCCATCGGCGCAGGGTCTCGGCGTAGTCGGCACCAAAGGCAAACTCTTCGACCACATGCAAGCCTGCCCTCTGCGCTTCGTCGCGGAACCGAGACGGGCTGGGCAGGCAACCGCCTGGGAACACGTATTGCTGAATAAAGTCCGTTCCCTTGACATAGCGGTCAAACAAAGCATCGTCTATGACGATGCTCTGCACGCAAGCTCGCCCGCCCGGCTTCAACAAGCGTCCCAGCGTGTTGAAATAACTCGGCCAATAGGGCTGTCCCACAGCTTCGACCATCTCTATGGAACAGATAGCATCGAATGGCTCGTCATTGATGTCGCGGTAATCCTGCAAGCGCAGATCGGACCGAGACTCCAGACCGCCTGCCTGCATGCGAGCCTGGCCCCAGGCGAGTTGCTCTGTAGACAGGGTCACGCCAGTGACGTGCGCGTCGAATTCGCCAGCAGCCATTTCAGCCAGAGCGCCCCAGCCACAGCCGATTTCCAGAAGCCTGCTACCGGGCTGTACACCCGCGCTGCTCAGCGCGCGGCGTACCTTGGCATCTTGAGCCTCGGTGAGATCGCCCGCCAGATTGCCCTGAAACCAGGCTGAAGAGTAATTCATGCTCGGGTCCAGCCAGAGCTTGTAAAACGCGTTGCCCAGGTCGTAGTGGGCGTGTATGTTGCGCCGGCTGCCTTCACGGGTATTGCGGTTGAGCAGATGTCGCAATCTGTAGGCGAATCGTCCCCACCAAGACCCGTAAACCAGCGATTCAAGCTCATCGCGGTTCTTCATGAAAAGCCCGAGAAGATCGGCCAGATGCGGTGTGCTCCAGTCTTTCGCGATGTAAGCTTCCGCCAGACCGATGTCTCCCGACCGCATCACGGCACCAAAAACATTCCAGTTGTGCAGACGCAGGCTGGCGCGTTGGTGTTGACCCTGGCCGAGCTGTAAGGTTCGACCATCGGGCAATTCCAGATCCAGCGTGCCGTGGCGCAAGCGCTCCAACAGACGCAGGCCGTGACGGGCCGCCGATGGCATCTCGGCGGACAAATTGAGAGCAGACGGAGAAGCAGTGCTCGTGTACATGTTCATAGACTCGGCGAAGAGGAACGGGTAACTGGCCGTGCAGGCGGCTCGGGTTTGGAGTGAAATGGCGCGCGTTTCAGCCAAAGCAGCAGTGCGTGCCAATGGATCCGGGCGATCACACCCATAGTCATGAGCGGGTAGTGCCACAGGGCAATCCGCCGGCTGGCGGCATCCAGCGGCTGCAACCGGCCGCCGACACCAGTCAGCAACAAAGGGCCTTGCGCGTCATCAAAGTCGATTCGTACCCTTGTAGACTGCAAGCCCTGGGCGCCAGTGCGCCGGAACTCAAAGCGGTATCCGCCCTCCACGGGGCAAAAAGGCGACACGTGAAAGACCTTTTTTGCACGCAGTTCCCGGCCATACTCAGGGGTGTCCAGCAAGTAGGCGTGTCGCTCTCCGAACGTGTTGTTGACCTCCGCTACGATGGCGCGCAGGGTGCCATCCACTCGGTGGCAATACCAGAAGCTCACTGGCTTGAAGCTATAGCCCATGACGCGGGGATAGCAGTGCAGCCATATTTCCCCTTGAGCGTCGTCAATGCCTTCGCTCTGAAGCAGTGCCTCCAGCCAAGCCAAGGCGCCGTCGCGTTCTGGGCCGCGCCCGTCACCGTGGTCGGCATCGCGAAACGCCAGCGCGCCCCACCTATTCAAGGCCAGAACGCCCGCTGCCTCAGGCTGCGCACGCATTCTGCGCATGGGCAACATCAGGAAAAATGTGGGCACAATGAAGCGATGCCTGCGAGGGCGCAGCCGGGTGTGCCATACATGGCCAAAGCCAATCAGTGGAACATGGTCCCTCGCCGCAAGATTTGCAGCAGGTGCGTTCATGCAGCCTCCCGTCGAAGATACTGCCCCAGCAACAGCTCGGCGGCACGATAGCCAGACTGCAGCCCATCTTCGTGGAAGCCGTAGCCTGTCCAGGCGCCACAGTACCATGTGTGCTGCGCACCCTGCAACTGCGGAACCTGCGTTTGAGCTGAAATGGCCTCCAAATCGAACACGGGGTGGTCGTAATCAAATTCGGCGAGCACATGGTTCGGCTCTATTGGGCTCACCGGGTTCAGGGAGACCATCACCGGCTGGTTGAAAGGCAAAGGCTGCAGGCGGTTCAGCCAGTAGTGAAGGCATACGCGCGCTGACTCTCGCTCACTGCTGGCAGCTCGCTCGTAATTCCAGGCAGCCCAGGCGCTGCGGCGGCGCGGCATGACGCTCGCGTCTGTGTGCAGCACAGCACGGTTCGGCTGGTAGCGAATGGCCCCCAAAACCCGGGATTCTTGCGCCGAAGGTTGCGCCAGCAACCGCAAAGCCTGGTCACTGTGCACGGCCAGCACCAAAGCGTCAAAACGTTCACTTCGCCCGGCTGTGTGCACCTGGACACCCGCCGCATCGCGCACGATTTTCTGCACAGGCGTGTTGAGCCGTGCATCAAGCCCCTTGATCAGCTTTTGAACATACTGGCGAGCGCCACCCGCCACCGTATGCCACTGCGGACGGTCGTTCACCTGGATCAACCCATGGTTGTGGCAAAAGCGGATCATGGTGGCCACAGGAAACTGCAGCATCTGATCCGTAGGACAACTCCAGATGCACCCCAGCATGGGAAGGAAGTACCAGTCCCGAAACGCCTCGCTAAAACCGTGCCGAACCAGAAATTCGCTCAAGGGCTGGCTTAGGGCCACCTCTTCACCAGATGCAGCCAGCGAGGTGCATAGCTGGTTGAAGCGCAAAACCTCGCGCAACATACTCCAGAAGCGCGGACGCAACAGATTGCTTCGCTGAGCAAACACCGTGTCCAGATTGGCGCCACTCCACTCCAGGGCTCCGGCGCCAAGTAGTCCAGCACCAGGCACCTGTACGGAAAACGACATGTCGGAGCGTACTGTCGGCACTCTCAACTCGTCGAACAGAGCAATCAGCCCAGGATAGGTGCGCTCATTGAAAACGAGGAACCCGGTGTCCACACCATAGGTCACCGTCTCGCCGCTGGCATCAGGCAAGCTCACATCTACCGTATGCGTGTGACCTCCAAAGTAATCCCCCGCCTCAAAAAGGCTGACCTGAGCGTGGTCGCGCAGCCTGTGCGCAGCGGCAAGCCCCGAAACCCCCGAACCGATAACAGCAACTTTCATAGCGACTCCCGTCTGCGGCACCCCTCTGGTACCTTCCGTTTGGACAACTGAGTCGCTAATGTACTAGACAAATTTACTTTTGTCTAAGACAATTAGAAAAAATATCGAATTTGTCTGCGACAAAACAGCAATACCATTGAAGGTATTATTTTTCTCACGCCTGCGTCCGGAAGCTGCTGCATGAATGCCAACACCCCAATTACTGCTGAAGCAGGTCTGCCTATTGCCGCCGTGGAACGCGAGACCGGCCTGGCCAAGGACACCTTGCGTGTATGGGAGAAGCGTTACGGCTTTCCACAGCCGCTGCGCGATCTCAACGGAGACCGACTCTACCCCGCAGACCAGGTTCAGCGACTGCAACTCATTCGCCGGCTACTGGACGCGGGGCTACGACCGGGCAAGGTCGTCGGGCTAGGCAGTAGCGAGTTGCAGCATCTGCTTGAGCAACAAGGGCCGACTCAGCGTAAAGACTCGTCCAGGACAGATCCTGACACTGGCCTGCAGCCTGTCGATCTGGAACCACTACTCGCCATCATTGCTGCGCACAACCCGCAAGCACTGCGACACGCGCTGCACAGTGCGCAAATGCGCATGGGACTCGCCCCGTTTGTCACCGAACTGGCGTCGCCGCTGACCTCGGCTGTAGGCGATGCTTGGGCCCGGGGACGTTTCGAGGTATTCGAGGAACACATCTTCACCGAAGTCATTACCGGCGTGCTGCGCCAGGCCATTAGCTCACTGCCACCCTTCTCCGCCTCCACTGCATTTCCCCGCCCCAAAGTGCTGCTGACCACCGTTCCGCAGGAGCTTCACGGGCTTGGCCTACTCATGGTGGAGGCTCTGTTGGCGCTCGAGGGGTGCAATTGCGTGTCGCTTGGCACGCAGACTCCGCTGGGAGACATCGTGCAGGCTGCACAAGCCCACCACGCAGATGTGGTCGCACTGAGTTTTTCATCTGTGCAATCCGGTCCGGTCGTAGTGGCGAGCTTACGTGAGTTGAGAGCCCAATTGCCTCAAAGAGTTGATTTGTGGGTCGGTGGCTCCTGCGCGGCGCTCTACCAAAAGCCGATTGACGGAATTACAGCCGTGCAGCCCCTATCTGCCCTTTCTCCCCTTGTGACCCGGTGGAGCAGCACGAGGCTTTCGTACCCGACGCCCTGAACTGGCTCCAGAGCGGTCAATCCCCGATGTTCGGCTCAAGCGTCTGTATGCGGGGTGCTGCTTGACGACTCCGCCAGCCGAGCAACTCGTTCACCACGAGCGCTCCGACCACCAGGAACCCGCCAATCAGTACCTCGTTGCCAGGAGTCTCGCCTGCACCGAGCCATGCCCACAGAATCCCGAAAATAACTTCAAGCAGGGCCAGCAGCGAGACCTCCGGCGCCTTCAGCACGCGCGCGCACAATACACACAGCGTGCACGGGATCGCCAGTTGAACGGAGCCCAGCAAGGCGAGCCAACCGAGGTCCGCCGGGGTGGCCGCGAACGGTAAGGCCAGCGGGAGCGTGGCCAGCGTGGAAATGAGGGCCCCCACCAGCACGGCAGGCACCATGTCCACGCGTTCGCCATGGGCCTGGCTGCGCTGAACAATCGTCCAATTGATGGCGCCGCCAATCGGCACACCCAGAGCCACCAGCATGCCAGCAAGCGCACCCTCTGCATTGAACTGCCGAACAAACATGTAGGCAATGCCAGCGCCTGCCACCGCGACTGCCCAACCGGTGCGCACAGGCAGTCGGTGGCCTATTGCCAGTCGTGCCAACAGCGCAGTCAGGAGCGGTCCCACCGCCATGGTGACCAGAACGTTGCCCACGCTGGTCAGCGTGAGCGCCAGCATGAAGGCAGTGAACATCAATGCCCAGCATACGCCGGAAAGCAGGAGTGCCTTGTTCGTCCAGTGGACCGCGCGAAACCAGCGTGGACCTTGCCAGGCGGGCAAAATGACCAGCAAGGCCAGCGCAGTGGAAAAACTGCGCCAGAAGGTTACCTCAAAGCCTTGCGCCCCAGTGAGTTGGCGCGTCACGACGCCAGCAATCGACCACATCAGTGTGACTGCGACCATGGTCCAGGCCGCGCGAGCATGACTCCAACCCGGCGGGGTTGCTTGCACGGGTGTGGTCATTCAGATTAGCGGAGATCAGGCTTCGCGGCTGGCCCGCTTGCGATCGTGCTCCTTGAGGTGACGCTTGCGCAAGCGGATACTCTTGGGTGTGATTTCCACCAACTCGTCGTCTTCAATAAACTCAACGCCATACTCCAACGTGAGCTGGATGGGCGGCGTGATCTTGATGGCATCTTCCTTGCCACTGACGCGGAAGTTGGTGAGCTGCTTGGTGCGGGTGGCGTTCACCACGAGGTCGTTGTCCCGGCTGTGGATACCGACAATCATGCCCTCATAAACAGGATCGTTCGGGCGCACGAACATGCGTCCGCGGTCGTCCAGTTTGCCCAGCGCGTAGGTGAAAATCTCACCATCGTCCATGCTGATCAGCACGCCGTTCTTGCGGCCGCCAATGTCACCCCTAGTGCGGCTCGTAACCGTCGAAAATGTTGCTGATCAAGCCGCTGCCACGTGTCAGGTTCAGGAATTCATTGGAAAAACCGATCAGCCCGCGCGCAGGAATACGGTACTCCAGGCGCACACGGCCGCGGCCGTCCGGCTCCATGTTCACCAAGTCGCCGCGGCGCTCGCCGAGTGCCTGCATCACGCCGCCCTGGTGCGCTTCCTCAATGTCGGCTGTGACCAGTTCGATGGGTTCGTGTCGAACGCCATCGATATCACGGAACACCACGCGTGGCTTGCTCACGGCCAGCTCATAGCCTTCGCGACGCATTTCTTCCAGCAAAATGGTCAGGTGCAGTTCGCCCCGCCCAGACACTTCAAATATGCCGTCTTCGCTGGTCTCCCGCACGCGCAGAGCCACGTTGCTTTGGAGTTCTTTCTGCAGCCTGTCCCAGATCTGGCGGCTGGTAACGAATTTACCTTCACGGCCAGCCAATGGACTGGTATTTACGCAGAAATTCATGGTGAGCGTGGGCTCGTCCACATGCAGCATGGGCAGTGGCCGCGGATTCTGCAGATCGGTGATCGTGACGCCGATACCGATGTCCGCAATACCGTTAATGAGCACAATCTCCCCCGGACCTGCTTCGGTTACCTGCACCCGATCGAGGCCTTGGAAGGTAAGCACCTGGTTGATACGGCCTTTGAATGACTTCCCATCTGTGCCCTCTGCTACCAGCACATCCATGCCGGGCTTGACTGTGCCGGCACTGACACGACCAACGCCAATGCGACCGACGAAGGTGGAGAAATCAAGCGCCGAAATCTGAAGCTGCAGCGGTGCAGCAGGGTCACCCTCATGGGCGGGCACATGCCTCAAGATGGTCTCGAACAAGGGGGACATGTCTGGACCCCATTGCTCGCCCTGCTCGCCTTCTTCAAGCGAAGACCAGCCGTTAATGCCCGAGGCATAGACCACTGGAAAATCAAGCTGTTCGTCGTTGGCACCGAGCTTGTCGAATAACTCAAACGCGGCATTGATCACATAATCCGGACGCGCTCCAGGCTTGTCGACCTTGTTCACGACCACGATTGGCTTGAGGCCCAGCGCCAAGGCTTTCTTGGTCACGAAGCGGGTCTGAGGCATGGGGCCTTCCTGCGCGTCGATCAGCAACACCACGCCATCGACCATGGAGAGCGCACGCTCCACTTCACCACCAAAGTCGGCGTGGCCGGGGGTGTCGACAATATTGATGTGGGTGCCCTTCCAGGACACGGCACAGTTTTTGGCCAGAATGGTGATACCGCGTTCGCGTTCGATGGCATTGTTATCCATCACGGTGTCGACCACCTTCTCGTGTTCGGCAAAGGTGCCCGACTGGCGCAGCAGTTGGTCGACCATGGTGGTTTTACCGTGGTCGACGTGGGCGATGATGGCAATATTGCGGATTTGTTTACTCATACAATGACTTTGTGTTGTTGGCCCCGCGAAGGTGAGGCCAGGATCTGCTGGATTTCAATCGGGCTCAGCAGTCGCACCGGAATTAGCTCTCCGGCCTTGATGTGCGCGGAGCCAAGCAAAGCATGGGGCGACGCGCCAAAAACGGCCACTTGTTCTCTGTCTGGCCAAGCACCCCGGCGACGCATGCCACTCAAAAACGTCCTGCATCTTCGCTATCTAGCGTGACAGAAACATGATCGGGAAGCAAGGCTTGCGGGGGTAGCAAACAGCTCAGGCGCTCGGCCTCGGGCATGGACTCCAGCGCCTCGAGCGTGACGCACTGCGAGGCCTCGAAAGGGCCAGTCGCCACGCGCCGCAACGCGGTAAGGTGGCCACCACATTCAAGCGCATCTCCGATGTCCTGCCCCAAGGTGCGAATGTAAGTGCCCTTGCTGCAACAGACCCGGATCTTGAGGGTCTCCGGAGCGCCTTCACTGTACTCTACTTGAAGTTCATGGATCCGAACCTGACGCGGTGTGCGCTCCACTTCGATGCCCTGCCTGGCGTACTCATATAAGGCCTTGCCGTCCTTCTTGAGGGCGCTGTGCATCGGAGGAATTTGGGTGATTTCTCCCAGAAAGCGTTGACGCACAGCCTCCAGTTGGGCCCCGGAAAGCGGCGGAACCGGACGTGTGGCGGTTACCTCACCTTCGGCGTCAGCAGTCGTGGTAGTAATACCCAATTGGATCGTGGCTTCGTAAGTCTTGTCGGCATCCAGATGGAGCTGACTAAACTTGGTGGCTGCGCCAAAGCACAATGGAAGGACGCCAGTGGCCAGCGGATCCAGGGTACCCGTGTGGCCCGCTTTCTCGGCGCGCAGCAACCATTTTGCCTTCTGCAAAGCTTGATTACTCGACAGACCCAACGGCTTGTCAAGCAGCAGCACCCCGTGCACGGGGCGCCGGACGACCCTCGTGCGCGGCGCATTCATAGGCTTACTCTTCGGAGTCCTTCGCGCGCGATGAAATGGCCTTGGCGATCAAGGCATTCATATCCGCGGCACGTTCGGTGGTGCGGTCAAAAACGAAGTGCAAGGTCGGCACCGTGTGAATGTGCAGGCGCTTGAAAAGCCCGCTCCGCAAGAAACCCGCAGCGGCGTTCAAGCCTTCGGTGGTTTCGGCCGGGTCGCCAGTGAGCAGGCTGAAATAGACCTTTGCGTGTGCATAGTCCGGCGTAACCTCGACGGCGTTCAAGGTCACCATTCCTACGCGTGGATCTTTGAGTTCGCGCGCGATCAGCTCCGCCAGATCGCGCTGGATCTGGTCAGCAACTTTGAAGCTGCGATTGGGTGTGGTGCTTTTTCGTGGCATGAGGTGTGCACGTTCGCGATCGAAAGCGAATGCCCTGGTGCGGGGCTCCGCGCCAACCCGTGCCAGCGCGGAACATAACCCGGCCGCGAACGCGGCGAGGGCTTCGTCGATGGGTTACAGCGTACGCGCGATCTCCTTGATCTCGAAAATCTCCAGCTGATCGCCTTCCCTGATGTCGTTGTAGTTCTTGAGCTTGATACCGCACTCAAAGCCTTCCTTGACCTCGCGCACGTCATCCTTGAGACGTTTGAGCGAGTCAAGCTCACCCGTGTAGATGATGACGTTGTCGCGGAGCAGGCGGAAGCGCGCGTCGCGCCGTACCACACCGCTGGTGACCATACAGCCGGCCACGGTACCGATCTTGGAAGCCACGAACACGGTACGGATCTGCGCCATGCCGATGACTTCTTCCTTCTGCTCGGGCGCCAGCATACCGGACATGGCTGCCTTGAGCTCGTCGACGGCGTCGTAGATGATGCTGTAGTAGCGAATATCGACATCGTTGCCTTCGGCCAACTTGCGCGCACCCACATCGGCTCGCACGTTGAAACCGATCACCAAAGCCTTTGATGCAATTGCCAGGTTGACGTCAGACTCGCTGATACCGCCTACACCCGCATACACCATTTGCACTTTCACCTCTTCGGTGGAAAGCTTGAGCAAAGACTGCGCCAGAGCTTCCTGCGAGCCTTGCACGTCTGCCTTGATAATGATCGGCAGGTGCTTGACTTCGCCGGAGGCCATGTCGGCAAACATGTTCTCGAGCTTCGCAGCTTGCTGCTTGGCCAGCTTGGTATTGCGGAACTTGCCAGCGCGGTAAGTGGCGATTTCCCGGGCGCGGCGTTCGTCTGCCATGACCATGAAATCGTCGCCGGCTTGCGGCACTTCCGTCAGACCCTGGATCTCAACAGGAATCGAGGGACCAGCTTCCTTGACGGACTTGCCGTTCTCGTCGAGCATGGCGCGGACACGGCCTGAGGTTTGGCCGGCCAGCACAACGTCTCCGGTGCGCAACGTGCCCGATTGCACAAGAATGGTGGCCACTGGGCCGCGGCCCTTGTCAAGGCGCGCTTCGATGACCAAGCCTTTGGCTGCGGCCTCGATAGGCGCTTTAAGCTCAAGGACTTCCGCCTGCAGAAGCACTTGCTCCAGCAGATCGTCCACGCCCAGGCCGGTTTTGGCGGATACCGGCACAAATGGCGAGTCTCCACCAAACTCTTCTGGCACGACTTCCTCGGCCACCAGCTCAGCCTTGACACGATCTGGGTTCGCCTCGGGCTTATCCATCTTGTTGATGGCGACCACGATCGGAACACCAGCGGCCTTGGCGTGCTTGATGGCTTCCTTGGTCTGGGGCATGACACCATCGTCTGCTGCCACAACCAGGATAACGATATCGGTCGCTTGCGCTCCGCGGGCTCGCATGGCTGTAAACGCCTCGTGACCGGGAGTATCGAGGAAAGACACGACGCCGCGCGGCGTATCGACGTGATACGCGCCAATGTGCTGCGTGATGCCGCCTGCTTCGCCAGATGCCACTTTGGCCCGGCGAATGTAGTCCAGCAGAGAGGTCTTGCCGTGATCAACGTGACCCATGACAGTAACCACTGGAGCACGTGGCAGCAGGTCGGCGGCTTGCGCCTGCACCTCTTCCTCGGTGAACGCCTCAGGATCGTCCAGGGCGGCAATGACTGCCTTGTGACCCAGCTCCTCGACGAGGATCATGGCAGTGTCCTGATCGAGCGGCTGGTTGATGGTGACCATCTGACCCAGCTTCATCAACTGCTTGATGACTTCGGACGCCTTGATAGACATCTTGTGCGCCAGCTCAGCAACCGTGATGGTCTCGGGCACGTGGACTTCAATGATGCGCTGCTCTGCAGGCGCCGCCTGCATATGCGAATCGGGACGATCACGTTCGCCGCGGCGCCCACGCGGGCCGCCGCGCCAGTTATTGCGCCCAACGCCGCCTGAACTGTCGCCTCGAGTGGGAATGCCCTTCTTCTTGGCGGGGTCGCCCGCCCAACTGGAAGAGAGCTTCGCCGATTTGACCTCTTTGTTGCCTGGAGCGGGCGTCGCTGACGGTGCAGCAGCGGTCTTGCCTGCCACGCCAGCCGGCTTGTGCAGGGTACCCCTGGCACCAGCAGCCTTGGCTTCCTCGGCCTTCTTCGGCTCTTCTGGCCTCTTGGCCACAAGCACGCGGCGAGGCGCGTTCATCATGTTGCGAATCGCTTCAGCTTCGGCCAGCGCCTTGCGACGGCGAGCTTCCTGATCCTTGATGCGCGCAGCGTCATCTTCGGCGCTGGACTTGGCAGTTACGGGAGCAGCAAGCGCGACGGGCGGCTTGACCTTCGGCGCTTCCGCCTTGATGGTTGCTGCTTGGGGTTCGACCTCGACAGGCGTCACCAGGGGTTCCTCTTTAGGGGGCTGAGCGGCCACAACGGCCGGTTTGGACTCGGATGAAATGGAAGACTCGGGCGCAGGCGCTGCGGCTTGCTCCTGGGCGCGCGCCGCATTCTGACGGGCGCGTTCTTGCTCTTCACGAAGGCGACGCTTTTCTGCGAAGTCTTGTTCCTGCCGACGCAACAATTCTGAGTGACGCTTGGCTTCCGCTTCACGGCGAGTCAGCTCAGCGTCGCCAATGACAGATGCAATTGAAACTACTGGAGCAACGGCGGGTGCCGAAGCAGGCTCAGGCTCGGGTTCTGGCAGAGGTTCAGGTTCAGGCGCGGGCACTGGTGCCGGCTCGGGAGCCGGTGCAGGCGGCGGAGGCGGCTCTGGAGTAGGCTCAGGGACGGGGGCTGGCGCCGAAACTGGCGCGGGCTCAAGGGCAGGTGCCGGCTCGGGAATTTCTTCAGCGAGCGAAGCCGCAGTCAAAGCGACCGGCTCATCGTCTCGCTTGATGAAGGTGCGCTTCTTGCGCACTTCGACCTGAATGGTGCGGGCCTTTCCGGTGGCGTCGGCCTGCTTGATCTCGCTGGTCGATTTTTTCGTCAGCGTGATTTTCTTACGCTCGGCCGAATGGGTGCCGTGACTGGTTTGCAGATAGTTCAAAAGCTTTTGCTTGTCGCCATCGGTCAAGGAGTCAGACGCGGACGACTTGGTCACGCCGGCAGCCTGCAATTGCTCTAGCAGAGTATCAGTCGATTTCTTGAGTTCATTCGCGAACTCGGCAACAGTGGTGTTCATCATATGCGGTGCGTGTCTCCATGACCATTACTCTTGGTCTGCAAACCAGTGCTCGCGCGCCTTCAAAATGAGTGCGCGTGCTTCATCTTCCGACTGCCCAGTAATGGCAGTCAATTCATCAATGGCCAAATCAGCCAAGTCGTCTCGGTTCTGGACGCCGGCTTCGGCGAGCTTCGCGATGAGTTCAGGCGTCAGACCCTCAAGGTCGCGCAAATCTTGCGACACGGCATCCACCTGCTCTTCGCGGGCAATTTCCATGGTGAGCAAAGCATCCTTGGCCCGGGCGCGCAACTCGTTGACTGTATCTTCGTCCAGGCTCTCGATATCGAGCATCTCCTGGATAGGGACGTAGGCCACTTCTTCCAGGTTGGTAAAACCCTCTTCGATCAGGATGTCGGCAATCTCCTGGTCGACATCAAGCTTTTCCATGAACAACTGGCGAGTGGATCCTGTTTCAGCCTCCTGCTTCTGGGCGGACTCGGCGGCATCCATGATGTTGATCTTCCAGCCGGTAAGATCAGACGCAAGGCGCACGTTTTGCCCGCCGCGACCAATGGCGATCGCGAGGTTTTCCTCGTCAACCACGACATCCATGGCGTGCTTTTCTTCGTCCACGACGATGGATTGCACGTTTGCCGGAGCCAGCGCTCCGATGACGAATTGCGCTGGATCTTCGGACCACAACACAATATCCACGCGCTCGCCTGCAAGCTCGTTGGTGACGGCATTGACGCGCGTACCACGCACACCTACGCAGGTACCGATGGGGTCGACCCGCTTGTCGTGACTGAGTACGGCAATCTTGGCACGGCTACCAGGGTCACGGGCGCAGCTCTTGATCTCTAGCAACCCCTGCTCGATCTCAGGCACTTCATTGCGGAACAGCTCGATCATGAACTCTGGCGCGGAGCGCGAAAGCAGGATCGGCGCGCCGCGCAAGGTCAGATCGACCTCCATGATCATGGCTCGGACTCGATCGCCATTGCGCAGGTTTTCCTTGGGGATCATCTCGCCACGGCGCAAACGCCCTTCCACTCGGCCAGACTCGACCAGGATGTCGCCCTTGTCCATGCGCTTGACTGTGCCGACGAAGATCTTCTCGCCACGCGACATGAAGTCGTTGAGCAGGGTTTCGCGCTCGGCGTCTCGAATTTTCTGCAGAATGACCTGCTTGGCCGCCATAGCACCAATGCGTCCGATGGGAACGGATTCCACGGGCTCTTCGATGTGCTCGTCAACCTCAATGTCCGGAATCTGTTCCTTGGCTTCAAACAGGAGGATCTCTTGCTCGGGCAACTGGAGACCCGCCTCATCGGGCACGACATGCCAACGACGGAAAGTCTCGTATTCACCCGTGTCGCGATCAATCGCCACGCGAATGTCAACCTCACCTTCGTAAAGCTTTTTGGCGGCCTGCGCCAGCGCCGCCTCGACGGCACCAAACACCACGTCGCGCTCGACGTTCTTCTCGCGCGAAATGGCCTCCACCAGCATCAACAGTTCGCGATTCATGATTCAGAAAACTCCATATCAAATCCCACCTCGCCCACATAGGAGGCACGGCACGACAGCCTGAAGGCCATCAATTTTTTTGTTCCGAGACATCGGGCACCGAATGCCGACGCCCCTTGAAATCCACCATAGGCGCCAAACGAGCGCTTTGCAATTCATCCAGCGCGAATGCCATGACATGTGCCGGGGGCGGCGCTCGCTTGGCGCTGACACGCTGCCCCGGCTTGACCGCAACCTCATCGGTCCAGACGATCTGCCAGCCCGCCGGCTCTGCCCGCTGCAATGTGCCGCGAAATTTCTTGCGATTGGCATTGACTTGACCTGCCGCCGCAGCCACCCCTATGGGCGCCTTGAGCGTGATGTCAACGATCTCGCCCTGAAAACGCTCAAAATCGAGCTCATTCCTCAATAGTCGATCGATGCCGGGCGACGACACTTCCAGACGCTTATAGTCAACCCCTTCGACCTCCAGCACGTACTGCAACTGACGCGTTACACGCTCACAGTCTTCAATGTTGAGCAAACGGTCTGTGGGGTCGCCGGACTTCCAGGGCAGATCAATGGTGACGCGCAGCAACCCACCGGCGGAACGCTCGGTTTCCACCAATTCCAAACCGAGCCCACGGACGGTATCTTCGATTGTTTGCTGCAGCGACACGCTGGTCAAATTTCCACCTTAGCCTTAAAAAACCCAAAAAAGGCCCAAAAAGAAGGCCTCAAAACGTATAGACCAAAAAAAATGGGCGGTTGCAACCCGCCCATTTGGTCGTGAATTTGTTAAATTCTATCATGGAATCGACCCTCTTTGGGATACTTGTCTTAAGGAGGCATCTCCAGCGCCTGACGCGCTTCGCATATCATCAGGCCCGATCAGTATATGAATACACCGTAAGGTGCTAAACAAGTGGATACATTGGGGCTCATGAGGGAATTCTTGGCCGAGCGGCTGGAGATTGCGGGAGATAAAGTGGTGCCGGAGGCCAAACTGGCCGATCTGGGCGTCGACTCACTGATGTTTGCAGAAATGCTGTTTGAGTTTGAGGATCGAGCGAACACCGAGTTGAATATACCCTCAGCCGACAGCCTGCCGGCCACCGTGGGCGAATTGATTGCCCTTATAGACGCCCATATCGGGGGCGTAGTTCAGGGTGAAGGCCGCGGGACTGCAGTGTCGCCCCCACCTTCCACCCATTAAGTCGGTCAAAAGCATTCAGCATGCAAGGCAGAGTAGCAGTCACCGGACTCGGCATCGTCAATCCGTTTGACGGGGAAAATTCGATCACAGTCAACTCGGCAAGCGATTTTTTTCATCGAATCGCAGCCGGCAAATCGGCAGTGTCACTCTACACCACAGAGGATATTCCGCGGCCGGTTTCAATTCCCGCTGTGCGCTGCGCCGGGTTCCGCCCTGCGGAACGACTGGGAAAGTCCCTGACAGGCATGATGGAGCGCTTCGCTCAGTTAGGCGTCGCCGCAGCTTTCGATGCCTGGGAAGATGCAGGATTTGTTCGATCTGACGCCTCATCTACCCGGGTCGCGGGTAGTGCCTCTGAAAGTGGCGTGGCGTGGGGAACTGCCCTGGGCGGGTTGATGGCCTTTGAGCGCGGTTACCGGGATTTTTGGCAGCACGGACGGGAACGGGTCGCACCCATGTCTGTGGTTCTGGGTATGAACAACGCCGCTGCGGCCCACATCTCCATCCAGCTCGGACTGGGTAACAGCTCTCTAACCTACAGTGTTGCCTGCGCCTCTGCCGCTGCCGCCATAGGAGAGGCCTTTCGCCATATCCGACGCGGAGGAGCCAAGGTCATGGTGGCTGGCGGCTCCGACGCCACCTTGGCATACGCCGTGGTGCGTGCATGGGAAGCACTGAAGGTGCTTGCCCCAGGTGATGAAGCCAGCGCTTCCACCGCCTGCAAACCGTTTCACCCTGCGCGCGGAGGCTTGGTGCTAGGCGAAGGCGCGGCCGCCCTGATTCTGGAAGACTGGGATCACGCGGTGGCACGGAATGCCCGGATCTACGCCGAGATCGCTGGATACGGCGCAAATGCCGACCATGTCCATCTGGTTCGCCCCGACCAGGCGGGACAGGTGGCAGCCATTCAAATGGCCCTGAAAGAAGCTTGTCTGTTGCCTGCAGAAATTGGCTATGTGAATGCCCATGGCACGGCTACACGGGAGGGCGACCCGATCGAGATAAGCGCCTTGCGCGCCGTTTTCGGCCCTCATGCAGAGCAGATGGCAGTAAGCGCCACAAAATCTGCCCACGGCCACCTCATGGGCGCTACAGGCGCCGTCGAAGCGTTACTGACTGTATTGGCCCTGCACTACGACACAATCCCTCCCACCGCCCACCTTGATGAAGTGGATGCCAGTTGCGCCGGCGTTGCCCATGTGCGCGACGTGGCGCTGCGTGGATCCAAGGTGCGCGCTGCCCTCTCGAATTCGTTTGCTTTTGGCGGCAGCAATGCGGTGCTGGCTTTCAAGGCAGCGCAGTAACCCTACAGGTCCGCTACCAGCCCCGTCGCAATTTTCGTCACGATTCCCGTCAAGAGCCGGGCCACAAGCCCGGAAACAAGGTCGGCGATAATTTTCTCCTGATTTCACCTGTCCCTTATGTCAACATCCACTTCTTCGATCGATGCGTCCGACCTGATCCCCGAAGTAGCGCAACTGATGGTTGCCGCTTTGAACCTGGAAATGAAGCCCTCAGAAATCGACCCCGATGCGCCGCTTTACGGAGACGGCCTGGGACTTGATTCGATCGACATTCTTGAGGTTGCACTGGCGGTCTCGAAGCAATACGGCTTTCAGCTTCGTGCAGATGACGAAGGAAAAGCCGCGATTTACGCTTCGCTGCGCAACCTGACTCAGCACATCGCCACGCATCGCACCAAGTGAGGGACGCAGGCGCGGCCAAGCCGCGCCCCTCTCCAATCGCTGAAAAAATGCAGTACCCCCTCAGCAACCATCAGATCGGAGATGTCATCGCGCATCAACGCGGCGAAGTCATCACTGCCGGACAGTTTCACCGGCACGCTCTCGATCTGGCAAAGAAGTTGCAACAAGCGCCACAAGCAGGCAAAGCGCCCTATGTCATCAACACTTGCCAGGACCGATATCTTTTCATGGTCGGCTTTGCAGCCGCCGCGCTGGCAGGCAAGACGACGCTCATGCCCTCCAGCTTCGCGCCACACACGATCGCACAGCTAAAGGCAAGATACCCAGGCTTGATATGCCTGCATGACGGACGAGACCAGGCAGAAGATTTACCGGCATTGAGAATCGACGTTGCCCCCTCCTCTGACCCACGCGGTGAGCCTGCACCTTTGATCGACGCAGAGCACGTGGCAGCCATCGTTTTCACATCAGGTTCAACGGGCGAACCCACGGCACACCTCAAGACTTGGGGTCGCCTATGCCTGAATGGCGCTTCTGAGGCGGAACGCCTGGGAACGTGCGGCGTGGCGATCGTGGCCACGGTGCCGGCACAACACATGTATGGCTTTGAATCCAGCGTTTTGCTGGCGCTCCAAGGTGGAGCCAGCCTCTGGCACCATAAGCCTTTTTACCCCGCTGACATTGCCGAAGCGCTCACAGCCGTGCCGCGTCCGCGGATGCTGGTGACCACACCGTTCCACCTTTCCACCCTGATGGACTCCGGGTTGGCGTTGCCACCATGTGACATGGTACTCAGCGCCACGGCACCGCTCGCCCTACCACTGGCCCAACGTGCCGAGACCGGTTTTTCCGCCCCATTGCTCGAAATATACGGCTGCACTGAAAGCGGGCAGGTCGCCAGCCGGAGACCCGCGAAAAACCCTGAATGGCGGTTGTTGCCTGGGGTTCAGATGAGTACCGACGAGGCGGGTGCCTGGGTACACGGAGGCCATGTCGAAGGACGGGTGCTGCTGACTGACCACATTGAAACCCAAGGCTCCGATACGTTTGTGCTGTTGGGTCGCCATGCGGACATGGTCAATATTGTGGGCAAGCGAACATCAATCGCCCATCTCAACGCTCAACTTCAGGCAATTCCTGGCGTTGTGGATGGCTGCTTCCTGCAGCATGACGAGCAGCCTAGCGGCGCGGGCCCAAGGCCTGAAACTTCTTACGTTCAGCGTTTGGCCGCATTGGTAGTGGCGCCCGGCCTAAGTGGCGAAGAATTGCTGGATGAGCTTCGAGCGCGCCTAGACCCGGTCTTCCTTCCGCGGCCGCTACTCCTTGTAGACAGCTTGCCGCGCAACGCCACTGGCAAGCTGGTGCGCTCAGACCTTCTTGAGCTTTATGCTGCGCATCGTGCCTCGCCTTCCGGATCGCGTCCATGAAGCCGGATAACTGGCAATCTTGGCCGACTCTCGGTCATTGGGAAATTCCTGCAAACCACCAGGTTTTTGCGGGGCATTTTCCTGGCCTGCCGGTCGTGCCGGGCGCGCTGTTACTCAGCTGGCTGATCGCGAACCTTCAGGACACGAGAGGCTTGGCGGTGAAGGAAATCCGGGAAGCCCGCTTCCAGGGAACCGCCCTGCCCGGCACCGCGCTTGAATCCAGAACTCTGGCGGGGCCGGTCACGACCAAGTTTGTGATTCTGGCTCTGAACCCAATCGATTCCGGCTCCCAAACCATGCGCCTGATCGCCTCCGGCTCTGTCGTTCTCGCCGGCGTAGATTTCCAGCAATGAAGCAGGCACAGAACGACCAGGCCACTTCTTGGGCAGCACGTCGGGAGCGCAGTTCCATGCCCGTGTTGCGCCTCATGACGTGGCTCTCGCTGACCTTGGGGCGCCGCGCAAGCCGGCTTGTGCTCTACCTGATCGCGGCGTATTTCGTGGTGTTCGCACCCACTGCCAAGCGTGCCAGCAAGGCCTACTTGGGACGCGCCCTCGGGCGTAACGCTCGACTGCCTGACGGATTCAGGCACGTGCTGACGTTCGCGTCGGTCGTGCATGACCGTGTCTACTGGCTACGGGGTCGCTTCGATCTGTTCAACGCTCGAATCTCAGGTGAGGAGCATATTGCAGCCCTACGCTCTCAAGGCAGGGGCATGGTGCTCATGGGCGGGCACTTTGGCAGCTTCGAAGCGTTGCGAGTACTTGGCGAGCGCCACGGAATTGACGCCAAGATGCTCATGTATCCGGACAACGCGCGCATGGTTACGGCTGCGTTGTCGGCCATTAACCCCGCACTCACGGATAGCGTGATTGCGCTCGGTCGGCCTGAATCGGTGCTGCACGTTAGAGAGCATTTGAATGCTGGCGGCTGCGTGGGCATTTTGGCAGACCGAACGCTCGACGGCAACAACACCCGCATGGTGCCGTTTCTTGGCGAACCGGCCACTTTCCCGCTGGGCCCTTTTCGGCTGGCCGCCATGTTGCGCGCGCCAGTGGTTTTCATGGCGGGCGTCTACCTTGGGAGCAACCGCTACCACCTCCATTTCGAGCCCATTCTCGATTTCGCCGAGGTTGCCCCCCGATCGGGAGGCTGCCATCTTGACCGCGCAGGACAAATTTGTCGACCTGCTGCAGACTCACTGTAGGCACGCACCCTGGAACTGGTTCAATTTTTATGATTTCTGGCATGAGACCCCGCGCTAATCTAATGAAACATTGGTTCGCGGTGGCAATTCTGACGATGACGGCAGCCACACCTGCCTGGGCAGAATGGACCGTGGACGCTCTGATGCAACAACTCGCCCGGCACCCCACCGGGCAGGCCCGCTTTACCGAAACCAAGACCATTGCCATGCTTGATGCCCCGGTGGTGAGTTCAGGGACGCTCTTCTACGGCCCGCCAAACCGACTGGAGAAAAACACGCTGAAGCCGAAACCAGAATCCATGATTCTGGAGCGAGAGCGCCTGACCGTTGTACGCGACGGCAAGAAGCATGAGTTGCGCCTGAACCAATACCCGGAAGTGACCAGTATCGTGGAGGCCGTGAGGGGTACGCTGATGGGCAACCAAGCCCTGCTCAGACAGTACTATGGGCTGCAGTTGTCGGGTTCCGAAGCCAATTGGCGCTTGGTGCTCACACCCGCAGACGAGCGCACGCAACGCTGGGTCACCCAGATTCTGATCAGCGGCAAGCGCAATATGATCTCTACCATTGAAACTCTCCAAGCCGACGGTGATCGCTCCTTGATGGCCATCGAGTCAGATCAATAAGGTCGGCGGATGACTTCGCCTTCACATACGCCTACTCGCGGTCATCGCAACGCGCTCTTGCTATGGCTCCTGGCCATGATCGCCTGTATTGCCGTGGTTGCCACCAGCCACTACAGCACCGACATGTCGGCCTTCCTGCCCAAGGATCCGGATGCGCGCCAACGCTTGCTGGTCGATCAGATCCGGGAAGGTGCTCTTTCGCGCATGATCTTGATCGGCATTGATGGCGGAACGCCTGAATCCCGTGCCGATGCGTCCCGCTCGTTGGCCGCAACGCTGCGGACAAGCGGAGATTTTCTAGGCGTCGTGAATGGAGACAATGCCAGCCGGGAATTGGATCAGGAGTTGCTGCTGCGCAACCGTTACGGGCTGAGCCCGGGCGTTACCGCCGAACGCTTTACCGTTTCCGGGTTGCACGAGGCCATTGGCCAGACCGTCGCTGACCTCTCCGGCTCGGCGGGAATGCTCCTGAAGAACCTGCTGCCACGTGATCCGACGGGCGAACTGGTGCGAACGCTTGACGCCATCTCTGGCGCCAACATGCCCTCCAGCAGCGACGGCGCGTGGTCGTCTCCAGATGGCGCGCGCGCGCTGCTGATCACCATGACTGCGGCAGCCGGCACTGACACCGATGCGCAGGAGCGCACACTAACCGCTATTCAAGCCGCCTTCGACAAAGCGAACCCAGGCGGTGAACTCAGCCTGCGCATGTCCGGCACGCCGGTGTTCTCCGTTCACGCGCGCAGCACCATCAAGTCTGAAGTGGAGCGTTTGTCGCTAATTGGCAGCCTCACGGTGTTCGCACTGCTGTTCGCCGTGTACCGTTCATTGCGGAACGTGGCCATCGGATTGCTGCCAGTAGCCTCGGGAATTCTGGTGGCCGTTGCCACTGTGGGCCTGGGCTTTGATACGGTTCACGCGATCACGATCGGCTTTGGCACCACGCTGATCGGCGAATCAATTGATTACAGCATCTATTATCTGGTGCAAGCCCATGATGCGGACTCGTGGCGCCGCAGCTATTGGCCCACCATTCGGCTAGGTGTCGCCACCTCAATCTGCGGATTCGCCGTGCTGCTGTTCTCAAGTTTCCCCGGGCTGGCCCAACTCGGCGCGTATTCAGTGGCTGGCCTGGTGGCTGCCGCCGCGATCACGCGCTTTGTATTGCCGGCGCTGCCGACTGCGCCCGTCCCCATGGAACGCATCAATTGGCTGGGTAACCGAATGGCCCGGCTGAGTTTCTGGGCACGGCGTCTGCGTTGGCCCGCGGCCGCTCTGACAGTGGCGGCCCTGGTGGTAGTGCTCATGGGGCGGACTCAATTATGGACAGAAGGACTCTCAGGGCTCAACCCCGCCCCCATGGACCTGCAAAAGCTGGACGCAGACCTGCGTAAGGATGCAGGTGCTCCCGATCTACAGCACATGGTGGTGGTAACGGCGCCCACGCAAGACGCGGCACTCAGGGCTGCAGAACAGATCGAACGGCGCTTGCAGCCGCTGGTTGCCAGTGGTCGCATCCGCGGAATTGAAACACCGACCCGTTTCTTGCCCAGTTTGGCCACCCAGCAGGCCCGCAAGAGCGCCCTGCCCGAACAGCAGGAGCTGCGTCAGCGCCTGACCCAGGCACTCGAGGGCCTTCCGCTACAGGCCCAACGGCTCGAGCCTTTCATCAAAGATGTAGAGTGGGCACGTACGGCCCCCACGCTTACGGCCGAGGTATTGCAGGGCACTAGCTTCGCGTTTGCCGTGCAAAGCCTGTTGCTGCGCCGGGACGAAGGCTGGTCGGTACTCATGCCTATCAGACTACCGGAAGGCGCGGGTGCCGCCGAGGCCGCCGCAGCAAAGGCGGCTGCCAGCACGCACCTTGAATCGCCTGAACATGGGATCGACGTTTTCTACCTCGATCTCGAAGAGCAAGCCAACGGCATGTTCGGCCAGTACCTCCACCAAGCGCTGGTCCTGGCCATGATTGGCGGGCTGTGTGTCGTCCTGTTGCTCGCGTTGGCGCTGCGCAATCCGGTGCAGGTACTGCGCGTTGTTCTGCCGCTCGCGGGTGCGGTGGTACTGGTCATGGCGGCGCACGTCATAGGTGGCGTGCGCATGACGCTGCTGCACTTGGTAGGCCTGCTGTTGATCATTGCCGTTGGTTCGAATTACGCACTGTTCTTCAACCAGCAAGTAGGAGACGCCAGCAAGCCCGGGACTGCCGAACTGCCTCGCTCCAGTGCTCTGGCTTCACTGGCGATGGCGAACATATCCACCATGGTCGGCTTTGGCGTGCTGTCTTTTTCCAAGGTGCCCGTGCTTCACGCCATAGGCGCCACCGTAGGGCCTGGCGCCCTGCTTGCAATGTTGCTGGCCATGAGCTGGTCGGGCAACAGCCGCTCCCAGGGGAATCCATGAGCAACCAGATCCTGACGCAGACCCGCACGCGATCCGGCACCGCGCCGTGGCTCACAAACTTGCGTATGCGTATTCGCACACTGCCGATTGTCAAAGGCACAGGTAACACCCTGTTCCTGCTGGCCTTCTTTTACTTGTACCTGTACATCCAGCGCAATCCGATCTTCGAGGTTACCCAGATTCCGGCCACTGCCATCGACAACTGGATCGGCTTTCAGCCCTGGGGATTGGGCTTGTACTTGTCGCTTTGGGTTTACACCGCGCTGCCGGTGGCCTTGCAACCCAACTTACGGCATCTGACGCGTTACGGTGTTCATATTGGCTTGCTATGCTCAGTTGGTCTGCTGATTTTCGTTTTCTGGCCCACGTCCGTCTCTGCGGCGGTTGGCCCACGCGAGGGGGCGGTGCATTCGCCATGATGTATGCTGTTGACACCAACGGCAACGCTTGCCCTTCCCTGCATGTAGCTGCTGCGGTCTTCTCGTTCATGTGGCTGCAGACGGTGCTGCGAACTGTGCACGCTCCTGCTTGGACGAAGTGGATCAATACCTTTTGGTGCGCGGGCATCTGCTACTCAACGCTCGCGGTCAAGCAACATTTGCTGATCGATCTCCTGGCTGGCGGCGCCCTGGGCCTGGTAGCTGGGTGGCTGAGCTTGCGAGTCGCCATGCGGGATCAGGAAGCGGGATAATCCTCGAAAGATTACAGCCTGCGTCGCCTTTTTGAGCTGCGCGTTATTCGGAATCCAGCATGCATGCAACCCCAGAGCCCACTCAGGAAACCAGCGAATGTGATGTACTGGTCATAGGCGGGGGCCCTGCGGGCAGCACAGTCGCGGCGCTGCTGGCGCAAAAAGGCCACGATGTCCTGCTGCTCGACAAAGACCGGCATCCCCGTTTTCATATTGGCGAATCATTGTTGCCTGCCAACCTCCCGCTTTTCGAGAAGCTCGGAGTGGCTGACGAAATGCGGGCCATTGGTATGACGAAGTGGGCCGCTGAGTTCGTGTCGCCATGGCACGAACACAAACAGGCATTTCAGTTTTCCGAGGCCTGGGACAAGAGCATGCCCCACTCCTACCAGGTGCGCCGCTCCGAGTTTGACCAGATACTGCTGCGCAATGCCGCGCGTTGCGGTGCGCGCGTATTTGAAGGATGCAGGGTCACCTCGGTAGACCTGGAAGCCACGCCCGAGCGTGCGCATGCGCTTGCAACGCACGATGACGGACGCCAACTATCGGTGGCGCCAAGGTTTGTGGTGGACGCCTCCGGCCGAGACACATTTTTGGCCAGCCGCTTCAAGATCAAGCATAAGAACCCGAAACACAACAGCGTAGCGCTTTACGGCCATTTTGAGGGAGCGCGCCGCAACGAAGGTGAGGCCGAGGGCAACATCACGATCTTCTGGTTCGAACATGGGTGGTTCTGGTTCATACCACTGCAAGATGGCGTGACCAGTGTCGGCATGGTCACCTGGCCCTATTTCATGAAGACGCGGGGTGAGCGAAGCTTGCAGCAATTCCTGCTAGACGGCTTTGCCATGAACCCCAAGCTGGCGGCATGCCTCGCTGACGCACACCTGGTCAACGAAGTAGAGGCCACGGGCAACTTTTCATACAGCAGCGAGCGCAACCACGGCCGCAACTATGTTCTGCTTGGAGACGCCTATGCCTTTATCGACCCTGTATTCTCATCAGGTGTCATGATGGCCATGCAAGGCGGCTTTTCCGGTGCAGAAGCCATCGACACCTGGCTGACACAGCCAAGCCGGCGCCAGCAGGCACTGGGGCGGCTCGACCGAATTCTCAAGCACGGGCCTCGGGAGTTCTCCTGGTTCATTTACCGTATGACCAACCCAGTCATGCGCGATCTTTTCATGGGCCCACGCAACCCCCTTCGCGTCAAAGACGCCCTGCTTTCCGTCCTGGCTGGAGACATTTACGGCCGCACTCCTATCTGGGCGTCTCTGGGACTATTCAAAGTTATCTACTATGTGTCGTCTCTAGCACAACTGCCCACGGCCATGCGTGCCTGGCGACGCCGCCGGATCAACATCCTTCCGGTTGACCCGAATAGCGCCAACTAAGCTGAATCCCATTATTCCACCGCCTCGCCGACTTTCCGTGCCCAAACTATTCTGGCGTGCTTACGAACCTTTGGCCATGGTCATGGGCCTTGGCCTGCTCGCTGTGATTTGCCTGGCCTGGACGCCCTTCGCATTGCTACTGAATGCTGCCCTAACGGAGACTCAGGCCAAACGCCTGGGCCGCAGTGCCATACGCACCGGCTTCCGCCTCTACGTGCGCTTGCTTGCTCTGTTGTGTGGCTGCCGGTTTGATCTTCGAGAACTCGAAGAATTAGGTCGGCAAGGCAAGCCCCTGGTGGTGGTGGCCAATCACCCCTCTTTGCTTGATGCAGTGATCCTTGTTTCGAGGCTTCCAAACGCTGTGTGCATCATGAAAGCCGGCCTCATGAACAACCTGCTGCTCGGCGCGGGCGCTCGCATGGCACGCTACATCGTCAACGACGCGCCGTTGCCCATGATTCGCAATGCCATTCATGAGCTTCGAGAAGGCGCATGCCTGGTGATTTTTCCGGAGGGTACGCGCACCAGCACGCCACCGGTAGGCCCCTGTGCCTCCACCGCGGGCTTGCTCGCGGCGCGCGCAGGTGTTCCCGTGCAAGCGCTCCTGATCGAGATGAGTTCGCCCTATCTGGGCAAGCACTGGCCCATTTGGCAGCCACCGCGCCTCCCACTCACCATTCGTGTGCGCCTAGGGCAGCGCCTCGACAGCATCCCTCAGCCACAACGCTTTGGCCAAGAAATCGAACGTTATTTTCGCGGGCAGTTGGAAGCCCATCAAACACGGTGTGCCGAAAGCAAAACGGTCGACACCCAGGACGCCCTGAACGGCTGACCCTACCTTTTCCCTTTCCGATGCCCGCAGCCTCCTCCACCCACCTGGTGCTCATTCCGAGCTTCAACCCCGGCCGCAAGGTGCTCGAAACCGTGCGCGCAGCGCGCGCACAATGGACTCCTGTATGGGTCGTTGTAGACGGCAGTACTGACGGCAGCGCCGACTGGCTTCGCGAGCTGGCAGCACAGGACACCGGGCTGAGAGTTATTGTTCAGCCCTCCAACCAAGGCAAGGGCGCGGCCGTTCTGGCCGGTCTGGAGCTCGCCGCACGGGAAGGATTCACGCACGCGCTCACCATGGATTCTGACGGCCAACACCCCTCAGAACTCATACCCCGCTTCATGCAAGCCTCGCAGAATGCACCAGCGGCCATGGTACTGGGTGTGCCCATATTCGGTGCGGAAGCTCCTCGTTTACGTGTACTTGGCCGGAAGATCTCCAACGGTTGGGCCAATCTGGAAACATTGGGCATGGGCATTGGTGACTCACTCTATGGCTTTCGCGTTTATCCCATCGCCCCCCTTGCGCGCGTCATGCGCGGCCAGCGCTTCATGCGGCGCTTCGATTTTGACCCTGAGGCTGCCGTGCGACTTTGCTGGGCTGGTGTGCGCCCAGTGAATCTACCAGCCCCGGTGCGCTACTTCACGCCCGAAGAAGGCGGCGTTTCGCATTTCAAATACCTGCGCGACAACACATTGCTCACATGGATGCACACGCGCCTGTTTCTAGGTTTTCTGTGCCGCCTGCCCCTGCTTCTATGGCGAAGCTTGCTGGGCCGAGGCTGACTCTCCCACATGCTCCCGGTGTGACCGACTCCAGCCGCCAGCGAGTTGGCAATACGGCAACCAACGTCGTAATGCGGGCGAGGTAATCACCGTGCTGAAGATGGCCATGATCACAAGTATCGTGAACATGTTCTGCGAAATGACGCCCAGGTCGTAACCTACGTTGATCACGATCAGCTCCATCAATGCTCGGGTGTTCATCAGAATACCCAGCACCTTTGATTCGGGCTTGCCCATCCCAGACCATCGGGATGCGAGGTAGCTCCCACCGAATTTTCCCGCCGTTGCCAAGAACACGGTCAGCGCGCACCAACCCCACAGCTCCAGCGTATCCAGCCCACCAATGTTGGTACGCAAGCCTGTGTAGGTAAAGAAGATCGGCACAAAAAATACGGTCACGAACTGACCCATGCGGTCTTTCCAGGCGCCAATCAGGCGGCGCTCGTCGTGCAGCAACACGCCCATCATGAAGCCACCGAAAATCGCAAATATTCCCAGCTGATAGGTGGCCATGGCGCCCATGAATATCAGCGCCAGCAGCACACCCAGCAACGAATTGGGCAGAGGGTCATCGCCGCGTTGACCCAATCGAACCAGCCGCTTGACCAGCGGACGCAGGCCAAACCACGCCAGCAGTGCAAAGCCGCACACGAGCCCCACGTTCAGTGCAAACACCCCTGCATCGAACTGCGAAATAGCCAATGCACTCACAAGAGCCAGCAGCAGCCAGCCCACTACATCGTTAATGGCCGCGGCACTGATGGCAATCACGCCAATGGGGTGCTGCGTAAGATCGAACTCGATGAGAATGCGCCCAAGAATCGGAAGTGCGGTAATAGAGAACGCAGTGGCCACAAACAGGGCCGTGGCCAAGGGATTGGCGCTCGGTGAAAGTATGGGTGCGCTGAACCAGCCAAAAGCCAACCCGAGCGCGAAAGGCACCGCCAAGCCCGCAGCAGCCACCCACAGGGTAGTGCGGCGATTGCGCTTCTCGGTCAAATGACCGAAATCGAACTCCAGACCAATCTGGAACATCAGCAGGATCAACCCGATCTGGGAGAGCACTTGCATCGGCTCCCCTGGGGCAGAATTGAACACGTAGCGGAACGCGTCTGGAGCCAACAATCCGAATAGCGACGGGCCCAGCAAGATGCCAATAATGATCTCTCCGACCGCCGAAGACTGTCCAAAGCGGACGGCCATCGCGCTGCCGATCCGGCCTGCCAGCACGACCACCGAGAGCTGGAGCAGCGTGAAAAAAAGTATCGCCTCGGCCTTGTGAACTGCCAGTTCTTGCGTGGCCCCCAAAATGCTCATGAATACATTCCACCGTTAATGGCTATCGTCTGACCCGAGATGTAGCCGGCCTTGTCGCTGGCAAGAAACGCGACCAGATCAGCCACCTCCTGCGCTTGTCCGGCCCGCTGCATGGGCACCAGTTGCTTGATGGCCGCATCGTTGAAAGCGCCGGTGCTCATGTCGGTGGCAATGATGCCGGGTGCCACTGCATTCACCGTGACGCCCCGGCTGGCACACTCCAGTGCCAATGACTTGACGGCGCTATGCAGCGCCCCTTTGGCGGCGGCATAGTTGACCTGACCTCTATTGCCTGCTTGCGCCGCCACAGAGGTGATCGCAATGATCCGGCCCCAGCGCGTGCGCAAGAGTGGCAGCATCAACGGTTGAGTCACGTTAAAAAAACCATTCAGGTTCACATCGATCACGCGTTGCCATTGCTCAGCCCGCATGCCCGGGAACACGGCGTCATCATGTACGCCAGCGTTGTTCACAATGACCTGAATCGGCCCCGCCTCCAACTGCGTACCAAGCGCCGCTTCGCACGCCGAACGGTCGGTTACATCGAACACCAACGCCTGTGCTCGACCACCGGAGCTGTTGATTTCAGCCACCAATGCCTCTGCCGCCTCGCGTTGCCGATTGGCGTGCACCAGTACCTCAAAGCCCTGCCCGGCCAGGGTGCGGGCAATCGCCCCGCCTATGCCGCCACTTGCACCGGTCACCAGGGCGCGGCGAAAAATATTTTCAGTAGAAGTCATGAAGAAGTCTGTGGCGCGTTCAGCATCACCATGGCACGACCATCGAGGAGTGGTTGGCCACCGGCATTCAGGCTAAACCCGTAAACGCAATGATCACCGTTGTCAGCCTCGCAAAGCACAGAAACGGTGAGTTCGCCAGCCACGTCGTCCAGACGTGACACATGCATGGACACGGCTCGGACGCTTACCAGAAACCCCATTTTTGATCGCTCCGCACCGCGCTGGTCAGCCATCAGTGCGCCGTGCAAGGCCATGGCCTGCGCGGCGTATTCAATGCCGCAGGAAGCACCTAGTTGGCCACCCAGGCGCATCGGGTTGTCGGGCGTCAGGTGGCTATCGGCCACGCAGGCAAGACCACCGGGCGATGCCGAGACTACGCGTGCAAGCAGGCACATCTGGCCTTGATGAGGAATACGCGCAGCAATCCAGTCGCGTGTCTGCCCTTTGGCATCGGTCCAGATGTTGTCAAGCATAGGGAGAGCGCTCAACATGCCTCCAAAGCAGTCACTCGCACGACGAGCGACTGAGGCGCAAAATACTCGAGCGCGACCGGCCGCGCGCCGTTTGGCGAAACAAGTGCCTCCAGCAGCGGCAGCCCGCGCATGGCCGGCATGGCCTGGACACATGCCTTGAGCCGAGGATGATCGAAGGAAAGGCCATCAGGGACACACTCTTGCAACGCGCCACGACGGGCCATATGTATCTGGCCGATGGAACGGTCGGTTCGGACGGGAGACAACACCAAACCCAGCCCCGCTGTATCCAGAATGGGCCGCTTGGCATGAAGCGGCTCCGGATACTCGCTGTCGCAGGCGACCAGCAAAACCGGCTGCCCGCTGGCTTCAACCTGCGTCATGGCTTCTATCAGACCAGCCGCAAAGCTGGCATCGTAGGCGCCCAATACTTGTGCCGCAGGCGTCGCGCCGGTAGCGATCGACCAGTACCCCGAGGCCGCGTTGTGCACGGAATTGTGAAAGCGCGTGGGCGATATCTGCCGATCTTCACCCGCCAGCAATTCGCAAAGCGAGTGGCAATTGTGGCCGTCCCCTCCGGAGGCTGCGAACACATTCGGAAGTGCGCTGGGTTCCACCGCAGCCTCACGGCAGGCCTCCAGGCCCACCGCCAGCGCAGCCTTGACAATCCTGCTGGCGCGGCGGCGCTCTGCGGGGGAGTAATTCCGGGGCCGGCAACACGGTAGGGCTGGGTTCGTAGTCAGCCTCTCCGATCAGCAAGGCACGCGCATGCGTCCAACTGGTCATGCCGGGGCCAATCAGGCCCACTCCATCCACCCAAACGCAAATGTCGTCTGCCGCACTCATGATTGCCCCCTATGCGACAAGATCAGGCAACAATTACTGCCGCCAAATCCAAAAGAATTGGAAAGCACATGGCGCAAGGGCCGCGTGCCTCCGGGCTTCAGGACCAATTCCAACGGAATCTGAGGATCGGGCGTTTGCGTGCCCACACTGGCGGGCAACACCCCGTGGCGCAGCGAAAGCGCACAAATAACGGCCTCGAGTGCGCCAGCCGCACCCAGCGTGTGCCCGGTCATTCCTTTGGTTGAACTGCACGGCACGCCCTTATCGAAGATCGCGGCCACCGCAGCACCCTCTGAAGCGTCGTTGGCCGGTGTGGCTGTCCCGTGCAGATTGATGTAGTCAATATCCGATGCTTGAAGTCCCGCACGCACGAGCGCCGCCTGCATGGCTGCCCGCGAACCACGGCCTTCAGGATGCGGCGCCGACATGTGGTGTGCATCGCTGGATTCGCCCCACCCGGCCAGCGTGATTTCTTCAGCAGACCCCGAGACTGGTTCCAGCAGCACGAACGCCGCGGCCTCACCAATCGAAAGCCCCTTGCGCGCCACATCGCCAGGTCGGCACGGCTCGGCCGACGTCAGTTCCAGGGAAGAGAAACCGTACAACGTGGTCAAACAAAGGGAATCCACTCCCCCCACCACCGCGGCATCGGCCAAGCCCGCCGAGATCAAACGATCTGCGGCCGCAAATGCCTTGGCGGAAGACGAGCAAGCCGTGGACACTACCGACACCGGCCCCCGCAAGCCCAGGTATTCGCGTACAAAAGCGCCCACGGATGCGGTATTGTGTGTAGCTCGGTAATCGAACCATTCAGGCAGCGCACCTTCTGCATCGCGCTCGCGGTAGGCTTGCTCGGCAGACAGAATGCCCGAAGTGCTCGTACCCAATATCAGCGCCACGCGATCAGCACCATAGCGAGCCATGGCGTTGCGCACCGCCTCTTCGAACCCGTCGGCCCGCAAGCCCAACAACGCGAGGCGGTTATTGCGGCAGTCGTATGCGTGAAGGGCGGGCGGCAGAACCTCAGCATCTACGGCTGGCACTTCACCAACCCATGTATTGATGGACGCGCCTTCGAAATCGCAGGCCTTGAGACCGCTGCGCCCCTCTTTCAAAGCGGAGAGTAGCGGCACCACCCCCTCGCCCAGTGCAGTGCTGGCGGTCAGTGCAGTGAGTGCAAGATTACTCATCATGCGTGCTCCATCGGCACTCGGGCAATCAGCATGGTGTTGGCAAACGGCGGACCGCCTTCGGTACGAATGATCCGAACGTCAAAACCCAGTGCGCGCAATGATTGCGCCCAATCGTCCACCGGCCGGCAGTACATGGACGAGAACCCATGCCCTCGCACAAATGTCACGATCTGATCGACCCAGCGGCTCAGCGAAAAACGTAAGCCGCCGGACGCGTCCCCAACTCGCGCCACGAACAAGCCCCCGGGGGGCAATGCGGCCCGAATGCGGCGCAGAACATCATCTTGGGCGGCAGGACCAAAGTAGTGAAGCACATCGAAAATGGTGATCACATCGACGGACTCAAAAGCGGCCTGACAGATATCACCCAACTCGATGCGCACACGAGGTTCGTCGGCGAGGGCGGCTTGGGCACGCGCCACATCACGCGGCATGAGTTCCAGCCCGTGCAAGCTATGCACCACAGGTGGCGGAGCCCAGCATGCCGGCCAGTTTCCTGCCTCGTACGCTTGTCTCGCCGCAAGCAACCAGGCCGCAAAAACCGCCTGACCGCAACCAAGATCGAGAAAGCGCCCTTGCGCAGGCAGGACACCCAAGCGCAGCAGGTCAATAAAGAGCGGATCAATTCCCAGTTTGCCACGCGCAAAATGGTATGCAAACCGGCTGCCCTTAACGTGGTTGTTGTGTCCGCTTCGTCCGTCGCGCTGATTACGAAATTCCCCCGTTCCCGTCAGGTAGCGAGCGCTGGCTGCATCCACAAGAGCTCTGTGCAGCGTATGCTGATCTGGCTTGGCACCACTTCTGGTTGTCCCGCTTTTTGCCTTGAGGCCGGCGTCGTCATGTATCTCCTGCGAAGCCGCTGACGCAGAACCCCTATCGTGGCCTGATGCCAATCCTTGGTCAGGGTGCCTCATGTCAACGCCCCCTGCAGGTGTCTTGCGCCTTCCGGCATGCACGCCGCTTGAAGCGTAACCGAGCGCAGCCCCTGCTGACCCAGGGCTTGCAGCAGTGGAGGTAAGGCCTCCAGCACCACGGGGCAGCCAGTGCGACCTCTCGCTGCATGGCCATCGTGCATGAGCAGTATGTCTCCGGGCGCCAACCTCTTTACAAGGCGCTTCAGCACGGTGTCTCCATCGCCAGTTCGGGTATCGTAGGCACGCCGTGTCCAACTGGCCAAGCGCAGGCCGCGCCGTGTGAGTATGGGATCCAGGAACGGGTTGCGCAAGCCAGCCACAGCACGGAAAAACAAAGGTGCTCGGCCAGTTACGTCTTGCAGGGTTTGTTGAGCGTCGTCTATTTGTCGTGCCATACCACGCGGACCGTAAGTGGCGAAAAGATGGGGATGGGTGTCGGTATGGTTCTCGATGAGATGGCCACGCCGAATGATCTCGCGCGCCAGTTCCGGATGCTGGCGCACACGCTCGGCAATACAAAAGAAACTGGCACGATGCCCAGCTGCTTCCAGAAGATCGAGTACCCGTGGGGTAACTTCAGGGTCTGGCCCGTCATCGAACGTGAGAGACACCTCGCCGCGCGAAGCTGATACCACTGGCAAGCGGGTAAGGTTGGCTCCCAGCAAACTGGTGCGAGGCAAAAGGCCTGCAACGGCTGCGACCGCATGGTCTGCGAGCACAGCACCTAACCACCATGGCCAATACTGGGGAGCCAATATGGCACCCACACCAGCGCTCAGATGGGTGGCCGCACTTAATTGCAAGAAGGAACTGGGCCGCCAGGGCGCATTCGGGGGCTGATTCATTGCTGACGATTATCGGCGAAGCGCCCTCAAGCGCCCTCAAGCTGCCTTAAGCCGACTCCAGCAACCGCCGAGTGTAAGGATGCTGCGGAGCCCCCAGCACCTCCGCTGCACTGCCTGCCTCCACCACGTCCCCATCCTTGAGCACCATCACATCGTGAGCCATGGCGCGCACGACGTCTACATCGTGCGTAATCAGTAGATAAGCCAGGCCTCGCTCCTTCTGCAACCGCTGCAAGAGCGTGAGGACCTGCTTCTGGATCGTGACGTCCAGCGCGCTGGTCGGTTCATCGAGCACCAGTAGATCCGGCTCTACGATCAGGGCGCGCGCCAAGGCAATGCGCTGGCGCTGACCCCCAGAAAATTCGTGCGGGTAGCGTGAAAGCAGATTGGGAAACTGGCTCTCATCGAGACCCACATCACGCAAAGCTTGGCGCACACGCTCGGCGCACTCGGCCGGCGGAACCCCGGGGGCATGCACGCGCAGGCCCTCGCCAACGATTTCCTGTACGGTCAAACGCGGAGAGAGGGAAGAAAATGGATCTTGAAAAACGACCTGAACAATGCGGCGCAAAGGCTTGTCCGCCGCCGTGCGGCGCTGCCATTTCTGACCAGCCAGTTGAAGATCACCCGCAAAAGGCAGCAACCCCAGCGCCGCCAATGCCAAGGTGGACTTTCCCGACCCAGATTCACCGATCACCCCCAGGGTGCTCCCTGGCGAGATACTGAAACTCGCCCCCTGGACGGCCACAAACTCGCCCTTCCTGAACCAGCCGCGTACGCCTGTAAGCGGCACGGAGTAGCCTATGCGAAGGTTTTTTGCCACCAGCAGCGGTGCGACATCTACCGGAGCATCCACAACCTGGCGTTCCGGTCGGCTGTCCAGCAGGCTTCGGGTGTAGGGATGCTGGGGCGAGTTGAACACGTCGGACACCGTGCCCTGCTCCACCAGCCGCCCCTTTTGCATGACAGCCACACGGTCAGCAAAGCGGCGCACCAGATTCAGATCATGCGTGATCAGCAGAACCGCCATGCCATTTTTTTCCTGGAGACTGGCCAGCAGATCGAGAATCTTCCCACGCAGGGAAACGTCCAGTGCGGTGGTGGGCTCGTCCGCCAGCAGCAACTTTGGCTCGCAGGCCAAAGCCATCGCGATCATGGCGCGCTGCCGCTGTCCACCCGAAAGCTGGTGCGGAAATGCACCGGACCGGCGCTCGGGCTCAGGGATACCGGTACTCGCCAGCAGCTCCACCGTGGCCTGTGCCAAAGGCGCCCCGGTCAAACCCCGCTTGAGCCGCAACACCTCCGCGATCTGCTCGCCCACCGTCATCAGCGGATTGAGGGCTGTCATGGGCTCCTGAAAAATCATGGCAATGTCATCGCCGCGCAGGCCGCGCAACGCACGCTCAGGCAAGGCCAGAAGATCGCGACCCTGACCTCCATCGGCAAACAAGGCGCGTCCGGTGAATTTTGCCTCGGGCAGCAAGCGCAAGAGCGCCAGGGCAGTCACCGTCTTGCCCGAGCCTGATTCGCCCACCAGCGCGAGCTTTTCACCTGGCGCGATGGAAAAACTCACATCATCGACCACTGGCTTAGCTCCAAATGACACGCAAAGCCGATCCACTTGCAATAGAGGGGCCCTGGAAGAGGAATTGGCTTCCGAAGTTTGGTTGGCCATCATTGCCCCTTTCTAGGATCCAGCGCGTCGCGCAGTGCGTCTCCCATGAAGGTGAGCAGCAAGAGGGTAAGCACCAGCACACCAAAGGTGGAGATCGAGATCCACCAGGCATCAATGTTGTTTTTGCCCTGGCTCAGCAACTCCCCCAGGCTGGGCGTGCCGGGCGGCACGCCTAGGCCCAGGAAGTCCAATGAGGTGAGCGCCAGAATCGCGGCGCTCATACGAAACGGAAGGAAGGTCACCACCGGCGTCATGCTGTTGGGCAGGATGTGTCTCCAGATGATTTGCCAGTTCGACACCCCCAGCGCGCGCGCGCCTTTCACGTAATCGAGCTGGCGGTTGCGCAGGAATTCTGCACGCACATAATCCGAGAGACCCATCCAGCCGAAGAGGCTGAGCAATACCAACAGCAGACCAATGCTGGGCGCCAGAATGGCACTGAAAATAATGAGCAGATAGAGTTCCGGCATGGAACTCCATATCTCGATAAATCGCTGAAAGCCCAGATCGATTTTTCCGCCAAAATAGCCCTGCACCGCACCTGCCGCAATTCCCAGTAGCGTGCCCACGAATGTCAGCGCCAGAGCAAACAGCACGCTGACACGAAAGCCGTAGACCAGCTGCGCCAGCAAGTCCCGCCCCCGGTCATCCGTACCCAACCAGTTGTCACGCGTCGGTGGCGCCGGATTAGGTGATTTAGCGAAGTAATTGATTGTTTTTTCGCCATAGGGGTTCAGCGGATACACCGCCCAGTTACCAGGCTTGGCAAACTGCTCTTTGATGAACGGGTCCAGGTAGTCCGTCTCTGCTTCGAAATCCCCCCGAAGGTCTTCTCTGAATACGACTTGACCAGGGGAAAGTAAAGCTGCCCCTCGTAGCGAACAAGCAGCGGTTTGTCATTTGTGAGGAGCTCCGCACCCAGGCTGAGGGCCACAAGCGTCACGAACATCACCAGGCTCCAAAAGCCAAGGCGATTGCGCTTGAAACGCTGCCAGGCGCGGCGCTTGGGCGAAAGGCTGGGCGCGAATTCTGTCGCTGTGGCCGTCATATGCCCACCCTCATCCTGATAAGCGGATCATTCGCTGACGCACAAAGGCTCCGGCCGTATGGAAAGAAAACTCGGTTCACGCAGCCGAGTGTATTCGCGTGTGCCACATCTTGAAGCTCGTCCAAAATTTGCCTTAACTTCTTCGTCGCATTCATGGCGCGACAGCTTTCGTAGCGGACTTTAATTTGCCCATATGATGACGACAGGAAAGAGCCAATTGTGATGAATGGGCTTTAGAACGAATGACACATGCTTAAGACAGATTTTGGATCATCGTAGGTTTTTGTAGGAGCGGCTTTAGCCGCGAACGGCAGCGTTTACACCAAGGCATCGGGTGCTTTGGGGACCATCGCGGCTAAAGCCGCTCCTACAAAGGCAGAACCTGTCGAAGTAGTCGCTCTTGTCTTAAGCCAACGCATTCACGATCGTAGAAATATTACACGCGCGATTCAGTTCGTGCCAAGATTGCTTTCATGCTGAACTGGCGAATCAGGTACCAGAAAATAGTGCATCGCTACCCGGAGCTGACTGACCCTCATCTCAGTGTGCTGGAGGTGGGCAGTGAAGTGCAAGGCATTGCAGAGTTGCTTCAAAGAAACATCACCAGCGTGAATGGGCACATTCAAGCCACGCCCTCGCCTTGGAATACCGTGGTCGCGGGTTCCCCGTTCAAATTACCCTTTGCCGACAATGCGTTTGATCATGTCGTCTGCGCCGACGGCCTGAAGTACATCGCCAAAGGTGCTCGCGCGCTGGTCATTGCAGAAATGACACGAGTCGCTCGCCGAAAAGTCATTTTGTCCATGCCTTGCGCCAATTTGGCCGTGCAAAGCGATCTGGCGCTGGCGGCTGCGTTCCAACGGATGGGCAAAGGAGCGCCCCCGTGGCTGCATGAAGGAATCACACGCCAGTTACCTACCGTGGCCGAGATGGTGCAACTGGTCTCTGGAACCGGCCTGCGCTTTGAGATCCACACCAACGAAACCGTGCTGCAGCACTACGGTGGGCTGATGCTGGATATCTTCTTCCCTTTCGCCGCACAAATCAGCGCCACCGAGCACAGCAAGATGCGCCATCAAAGCGTGCCAGAGACCGGCTGGGAGATGTATTACAGCTACCTGTTTTGCATTTTCAAGGAGCATGATCCCGCGTGGCAGAAAGTCATGCCCCCGCCTGCCCGCAAGGCAGCCGCTACGACCCCAGGCGTGGGTCTGTATGCGGTCTATCACCGGCGGCTGCCATTGGCCCCCAACACCGGAATCACCCCCATATACGTCGGTGAGGCCGCGCAAGCCGCCACGGAAACGGAGCGAAGTGACACTGAGCTTGACAACAGCCGATGGTCCGAACTCTCCGGGGTGCACGAAGTCTGGAAGAATGGCCCTCGCACGGCCTATGTAGGCTTTTGCCACTACCGACGATTTTTTGATTTCTCCCGGAAAAATGGGCTCGCCCGCTCCACCACACTGAGCTTCAATGACTATATTGCCCGCGCATTCGTAACGGCGTCGGAACACGCTATAACGCATTTCGAGAAGAATCCGGACACCCTCATCGTCCCCCCCACGCTAGAGGTCGGGCACAACATCTGGGATCAATACGCACTCATGCACAACGCGAACGATCTGTGCATGGTCACGAACCTGTTAGTGCGTTCCTACCCCCACCTGATCCCATACCTCGTTGAAAGCTTCTCTACGCGCAAGCTCTACGCCAACAATCTGTTCATCACCCGCTGGGACCATTTCGAGGAGTTGTGCGCACTCTGGCTCGATGTATTGTGCGAGGTCGAGAAAAACGTGCCGGTTCGCACCGAGGATCCGTATCAGCGGCGCGACCTCGCCTTTCTTGCCGAACGCATATTCGATATATGGGTGCGCTACCGCGCCGCACAGGGCACCAACCTCCATGCTGTGCCGATGCTGGAGATCACCTACCCGGACCTGGACACCAGTGCCTGGTCCCGAACTGTTCCGCCAAGCGCATCTGCCGCACGCGGAGGCCGCTCATGACCCTGCGCATACTCGTCACAGGTGGCGGAGGATTCATTGGCTCTCACCTATGCCAGCGACTTCTCAATAGCGGGCACTCCGTGCTGTGCTTGGACAATTTTTCAAGCAGCTCCCCACGCAACATCGCCGCATTCGCGAGCAACCCGCGGTTTCAATTGATAGAGCGGGATGTCGCGGCACCCTTGTTCACAGAGGTCGATCAGATCTACAACCTCGCGTGCCCAGCGTCCCCTGTTCAGTATCAACGCGATCCAGTGCACACCCTGCGCACCAATGCAGTGGGGGCCATGAACGTGCTGGAACTCGCCAGGAGCGGTGGTATTCGGGTGTTGCAAACATCCACCAGCGAGGTTTACGGAGACCCGAACATCCATCCCCAGCCCGAAAGCTACTGGGGCCATGTGAACCCAATAGGCTTGCGTGCCTGCTATGACGAAGGCAAACGCTGCGCCGAAGCACTCTTCTTTGCCTATCACCGCCAGCATTCGGTAGACATCAAGGTCGTTCGCATTTTCAACACCTACGGCCCCCGCACACAAATGAACGATGGGCGAGTGGTCAGCAATTTGATCGTTCAAGCCCTGCGTGGCGAAGATCTGACGATTTACGGCAACGGATCACAAACGCGCAGCTTCTGTTATGTGGATGATCTGTTGACTGGCCTGATCGCCATGATGAACTCTGAACCCGGCTTCACCGGCCCCGTGAATCTGGGCAACCCGCGGGAGACCACGATTCTCGAGCTGGCTCATCTGATTCGAGAGCACACGCACAGCCGTTCAAAAATCGTATTCAAGCCCCTGCCCCAAGACGATCCTCGCCAACGCATGCCTGACATCGCACTCGCGCGCGAGAGGCTCCACTGGAGCCCCAGCACGTCGCTGGAAGAAGGATTGCGCCACACCATCGAATATTTCCAGCAGGAACTGCAAACCTCGACCTGTAGTTAGTGTCCTGTTAAGGATGCCCTGCAAAACCCTAATCAAACTTCACGCGCGGATCTACCCACACGTAGCAAAGATCGCTGATCAGCTTGGTGAGCAGCCCTATGAGGGTGAACAGGTACAGCGTACCCAGGACCACCGGATAATCCCTGCGAATCACACTCTCGTAGCTCAGCAAGCCCAAGCCATCCAGCGAGAACAGTGTCTCGATCAGTAGCGCGCCGGTAAAAAATGCGCCAATGAAAGCCGCCGGAAACCCCGTGACCAGGGGAATCAAGGCGTTTCGGAAAACGTGCTTCCAAAGGACCTGGCGCTCGCTCAGGCCCTTCGCGCGCGCCGTGAGCACGTACTGCTTGCGAATTTCCTCCAGAAACGAGTTCTTTGTCAGCATTGCGGTGACCGCGAAACTCCCTAGCACCATGGCCGTCACGGGAAGCGTGATGTGCCACAGATAGTCAACAATACGCGCCGGCCAGCTCAGCTCTTCCCAGTTCGCGGAAGTCAGCCCACGCAGCGGGAACCACTGCAACTGCCCCCCAAAAATCACCAACAGCGCCACACCCAGCACGAAGCCTGGAATGGCATAGCCCACCAGAACAATCAGCGTGGTGACAACGTCAAAGCGGGAGCCGGCACGCACCGCCTTGGCCACGCCCAAGGGCACCGAGATCAGGTAGCTGATAAAAAACGTCCATAGGCCCAGACTGATCGAGACAGGCAGCTTTTCCTTCACCAATGTCCACACATCCTTGTTCTGAAAAAACTCCGCCCCAGATCAAATCGGGCAAACTGGCTCAGCATCTGGAAGAATCGTTCATGCGCGGGCTTATCGAAGCCGTAGAGCGCCTTGATCTGCTCCAGTTGACGCGGATCGACGCCCTGATTGCCCCTATAGGTCAGGCCGCCCGATTCCACCCCGCCCCCCGCCGCGCTGCGCGCCTCCATCAGGTACTGCTCCACCGGACCACCAGGCACAAACTGCAACACCACGAAGGTCAGCAGCAACACCCCCAGCAAAGTGGGGATCATCAGCAGCAGGCGCTTGAGAATATAGGAAAACATAGGCGGCAATACCTTCAGGGTGTGCGTGCCCACCAGGTCGTCATCACCCACTCCTCAGCGCGCGCATAAGGGGGCATGGGCGGATGATAAGCCAGCCTATGGTTGTTGTAGACCATACGGTGTGAAGACAGTGTCCATTGCGGGATATGGTAGTGACTATGCATGATGACCCTATCCAGTGCATGGCAGGCGGGCAAAAGTTCTTTCAGGCTGCGGGCACCCACAATCGCCGTAATCAAGGCATCCACAGCAGGGTTCTTGACCCCCGCGTAGCTGGCACTGCCCTCCACATCGGCTGCCTTGCTACCGAATAGCTCTGCCAGCGCCTGCCCAGGGTTGTGCGTGCCGGGAATAGCCAAGGTAATGATGTCGTAGTCAAACTTGTCCACCCGCTGCTGGTACAGCGCGAAATCGACCGACGAGAATCGCATCTGAATACCCAGCTTCTCCAGGTTCTGAATCCACGGCCCCACCGTTCTTATGCCACCTTCCCGGCTGTCCATGTAATCCAGCACCATGGGCTGCCCTTGGACATTGCGCAAGGCGCCGTCGCGGTAGGTCCAGCCTGCCTCACGCAGCAACTGCTGAGCACGGCGCAGATTCGCACGCAATGACTGGCCCGGCCCCTCCGTGCTCGGTGGCACGTACATGGGGCCAAACACTGCGTCGGGCACTTTACCGCGCCAGGGCTCCAGTAGCGCCAGCTCATCGGCGCCGGGCGTCCCGGTCGCTTCGCAAAGGGTATTGCCAAACAGATCCTTCACACGGGGGTAGCTCCCGTAGAACATCTGCCGGTTCATCCATTCGTAATCAATGGCCAGATTCAGAGCTTCTCGCACGCGTACATCGGCCAGCAAAGGCCTACGGGTATTGAGAACATAGCTTTGAAAGCCAGCCGGCAGTTTGTGCTGGAACTCCTTTTTCACCAGTTCGCCACTGGTAAAGCGCCGCCCATTGATGCGCCTGGCCCAGTCCCCGGCAGAATACACCGTCATCAAGTCAAACTCGCCAGCCTTCAGCGCTTCAAGGCGTGCCGTGTTGTCGCGATAGATCTTGACCGTGATCCGATCAAAATTTGAACTGCCGCGCGCCACATTCAGATCTCGCCCCCAGTACTGCGGGTCTCGCACGTAGGTGATGTCTCGTCCAAATCGTACCGGACCTATCCGATACGGGCCGCTCCCGATGGGAACATCGGTCACCACCTCGTCAAAAGGCTTGCCCGCGCCCCATTTTCGGCTGAAGATCGGAAGGCCACCTACGGTCAAGGGTAGTTCGCGGTTCGGCTGATGAAAGCGGAACCGCACCTTCCGCGGGTTGATCACATCCATGCCCGCCACTTCGTGGAGCATCGTACGGTAGGCTGGAGAAGCCTGCGGGCTGATGAGTGTTTCGTAGCTGTGTTTCACGTCCTCAGCCAGCACGGGGTCCCCGTTATGAAAACGAGCTTCAGGGCGCAGCGTAAAAACCACAGAAAGGCGGTCTCCGGCCACCTCTATATCTTCGGCCAGCAATCCGTAGCCGCTGGCGGTTTCATCCATCGAGCCTGCGAGGAGGCTGTCGAACAGCAGGTTGTTCAGGTAGGCGGGTGGAGAGCCCTTCATGGTGAAGGGGTTGTACTTGTCAAACGTGGAGTAGCGCAGGTTGCTCACCATGCGCAACTCCCCCTTGGGCGCATCAGGATTCACGTAATCAAAGTGCGCAAAACCAGCCGAATACTTCAATTCGCCCCACAAGGCATAGCCGTGGGCAGCCCAAACCGGACCGGCAAGTGCAAGGATCAGAGTGGCAAAACAGAATCGCATGAGACAATTCTGCCGCTATTTCACTCAGGAGCCCCTAAGCATGAGCCAGAAGACCGGCTTTCTCGCAGGCAAGAGATTATTGATCACCGGCGTTTTGTCTAATCGTTCGATTGCCTATGGCATCGCCCGCGCCTGTCACAACCAGGGGGCCGAGCTGGCCTTCAGCTACGTAGGAGAGCGTTTCAAGGACCGCATCACCGATTTCGCTGCCGAGTTTGGATCCTCGCTAATATTCGACTGCGATGTGGGCAACGACGATCAGATCGAAGCCATGTTCAAGAACTTGTCGGCCACCTGGCCCAAGTTCGACGGCTTCGTGCACGCCATCGGGTTTGCGCCTCGGGAGGCGATCGCCGGGAATTTCCTGGACGGCCTCTCGCGGGAAGCGTTCAAGATCGCACACGACATCAGCGCCTACAGCTTCCCCGGCATGGCCAAGGCCGCCCTGCCCTACCTGAACGACAAGTCCGCACTGCTGACGCTCAGCTACCTAGGCGCTCTGCGCACCATACCCAACTACAACACCATGGGTCTGGCCAAGGCATCCTTGGAGGCCTCGGTGCGCTATTTGGCCGAAGCGGTGGGCCGCACGGAAGACGGACGCGCCATCCGCGTCAACGGCATCAGTGCCGGCCCCATCAAAACGCTGGCAGCCAGCGGCATCAAGGATTTCGGCAAACTCCTCGGCTTCGTGGCTGCGGGCTCCCCTTGCGCCGCAACGTCACGATCGATGACGTGGGTAACGTTGCCGCATTCTTGTTAAGCGATCTCGCATGCGGGGTCACGGCAGAAATCACCTACGTCGACGGCGGCTTCAGCCAGACCGCAGGCATCAGCGTAGACAGCTCCAACTAATCTGGGAAAATGCGCAGCCTGGAAAAGGCTGCAGGGGCTTCCCAGGGGAGCTGCCCGGAAAAAGTTGACCCAACAAAAAACCCGCCATTCACACCGGCGGGTTTTAGTAGGTTGAGGCACGCCAGACTCTCAAGCGGCCTCTGCGTCAGCCTTCTTCAGGATCACGTACAACTCGTCCTTGATGAGCAGCTTCTCCTTCTTCAAGGTCTCAATCCGCTCGTGCGTCGCTGGCTCCTGACCTGCTTCCATGCGCCTTATCTGATGATCAAGCACATGGTGCTTCTCAAAAAGACGGGCGAAATGGTTGTCCTCCAATTTGAGAGTGTGAATCAGGTCGCGGTACTCAGGAAACATCGGTACTCCTTTTGGTCTTGATGGGCAAGAGCGCCTGTTCGCGGCCCCCGCACCCTAAAGCGCGGAGCCACAAACAGGTTACAGCGTAGCGCATTACGACGTCCCAACCAAGCCGAAAAATCAATTCGGCGTGAAATATGGCGAACGAGTCTGGGTTTCAAGCGCGTCCTGGATGTCCGTGGTCGGCTCAACCTGACCCCCGCGCCCCTCCTCAGCCACGCAGTCGGCGTAATAGCGCACCGCGTCATTGTCATCGCGCACTTCCACTAGGCCATGAATGTCCGTCTCGAAACCGGGGCACATCAGAGCAAATTCCCGCGCGAATTTAAGGTAATCCACGATTTTCTTGTTGAACACCTCTCCCGGAATCAACAAGGGAATCCCCGGTGGGTACGGCGTCAGCAGGCCTACCGTGACACGTCCCTCCAGGTGATCAATCTCCACCCGCTCCACTTTACGGCGGGCAATGCAAGCATAAGCATCCGCCGGGTTCATGGCCGGCTCAAGCTCCGAGAGATACATATCCGTGGTTAACCGGGCAATGTCGTACTTGGCATAGAGCTGGTGCACGTGCTGGCAAAGATCGCGCAAGCCCATGCGCTCGTAACGGCGGTGGTGCTGACAGAACTCCGGCATGATCCTCCAAAGAGGCTGGTTCCTGTCGTAATCGTCCTTGAACTGCTGTAATTCTGTCAGCATCGTGTTCCAGCGGCCCTTGGTAATGCCGATCGTGAACATGATGAAGAAACTGTAGAGGCCCGTTTTTTCGACCACCACGCCATGCTCGGCCAAGTACTTGGTCACGATGGAAGCCGGGATGCCTGTCTTGTCAAACTTGCCGTCCAGGTTAAGACCAGGCGTCACGATGGTCGCCTTGATCGGATCCAGCATGTTGAACCCAGCAGCGAGTTTGCCAAATCCGTGCCATTTGCTGGTACGGGTGGCTCCATTTTTAATGATCCAGTCTTCCGCGCGGCCGATGCCCTCGTCCACCAGCTTGTCAGGGCCCCAGACCTTGAACCACCAGTCTTCAGAGCCAAAATCGGCCTCCACCTTGCGCATGGCACGACGGAAATCGAGCGCTTCCAGCAGGCTTTCCTCTACCATGGCGGTGCCGCCCGGTGGCTCCATCATGGCGGCTGCCACATCACAACTGGCGATGATGCTGTACTGCGGACTGGTCGAGGTGTGCATCAGGTACGCCTCGTTGAACAGATAACGATCCAGCTTCACATTTTGCGAATCCTGCACCAGGACGTGGCTGGCCTGGCTGATGCCCGCGAGCAGCTTGTGAATGGATTGAGTGGAGTACACCATGGACTGCTTTGGCCGGGCCCGCTTCTTGCCCATGGCATGGTAGGTGCCGTAGAAGGGGTGGAAAGCGGCGTGCGGCAGCCACGCTTCATCAAAATGCAGGGTGTCTACATAACCATCCAGCATCTGCTTGATGGTTTCAGTGTTGTAGAGCACGCCATCGTAGGTAGACTGCGTCAGCGACATGATCCGCGGCTTGACCTTGTCCGCATCCACGTGCTTGAGCAGTGGATTGGCCCGAATCTTGGCCTTGATGGTCTCCGGATCAAACTCGGACTTCGGGATCGGCCCGATGATGCCGTAATGATTTCGCGTTGGCTTCAAGAACACGGGGATCGCCCCGGTCATGATGATCGCGTGCAGGTTACTCTTGTGGCAGTTGCGGTCTACCACCACCACATCGCCCGGCGCCACAGTGTGGTGCCACACTATCTTGTTGCTGGTAGAAGTACCGTTGGTCACGAAGAAGCAATGGTCGGCGTTAAAAATGCGTGCCGCATTGCGCTCGCTTTCACCAATGGCGCCATCATGGTCCAGCAACTGGCCCAGCTCTTCCACAGCGTTACAAACGTCTGCCCGGAGCATGTTCTCGCCGTAGAACTGGTGGTACATCTGGCCGATGGGGCTCTTCAGGAACGCCACCCCACCCGAATGGCCCGGGCAATGCCATGAATACGAACCATCTTCCGCGTAGTCGAGCAGAGCCTTGAAAAATGGCGGCTGAATACCCTCAAGATAGCTCTTGGCCTCACGAATGATGTGCCGAGCCACGAATTCTGGCGTGTCTTCGAACATGTGGATGAAACCATGCAGTTCGCGCAGAATGTCGTTCGGCAGGTGCTGACTGGTCTTGGTTTCACCGTAGATGTAAATCGGTACATCTGTGTTCTTGCGCCGTACCTCCTGAATGAAGTTACGCAAGTTCACCACCACAGGATCAAGCTCTGGCCCCGAAGAGGAGGAAAACTCCTCATCGTCAATCGAGAGAATGAATGCACTGGCGCGGCTTTGTTGCTGCGCGAATTGGCTCAAATCGCCATAGCTGGTGGCACCGAGAACCTCAAACCCTTCAGCCTGTATGGCATCCGCGAGCGCGCGAATACCTAGGCCGGAACTGTTCTCGGCACGGAAGTCTTCATCAATGATGACAATGGGGAAACGGAATTTCATGGGGCAGGCTCCAGCCGCAAAATGGCAACGCAGCGGCGAAGTGTACGTAATTGGGAAGACAGCGTCGCGTCAGTAAGTTATTTGATCGGCCAACTACGACGCAAATCCGCTCCCGAAGGCCCCTTAATGGATGACCTGATTGAAAGCCCAAAGTGACAATGAAGAGCATGCGTGAATTTATGCCTCAGAATGTCGCAGAGAGATACCGCTGGAAACGGTTGCTTTTTATGTACACTTAAATTCACAGGAGATCATATGGCCGAATCGACGATGTGGTGGATCGCCGCTGGCGCCATGGTGGCTCTGGAGTTGTTCACCGGCACCTTTTATCTTTTGATGCTCAGCATCGGCTTGGTGGCCGGCGCCGTTGCGGCACACGCCGGGGCATCGCTGACCACGCAGCTCATCGCGGCGGCGGTGGTGGGGGGCGGTGCCGTGCTGGCTTGCTATTTTGCGCGCCGCCGGCGCCCAGGCGACCCATCTCCAAGGTCTGAACGCAGCGTCAATCTCGACGTGGGCGAGGTGGTACAGGTGCCCGGCTGGAACGCAGACGGCACAGCCCAAATTCGATACCGGGGTGCCCAATGGACCGTCATTCATCGGCCCGGTATCACACCACAGCCGGGTCCGCATCGTGTGGTTGAACTCGTCGGCAGTCGCCTGTTAGTTGAAGCACTATGAACCGCTGCCCTGCCCCTGCCCCCGCCCTCCCCTGTCTTTGAAAGGAATCGCCGTGGAAATCGCCATCATCATCTTTGTCATCGCCGCCATATTCATTACGCGTGCGGTAAAAGTGGTACCACAGCAAAACGCCTGGGTGGTGGAACGCCTGGGCAAGTACAACACCACTTTGACGCCCGGCTTGAGCTTTCTGGTGCCCTTTATTGACCGCGTGGCCTACAAGCACAGCCTGAAGGAAATCCCGCTGGATGTCCCCAGCCAAGTCTGCATTACGCGAGACAACACCCAGCTTCAGGTAGACGGCATCTTGTATTTTCAGGTGACCGACCCCATGAGGGCCAGCTACGGATCAAGCAACTACGTGGTCGCCATTACGCAATTGGCGCAAACTTCTTTGCGCAGTGTGATCGGCAAGCTTGAGCTGGATAAAACCTTCGAAGAGCGCGACATGATCAACGCCCAAGTGGTGCAAGCCATTGACGAAGCAGCACTGAACTGGGGCGTCAAAGTACTCCGCTACGAAATCAAGGATCTCACGCCCCCCGCTGAAATCCTGCGTGCCATGCAGGCCCAAATCACGGCCGAGCGTGAAAAGCGAGCCCTCATCGCCGCCTCTGAAGGACGCCGCCAGGAACAGATTAACATCGCCACGGGCGAACGCGAAGCCTTCATTGCCCGCTCGGAAGGCGAGAAGCAATCGATCATCAACAACGCGCAGGGTGAAGCGGCATCCATCACCGCCGTGGCTGAGGCCACCGCCCAGGCCATTGAGCGCGTCGCAGCCGCCATCCGCCAACCAGGTGGCGACCAAGCCGTGCAACTCAAAGTGGCTGAAAAAGCCGTGGATGCCTACAGCAAAGTGGCCGCTGAATCGAAGACCACCCTTGTCGTGCCATCGAACATGACCGAGGTCTCGGCGCTCATCAGTTCAGCCATGAAAATGGTTCAGGCACAGAAAAACAACTAAAAATACACAGAACCACGCGAATTCTTCAAAGCACCGCGGGCCGCACAGGTGGAGTCCGTTCGTATGATGGGACGCAATGAAGATATTCGACACCCTGCGCCGCTGGGCCGAGGAAGATTCCTTGGTGCAAGATGCCGCCTATCGACGAAACACCGAAGTTCTCGGTGTTGCCGCCTGGGGAATGCTTGGGCTGAACCTACTGCATGTGGCGGTATTCATGCTCCTGCCATTCGACGACCCAGTTCGCAGTACCTGGGCCCATCAGGTTGCAGCGGCCCACGGGGTGATGGCGTTGCTGATGTTCTGCACAGGTTTGATGTGCCGTCGCATCCACGCCAATCCTGCGTCTGCAAGCCGGTTCCGACTACTCCCCGAACTCGCTTCGGCAGTCATCATGGGTTGGGCCATCGTACTGACCGTGATGGATCAAGCCGTCAGCTCCAGCATCAACGCATACATCAATGCGGCCGTGGGCATTTCCATCGTTTTCTTGCTGCGCCCAAAGTCGGCTCTGGCGATTTTTCTACTTAGCCTGTGTGCGCTTGCCTGGGCGCTGAACCTGACCACTAACGACCCCGCTCATCTGGTCACTACCCGCATGAACGCGATTTCGGCCACCGCCTTGGCGCTGCTCGTGAGTATTTTGCTGTGGCGCCGTTTTGTTCAGTCAGAGCTTCTGCAGCGTGCGCTGGCGGCTACAAACCAGAAACTGGAGCAGCAGAAAACCGAACTTGAAGCATTGGCAACACAGGATTCGCTTACGGGCCTGTTCAACCGCCGTGAGTTTCACCGGCAGGCAGAGTTTGAGGTGGCGCGAGCTCGGCGGCAAGGTAGCGCACTCTCTCTGCTCATGCTGGATCTGGATCAGTTCAAATCTATCAACGACCAATTCGGACACGCTACAGGTGACGATGTACTTCGACACATAGCCCACCTGATGGACCGTACGGTCCGTCAGACCGACATCCTCGCCCGCTATGGCGGTGAAGAGTTCGTGCTGCTTCTGCCTGACACCCCCGACGCTGAAGCCCATCACTTGGCCGAAAGGTTGAGGCAGAAACTCGCCACCACCCCGGCGCCCAGTCTTGGGGCTCCCGTAACAGCCAGCATTGGCCTGGCCTTCCGGGCTGGAGCCAGTGTACTCAAGCTCGAAGAACTGCTTCAACACGCCGACCAGGCCATGTACAAAGCCAAGCGCCAGGGTGGCAATAATGTTGTGATGGCGGAGATCGCCGCCAGCGCACATGACCCGTCGCAAATGCTCTGAGCACGGCGACTGAAAAACAAGAAAAATAAGAAAAATTCGCAGCTGCGCGAAATCGGCAATTTTTCCCGCTAGAATACGCGGTTCCGGAGAGGTGGATGAGCGGTTTAAGTCGCACGCCTGGAAAGCGTGTGAGGGTTAATAGCCCTCCGCGGGTTCGAATCCCGCCCTCTCCGCCAATAATGAGTCCCAGAGCGTCCCAGGACGTCTCGAAAGACACCCTGAAAGCCCCGGTTTACCTCGTGTTCCGGGGCTTTTTTGTTTCCAGGCGTCCCGTGACGGATCTTTCCATCCAAGGGTTTCTGTTGGTATTGTTGGTGGTACGCAGGAGGTGCCGTGTTGGTATTTCCTCTACCAACGGGGGGTGAACATGGCCCTGACTGACATTGCGATCAAGTCCAGCAAGCCACTTGAGTCGGCTTTCAAGCTGTCTGACGGACGCGGCCTTCAGCTGCACATCACGCCTCAGGGCTCCAGGTTGTGGCGCTGGGCCTATCGTCATGAGGGCAAACAAAAGCTCATGGCGTTGGGTGTCTATCCGGATGTTTGCCTTGCGCAGGCCCGAGAAAAAGCGGACTTGGCCAGAAAGCTTCTTGCCACGGGTGTTGACCCGATGGCCACCCACGAGTCCGAAAAGATCGCGCGCCGACTGGAGGCTGACGTATTTCCAGCGATCGGAAAAAGACCTGTCGCAGAAATCGAGGCCCCCGAGCTGGTCGCCATGATGAAGGCGATCGAAAAACACGGCGCCCTCGACATCGCCAAACGTGCCCTTCAGACCTGTTCTCAGATCTTTCGCTACGCCATCGCCCACGGGCTGGCAAAACGCAACCCGGCCATGGAGATTCGCCCGAGCGACGTGCTCGCCTCGCGCAAAAAGGAGAACTACGCAAGGTTGGACGGCAAGGAACTTCCCGAGTTGCTGCGCAAGATCGAGGTCTACCACGGCAGCACTGTCACCCGTGTGGCCATCAAGCTCATGGCAATGACCTTTGTGCGCACCAGCGAGCTGATCGGCGCGCGCTGGGAAGAATTTGATCTCGACGGCGGACGCTGGGACATACCCGCGTCACGCATGAAGATGAAGACGCCGCACGTGGTGCCGCTTTCCACCCAGGCGGTCACTCTGCTGCGGAGCTTGCACACGCTGACCGGCCACAGCCCACTGCTTTTCCCTGGCGAACGTGACCATCAAAAGTCGATGAGCAACAACACCATCCTGGGCGCGCTGGATCGCATGGGCTACACGGGGCGCATGACCGGTCACGGCTTCCGGGGCATCGCCTCCACCCTGCCGCACGAACAGGGCTGGCCGCACGAGCACATTGGACTTCAACTGGCCCACCAAGAGCGCAACAAGGTCAGCGCCTCATACAACCACGCGATGTACCTGCAGCCACGAGCCCAGATGATGCAGGCTTGGAGCAACTACCTCGATACCTGTATAGCGGGCAATGTGGTGCCATTCAGAGGGAAACGGGTTTAGCCTTCTTGCAATCTTGCCTGAAGACTCACTCCTGACCCGTGAGGGCACTCAGCTTCCAAGCGCACCGACTGTTGCCAGTCGTGTCAACATCATGACGTCACGCTCTGTGGCCAACAGCTGTCATCCAAAGAGGTGAGATCTCCTCATGCCGAACGACGGGTTTCAACTGTGCAAGCGGCGTTCGGTAAATACCATTGCCGAACGTTCATTTTGTACGTCCACTGCTTCTGATTGCTATCCACGGTTTGCGCGAGTCGGCGTGTGCGTGAACACCGGGACTCTCTGGAAGCTCTGCGCATCCGGCAATCAACCGGACATCCGCAGCGCATCAATCACCAGTTTGAGCGCCCGTGACGATGCCCGGCGGCTGGGGTAATAGGCGTGCAGGCCGGGCCATTTAGGCCAGCTGTTCGGCATCACCCAGCACAGGCGACCAGCCTCCACATGCGGTCGCAGAGTGCCTTCGGTCATGAAGACCAACCCGCAACCGTCGATCGCCGCGTTGAGCATCTGGGTCACGCCGTTGCAACTGACCTGGCCATCCAGCTTGACGGTGACATCCTTGCCCTCTTTGACCAGTTCCCAGGCGTACACGCCCCCGCTGCTCAGCCGCAGCGTGATGCAGTTGTGCCGGGTCAGATCCTCCACCGTCTGCGGCGCTCCCCGAGCCTGGAGGTAGCTGGGCGAGGCCGCGATGGCGGCCCGCTGGTCGGGACCGATGCGCACGGCAATCATGTCCTTGGCCACCTGATCACCCATGCGCACGCCGATGTCGAACCGCTCGGCCACGATGTCCACCAGCCGGTAATCGGCCGAGAGTTCGATCTTCAGATCCGGGTGCTCCCGCAGCAGCGGAGCCAGCTTGGGCCACAGCACCTCATCAATGGCCTGATCAATCGCCGTGATGCGGATGGTGCCCGCGAGCTTGTCGCGGTACTCGCGCACCGCCGCGATGTCCGAGGCAACTTCTTCCAGCCGCGGAGCCACGTGCTGCAGCAACTGCTCGCCTGCTTCGGTGGGGGAGACGCTGCGGGTCGTGCGCGTCAGCAGCCGCACGCCGATCTGCTCTTCCAGCTGGCGGATGGTGTGGCTCAGGGTGGACTGGGACAACCCCAGTTTGACGGCGGCACGGGTAAAGCTGCGCTCTCTGGCCACGACCACAAAGGCATGAATGTCGTTGAGGTTTTCCATTTTAATTGATCGAAATAGGCCATGAGTTCATACGGATTGTGCCACCTAGTCAGATCAATAGGCCGTCGATAAAGTCCCCACTGTCGTTTCACAAGGTGTGTATTCACACAGAAAGTCGGGTTGGTCAAAGTGGTCAAAACAGGTGTCACAAGGCGATGGTTCCGAGGAGCAGCAGCTTCGGTCGTGCTGCTGGGCACCGCCTTGGGCGGGGCGGCTGGCCTATACCTGCAACGGGCTGAGTTTGGCCAGGCGCCAGACGGAGAACGTCTGCAGACCATCCAGGGCTCACCCAACCAGACGGACGGGGTGTTTCACAACGCCATCCCCACCCCCACGCTGGCAGAAGGGCAAAGCCTGCCGAGCGTGATGTGGGCCAACCTGACCCAGAAGGCCGAACACCTGGCCCCAGCGCAAGCGCTGCCCTTCGTCAACACCGACCTGCGTGCCTTGCCGCTTGAGCGCGACGTCGTGGTCTGGCTGGGGCACTCGTCTTACTACCTGCACATCGGCGGTCAGCGGGTGCTGATCGACCCCGTGCTCAGCCACTTCGCGGCACCGGTCTCCTTCGCCAACCGGGCCTTCCCCGGCAGCAACCCGTACCGGGCCGAAGACATCCCGGACATCGATCTGCTGCTGATCACCCACGACCACTATGACCACCTCGACCACGCCACCCTGACCGCGCTGCGCCCGCGCATTGCCCAGACCATTACCGGTTTGGGTGTGGGGTCCCACCTGCGGCACTGGGGCTTTGCGCCCGAGTCGGTGAGCGAGGGCGACTGGATGCAGCGCTTCGATCTGGCCAGCGGGCTGGCGGTTCACTTGCTGCCTGCGCGCCACTACTCGGGGCGCTCGCTCGTGCGCAACCGCAGCCTCTGGGTCGGGTTCGCTCTGAAAGCACCCGCCCGCAGCCTCTTCTTCAGCGGCGACAGCGGTTACGGGCCGCACTTTGCCGAGATCGGACAACGGCTGGGTGGCTTCGATCTGGCCGTGCTCGATAGCGGGCAATACGACCCGCGCTGGCCCTACATCCACATGAATCCCGAAGAGGCCGTGCGCGCCACCGCTGATTTGCGCGCCGCAGCACTGCTGCCCGGCCATGTGGGCAAGTTCGCCATGGCACGCCATGCGTGGGACGAGCCGTTTCAACGCCTGGTGGCGGCCAGCCGGTCCCAGTCACTGCGCCTGTTGACCCCGGTGTTGGGCGACCCCGTCCGGCTGGACGAACCGGGCCAGACCTTCGCAGCCTGGTGGGCGGCCATCCGCTGACCTGTTCGCAAAACGCACCATGACCAACGCCCACACCACCAAAGCCTACGGCGCCGCTGCGGGAGCCCATCCGCTGGAGCCCATGAAGAGCGTCAAGCACCGCTTCGTGTTCAACCACGCAACCCTTGCCGCCTGATGGGCGGCCCAACCGGAGAACTCAACATGAACTCACTCAAAAAAGCCGATGATGCCATCACCCAACAGGAATCGACCGCCGTCGGACGCCGCAACATGCTGAAAATGACCGGCAGCGGCATCGCCGCATTGGGCGCTGGCTTGCTCGCAGCCAATCAGGCGACGGCTCAGACCCCGATCAAACTCGGCACCACCTGGGACAAGACCTTCGCCAAGAGCGACAAGGTGGGCCACAAGAAGGTCAGCTTCAGGAACCGCTATGGCATCACCCTGGCCGCCGACCTCTACGTGCCGAAAAATGCCAGTGGCAAGCTGGCGGCGCTGGCCGTGGGCGGCCCCTTTGGTGCGGTCAAGGAACAATCCTCGGGCCTCTACGCACAGACGATGGCCGAGCGGGGTTTCATCACCCTGGCCTTTGATCCTTCATACACCGGCGAGAGCGGCGGCGAGCCGCGCAATGTGGCTTCACCGGACATCAACACCGAAGACTTCAGCGCCGCGGTGGACTTCCTGGGCCTGCATGCCCGTGTGGACCGTGCGCGCATCGGCATCATCGGCATTTGCGGCTGGGGCGGCATCGCTTTGAATGCTGCTGCGGTGGACAAGCGCGTCAGGGCTGTGGTGGCCAGCACCATGTACGACATGACCCGTGTCATGTCCAAGGGCTACAACGACGGTGTGACCCTGGAGCAGCGCACACAAATGCTGGAACAACTGGGCCAACAGCGCTGGAAGGACGCGGAAAAAGGCAGCCCAGCCTACCAACCGCCCTACAACCTGCTCAAGGGTGGCGAAGCGCAGTTCGTGGTCGACTACCACGACTACTACATGAAGCCGCGCGGCTACCATCCGCGCGCGGTCAACTCCGGGAACGCCTGGTCGCAGACCACGCCGCTGTCGTTCATGAACATGCCGATCCTGACCTACATCGCGGAAATCTCGCCGCGTCCGCTGCTGCTCGTTCACGGCGAAAAAGCCCATTCGCGCTACTTCAGCGAAACGGCACATGCCGCCGCGAAAGGCCCGAAAGAACTCCTGATCATCCCGGGCGCCAGCCACATCGACCTGTATGACCGGGTGGATGTGATCCCGTTCGACAAGCTGACATCCTTCTTCAAACAGCACCTGGCTTCGGTCTGACCGTTGAAGCGAGGCCCATAGAGGTGTTTGATGCGCCCGCCCCGTGACCAGCACGACCGCGGTCACAACGCTATGTCCGTCCAACAGACGCACATGGCGTTTTCTTGGCAAAACGAGGCTCCACAAAGACGCCATGACACCCATCCCATCCGACCCCCCGTCGGGGCCCCATTCGAAACCCCGGAGCGCCCCGCCCATTGGAGCGGCGTCTTCGCCATGTCGCTGTGCGTGTTCGCGCTGGTCGCCTCCGAGTTCATTCCCGTCAGCCTGCTGACCCCGATCGCCACCGACCTTAGGATTACTGAGGGGATGGCCGGCCAAGGCATCACCATCTCCGGCGCTTTGGCGGTGCTGACCAGCCTGTCGATCTCGACCTTGGCCAGCAATCTGGATCGCAAGACGCTGCTGCTGGCCCTGACCGTTCTGATGGGCATTTCAGGCGTCATCGTGGCCCTGGCGCCGAACTACCCGACCTACATGGCCGGTCGCGCGCTCATCGGCGTGGCGATCGGCGGCTTCTGGTCCATGTCCGCGGCCATGGCGATGCGACTTGTGCCGCCGGACCAAGTGCCCAAGGCACTGGCCATCTTCAATGGCGGCAATGCCCTGGCGGTGGTGATTGCTGCGCCGCTGGGTAGCTACCTCGGCGCTCTGATCGGCTGGCGCGGTGCGTTCTTCGCCTTGGTGCCAGTGGCATTGATCGCATGGGCCTGGCAATGGATCGCCTTGCCGACCATGAAAGCGGATGCGCGCCTGTCCGGCTCAGGCAATGTGTTGAAGCTGCTCAAGAACCGCACCGTGGCCTATGGCATGGCCGGGTGCGGCGCCTTCTTCATGGGACAGTTCGCGCTGTTCACCTACCTGCGCCCCTTCCTCGAAACGGTCACTCACGTCAGTGTGTTCACGCTGTCGCTGTTGCTTCTGGTGGTCGGTGTGGCGGGCTTCATCGGCACCCTGGCCATCGGCACGCTCCTCAAACGGGGCTTGTACGGTCCGCTCATCACCATCCCAATCCTCATGTCGGTCATTGCATTGGCCTTGATCCCGTTCGGAGCCTGGGTGGTGCCTGTGGCCGTGCTGCTGGGCCTGTGGGGATTGATCGCTACAGCCACACCTGTGGGCTGGTGGAACTGGATTGCGCAGGCGATGCCGAACGAGGCAGAGGCCGGTGGTGGTTTGATGGTGGCGGTTATCCAGCTCGCCATCGCCTTGGGCTCCAGCGTTGGCGGCGTGCTGTTCGATGCCAGTGGTTATCAGGGCACTTTCGTCGTGAGTGCGGTGGTGTTGTTGATCGGCGCCTTGCTGACGTTTCAAACCTCCCGAATGCAGGCGCAACATGTCGCCTGATCAATGTGCACCTTGCAAGGAGAATCCATGACCGACAAAACCCTTGATCCTGGCACAGGCCATCCACACGCTCGGCTTGACACGACACCACTTCTTGATGTCTGGCGCTGGTGGACCAAACAACGGCTTGGCCTGCTGCTTCTGCTTGCACTGAACTGCGGTCATGCCACCCATGCGGCCAGCCCCGTGGCATCCTCTGGCGCCGTGCCGGGTACCGCTCAGACATCCCGGAATTCGGAAGCGTCACGCCTGTGGATGACCGTGGGCGAACGCCGCTTCGCCATCACCCTGGCCGACACCAAGGCCGCTCGCGCCTTTTCCGCCATTCTGCCGCTGACACTGGACATGGAAGAACTCAACGGCAACGAGAAGAAGAAGGATCTACCGGACGCGCTGCCCACAGAAGCGACCAGGCCCGGCACCATCCGCAACGGCGACCTCATGCTGTGGGGATCGCGCACGGTGGTCATTTTTTATCTGACCTTCGATTCGTCCTACTCCTACACGCGCCTCGGCCGCGTGGACGACCCAGCGGGACTTGCGCAGGCACTGGGGCGACGCGATGTGCGGGTGGTGTTTTCTAGGGACTAAAGCAGACTCTTCGTCCGGCCATAGGTCTTGAAGGATTCACAAGTCAGGGTCGATCAAGCGCAGTGGCCCGGCTGTCAGATGTATAGCGGTTCGTGAAGTCCGGATCCATTGTGGTCCAGAGACTTAAAAAGCCGCGAACGTGAGATCGTCGCCTTCGCAAGCAGCCACTTTGCGGCCGATGCTGCCAGAGATTGACCTGCACCCGTTCGACCGGTGGCGAACGTCGAGTTTCAGGTGTAGAGCTGCCCTCCACCCCAGCGAATCCTGAGTTACCGTTCTGGGCAGCCACCAACATTCGTCTGACAAATTCGAGTGGCCACACCCAGCCTTGAACGGGAATATATCTTGGTGCCGGTGAACCCTCGTTTCAGGTCAACATCAAAGTGCTACCCCCATCATCGCCTGACCTCATGATCTACAACCGCCCCCGTTCGCGTCGGTTGTGTAGGGTATAGCGGAATCCTGGACAGCCCGACCGGAAGGGATGATCCCTGCAGGAACAATGCGATCGATCCGGCCAGTTCCACGTCTCTAGCATCCGGTGACTTGGCCAGGGCCTGACCAATGTGCAACCAGGCACGCAGCGCCTCTGTACGGGTGGTCCGCGATTTCCGGCTGCTCTTGTCCTCAGGTCTGGCTTTCCGCAGCCGCCCGTCCTCCCTGGCCTTCAGCCGCCAAAGATGTTCCGGCTAAGGCTGGAGAGCTTCGCGTTGGACTTGATGAGTTCAACGATTTCCGCGGTGCGGCTTGCGCCTGTGGTCAAGGCAGGAACACCCGTGATCAAGCCTGCCAGGTAGGCATCACGCGAGATCTGCGCGATGTGCGCTCCGACAGCCAGCCGCTTGGCCTCGGGGGTTGTCAATCTGATTGACAACTGGACCCGGGGCGCATGCGACGCGCCAAGGCACCCGGTATCGACGACCAACTGAGGAACAGACTCGGACTGTCCGAGTTCACGGGCCACAGCCCGACGAACCAGTACCGACACGCTCTCCCGGCGGGCCTGAGCGCAGCTCACCAGCGCGGCCTTGAGGCCGCGCATATCGACCGTGATGAAATCAGGGTTGCGGGTGTCCATGGGTCCTCCAAAGGTCAAACGTGAGCGAAGCGAGTCGTTTGTGAAATCGGCGGCGGGCCGCCTATCACTGCACTCATCCATGCAGACAGTCTGCCCCTGGATCGAGCACCCTGACGTGCTGGATTCGGGCGGAAATCCAGTGCGGAACTCGGGCGCTGAGGCGCCTAAGATCGCCTCAATCCCTCGATACGGTCGACTCAGCAGCACGAAGACTGAACAAGCTGAACCACCAGCGAACCGCCAGTGCACAAACTGAACAGGGAGTGAACAGGGAGTGAATCGCCACTGCATAGGTACTGAACCAGACGCTCGACCGAATCCAGGTGTTTGTTTCTTTATCTAGTTATTTGTTGACAAATAACTAGCTTTAGCAACAAACTGCATGAATGATCCATGGCAAAAACTCAACGATGGAAAACGCCGTGCTCGCACTCGCCGAGCGCCGGCCTCTTCTGCGCGCGCGCGACCTGACCGCGCAGGCACTGCCAACCGTTGTGCTCAGCAGGCTGGTCGCCGCAGGCAAGCTGGAGCGTGTGGCACGTGGCGTCTACAGCCTGCCGGGGCGTGCACTCAGCGAACACCGGTCCCTGGCCGAAGTAGCCCTGCGGGCGCCGCGTGGTGTCGTGTGCCTGCTGTCTGCGCTGCGCGTCCATGGCATCGGCACCCAGGCGCCGTTCGAGGTCTGGTTGGCGATTCCTCCGCACACACCCACACCCCGACTGGACCAACCGGCGCTGCGTGTGGTGCGCATGTCGGGCCCGGCCCTCACTGAAGGTGTTGAACCCATCGACATCGATGGCGTGCAAGTCCCGGTTTTCAACGCCAACAAGACGGTGGCCGACTGTTTCAAGTATCGCAACAAGATCGGCCTGGACGTGGCGCTGGAGGCGCTTCGCGACGGCTGGGCGCAGCGCAAGCTGACCATGGATGCGCTGTGGCACTACGCTTCGGTCAACCGCGTGGCCAATGTGATGCGGCCCTACCTGGAGAGCGTGACAGCATGAGCCGCAACCTGGCCGCCTCCATCCGAGCCCGCTTGAAGCAACGTGCCGATGCCAGGAAGCAGGACTTCAACCTGATCCTCACCCACTACGGGCTGGAGCGGTTGCTGTATCGACCGTCGATCTCACCCCATGCCGGCAACTACCTGCTCAAGGGTGCGCTGCTGTTTTCGCTGTGGTACGACCGGCCACACCGGCCGACGCGCGACGCGGACCTGCTGGGTTTTGGACCGGACGACATCTATTCTGCCGTTGCAGCCTTCCGTGAGATCTGTGCAATGGAGGTGGAAGACGGCATCGCGTTTGACCTCGCTTCGGTCAAGGGCTCGGTGATCCGCAAGGAGGCGGGCTATGGCGGTGTGCGGATCGACCTGATGGCGAAGCTGGACGGCGCTCGCATCACGCTGCAGGTGGACATCGGTTTTGGCGATGCGGTCACACCCGCGCCCGAATTGGTGAGCTACCCGGTGTTGCTTGAAGACCTGCCAGCACCGCAATTGCGCTCGTACCCGAAATACACAGTGGTAGCCGAGAAGTTTCATGCGATGTGCCTGCTCGGCATGGCCAACACCCGGATGAAGGACTACTTCGATCTATGGGTGCTGCTCACCGAGGATGCCCTGGAATCGACAGAACTGCGCCGCGCCATCGGCGCCACCTTTGCTCGACGGCAACTGCAGGTGCCGGACACAACACCTTCGGGCTTGAGCGATGCATTCGCACGGGATGCCGTGAAGACAGCGCAATGGATTGCGTTCCTGAAAAAGAACCGGCTGCAGGCGCTCAATCTAGTGGACGTTGTCACCCTGCTGCGCGATGAGTTTCAGAAGCTGCAAAAGCAAGGCTGAAAGGCCTGATGGTACTTTTGGTGGTACCTCAAACTTCAGATCAAAGAAAAATGAGGTTACATGCGCCTTCCAGCCGATGATGTGAACGACGCCCTCGCGCAGGTCGTACCGCCTTGTTACGAAGTGGGCACATGCTAGAAATCCCGACCCAGCTCGGTGGCAACCCACTAGGGGCAGATGGCGCGGGAGGCGGAAGTGCAGTGAATGGTAAAGCTCGAGATGTCTGATGTTTTCAGATGGACAAGGCGCGGCACAGGTCACGCAGATCGTTGATGGTGAGGTGGGGCCGTAGAGGCTCGTGCTCCCAGATGTGATCCGTGCGGTTGACCCAGGCCAGTTGCATGCCGGCACGCAGGGCGCCTACGCCGTCCAGGTGCGCATCGTCTCCGATGTGCAGCACCTGCCCGGGGGCCACGCCGGCGGCGTCGGCCGCCGCCAGAAAGATCCGGGCGTCAGGCTTGCCGACCCCGAACTCACGCGCGCTGATGGCCGCCCTGAAGTGCCCGCCGATGCCTACGCGGTGCACGTCTGCGTTGCCATTGGACACCGCCACCACGGGGTAGCGGGCGCTCAGGCGCTCCAGCGCCGGCATGGCGTCCTCAAACAACTCCACCCGCTGACGTTCCGCAAAGAACACCTCAAACGCAGGTTCGGCCAGCGCCGGATCGTCACCGGCCCGCTCCAGCAGCACTCGAATGCTCTCGCGGCGCTGGGCACTGAGATCGTGCGCCAGATCAGACCGTGCCCGCACCACCTGCTCACGCACGGCCCGCAGCATTGACCGGTCGGTGGCCAGAGCCGCTGTGGCCGGTGCGTGCTCGCCCAGCCAGCGCTGCAGCACCTCCTCGGCACGGGCAATGGTCGGCCAGATGGGCCAGAGCGTGTCGTCCAGGTCGAGCGTGATTGCGCGCACACGGCCAGGATCGAACGCCGCAAAGGAATGGGAACCAGAAATATTCATGTCTGCGAGAGGATAGCGCAAGGCTTTAAGTGTGCGCCGATCTTGTGGAACGGGATCTCGCCGCGCTCGGGCAACTGACCCAGATCCCGCGGAACTTGAGGTCGCGCAGCGTGCCGAGGGTGGAGGTGGAGGCGGATGCCACAGGCCCTATTGCCCATACAGCCCACAACAGGCACGGAGCTTGCTTTTCTCCAAGTGTCGCAGTGACTTTAAAAGATCTAATTTTTAGAGCACATGACTAGAAATTGTGATGTTTATTCTGCTTTTCTCAGTGCTATCGTGAACCGCAAATGCTCTTGAAAGGACCGTTTTCCATGACCGCTTTGTCCCGTTCCCGCGTCGTTGTGACCCATCGGCGTGCAGGCGTGCACGCCTTTGGTGCCAAGCGTCGTGCCTTGCCCGCGCTGCTGCTTGCAATCTCTGCGCTAGGCACTGTGGCCGTCTCGCCCGCCCACGCCCAGGTCGCCAAACCTCTCAAGCCAGTGAAGATCGCGCTAGGCACGCAGGTGGTGAACGTGACCTATCCATGGCTCACGCTGCCCATTGCGCTGGGCTACTGGAAGGAGGAGGGTTATGACGTGCAGGTGGTCACGGTAGGAGGGTCACTGCAGGGCATCCAGCAGATGGTGGCAGGTGGCGTGCAGTTCGCGCAGCTCAACTCCACCGGCCTGATCCAGGCCAACACCGACAATAACCTGCCCGTGCGCGGCCTGATGGGCACCGGCGCCATCGACTGGGGCATCGGCGTCCTCGACAGTGGTCCCATCAATTCCGTGGCGGACCTCAAGGGCAAGAAGATCGGCGTGTTCAGCCTTGGGACGGGCGGCGTGCCGTTGCTCAAGGGCCACCTGCGCTCCAATGGCATCGACCCCGACAAGGATGCCTCGATTATCGCCACCGGTGCGGGTGCACCGGCGCTAGAGGCACTGCGCGCCGACCGTGTGCAGGCCCTGATGTTCTGGGGCTCGGCGCTCACAGGATTCGAGAACGCCGGAACCAAGCTACGCGTGCTGCACGACCCCGCGTGGCGTAAGCTGCCGGACTTCACCTTTGGCACCATGCAGAAAACCATCGACAGCGACCCTGCCATGGTGGAGGCCATCGCGCGCGGCGCCGCCAAGGCCACGTTGTTTGCGATGACCAACCCCGAGTGCACGCTCAAGATCCACTGGAAGAACTTCCCCAGCACCAAGCCCACGGGCGCGGACGAGGCTACGCTGATCAAGAACGACTTGGCCCTGCTCAACAGCCAGCTCGACACGCTGAAGGCGGCGCACGAGATGCACGGCGGCAAGTTCATCGGCGCCATGGATCCGGCTGCCTACGGCCGCATGCAGGACTTTATGATGAAAGAAGGCCTGATCAAGAAGACCGTGGCACCCGAGAGCTTCCTCATCGCCAAGCCCGGCTTCGTGGAGGCCATCAACCGCTTCGACCGCAACGCCGTCATCGCCGCCGCCAAGGCGTGCACAGGCCTGTGAGGGCTGGCGCTTTGACACCCGCCGCCTTCATCGCCGCCCTGCCCAAGGCAGAGCTGCACATGCACATCGAGGGCTCCATCGAGCCCGAGCTGTTCCTTGAGTTGGCCGAACGCAATCGAGTGGAGGTGCGCTGGAAAGATGTGGACAGCCTGCGCGCCGCGTACGATTTCCAGAACCTGCAGAGCTTCCTGGACCTGTACTACGACGGCTGCCGCGTGCTCTTGAACGCGCAGGACTTCCACGACGTCACGCGCGCCTACCTCAAGCGGGCGCATGCCGACGGGGTCATCCACGCCGAGATGTTCCTGGGACCACAGGGCCACACGGAACGAGGTGTGGCGTTGGGCACGGCGCTAGATGGCGTGTTGTCTGCGATGCGGGCCGCCGAGCATGAAGATGGCCTGTCCAGCGGGCTGATCCTGCTGGCACAGCGCCACCGCAGCGAAGAGGAGGCATTGGAGATGTTCGAGCAGGCCATGCCCTGGCGCGAACACCTGTTGGGCTTCGGTCTGGGCGGCGCGGAGGTCGGCAACCCACCCTCGAAATTCGCGCGCTTCTTCGCGCAGTGCCGCGAGCGCGGCTTCCGCGTGGTGGCGCATGCTGGCGAGGAAGGGCCCGCCGCCTACGTGCGTGAGGCGGTGGAGCTGCTGCATGTGGATCGCATCGACCACGGCAACGCCAGCATTGGTGACGAGGCCCTGCTGCGCCTGCTGGCAGCCAGCCAGACCCCGTTGACCGTGTGCCCGCTGTCTAACCTGCGGCTCAAGGTCTCGAAAGACCTGGCCTCACATGCGCTTCCCAAGCTGCTGGACGCTGGCCTGTGCGTGACATTGAATTCGGACGACCCGTCATTCTTTGGTGGCTACATCAACGACAACTACCTGCAATGCCAGCAGGCCTACGGTTGGTCTCCCGCGCAGCTGGTGCAGCTCGCGCGCAACAGCCTGCTAGCCTCCTTCCTGCCGCAGGCCCGCCGCCTAGAGGAGGTCGCGCGGCTCGACGCTTTCGCGGCACTGGCACCGCAACAATGGAGCGCCGTGTGATTCCTGGCAACGCACTGCGGTACTTCGCCGAGGTGGTGCGCAGCGGCTCGCTGCGTGCAGCCTCCGAACGGCTGTTCGTGGCGGCCTCGGCGATCAGCCGGCAGATTACCTTGCTAGAGGATGAGGTGGGTGTGCCCCTGCGGGAGCGCAGCCGTGGCCGAGTTGCCATCAAGCTCACGGCGGCGGGCGAGTGCTTGATGCGATGTGTAACCCAGACCGACCACGAGTTCGAGCGGGTGCGAGCCGAGATCGAATCCCTGAAGGGCCTGCGTAAGGGCCACATGCGTGGGCGAGCCGCTTCATGGGCCAGCTCCGCAGTCCCTGAGCATATGTGTGTTCGACGGCCGCAACTTCAGCCCTATCACCGCCATCCTCATTGAACAGCTCAAGGAAGAGCTCGACAAGCTCGAATGAACACCCAAAATCACTGAAAGACGCCATGGAAACAGTTGCCGAAAGGCCCCCCACAGCTGCGAATGCACAAGCCTCGCCCGCCTTTGCATTCGAGCACCTGCACAAGACCTTCCGTTCCAAGGATGGAGGCACCGTCACCGCCCTGCACGACGTGAGCTTCCCCGTGAAGAAAGGTGAGTTCGTGACCGTCGTGGGCCCCAGCGGCTGCGGCAAGAGCACGCTGCTGCGCATCCTGGCCGGCCTTGAGCGTGCCAGCAGCGGGCGTGTGCTGCTGGGCGGGCGGGCCGTGAGCGGACCCACGCGCGACGTGGCCGTCGTGTTCCAGGCACCCGTGTTGCTGCCATGGCGCACGGTGCTGCAGAACGTGCTTGTGCCCGCCGAGGTCCAGGGGCGTGATGCGGCCACATCGCTGGCGCGCGCGAAGCATTACCTGCAACTCGTGGGGCTGGAGAACTTCGCCACCAAGTACCCCAACGAACTCTCGGGTGGCATGCAGCAGCGCGTGGGCATCGCCCGTGCGCTGGTCAACGACCCGCTGCTGCTGCTCATGGACGAGCCCTTCGGTGCACTGGACGCGATGACGCGCGAGAACATGAACCTCGAACTGCACAAGATCCGCGAGCGCACGGGAGCCACCATCATGTTGGTCACGCACAGCATTCCCGAGGCCGTGTTCCTGGGGGACCGCGTGGTCGTGATGTCGCCCCGTCCGGGTCGCGTGACCCAGGTGGTCGACGTGGACCTGCCCCCCAGCGCACGCTGGACCTCATCAACACCGACCGCTTCGGTGCCTATGTCTCAGGCATCCGCGCGAACCTCAATGCTGCAGGAGGACTCGACTGATGGCCGCGATCCAGGGAAGTCCGGCCATGCCGACCGCCACAAACCCCACACACTACGATGCGTCCGCCACCACGGTGCCGCCAGACGATACCAACGAACACGGCCGGCTAACCCCGGGCCGCAAGCACCTGCTCGTAGGCGGCGTGCTGGTCGCCATGCTAGTGCTGTGGCACTTGCTGGTGACGCTGCTCGATGTCCCCGAGCTGATCTTCCCCACGCCCTTGAGCGTGGCGCAGTCGCTGTACGAGGGCCTGGCTTCGGGCGAGATCGTCACACATGGCGGTGTCACGCTCTACGAGATCCTGATGGGCTTCGTAATCGGGGCCCTGCTGGGCCTGCTGCTGGGCGCGGCCATCGGACAAAGCACGCTTCTGGAGGCCGTGCTGTACCCGTATGTCGTGGCCTTCCAGACCATGCCCAAGGTGGCGATCGCCCCGCTGTTCGTGTTGTGGTTCGGCTTCGGCGTGACGTCGAAGATCATCATCACGGCGGCCATAGTGTTCTTCCCCGTGCTCGCGAACACCATCGTGGGCCTGCGCTCGGCGCCGCGCGACCAGATCGACCTAATGACGGCCTTCACCGCCTCGCAGTGGCACATCTTCCGCATGGTGCGCGTGCCGCATGCGCTGCCCTTCGTGTTCGCGGGGCTGGACATCGGCATCGTGCTGGCCGTGATCGGCGCCATCGTCGGCGAATTCGTCGGTGCGCAGGCCGGACTGGGCTACCTGATCATGCAGCGCAACTTCTCGATGGATGCAGCCGGCATGTTCGCGATCCTGATCGTGCTGTCGGTCATCGGCATCGTCCTGCACAGGAGCATGCAGTTCATCGCGCGACGAGCGATCTTCTGGACGGACACCCACAGCGACCTGTCGCGCGGCTCCTAGCCGGAGCGGCGGTCACCCCTGCATTCAACCACGGGGCCGGTACCAATCGGCCGAGCCCCCCAACTATGGACCTGGTGCCACGGCCAAGGATCCACGCATCTCCACCCACGCAACCCTAGGAGTTCTCATCATGCAGACAGAATCCCCCTTCACGGCCGCACCGCGGCGCGCCTCCGCCACCGAAGTTCCCGTGCTCGACTTGGGCGACTGGATCGCGGGTGGCTCCCCCGACGAACTTGTGCGCCAGCTCGACGCCGTGTGCACCAGCACGGGCTTTCTCTATGTGCGCAACCACGGCATTCCGCGCGCGGTGGTCGATGGTGTGTTCGAGGCCACCCGCCGCTACTTTGCGCTCCCGGTGGAAGAGCGCATGCGCGACAAGATCGACGAGCGCTTCCGCCGCGGTTTCATGCCCTATGGCGTCACGCAGCACCCGGGCCACAAGCCCGACCTGAAGGAAAGCTACGAACTGGGCGTGGACCTTCCTCTGGACGATCCTGACGTCCAGGCCGGCCTGCCGCTGCACGGCCCCAACCGCTGGCCCGCCGAAGCGCCCTGGCTGAAGGAAGCGGCCGAAGCCTACTTCGCCCACACCACGGCCTTGGGCAAGCGGCTGCTGCGCCTGTTCGCGCTGGCACTGGGTGAGAAGGAAGAGTTTTTCCTCCAATGGTGCAACAAGCCCATGGTGCAGTCGCGCCTGTTCCACTACCCGCCGCAGGACTCGCCCACCGACATTGAGCTAGGCGCGGCCAAGCACACGGACTACGGCATGATCACCATCCTCGCGCAAGACCCCATCGGTGGCCTTGAACTTTGCAAGCGCGACGGCGAGTGGATCGCTGCCCCCTGGATCGAGGACACGCTGGTAGTCAACCTCGGGGACATGTTCAAAGTCTGGACCAACGACCGCTATGTGTCCAACCCGCACCGCGTGGTCAACCGCACGGGCCGCGAGCGTTTCTCCATCCCCACCTTCTTCAACCTAGAGTACCACACGCCCGTGGCCTGCCTGCCCAGCTGCCAGTCGGTGGACAACCCGGCGAAGTACGAGAAGGTGCTCGCAGGCGACTACCTCGTGAAGCGCTTCAAGGAAGTGCAGAAGTACAAGACGCCGGCACAGCTAGCGGCGGAGGCGGAGGCCGAGGCGGCCTGAGCCTCACAAGCTGTAAATGCATCGATCGCGCCCGTGACGGGGTGCGCCAGGGTACAGGCGAAGGCGCGGGTGCAGGCCGCCGCAGGGGCTTGTGTCAAAACAAGCACTGGAAGGCCCGCACGTCCCCTGGCCCCGGCCCGGAGTGCCGAGACGCTGCGCACGGCACCTGCAAGGGCGCATCAGCAACCATGCCCTCCACCTCCACACCCTGGGCAGACAGCAGCTTGGACAGCAGCTTATCGAGCAACTGGTTGGCTTTTTCAGAGCCAACCAATCCGCCTCGTCTTGACCGTGTACTGGATTGAAGCAGCCTACTAACAAGCTGCTGGAATACTCACCGGCGCGCGAGCCTCTTCCTCGTCCCTTTGCGTATTTCACGCACCAGAGGTGTCGTTAAAGTGGTTTGTGCAGAAGTGGCCATTGCTCCCTCTCCTTTCGGGAGAGGGTTGGGGTGAGAGAGCGCGCCCAAAGACAGTCTCAGATCACGCGCCGCTGCCCTCACCCTGGCCCTCTCCCGGAGGGAGAGGGAAGAAGAATGAGGCCATTCTGCGACACCCTCTGAAGCCTCCGCATCTTGAAATTCAGCGTCCCATGTAGGCACTTTTCGCCTCCTCGAGCCCGTTTCCTTGCGCTCTTGCGTTCATGTCTGCCCCTGCAGACGGATTTATCCCGAGTTGCTAACGGAGTCAACGGCAATTTGCGGCCTTTTTCGCTCCCTGAACAGCCCTATTCTCTAGCAAATAGCACCCAGCCCCCTGATCACGCGCATGCGCCTTAATTAAGTTGTTATGCTTCGTTCTGCAGACGAATTCGACAAACAAGGTCTGGCGCACTACCAAATAGCCAATGGCATTCTTTTCCGTCCACCCGAGCCATAGAGGCCAGGTTCGCTCCATGCGTATCTGGTTGATAGTGCTATTGGTTTTCATGATGGGGGCACTCTGGCTGCCTGAGCCGCATGAAGCGCGAGGTTTGGCCGGGTACGTCCCATTGCACACAACGCTGGAAGTATTCGCCATAGCTGTGGCAGCCATGGTGTTTGGCATATCCTGGACTACCCAGAAGTTTCGCAACGATGGGCGAACTATGTTGACCGGGGTGGTGTTTCTGGGCGTTGGTCTGTTGGACCTGAGTCACACCCTGTCGTTCCAGGGCATGCCCGACTTCATCACTCCGAATGGTCCTGGAAAGTCCATCAACTTCTGGTTTGCTGCTCGCAGCTTGGCAGCACTGGGCATGCTCTGGTTGGCCTTCTGGCCTCAAAGTTGGAATCCCATTCTGAACCGAGTACCCCGCATGGGTGCGCTGGCAGTTACGCTGGGGATTGTGGCTTTGGCGAATTTGGTCACTCTTGCCTGGCCAGAGGCTTTGCCGGAAACATTCAACGCAGAAACCGGATTGACGCCTTTCAAGCGACTGTATGAGCTGGCGCTGATTTCTGCCTACATGTTGGCCGGCCTCGGGTTCATGCTCCGGTTGAGGCATCGTGAAGCGTTCGGTGCAGCCTTCTTGGCCGCAACGGCCCTGACCATGGCCATCAGCGAGTTTTTCTTCACCGTTTACACCGATGTCGCCGATGTCTACAACCTGATGGGGCACGTTTACAAGCTACTGGCTTACGGCGTTCTCTATCAGGCCCTGTTTGTCGACTCGGTACAGAGCCCCTTCATAGCCCTTCAGTCAGCACAAGCCCGCCAGCGAGCCATTCTGGAGACGCTGCCCGATATTCTTTTCGAAGTCGACCGAGAGGGCACGTGCCATGCTGTCTACACCTCTCAGCTTGGAAAACTGGCGGTTCCGCCATCCAACGCGACTGGAAGGAATCTGAATGACATGCTGCCTCAAGACGTGGCGGAGCGCAGCATGGCTGCCATCGAAGAAGCCCACCAAAATGGTATTTCGCGGGGCACTCGCATTGAACTCGTTGTTCCAGAGGGGCCGCATGTTTTCGAGCTATCAGTAGCACGTGCGCCGCAGTTGCTACCGGGAGGCACAGAGGGCTTTCTGGTGCTGTCACGCGACGTGACCTCCACCGTTCGGCAAGAAGAGCGCATTCGTTTTGAAGCCGAGGTCAACGCGGCGCTTTTAGACCTTCAAGAACAGCTGTCGGAAACGGACGAAGCGACAGTTTTGCGCCTGGCGCTGGATCACGCACGCAGACTTACGGGCAGCAAGCTGGCCTTCATGCACTCGGTGTCTCAAGACGGGGCCAAAATGGAGCTGGTAGCCTGGGATGCAGATGAGTCCTTCCTTGGCAAAGGTCAACAAGAGATTCCTGCGTGGTGCAAAGATACGACGGCGCTATGGGCAAACGCGTTGCATCAATCGGAACCTGTGGTGTACGACGCCGGCAGTGCGTTGTTTTCAGAAGGGTCACACGGCAAACCACTCGAGTCAGGTACTGCCTCACCCAGGACCATGCTTAGCGTGCAGGCACTGGAGGCCAAGCGTGTTTGCATGATTCTTGTCCTGGCCGAGCGCGACACCCCCTACACCGAACCCATGGTGCATGCCCTGCGCATGTTGGCCTCTGAGGTGTGCGGCCTGGTAAAACGCAAGCGCCAAGATGATGAAATTCATCTCTTATCGACGTCGCTGGAACAAAGCCCGTTTCCAATCATCATTACAAATGCCGAAAGATGCATCCAGTATGTGAACCCGGCCTTTACCAAACTGAGCGGCTACTCCGCATCAGAAGTACTCGGAAGCAACCCAAACATACTCCAATCCGGCGAAACCCCCGCAGATTTACCAAGGGCTGTGGTCGCGACTGAACCAGGACCTGACTTGGGAAGGTGAGTTCACCAACCGCCATAAAGACGGATCCATTTACATACAGCGGGCGCTTCTCTACCCTGTTCATGACAACGCGAATCGGCTGACTCATTACGTTGCGCACATGGAGGATGTCACCTCCCGCAAGCTGGCCGAAAAAAGGATTCAGGAGTTGTCTTCTTTCGACCCGCTGACGGGCTTGTTCAATAAACGGGCCTTTGAGGAGCAACTCTCTGGCGCACTGGAGCAAGTTGAAAAACCTGAAGGCAAAGTGGCTCTGCTCTGGTTCAATCTGGACAACTTCAAAGCCGTGAACGACTCCATGGGCCGTGCGGTCGGCGACGAGGTACTGCTGAAGTGCTCCAAGCGTCTACGTCAAGCCTTTCCTCCTCCGGCCATACTGGGCCGATACTCAGGCGACAGTTTCGCAGCGGTGGTATCAGGTGCTGATCAATCTGCACTGGCCTTGCTGGCGCAGAATGCCTTGAGGAATCTTCAGCAAAGTATGGTGGTCAACGGCAGCAGTCTGCTGTTGAGCGCCTCCGTGGGCATTGCAACTTACCCTGATGATGCAGTGAGCCCCAGCCTGCTGACCACAGCTGCCGAGTCGGCCATGCGCCGCGTGAAGGAAGAAGGACGCAACGGCTTTCGCTTTTTCGCTCCAGACATGCAAGCCCACAGCCAGAGATCCCTGGAGCTGGCGGCTGATCTACGCCTGGCCGCGCAGCGGGGTGAATTGCACATGGTGTACCAGCCTCAGTGCACTCTGCGCAACCAGAGCCTTGCGGGGGCAGAGGCTCTACTGCGATGGAATCACCCAAAATGGGGGCCACTTTCCCCGGCTGAATTCATTCCTTTGGCTGAACAGACGGGAGCCATCGTAGAAATAGGTTTGTGGGTTATAGAGCAGGTGGTCAAACAATGGCGCAGTTGGCACGATTCGGGGCTAGATGTGAACTTTGTCGCGATAAATTTTTCCGCCATTCAGTTCGCACAACCTGACTTGCTAGATCAGTTGGACCGCATCGTGAAGAAACACGATGTGCAGCCGCAGCGGCTAGAGATTGAGCTCACGGAAGCTGTGGCCTTGCGGGATCCTGTTGGGGCCGGCAACAAGATTCAAAAATTGCACAAGATGGGTTTTCGCGTGTCGATCGACGATTTTGGCACCGGCTACTCATCAATGAGCTACCTGAAGCGATACTCGCTTGACAAGCTGAAAATCGACCAGTCTTTCATTCGGGATCTGACCATTAACAAGAGTGATCTGGCCATTGTCACCGCCATCGTCAACATGGCTCATGCCCTGGACATCAGCGCGATTGCTGAAGGTGTAGAAACGCAGGAACAGATGGAATTACTGCGAACCGCCGGCTGCGACGAGATCCAGGGATACTTCTTTGCACGTCCCCTTGCTCCCGAGGACTTTGAGGCGTTTGCGCGACAGCTTAACAGCCCTGTCTCCGGAAAATCTTCTACGGAGGCTGCGGCAGACAGGGTAGCTGACACGGGCAGCCCTACGCCACCAGCGCACTGACCCGCCGCTATTTCGCAGTAGCGAATCAGGCCAATATTGATCCGGCCAAGCAACCTCAGCGCCGTTCTGACTAAGGTTCGGTCGAACGGCAATGAGGTAAATGAGCATCTCTCCTACTTGGCTAGAGGGTATGTTGAGGTATTGTGGGCATTCTCGAAACTACAACATCTGCCCATGCGCCCTCTCCTTCACAGCGTGTTCAAAACACTGCCTGCCTTCACATTGGCAGCATTGATGACGGCTTGCGTCAGCATGCCGCAAGGAGCCCCCATGGTGTCCGCACCTTCTTCAGCCGAGGCATCGAAGCAACTGCAGGCCTACTTCTGGGACTTGAAGGCTGCCTACGATAGCCAAGGCCAAGCCATGCCGCACAAAAATTCAAGCGGGCAGCCGGCGCCAAGGCTGCAGTTTGACGCCCAAAAGGTGTCGCTTCAGAACCTATGCAACATGATAGGTGCCAACTACACACTAAAAGATGGGCATCTGGAGATCAGCGTTCCCATGTCCACCAAGCGAGCCTGCGTGGACCGCGACCTGATGACCCTGGAACAACGCATGACCACGCAGTTGCCACAGGTGCAGCGATTTGATTTTTCTGGGGGTGCAGCGCCGAACCTGGTACTTCGCTTTGCTGACGGCAGCCGCTGGGAATTTGCCGGCACACCCGCCCCTCAAAATCAAAGATACTAGGAGCCTGCCTCAACCTCCTACTCAGCCACGATCTTCTTCTCGACTGCGATTTTCTTCCAAAGGGCCAGGTCGCTCTTGACCCTTTGAGACACTTCTGCCGGCGAGAGTGACATGGACGTTGCGCCGTCGGGTTCGAGCAGTGCCCGCACTTCTGGTGCTTTGGCGATCTCGGAAAGCTCCTGATTCAGGCGCGCAACGAGAGCTGGCGGGGTGGCTGCAGGCGCGAGTATGGCCACCCAGATGTTGGCAGCGAAACCGGGCACCGCGCTGGAGATGGGCGGAAGATCAGGGAATGCCGGGTTGGCCTGCGCAGACGTCACGGCCAGCGCACGCACTTTCCCTGATTTGATCTGTGAAACCACTGAGGTGTAGTTCGAGATCATCATGTTGATCTGACCACCCGCCATATCCATCAAGGCATTGGCCGCCCCTTTATAGGGAACGTGCGTCATTTTGAACTGCCCGGCATCGGCCAGCATTTCGCTGGCCAGATGAGCAATGGAGCCTGTACCCGAGGTCCCGTAGGTCAGCGTACCTGGCTTCGCCTTGGCCAGCGCAATCAACTCTTCAATAGACTTTGCTGGCGTCGCCGCACTCACAGCCAGAAGCATGGGTCCGTCGCCAATGATCGAGACCGGCGCGAACGCCGTGACCGGGTCATAGGGCATTTTTATCTGAGTGGCCGCCGCCGTCAGGAAAGTTGACGAAGTCAGCAACAGCACCGAACCGTCAGCCGGGCTCTTGGCCACGTAGTCGGCGCCGATCACGCCCGCCGCACCCGGCTTGTTTTCAACGATGACGGTGTTGCCTAGACGCCTGGACAACAATGGAGCGATCGCCCGCGCCATGGCATCGTTGCTGGCACCGGCTGAAAACGGCACGACGATCTTCATCATGGCGGGTAGCTTGGGCCCTTCTACTTGGGCCAAGCCGATCAACGGAAGGCTTCCGGCGGCAAGTACAAGCAGGCGGCGTACTAGTGAAACTGACATGGTGGTCTCCTCTGTAAAATTTAAACGGTGGATATCAGGTTTCAGCCGGGGATCATGACGTCGAGCAATGGAGCATATTGCTGCGCGCCAAAGATATCTCCGTCGCCAGCGCTTCCGCTGGGCCGCTCTCGGTAAATCGTGAACTTGATCGCCAAGCCCGGGTCGTACTCCACGAAATCGCTGATACGTGCGGGATCTAAACGGTAGAGATCAGCCATGCTCTGCCGATTGATCGCCCCAGAACGCTTCACTCGCTCGTAAACTTGCGGCTCACGGAAAATAATGTCAAAGGTGATTTTGTTGACACCCGCGTTCTTGCTGCGGATCGTCTTGGCCAGTTCGCTCAATTTTGCTGCTTGGGTCATCTGGGGTACCTCGTTCAAACGCCGGCTTCGGTCATGTGGGTAGGAAAGAGCTCCATCGGGTCGTCGACCTCAACGGTGTGGTTCAGCGTCCAGCGATAGGCGGCACTGGCGTGCAGAACTTCGTCCAGCGGGAAAGCCACGGAACCTGCAGTTCCCTTGACATCAGGCAGGCGGGCATAGAACATCTGGCGCAGGCCGATCATGGTCACTTCCTCGGCCATTTCGCGTGTGGGTGCCACGCCTTGCACCATGACACACAGTTCATGCCCGGGCTTGTCGCGCAGAGGCTCCAGGACGCCCATGACGCCGTCGCGGCCATAAACGTTGTAGTGCAGGCTATAGCCTTCGGTGCCGAACCGCGCCTTGACCTGATCACGCGCCCATCCAATCACGGCGTCCACATTAGCCACCGTGTATGGATCGCGAATGCCGCAAATTCCGACATATCGCTCGCCTACTTTGCCGGCACCTTCTAACTTGACCTTGATTTTGGCGTCAGGCAGGAAGCGGGAGCCGGTAATGCGTGTGGTTCGCTCGCTGATCTGCTCGTAATTGCAGTGCGTCATGTCGAGCTTGCCACCGGCGAAGAACTCCTCGTAGGGGTTGGAGCGCTCATACATGGCATGGCCTGAGACTGAGGCAATGGTGCAGCGCTGCTCCGGATGCATGGCCGTGACACGCACATCGTCTTGCGAGATCTCACCCATCACGGTTTCTTTGCCACCATAGGGCTCTGCACAGAAGGAGGCGCATTCCAGCACCTTGCCCAAATAATAAGCACGATCCTCAGGGAAGCCGTGGTGCAACGCAGGTGCAGCAAACACGGCGGCATCAGAGCTACGCCCCCCAATGATGACGTCAGCACCTTGCTTCAGCAAGTGCATGTAGGGGTGAACGCCCGCCATGGCGACAATGCGGTCAGTGGCATCCAGTTCGCTCAGGGTAAGGTCAGCGAACCCATCAAGACCCCGAATCACGGAGCCTTTTGCCATGCGGGAACGCAGTTCTTTGTTGCTGACCTCTGAATAAAAATAGCCCAGGCGGAACTTCGGCAGGCCGTGTTTCAGCGCGAGCTCCTTGATGATGGTGACATACATGTCCACCCGGCTGTTGCTGCCCGTGTCGCCAGCCGAGCCGATGATCATGGGTACGCCGAGCTTGCGAGAGGCCAGCAGCATATGCTCCAGATCCTGGCGCTGCCAAGCCTGGGGGCTGGTGGATGTATCTGAGCCCAGCGGAACGGGGCCCACGTCGTCGCTGCCAGAGTCCGCCGCGATGTAATCAGGAGAGGCTTGCACGCCAATCTGAAAGCTCTCGGTTCTCAGTGGCGCAAATCCAAGGTGCCCATTAGGGCAAATGATCTTAAGGGAGTCCATGCTGCCTTTCTCGCTTCGTTGTTTCGAATGCGAGTGTTATTGCAGCATGCGTGCCAAATGAAAAAAATAAATATTATTCTTATAAAACAATAACTTAAAAAATCTTCTCTTATACAGAGAGAGGTGAAATGCGCGTAAATTTACACGCATGAACACATTATTCACGCATCTGGTTCATCTCCGGGCGCCAGCCCGAACTTGAGCATTTGGTGGCGCAAGGCGTGGCGGGTCAGTTCCAGGCGGGCCGCAGCATTGCCCAGGTTACCGTGAGCAATCATCAGTGCCTCGCGGATCAGGTTCTTCTGGTATTCGGCCGTGGCAGCGTGATAGCCTTTTCCAATGGCAACTGTGTCAGGTAGAGCGGATGCTGCAGTCCGCCTGCGTGTTTCTCTGATGATGCGGTCAGGCAAGTGATCCAACCGCACCGTGTGCCCCTCCTCGAGCAAGCAAATGCGCTCGATCATGTTTTCCAGTTCACGTACATTGCCGGGCCAGGAATACTTTCGAAAAACGTCCTCTACCTCAGGTTCAAACTTGGTCATGCTGCTCCCGTGCACCCGGTTGCATGCCTCAAGATGCGCATGCGCCAGCATCAGAATGTCGTCACCACGCTCCCTGAGCGGCGGTATATTGATGGCCACGACCTGTAGTCTGTAGTACAGATCATCGCGAAACGCGCCTGCTTTAACCTCGCCCAGCAGGATCTTGTTAGTAGCTGCAATGAAGCGTACGTCCACCTCGGTGGATCGAACCGCGCCAACGCGCCTGAAACGGCTTGTGTCGAGCAGAGTGAGGAGCTTGGCCTGCATCACAGGCTCAAGCTCTCGAACTTCGTCGAGGAAGACAGTGCCACCATCGGCGGCCTCAATCAAACCTTGCTTGTGACCCACCGCGCCTGTGAATGATCCCTTTTCATGCCCGAACAATTCCGATTCGAGCAGCGGCCCAGGAATCGCCGCGCAGTTGATGTCCACGAAGGGCGCCCCCGCCCGGCTGGAAGCCTCGTGGAGCAGACGCGCGACTAAACCCTTTCCCGTGCCGGTTTCGCCATAGATCAAGATCGTTCTGGCCTTGCTCTTGCCTACGCGGTCAATCAGCTGGCGAAGGCGAATGATTGACGGGTGCTCACCGATCAGGGCACGGGAGAGGAGAGATAGATGTTCTGGGCGTTTCACGCTCAAAGGATACAGCCTTAGCTTGGGATCGGCGTCCAAGCCAAGCCATAAGGCGCATCCTGCCGGTCATCCCCTTGGCAGATTGGCTTTCACCCACTGCACAATTTGCGCGGGATTGGTCATGGCGCCGGCCTGTCTGGTCACCTCGCGCCCGCCCACAAATAGCGCGAGCGTAGGGATGCTGCGAATATTGAAGCGGGCACCCAGCGCTTGCGCGGCTTCTGTATTAACCTTGGCGACGCGAATGTACGGCTCCAATTGCGCAGCAGCCTGCTGATAGGCGGGAGCCATCATGCGACACGGGCCGCACCAAGGCGCCCAAAAATCGACCAGAAGCGGAATCTGGCTGCGCGTCAGGTGCTTCTCGAATGCAGCCGCGTCGTCCAACTCGGCCGGGCTGCCCTCAAAGAGTGGCTGGTGGCACTTGCCGCAATCAGGATGACTGGCGAGCTGGTCTGGCTGCACCCGATTGGTAGTGGCGCAATGCGGGCAGACAATATGTAATGGCTCGCTCATCTTGGCTACGCTCCTGTGGGCGCTTCGGGTTCGCTGCGCCGCCGCGCGCGTTCTATGGCTTCGCGAGCCGTCAACTCGGTGGCTGCGGCGAGCTCCAGGGGCGAACGGCACAGGCCAGCCTCTGCGTAATGCAGGTTTTCGTAGATCTGCGTCGCGGCAGGACTTTGCGCCAGCAAGGTGCTCCAGTCGACCTCAGCATTGCTCAAGTCTTGGGAAAGACGCTCAACAACGGTGCGGTATTGGTGCGCATCAACCGACACGCGGCTTGCATCCAACCGTTCCAGCAACTGGGCCAGGACGGCTGTCGTTTGGGTGGGGGTTTGCAATGTCTTCATGCGACGCAGTTGGGGACTGGCCGCGTGAATACAAGAGGAATGCCCTCAATCTCAGAGCGCCTGCGCTAAGCGCCCAATCCCTTCGCGTATGCGGTCTTCGTCTGCGGTAGCAAACGACAGGCGCAGCGTGCTGTGATCAGGGTTGGCGCAATAAAAAGGCGCACCGGGCACGAAGGCGACACCCTTTTCAATGGCCTGACGTGCGAAGGCGGCACCGTCCGAGATTTTGCCGCCAGCCCCGGTCAGCCGTGCCCAGACGAACAACCCGCCTTGGGGAGCCACGAAGTCAATGGAGGCACCCATCTCGCTGCTCAGAGCATCGCACATGGCCTGCGCGCGCGAGCCATACACCTGCCGCACCCTCGCCAAAGTGGCTGGCATATGGCCCCCGGCCAGATACTGGGCTGCGGTGGCCTGTGCGAAGGTACTGGTGTGCGCATCGCTGAATTGCTTGCACATGACGGCCTTGCCCAGCAATTCGGCAGGACCGACCATCCAGCCCACGCGCAGGCCCGGGCTGAGCACCTTGCTTAGCGAGCCGCAATGCACCAGCCAGTCGCGGCTGCCAGGCACCTCGTGGCTGAGGGCCAGCAGACTGGGGGGCGGCGGGGCGTCAAAATACAGATCGCCATACGGGTCGTCTTCAACAATCAAGGTCTGGTACTGCACCGCCAATTCCAGCACGCGCTTGCGCCGCTCCAGGCTCAGCATGGCGCCGCTAGGGTTGCCGAAGGTGGGAATCAGGTAAACGAACCGGGGTTTGTGTTGTTTGATGAGCTCTTCCAGCGCGTCCACTTGCACGCCATCAGCGTCTATAGGGGCGCTGACAAGGTCTGCACCATAGAGGCGGAAACACTGAATGGTGGCCAGGAAGGTGGGGCCTTCCACAATGACCTTGCTGCCAGGGTCGACCAGTGTTTTTCCGAGCAAATCGAGCGCTTGCTGGCTACCCGTAGTGACGATAAGCTGCTCAGGTGCCACGTTCACGACGCCTTTTTGCGCCATGAATTCTGCCAGTTGCTTACGTAGTGGCTCATACCCCTCTGTGGCGCCGTATTGCAAGGCGGCGCCTGGCTCCTCCGCCAGTGCCTTGTTCACGGCCTCGGTGATACCGGAAACATCGAACATGGCGCTGTCCGGAAAGCCTCCGGCAAAACTGATGATGCCTGGCTTGCCCAGCAGCTTGAAGAGCTCGCGAATGGCGGATGTTTCTACGTTGTCAAGGCGTTGGGCTAGAGGCAATAGTGAGTTCGGCATAACGGAAGCTCTTGGTTCAAAGTGCGTCTATTGTCGCTGCAATGCGGCGCGTCCAAACTGGAGTCGCTTCCCTCTCTGCGGTTCATGGCAAGATTGGCGCAGTAAATTGAAGCAACCCCTCCCCACAGATGAATCCGGCCCAGATAGATCGTTTCTTTGCTGCCTTGCAGGCGGCCAACCCTGAACCCGCGACTGAACTGGAATTCACTAGCGCCTTCGAGTTGCTCACAGCGGTGCTGCTTTCAGCACAGGCCACCGATGTCGGTGTCAACAAAGCAACGCGCCTGCTTTTTCCAGTGGCAAATACACCCCAGAAAATCCTAGCTCTGGGGCAGGACGGGCTGGAGAGCTACATCAAGACGATCGGGCTTTATCGAAGCAAAGCTCGCCACCTGCTGGAAACCTGCCGCATCTTGATCGAGCAGCACGGCGGAGAGGTTCCGCGCACACGTGAAGAACTGGAAGCCCTGCCAGGGGTTGGTCGCAAGACTGCCAATGTGGTGCTCAATGTGGCCTTCGGGGAACCCACCATGGCGGTGGATACGCACATCTTCCGCATTGGCAATCGCACCGGCCTGGCACCGGGCAAGACTCCGCTGGAGGTGGAACTCAAGCTTCTCAAGCGAGTTCCGACCAAATACATGGATCACGCGCACCACTGGCTGATCCTGCTGGGCCGGTATGTCTGCTTGGCGCGCAAACCGCAGTGCTGGCGCTGCGTGGTTGCGGCGGAATGCAAGTTCACGCCTAAAACAAAGAACTGAGATCAGTCCTCTATGCCACGCTGGGCCGGCACTCCCGCCTTGAAAGCGTGCTTGATGAGTGCCATTTCAGTCACAGTGTCAGCCAGGTCGATGATTTCCTGCGGGCAGCGCCGCCCAGTCAGGCAAACGTGGACATCGGCAGGCCGTTGCTTCAAAGTTTCAAGCACATCTTCCAGCGGCAGCCAGCCGTAGATCAACGGGTAAGTGATCTCATCAAGCACCACCAGAAAGTGCTCCCCACCCAGGATGGCCTTCCTGGCTTTGTCCCAGCCCTCCCGGGCCAGTTGAGCGGAATGCTCCAGATCCTTGCTTTTCCACGAAAAACCGTCGCCCAGGCCTTCAATGGGCAAGCCGATCTGTTCGAACATCCGGTGCTCGCCAAAGCGGGCCGTCGGCACCTTCATGAACTGAAAAATCACAACCTGCTTGCCGTGCACATGCTGCCGACCAAACGCCCGCAAGGCCAACCCAAAGGCGGCCGTACTCTTGCCTTTGCCGTCACCGGTATTCACGATGATCAAGCCTCGGCGCTCACCTTCTGGCCGCTCATAACGTTTTTCTGTGGGTGGTGTTTCAATTTGCATGGGAGTCCTTCTTCCGCGAAATGCGCGGCAATGCCACCCAGCCCTCCTGAAGGGCATGGATGGCGACACGATCATCAAATGCAGCCTGCAAGGCTGCGTGGGTTAAGGGGTCGGCGCAAGGCCCGTGGTGAAGGATGCTGCCCTCTTGCACAATCAGCAGGTCGTCTGCCTGCAACGCAACTGACAGCTCATGCAGCACGCTGATCACGGTGCCCCCTGCTGCCACCAGTTCACGGACAATGGCCATCCAGTCGGCCTGGTGTGGAGGGTCGAGGTGAGCCAAGGGCTCATCCATAAGCAAAATGGGCGCATCGACGGCCAGAGCGCGCGCCAGCAGCACGCGCTGACGCTCGCCGCCTGAGAGGTCACCAAGGCGCCGTTCACGCAAATCCCACACCTGGGTGGCATGCAATGCGCGCGCCACGGCGGCATGATCTTCTGGAGAAGGTGGCGCCAGCCATGCACGGTGAGGCAGGCGGCCCAGCAAGGCCACGTCATAAGCTGTCAGATCTTCACCACCGGGTTCGCCCTGCCCCAGCCACGCCAGGCGCCCCGCACGCTCTCGTCTGGGCCAGTGCGCCATGGGGTGGCCGAGTAAGCAAACCACTCCCTCAGTCGGCAGCAGGCCCGCCAACACGCGCAGCAACGTGGATTTTCCGGCACCATTGGGGCCGACAATACTCGTCCAGCGGCCGGTTGGGAGCGTCAGCTCAATGCCTCTCAGAATCCGGTGTCCGGAGATTCGTGTAGCCATGGAGTTCAGGGACAAAGCTGCCGCGCCTGGGCTGGATTGCACCTTCATCGAGTTCTCCGGTACATCAGCCACAGCAGGTAGCTGCCACCCAGCACGGCCGTCAGCACACCCACTGGCAACTCCTGTGGCCAGATCAGTGCTCGGGCCGCAATGTCTGCCAGCATCAACAGCAGCCCCCCCATCATGGCGGCCAGCAGCACCAGCGGGCCATGCGTCACACGCGCCAGCGGACGCACCAGGTGAGGTGCCGCCAACCCGACGAAACCAATCAAACCCGCCTGAGCCACCGCTGTGCCCGTAGCCAGCGCCAGCACACCCACCAGCGCCGCACGCATGGACGCCAGTGGCAGGCCAAGGCTCTGCGCAGTAGCCTCACCCAGGCTCAGACCATCCAGTACGCGGGACAGCCCCCACGCCAACCCCATGATCGGAAACAACACGGCGGCCATCACAGCGCAGGAATTCCAGCCAATAAAACCGGTATTGCCCAAAGCAAACCCCACCATGGCGGTGAGAACGTCTGGGGCCGCGAGGGTGACCAGATCTTTGAGGGCTCCCAGCACATAACCGACCACCACCCCGGCCAGCAAGAGTCGCAGCGTCTGCTGCACGCCCTGAGCCAGCAGGAGGGTCAACAGCACTCCGCCCAGCGCTCCGATGAAAGCTGCCCCCGTGAGGCCGAGCTTGCCTACCCAGTGGCCCGCGGTCAGGGATCCGCCCAGCAACGCCAGCGAGATAGCGACCGCGAGCATGGCGCCGGAAGCGCTGCCAAGAAGGAAAGGGTCGGCCAGAGGGTTGCGAAACAGACCCTGTGCCACCGCCCCGGCCAAACCCAGCAAAGCGCCCGCTAGCCAGGCCCCCAAGGTACGCGGCAAGCGGACCTCGGCAATGATCTGCCAAGCCACCGGATCATGGCGCGCTCGCAGCACGCTCTCAAACCCGGTGCTTCCCACACCAGCGCCCACGACAAGCGCCAGCAGCGACAAGACCAACAGCGCCAACGCAAGCCAGGCTGCACGCGAACGCACACCCTGGGTTGACGCCGAAGTCACTGGAGCCACGTTCACCGCGTGGCCCCGGCGGGAGCGCCTTTTTCAGAAACACACTTGGCCATCAGGTGAGCGGCTTCCGCCATGCGAGGTCCGGGGCGCACCAGTACGTCCACCTCCGCGGCATCAAATATGCACACGCGCTGAGTTTGCACGGCGCGAAGATTCCTCCATCCAGGTCGCGCGACCAAGTCGGCTGTGCTGCGCTGTCCTGCCATGATGAGATCGGGATCTGCCCGCAACACATACTCCGGGTTGATCTTGGGAAAAGGACCCAACTCCGGCGAAATGATGTTGCCCAGCCCCAGCTTGGTCAGCATTTCGCCGATGAAGGAGCTTGGTCCGGCGGCGTGAGGACCTGGGCTTGCCTCAAAGTACACCCTTTGCCCGCGCAAATGGCTGGGCACAGAGCGGGCCGCAGCCGCCACACCCTCTTCAATGGACTGCGCCAGGCGCTCTGAACCCGGCAAATTTAGCGCATGGCCTAGCTTGCCAATGACACGAAGCGCGTCAGCGCCGGTCTTTGGTTCCAGCGCCAGCACTTTCAAGCCCAATGCGCGCAGGCGCTCGCTTGCCCGAGAGGAGGTTGCCACAAGCACCAAGTCAGGCTTCAGGGCCACGATCGCTTCGATGCTGGGATCCAGCCCACCCCCTACCTGAGGCAGACTGCGAACGGCGGCCGGCCAGTTGGAATAGCGATCAACCCCCACCAGCCGTCCGCATGCACCGAGCTCGCAAACGGTTTCTGTGAGCGATGGCAGCAGGCTGACAATACGCTGAGGTGGCGACTGCATGCTGACCACCACCCCGCGGTCATCAGCAACTTCGTAGGCACGTGCGGGTACAGCCAGCACAAGCACAAGCAATGCACCGACACTTGTCCGCAGCAGGCCCCGCCAGAGACTCATAGTTCGCCTTTCAATAGCAGCGGCAAACCAGCCGCCATCAAACAAACGCGCTCGCACTTTTCAGCGACGCGTTGATTGAGCACACCAAGCGCGTCGACGAAGCTCCGCACTTCACGCCCCATTGGAATCACGCCCAATCCGATCTCGTTGCCCACCAGCACAATGGGCCCCGGAGAAACTTCAATCGCACTCAAGAGCGCATTTACTCGTGCCTGCACCGCGTCTTCCGAAAAACGCTCCGAATCAAACGGCATCATCAGACAGGTGAGCCAGAGCGTGAGGCAATCTACGACCCGCAGCGTCTCGGCACCGCCTGCATTCGCAATGGCGGCCGCCAGATCAGATGATTCCTCGACAGTGTGGATGCCGGGCACCCGCTGTGCGCGCTCTCGCTGGTGGCGAAGAACGCGCTGGCGCATCTCATCATCGTGCACCTGGGCAGTAGCGATCATCACCGAGCGGTGCGCTGATGATGACCCTACCCAGGCAGCCGCCAACTTCTCAGCGCGCCGAGATTTTCCGCTCTTCTGGCCGCCGAGGATGAGCTCGCTCCGAGCAACGCGCAGTTCAGACATGGCCAGCCCAGGCTTGCAGGTGAACTGTGATTAATCCCGCACGTTGGCGCTGCGCGCAGCAAAGCCCAACTGTCGGATCTATTTCATCATCCATCTAAGACCTACATAAAACTCGCGACCCGCTGTGGCGTAACCGCGTGCCAACTGGTAGTCTTTGTCGGCCACATTGTTGATACGTGCCAGAAACGTCCATTGGCGAGCGATGGTGGTGGTGGCATACAGATTCACCAGGCCATACCCCCCGAGCACGTTTGTGTTGGCCGCATTGTCATAGCGCCTGGATGATGCCTGCACCTCCGCACCTACGGTCCAGCTGCCTACATTGGTGTCAGCCGCCAGCTTCAAGATATTTCGTGCACGTCGGGCCATCAGCTTGCCGGTGTTCAAGTCAGTTGGCTCCTGGACATCAAGAGAGCCGCTCAAGTTGACCCCGGCGAGCTTATGCGCTGCCGAGAGCGTAATGCCCTGATACTCTGCGCGGCCTGTGTTCTCATAGCAGCCATAAAAGTCGCCACAGGGTCCTGCGGCACCAAAGGTAATCAGATTTCGCACGCGGTTGCGGTACGCTGCGACGCCAAAGCGGCTGCCGCCGTCGGCCCAGTGAAGACCCACCTCAAGATTACGCCCCTTTTCTGGCCGCAGCGCGGGCTGTCCATACTGCGAGAATCGCTGGTAGAGCGTCGGCACACGAAAGGATGTACCCGCCGCCGCCGTCACGCGCCAGCCCGGCGCGAAGCTGTAGCCATAGGAAACGCTTCCTGTAGTCTGCCCGCCGAACTCACTGTCGTTATCACGTCGCAGATTGACCTGCAAGGTGTGTGCTCCCCCTGCAAATCCGTAGCCGAGTGCAATGGCGTTCTGGTGACGACTACGATCAATAGGACTGTTCACCAAGCGGTCTTCACGCCGCTCCAATGCAGCATTCACCAAATGGCTTCCGCTGCGCCACTCGTTCTGGAACAGATAGTCCCGCAGCGTGGTCTCGCTACGGTAAACGGATGGGCGCGTTTCGTAGCTTTGGCGTGACTCGTTAATGGAAAGACGCGTGCTGTAGTTTTGCGTCCACCTCGCTGACCACGCCAGACCGCCTGTGCGCAATCGGTTCACACCTTGGTCGTCGAGGTTCGGAGTGAAGCCATCGTACCGAGCCTCCATATTGCTATAGGCTCCGTTGGCCTCCAACCGGTGCACGTCATTGATGTCCCAACCTACGCTCGCACTGGCATTGGTGTTGTTGTAACCATCATCGTCCGGATTCGATCCCGGGCGGCTGTCGAAACCGTGGCTGGTTCCTCGCTCAACCCCAATCGCGTAGTCAATCCCCCCGCTCTTTCCCGAGAAGCCCGCCTCGGCTTTTTTGGTGCCATGGTTGCCAAAACCAACCCCCACGTATGGCAAAAATGGCCCCTGGCCTTTGCGGGTGAATATCTGGATTACTCCGGCCACAGCATCGGAGCCGTAAATCGCGGCCGCAGCACCCCGCACGACCTCCACCCGATCGATCTGCCCCAGTGCGATCGCCTCCCAGGGTGGCCCGCCGGTGGACTGCGTGTCTACCCGGACCCCGTCAATATAGACAGCCGTGAAGCGGTTTTCCGCGCCCCGCATGTAAACGCTGCTGGTGGAGCCAGGACCTCCATTGCGCACTAGCTCAAAACCGGCTTGTCGCGCCAGCAGATCCGTTAGCGTAAGGGCACCGCTGCGCTGAATCTCCTGTGCGCCAATGACGGTTACATCTGCCACCACATCGGTCAGCGGCTGCTGAACGCGGGTTGCGGTGACCATGGTTTCACCGAGGGATGCCGCAGCCACCTCCAAGGGTAGTTCGGAGGTCTGGGCGTGCGCGGACAATGCGCAGCCAAGGGCAAGCATCGGCAACACCGGCTTGAGCGGAAGAGAAATTTTTCTCATGAGAAGGATCACGAACGAACAACCCCCTGCCGGCTTCCCCGCCGGCGCATGGGGCAAACTGAAGCGCGCCCTACCCGAAAGTTGAGCGCGACTCCTCCTTGTTGGCCGGTATCCGGGCTGGCGGAGGACTCCCTTGCCTCGCCTTCCCGGGTGCTTGTTCAAGACATCCAGTGGCTGTGAGAGGCATGGGCCGGGGAGCGCAATGAAGCACCCCATCCGCTTACCGTTGCGGGGGCAGCGCAGGTTAGGCAGCGCGCGCGTGGTGCGCGGCGCCCTCCTGCTTCCCGTTGAACTGCGCTGTGCGAACCACGAGCGCGAGCACCAACAGAAACAATTATAAGACCCAGGGAACTACTGGTAGCGCCGCACCATAGACGAACCTACAATTGCCCAACCTTCCTGTCGCGCCATGACGAATCCCCATTTGATCGAACAGATAGCCGAGCGTGTTGAACGCCTGCTCGTACGCCACGAGGAGTTGCGCCGCACCAATGAGTTGCTTGCGCAGCAGGTCGAATCGCTCACCCATGAGCGCGACAGCCTGAGGTCACGCCTGATGGCCGCACGCGCTCGCGTCGACGCACTGATCGACCGCCTGCCTACCGCAGCCAGCGTACTGCCGCCCGCTGAAAAGGAAGACTTATGAAGCAGGTCGAAGTCAAAATCCTGGGCCAGGGCTATCTTCTCGGTTGCCCGGAGGGTGGCGAGGCGAGGCTGCACGAAGCCGTGCAACGCCTCGACGCTGCCATGTGCACCATACGTGACGCCGGAAAAATAAAAGCCCGCGACCGCATCGCCGTACTGGCCGCCTTGAACCTCGCGTTCGAATTGACGGAGCCCCCGCCCACAGCTCCGGAGGTCACGAACAGCCACCGCACCGACACCCACCCCGACTTGAGCGTAGCCGAGCAGGCTACGTTGGGTGCCTTGCTTGGGCGATTGGACAAGGCCCTCGGCGAGGATGGCCGATTGCTATAGTGCCCAGGACACCAGCGCCAAAACGCATGGAGACAAGTCACTTGTCACAGCACCCGTCACAGGGCCTTCAGGGAGAGTAAAATAAACGTGTCTGCGATGCATGCCGGGCTTTATATTTCCTTGAACCAATGCTCTCTGAGCAAGGGCTTGGAACATTGTCTGGTCAGCGTGATCGTCTCGCGTCAGATGAACCCAAGACCAGTCTGACCTCGCCCACCTGAACCCTGCGTTCAGGATGCCGGTCCGGTGGCATTCGCAGACACCTTATTCCCCTCGCCGTCCTCCGAGCCAGCTCCCCGCACACTGCGCGATGGAGCTTGAGCATCTCCTGCTCAGGCTCAGGCACAGGAGCAGTGGCGCCGCCCACATATTGCCTGTCTTCATGTTCCTCGAACCGTTATTGATCTTTCAACTTGCTTTGCTGGGGATCTGCACCGGCTTTCTCGCCGGATTACTGGGTATTGGAGGCGGCATGGTCATGGTGCCCTTCATTTCCGCCATCCTGAGCGCGCGCGGCCTGCCACCAGGCCTTGCAGTCAAAATGGCCATTGCCACTTCCATGGCCAGCATCATCTTCACATCTATCAGCAGCGTAAGCGCTCACCATAAAAAGGGCGCTGTACGCTGGGACATCGTGAAGCGCCTCGCGCCAGGTATTGTGCTGGGCGCCATGGTGGCCAGCGTGGGGGTATTCGCCGTACTCAAGGGATCCTCATTGGCACTCGTTTTTGCTGGCTTCGTCGGCTTCTCGGCCACGCAAATGTTCCTCGACAAGAAACCCGCGCCAACGCGGCAGATCCCAGGCACCGCCGGGTTGCTCGGTGCTGGCGGAGCCATTGGCTTTCTTTCGGGGCTCGTTGGCGCGGGTGGTGGCTTCGTGAGCGTGCCCTTCATGACCTGGTGCAACGTGGCTATTCACAATGCGGTTGCCACGAGTGCTGCTCTTGGCTTTCCGATCGCCTTGGCCAACGTGATCGGCTACGTGATCTCAGGGCAGAATATTGAAGGGCTTCCGCCCTACTCGTTTGGCTACCTGTGGCTTCCAGCACTTGCCGTCGTTGCCTCCGGCAGCGTGCTGACTGCCCCACTGGGCGCTCGCGCCGCCCACGCACTGCCGGTGAAAAAGCTCAAGCGCCTTTTTGCCGCCCTGCTTTACGTGCTGGCAGCTTACATGCTCTACAAAGGACTGTCGTCAGCCTAGGAGCCTGGCGGACTTGGAAATCGCCGACTGCAAACCACCACATCACGTTGGAGTGATACACCAAGGCGCTTGGTCGTGCATCAGGCCCATCCATAGCCCCCAGCCCGAGGCAGCCATGAGCGCCAAACCGGCCAACCGCATTCCCCACTCACCTCTCAGGCTGGTGGGCAAACGCAGGAGCAGCCACGGCCCCAGCATGAGCGACACACTGGTGCCCAACGCGAAGAGCGCCATGGTGACCACACCGCCCACAATGCTGCCGGCCAGCGCAGCCACCATCAACGCGGAGTACAGCAAACCGCAAGGCATAAAGGCCCAGAGCGCCCCAATGGTCAGCGGGGCACTGCGTCCGCGCCTTTGCTGAAAACCACGCACCGCGCTCCATACACGCCGCGCACCATGCTCCAGCCATACAGGCTGGCGCGCCTGCAACAAGAGCAGCAGACCCAGCGCTATGGCTGCCACATGAAAAAGCGTCCAGACAGGGCGGATGGCAGCACTCTGAGTCGTCAGCCAGCCAATCCCCTGAAGCGAAGCCGCAGCCACGCCCCCCAGCGTGGCATAGCCAATGATTCGACCCACCTGGAATAAGCCCATCGCTGAAGTGCCGCGCTCACCGGCGGTTCGACCTATGCCGGCGCACGCGGCTCCGCACATGGCAATGCAATGCGGCCCTCCCGCCAGCCCCATGAGGAAGGAAGTCAGCGCAAGCGAAGCCAGCATGAATACGAATGTCCGTTAACAAAGGAAGTTGCGAGGTTTCGCAACGGCGCTCCTCTTTGTCAAATGATTTTCGAGAAGCGCGCGCGCGTACGGTCGGCCTGCAGGTACTTGTCGAACACCATGGCCACTCCACGCACGAAGAACCACCCCATGGGTGTCACGTCGATGCTGGTATCGGTCAACTTTACCAGTCCTTTATCTTCCATGCCGCGTAGGGTCTCCAACTCGGCGGCAAAAGCCTGTTTGAAGTCCACCAAATGTGCAATTTCGATAGACTCGAACTGCAAAGAGCCTTGGCACATCAAGGCCATGATGATGGAGCGGCGCACCAGATCATCGCGAGACACCGCCAAACCTCGCGCGATCGGCAGGCGCCCTTGATCCAGGGCGTCCTGGTATTCGTCCAGCGTCTTGGCGTTTTGGCTGTAGGTGGCACCAACTTTGCCGATCGCTGAAACACCCAGGCCAATGAGATCGCAATCAGGCTGTGTACTGTAGCCCTGAAAATTTCGATGCAGTCGGCCTTGACGCTTGGCAACTGCCAAAGCGTCATTGGGCAACGCAAAATGATCCATGCCGACGTACACATAGCCTGCGACTTCAAAGGCCGCCAATGCGCGCGAGAGCATGGTCACCTTGTGGCGAGCGACGGGTAAATCAATGGAAATGATGCGTCGCTGAGGTTTGAAACGCTCCGGCAGGTGCGCATACCCGTAAAGTGCTACGCGATCTGGCCGCAGTTCGCAAACCTGGGCAAGTGTGCGGTCAAAAGACTCAGGAGTCTGTTTAGGGAGACCGTAAATCAAGTCTACGTTGATTGACTCGAACCCAATCCGCCTCGATGCTTCGACCAATGCAAAAACCTTCTCTGCCGGCTGAATCCGATGCACGGCCTTCTGGACTTGCGTATCAAAATCCTGCACTCCAAAGGACAAGCGGTTGAAGCCCAGGCGGGCCAATGTCTCCAGGCGCTTTTCATCCACCGTGCGCGGATCAACCTCAATCGAATACTCACCGCCTGCCACCAAGTTGAAATTGTGGCGCAGCATGCTCATGAGTTCGCCGAGTTCTTCGTCGTTCAGAAAAGTCGGCGTGCCACCTCCCAGGTGCAACTGACTGACACTCACACCACGCCCAATTCGTTCTACATGAAGATCGACCTCACGACTCAAATAACGCAAATACGGCACGCTGCGTTCATGGTGCTTGGTGATGATCTTGTTGCAAGCGCAGTAGTAACACAGCGATTCGCAAAACGGGATATGGACGTAGAGTGAAAGCGGCAGTGCCATTGCCGCAGGGCCGCTGCGCCTCTGCTCCAGCGCTTGAATGTACTCAGCCTCTCCAAACGCTTCGACGAAACGATCAGCCGTGGGGTACGAGGTGTAGCGCGGGCCCGGCACATCGAAGCGTTCAAGCAGTTCGGGGGTAATGGCGGTCATCTGTGAGTCCTATGGCAATGGCTCCAATGGTGGCGCACCTTCGGGTATAAGTCCTTGACGACGATCAAGGCTTGTGCGTCATCTTGACCTGGCAACAGCTCTAGGGAAAACCCTAATTCATATGCCAAAATAGGACCTAGCCTACAATGACTTCAACAAATCTATCACTCTTATTCACGCAACAATGACCCCTCAAGCCATCAAAGTTGCCTGCTCTAACTGTAATCTGCGCGAATTGTGTATGCCCATGGGCTTATCAGGCGCAGACATAGGAAGGCTGGATGAATTGGTGGCGACCCGTCGCAAGGTATCGCGCGGCGCATCCCTTTTCTCGAGCGGGGAGCGTTTTACAGCGTTGTACGCCATCCGCACCGGATTTTTCAAGACCTGCATCGCCACCGAAGACGGACGCGATCAGGTCACCGGGTTTCAGATGGCCGGCGAGATCATTGGGCTAGACGGGATTGTGGGAGACAGTCATACCTGCGATGCGGTTGCCCTGGAAGACGCTGAAGTCTGCGTCATGCCCTTCGACCGAATCGAGGAGCTCTCTCGCGAAGTCCCGGCGCTGCAGAATCACGTGCACAAGATCATGAGCCGCGAAATCGTGCGTGAACATGGAGTCATGCTCCTGCTGGGCAGTATGCGAGCCGAAGAGCGCCTTGCCACCTTCCTTCTGAACCTGGTTCAAAGGCTGCATGCAAGGGGTTTCTCGCAGTCGGAGCTCATCCTGCGCATGACTCGCGAAGAGATCGGCAGTTACCTTGGTCTCAAGCTGGAAACGGTAAGCCGCGCATTCTCGAAATTCGCCGAAGAAGGGTTTGTAGAAGTCAAGCAACGTCACGTGCGCATCCTTGACACCGACGCTTTGCGCAAGATCGTCTCCCAGTCCTGAACCAGGTGAGCCCGGCCCACGTGCCTGCGCGTTGAGCATAGGCTCGCCAGAGACCCGGTACGCTCCTCACGCCCGTCTTGGAGCTACTGAAGCGTATCCTTGAAGCCCGGGGGCACGGGAAGAGGAACGACAGCAATGCCCTCTTCCAGCAACTCAACCGTCTCTTCCTTGGTGGCCTGTCCGCGGATGCCGCGCTCGTCCGTCTCGCCGTAATGCATGCGCCGCGCCTCTTCTGCGAACCTCTCCCCAACATCTTCGGTATTGGCCATGACGCGGCGCACCATCTGCATCCAGGCTGCCTGCAGAGCTGCAGGCGGTACAGATCCGGCTGGTTCAGCTTGGGGCGAAACAGCACCTGCAGAAGCCTGAGGTGCCTCGGCAGGAGTGCTGGTGGAGGAGGCTCCAAAATTCAAACGAGGCGCACTAGGAAGCTTGGTCACAGAAGTGTCGCTGCACATTGGACAAATCAGCAGATGGGAGCTTAATTGCCGCTGAAAATCGTCCTCCGAGGCAAACCAACCCTCGAACACGTGGCCGTGAGCACACTGAAGATCAAGCACCTTCATGAAGCGCCTCCGGAGTTTGCCATTCGACCGACCAGACGCCTGACAGCACATTCTGAAGCCACAGCGCGCCTGTGAGGCTCTTGCCGTCGGTGATCTGGCCGCTGCGGCACCAATCCTGAATTTGCTGAGCCGTGGCTGTGAAAACCTCAAGAAACTCGCCCGCGTCGAGTTCGGATTGTCCTTCTGAAAGACCTCGTGCGAACCAGATTTCGATAAATTCAGTGGAATACGAAATTCCCGGGTGCAACAAGCCGGCTCTCGCCCATTCACGCGCCGTGTATCCGGTTTCTTCGCGCAATTCTCGACGTGCGCAAGCGAGAGGAGTCTCCCCCGGATCGAGCTTGCCCGCAGGGAACTCGATCATCACACTACCTACCGGGTAGCGATACTGACGCTCCATCAGGACACTCACGGTACCGTCTGAGGCCTCGATCAGCGGAATAATCATGACCGCACCGGGGTGCACAATATATTCGCGATAGGTGGAGGCGCCATCCGGCAAAGACACCGTGTCGCGCTTCACATGCAAGAAAACACCCTTCAGCACTTCTTCACTGCTGACAAGGTGTTCCTGCAAATTTATGGTGCTCATGGTCATGGGTCCGAGACTGCGGTGGGCGCTTGCAACATGCGAGCTAGCGACCCCGTCGAACCAGATAACGATACACGAACCCTGGAAACGCCAAAGTCACGAACAAAGTGCCGGTCACAGCGTAGAACTCCCAGCCCTGGGGAGAAATTTGCCCTACGCTCTTTTCCATCCAGATGCCGAGACCGCCGACCAAAAAATACCAAGCCACTAGCTCGGCTAAACGCCAAGCCAGATTTTTCCCGCTCGGAAGCGGGTAAACGGACATCAGGCGTTGGGTCAGAAACGGCAGATTAGCGGCTATGAACGCCAGCGAAATCAGCAGCCAGATTAAAAGGCTTTGGGACATTCCAATAGAGACTTCGAAAACAGCCTCTAGGTTCCCAGCATCTGGACAATAGCCTTGGCACAAAGCGTCATCAGTGCTCCCGGAACAATGCCAAGCACCAGCACCAAGGCGCCGTTGAGCGACAGCAAGGCACGCATATCTGCAGGCGCCGAGATAGGCGAATCGATTGCCGGGTCATCAAAGTACATGACCTTGATGACACGCAGGTAATAGAACGCACCCACCAGCGACGCCAGCACCGCGAAAACCGCCACGCCAATGTAAATCGATTGGCCTGTGCTTACGAGAGCCTGCAGCACCGAGAGCTTGGCCTGGAAGCCAACCAACGGTGGGAGGCCCGCCAGGGAGAACAAGCAGATAGCCATGATCCCGGCGTACAACGGACTGCGCTGGTTAAGACCCGCGAAATCGGCGATTTCCTCGCTCTCGAAGCCTTCCCGAGACAACAACATGATGATCCCGAAGCTCGCCAACGTGGTCAGCACGTACGTCACCATATAGAACATGGCAGAACTGTAGGCATTGGCAGCCGAAAGCGCATTGCCGTTGACAACGCCAGCCGTCAAGCCCAGCAACACGAAGCCCATCTGCGCGATGGTGGAGTACGCGAGCATGCGCTTCAGGTTGGTTTGTGCAATAGCCGCCAGGTTCCCCACCAGGAGCGATGCGATCGCCAGGAGGCCCAACATCTGCTGCCAGTCGAACGCCAAGGGAAGCAAACCTTCCACGAGCAGGCGAATGGCAATGGCAAATGCAGCCAGCTTCGGAGCTGCGCCGATAGTCAGCGTGACTGCCGTAGGTGCACCCTGATAGACGTCAGGGATCCACATGTGAAATGGCACCACACCAAACTTGAACGCCAGGCCTGAAACCACAAACACCAAGCCGAACACCAGAACCTGGTGACGGATTTGCCCGGAGGCCACTGCCTTGAAGACCGCTCCTATGTCTAGTGAGCCTGTGGCACCGTAGATCATGGACAAGCCGTAGAGCAGGAAACCCGAGGCCATGGCTCCCAGCACAAAGTACTTCATTGCGGCCTCTACCGACACCGAGTGATCACGGCGCAGGGCCACCATGGCATAGCTTGAAAGCGTCAGCAATTCAAGGCCGAGGTAAATGAGCAGGAAGTTGCTTCCCGAGATCATTACGAAGATGCCCAGCAGAGACAGCAAGGACAGGACGAACCACTCTCCGCCACGGAGAACTCCCCGGTCGCGCATGTATGTGCGGCCGTAGACCAGCGTGACAGCAGAAGCCAGCGCAGCGAAACACTTGAGCCAATTGGCCATTGAGTCGCTAACCACCATGCCGCCGAATCCGTAGACCGTTTGCCCCCCTGCGGCGTACATACCCGTCAGAAGGGCCAGCACCAGCAAGGTGACAACCGAAAGCACGTAGGTGACGGTACGACGACCGCTCTTGTCCATGAGATCCACCAGAGTGATGACGCAAGCCATCACCAGCAGAACAATCTCCGCGTAAATGGAAACCCAACTGAATTTGTCAATCATCTCCTGGTCCTCAATTCAGTTTGGATATCGCCACCTGCTTGAGCAGGTTCGCTACTGATGCGTCCATGACGTCGGTAAACGGCTTGGGATTCACGCCCATTGCCAGCACTGCAATGGCCAACAAAGACAACATAAAGAATTCGCGTGAATTGATGTCGGAAAGCTTGCGTACGTCGTCGTTGGTCACCGGACCGAAATAGACCCGCTTGAACATCCACAAGGTGTATGCCGCACCTGAAATAAGGGCGGTTGCAGTGAGCAGACCCAGCCAGAAATTGGCTTTAACCGCTGCCAGAATGACCATCCATTCACCCACAAACCCTGCTGTTCCTGGCAAGCCGCAGTTGGCCATGAAGAACAGCAGCGCAAAAGCCGTAAACCGTGGCATGGTGTTGACCACGCCACCGTACGAGGAAATTTCACGGGAGTGCACACGGTCGTACAACACACCAATGCAGAGGAACATGGCACCAGAAACGAAACCGTGCGCAATCATCTGCACCAGGCCGCCTGTAATGCCCATATCGTTAAAAACAAAGAAGCCTAGAGTCACAAAACCCATGTGCGCGACCGACGAATAGGCCACAAGCTTTTTCATGTCCTGCTGGACCAGCGCCACCAAGCCTACATAGAGCACGGCCACCAGTGAGAGCGTGATCATGAGCCCTGACCATTCCTGCGATGCATCAGGCGCGATGGGCAGAGAAAAGCGCAAGAACCCGTAAGCACCCAGCTTCAGCATGATGGCCGCCAGCACCGCGGAACCACCGGTGGGTGCTTCCACGTGAACGTCTGGCAACCATGTATGAACCGGCCACATAGGCACCTTGACCGCGAAGGCTGCAAACATCGCAAAGAACAACATGGTTTGCTCTGTGCCGGACAGCGGCAGGGAATGCCAAGTCAGGATGTCGAAGCTGCCCCCCGAACGGGTGTACAGGTAGATAAATGCCACCAGCGTCAACAGCGAACCGAGCAGCGTGTACAAGAAGAACTTGAAGGCTGCATAGATCTTGTTGGGGCCGCCCCAGATACCGATGATGAGGTACATCGGGATCAGCGTGGCCTCAAAGAACACGTAGAACAGCACACCGTCCAGTGCAGTGAACACGCCCACCATGAGGCCCGACAGGATCAGGAAGGACGCCATGTACTGGTTGACCTTGCGCTGAATGACCTCCCAGCCCGCAATGACCACGATGATCGTGATGAACGCCGTAAGCAGCACGAACCAAAGCGAAATACCATCGACTCCGAGATGGTAGTTAACGTTGAAGCGCGTGATCCAGGGAGCTTTCTCAACGAACTGCATCTCCGCTGTGCCTAGGCGGAAGCCGGTATACAGCGGGATCGTGACGAGGAAACTGACGAGCGAACCGATGAGCGCCAACCAGCGCACCATCCGCGCCTGGCTCTCACGACCGAACGCCAGCAGAACGACGCCAAATACGATAGGCGTCCAGATGGCAAGGCTCAACCAACCCATTTCTTGCTCTTCCTTATTATTTGTTGAGCCAGACGAAATACGTCATGAGCACGAAGATACCCAGGATCATGACCAATGCGTACTGGTAAAGATAGCCCGACTGAAGCCGGCGAACGACACCGGAGATCCAGCCAACGAGCTTCCAGGAGCCGTTGACGATTGCACCGTCGATCAGCGCGCGATCGCCACCCTTCCAAAGACCGGTGCCAAGCGCACGAGCACCGCGTGCTATGACGTTCTCGTTGATCCAGTCCAGGTAGTACTTGTTTTCAAGCAGTGTATAGACCGGCTGGAATGCACGCTTGATGCTCGCGGGCAAAGCTGGGTTGACCATGTACATGTAGTACGAGAGGGCCACGCCAGCCAGGGCAAGCCAGAACGGCGCCGTCATGAAGCCGTGCAACGCCATAGGCACCCAGCCGTGAATGGCCTCGCGCAACTCGGTCATGGCGCCATGCTTGGCGTGGTCGACGTGGATCACACCGTCAAAGAAAGTGCCGAACAGCATAGGCATGAGCGCCATGGCACCGATCACGACTGACGGAATGGCCAACAGTACAAGCGGCAACCAGACCACCCAGGGGGTCTCATGCGGCTTTTCGTCGTGGTGGTGCCCATGTTCATCGTGGGCGTGATGATCATCGTGGTGCGCGTCCGGGTTCTGGTCGTAACGTTCTTTGCCATGAAAGACCAGGAAGTAGAGACGGAACGAGTAGAACGCAGTCACGAACACACCGGCCAGCACGGCAAAGTAAGCGAAACCCGCTGCCGGCAACTGGCTGGCGTGCACTGCTTCAATGATCGCGTCCTTAGAGTAAAAACCCGAGAAGAACGGCGTACCGATCAGGGCAAGGGAGCCCAGCAGGAAGGTGATCCACGTGATGGGCATGTACTTGCGCACTGCGCCCATCCAGCGGATGTCCTGATTGTGATGCAGACCCAGAATGACCGAACCGGCACCTAGGAACAGCAGCGCCTTGAAGAACGCGTGCGTCATCAGGTGGAATACCGCTACCGAGTACGCGGAAGCACCAAGCGCCACGGTCATGTAGCCCAACTGGGAGAGTGTCGAATAGGCGATTACGCGCTTGATGTCATTCTGGATGATGCCCAGGAACCCCATGAAGAGTGCCGTGATCGCCCCGATGACGAGAATGAAGTTAAGCGCGGTATCGGAAAGCTCAAACAGAGGCGACATACGCGCCACCATGAAGATACCTGCGGTCACCATGGTCGCAGCGTGGATCAGCGCGGAAATGGGCGTAGGGCCCTCCATGGAGTCGGGCAGCCACACATGAAGCGGGAACTGCGCGGATTTACCCATGGCTCCGATGAACAGGCAGATGCAGATCACGGTAATCAGCTGCCAGTCTGTACCGGGGAAACCCATGCTTCCAAGCTCTGCCGCCTTGCCAAACGTCTCAGAGTAGTTCAAGGTGCCACCGTACGCGGCAATCAAACCAATACCAAGAATGAAGCCGAAATCGCCGACGCGGTTAACCAGGAATGCTTTCAGGTTGGCAAAAATCGCCGTGGGCCGGTTGTACCAGAAGCCGATCAGCAAATAGGACACCAGACCAACTGCCTCCCAGCCGAAGAACAGCTGCAGGAAGTTGTTGCTCATGACGAGCATCAGCATGGAGAAAGTGAACAGCGAAATGTAGGAGAAGAAGCGGTTGTAGCCGTCGTCTTCGTCCATGTAGCCGATGGTGTAGATGTGCACCATGAGGGACACAAAGGTCACGACACACATCATCATGGCGGTCAGGCTGTCGACCAGAAATCCGACCTCCATCTTGAGGTCGCCGACGACCATCCATTCGTAGAGGGTCTGGTTGAAGTGTGCACCGTCGACCATAACGCTCTGAAGCGTCATGGCAGAAATGATGAAAGCAACCAGCACCCCAAGAATAGTGGCGGAATGGGAGGCTGCCCGTCCGATATGGTTGCCACCAAAGGCTGTGCCGAGAATGCCCGCCAGCGCAGAACCTGCCAGCGGCGCCAATGGCACCGCGAGCAGCATGGAAGCGGAAAGGGTCTGACTCATCTTCTTGTTAACCCTTGAGCGAGTTGAGTTCGTCCACGTTAATGCTGGACTTATTACGGAACAGCAGCACCAGGATCGCCAGGCCAATGGCCGACTCAGCGGCCGCCACCGTCATGATGAAAAACACGAACACTTGCCCGTGCATATCACCCAGATAATGAGAGAACGCCACGAAGTTCATGTTGACAGCCAGGAGCATGAGCTCGATAGCCATGAGCAAAACGATCAAGTTCTTGCGGTTCAGGAAGATCCCGACCACGGACAGGGCGAACAAAATAGCGCCCAAAGTCAAAAAATGCGCGAGTGTCAATGTCATTTCTTGGGCTCCTCCGAGGCAGGGTCTTCGCCCACTGGCGCAGCCGGTGCTTCCCGAGTGGGTTCAATGGAGACCATACGAACCCGATCACGAGCACGCACCCTGATTTGAAGGGCAGGATTGATCGCCTTGCTGTCCTTGCGCCGACGCAGCGTCAGCCCGATGGCTGCGATCATGGCTACCAGCAGAATGACAGCGGCGATTTCCAGCGGGTAAAGATACTTGGTGTACAGGAGCGTACCCAGGGCTTTGGTGTTGGAATATTGCACCACCTGCCCTGCCGCATTCATCACGGTATCAGGTATGACTGGTGCTTCGCTCGAACGGAATCCACCGATCAACACCACCGCCATTTCGAGGGAAATCAAAGCGCCCACCGCCAAAGCCACGGGGAAATGTTTCCAGAAGCCCTGCCTCAGACTGTCGATATTGATGTCGAGCATCATCACAACGAACAAGAACAGGACCATTACCGCCCCCAGGTACACGAGCACCAGCACAATGGCAAGGAACTCGGCCTTTAGAAGCAGCCAAATACCCGAAGCCTGCGAAAAAGCAAGCATCAGGAACAACACCGCATGCACAGGGTTGCGTGCGGTAACCACTCGGAAGGCTGCAAACAGCAGCACAAGCGAGAACACGTAGAAGAAGCCGGTCTGGACGTCCATGGATGGTATCTATCGGTGAGGCGAGCCTGGCTGGGTCACCGGTACTTGGCATCAGCTGCCTTGGCAGCGGCGATTTCGGGCTCGTACCGATCTCCGACGGCCAGAAGCATCTCCTTGGTGAAATAAAGGTCTCCCCTCTTTTCACCGTGGTATTCGAAGATATGCGTCTCGACGATCGAATCGACCGGGCAGCTTTCCTCGCAGAAACCACAGAAAATGCACTTGGTTAGGTCGATGTCGTAACGAGTGGTGCGGCGTGAACCATCATCACGAACGTCGGACTCGATCGTGATAGCCACCGCCGGACAGACGGCCTCGCAGAGTTTGCAGGCGATACAGCGCTCTTCACCGTTGTCGTAACGGCGCAATGCGTGCAACCCCCGGAATCGAGGGGACAAAGGCGTTTTTTCCTCAGGGTACTGCACTGTCACCTTGCGGCTAAAGGCGTACCGGCCCGTCAGGGCCATGCCCTTGAACAACTCCGAGAGCATGAAGCTCTTGAGGAAATCACGAATAGAAAAAGGAGAAGCGGTTACGGAAGCCATGTTTTGATCCCCCGTCCTTAATGCCAAATATTCCAGGGCGAATGCATCCACGCCCCGACGAGAAGCAGCCACACGAGAGTGACCGGAATGAAAATCTTCCAGCCCAGACGCATGATCTGGTCATAGCGGAAACGCGGGAAGGTAGCGCGAATCCAGATGAACATGGACACCACAGCGAAGGTCTTGACTGCCAGCCAGATCCAGCCCGGAATGAAGTCCAGCGCTGCAAAGGGCGAGAGCCAGCCACCGAGGAACATGATCACGGCCAGAATAGACACAAGCCACATGCTGGCATATTCAGCCAGGAAGAACACCGCAAAGCCCATGCCCGAGTATTCGACCATGTGGCCGGCCACGATCTCAGCCTCCCCTTCGACTACGTCGAAAGGATGGCGGTTCACTTCGGCAACGCCTGAAATCAGGTAGACGAAGAAGATGGGAAGAAGCGGTAGCCAGTTCCATGACAAGAGACCAAGGCCATTGCTTGCCGCCATGCCCTTGCCTTGTGCAAGCACAATTTCGGTGAGATTCATGCTTCCAGACACCATGAGCACCACAAGGAAGCAGAAACCCATTGCGATTTCGTAGCTCACCATCTGCGCTGACGCACGCAAGGCCCCCAGAAACGCATATTTGGAGTTGGAAGACCAACCGGCAATGATCACACCGTACACCTCAATCGAGGTGATCGCCATAACCAGCAATAGACCGGCGTTGACGTTTGCAAGCGCGACTTCCGGGCCAAACGGGATCACCGCCCAAGCAGCGAGAGCCGGCATGATGGCCATCAACGGACCAAGAAAGAACAGGCCCTTGGCCGCAGCCGTAGGTTGAATAATTTCCTTGGTGAGCAGTTTGACCGCATCCGCAATAGGTTGCAGCAAGCCGAACGGGCCGACCCGGTTGGGGCCGTGGCGAACCTGCATCCACCCCAGAAGCTTGCGCTCCCACAGGGTCAGGTAAGCGACCGCACCCATCAGAGGCAGAAGCACAACCACAATCTTGATCAAAATCCAGATCACTGGCCAAGCCATCTCGGCCCACCAAGATGCTGCTATGAGGTGCAGCCCCGCGTTGTAAATAGCATCGATCATGCCGAGGCTCCTTGCTTGTCCGCAGCGACAGCATCAGCTGAGGCAACGGTTGAACCACGGGCGTCTGCCGTCAATTGCAGCGAAGGCGCGCGGCGGACAATGCCATCGAGCTCGTAGATGCCGACGCTACGCATAGGAACGCCGTCAGTTTCCAATCGGATTGGAGCAACTGTAGCGTTGCTAAGACGCTCGGATGGCACGGCGGAAACGCTTGCGTCGCCCATGAATTTTTCCAGGACTTCCTGGGAAGAATCCCATGCCATGTGAGGAACGCTGAGCAGATCGCCGAGCACGCGCAAGACCTTCCAGCCCGGACGCGTATCGCCGAGGGGGCGCACCACCGCGTGGAAACTTTGCGCGCGGCCTTCAGCGTTGACGAAGGTGCCCGACGTTTCAGTAAAGGGAGCAATGGGCAACAGCACGTCGCTGATGTCCATGTTGGCCTTGAACGGGCTGAGGGTAACCACCATCTCGCTGGTGTTGATGCCTTGAACGGCGGAAACGCCGTTGGCGGTATCGAACTCCGGCTCGCAATTGAATAGTATTGCGGCCTTTAGCCCGCCCGCAAGCATCTGGCCCGCGTTTTTCCCGCCCTGCCCTGGCAACGCGTTGGCCCATTGCGCGCCTACGGTATTTGCAGCTTCAGTGAGATAACCCACAGAAGCACCGGTATTTTCCGCGATCCAGTTGGCCAATGCCAGAAGGCTGGACGCATTCGCATGATGAGCAGCAGCATTACCAAGCAGAACTGCCTTACGCTCGCCAGACAAAAGCATCCGGGCAATGGCCTGGGCACCACCGTTGGCTTCGCCAAAAGCAGGTGCAGTAACGCCTTTTTCAGCCGCAACCGCAGCGGCGACGTCTGCAAGTGCCTGCACCCACTCTGCCGCATCGCCGAGCATCCAGTGCTGCAGCGGCATAGCCCATGCGTCTGGTGATGTGAGCAGCGCGCTGGAGGTAATGGCAGCAACAGAGCCACCATGACGAACTGCCTGACGGATCCTCTGCGCAAAAAGCGGATGATCCTTGCGCAGGTTGGAACCGACGACCAGCACGGAATGCAGTTCGGACAGCGAGGCGATCGATGTACCCAGCCAGCGAACGCCTTCTGATTGAGGAAATTCGTTGTGACGGAGGCGGTAATCGATGTTCTCGCTTCCGATTCCGCGCACCAGGGCGCCAGCCAAGTACAGTTCTTCAAGCGTACTGTGCGGACTAACCAGAGCACCGATGCTGCCAGCACCGTGCTGCGTCTTGATCTGGCTCAGGCCGTTGGCGACATATTCAAGCGCGGTCTGCCAGTCGACTTCCTTCCATTCGCCGCCCTGCTTCAGCATCGGGGACGTCAGGCGTTCGGAGCCATTCAGCGCTTCGTAAGAGAAACGGTCTCGGTCGGCGATCCAGCACTCATTGACCGCATCGTTCTCGAGCGGCACAACTCTCATGACACGGTTGTTCTTGACCTGAACGATCAGGTTGGCACCGGTTGAATCGTGCGGACTGACGGATTTTCGACGCGACAACTCCCAAGTACGGGCGCTGTAGCGGAAGGGCTTGCTAGTCAGGGCGCCAACAGGGCAGATGTCGATCATGTTGCCCGACAGCTCGGAATCAACGGAGTGACCCACAAAAGTCTCAATCTCGGCGTGCTCACCGCGATTCGACATGCCCAACTCCATGACACCCGCGATTTCCTGGCCGAAGCGAACGCATCGCGTGCAATGGATGCAGCGCGTCATTTCTTCCATGGAAATCAGTGGGCCCACGTCCTTGTGGAACACGACGCGCTTTTCTTCCTCGTAGCGTGAGTCGGATCCGCCGTAGCCCACCGCCAGATCCTGCAGCTGGCATTCACCACCTTGATCGCAAATAGGGCAATCAAGCGGATGATTGATAAGCAGAAACTCCATGACCGACTTTTGGGCGGAGATGGCCTTGTCGCTCTTGGTGCGCACGATCATGCCTTGCGTGACCGGAGTCGCACATGCAGGCATCGGCTTCGGAGCTTTTTCTACATCTACCAAGCACATGCGGCAGTTGGCAGCAATGGAAAGCTTCTTGTGATAGCAAAAGTGCGGAATATAGGTGCCGGCTTTGTCGGCGGCATGCATGATCATGCTGCCCTCCGCAACCTCCACCTTCTTACCGTCGATATCGATTTCAACCATGGCGCTTCTTCTGCCGGATCAAACGTAAGCCGGGACCATGCAGGTCTTGTGCTCGACGTGGTGTTCAAATTCGGGACGGAAATGCTTCAGCATGGCGCGCACAGGCATGGCCGCTGCATCGCCGAGCGCGCAGATAGTCCTACCCATGATGTTGCCCGCCACTGAGTCAAGCAGATCCATGTCGCTCGGCCTACCTTGGCCATTCTCGATGCGGTCTACCATGCGCCAAAGCCAGCCCGTACCTTCTCGGCAAGGGGTGCATTGGCCGCAAGATTCGTGCATATAAAAGTACGAAAGGCGCTGAAGCGACTTCACCATGCAACGCGAATCGTCCATGACAATGACGGCACCAGAACCGAGCATGGAACCGGCTTTGGCGATGGAGTCGTAATCCATCGTGCAGTCCATCATGATCGAAGCAGGAAGCACTGGCGATGAAGAACCACCTGGAATCACGGCCTTTAGCTTTCGTCCGGCGCGTACACCGCCCGCCAGTTCCAGCAGGACCGAAAATGGGGTTCCCATAGGAACCTCAAAGTTGCCAGGACGCTCAACATCACCGCTCACCGAATAAATCTTGGTGCCACCGTTGTTCGGTTTTCCGCACTCCAGGTAGGCCGCACCGCCGTTGCGGATGATCCAGGGCACAGCTGCGAATGTCTCGGTGTTGTTGATGGTTGTCGGCTTGCCGTACATGCCGAAGCTCGCTGGGAACGGGGGCTTGAAGCGTGGCTGGCCCTTTTTACCTTCCAGTGACTCCAGCAGACCGGTTTCCTCGCCACAAATGTAGGCGCCAAAACCATGATGGGCATGAAGCTGGAAATCAAAGCTGCTTCCCAGGATACCCTTACCCAGGTAACCCGCGGCTCGTGCTTCAGCGAGTGCTGCTTCGAAGCGCTCATACACCTGGAAGATCTCGCCGTGAATGTAGTTGTAGCCCACACTGGTACCCATGGCGTAGGCAGCGATCGCCATGCCTTCGATCACGATGTGCGGGTTGTACATGAGGATGTCACGGTCCTTGCATGTACCCGGCTCTCCCTCGTCGGAATTGCAGACAAGGTATTTTTGACCGGGAAACTGACGCGGCATGAAGCTCCACTTCAGTCCGGTCGGGAACCCCGCACCACCACGACCACGCAAGGAAGATTCTTTGACCACCGCAATCACTTGATCCGGCGTCAAACCCTCGCCGCCATCGCGCCCGAGGATCTTGCGCAGCGCCTGATAGCCGCCGCGGGCTTCGTAGTCCTTGAGACTCCAGTTCGCGCCATTAAGCCCGGCATAAATCTGCGGGGTGATATGACGATCATGGAAGCATGTTTCAACGCCGCTGGAGGCAAACTGCGACAAAACCTGTGAAGCGTTCATTGGCTGGCCTCCGCGTTCTTTAGGCCGTCAATCAGCTGGTCGACCTTGTCTTCGGTCATGAAGCTGCACATGGTGCGGTCGTTCACCAGCATGACGGGAGCATCGGCGCAGGCGCCGAGACACTCACATTGCTGAAGCGTGAACAGGCCGTCGGCCGTGGTTTCGCCGGCGCTGATGCCCAGCCTTTGCTCAAGGTGCGCCAAGGTTTTGGCGCCATCACGCAATTGGCAAGGCAAGTTGGTACACACATTCAACTTGTAGCGACCGACTGGGCGCTGGTTGTACATGTTGTAGAAACTGGTTACCTCGTGCACTGCGATAGGTGCCATGCCCAGATAAGCGGCCAAAGCACGCTCGGCCTCCGGACTGACCCACCCCTGCTCTTGCTGGATGATGGACAAGCAGGCCATCACCGCCGACTGCTTTTGCTCAGCCGGATATTTTGAAACCTCGCGGGCAAAACGCTCAAGCGTGGCCGCGGAAAACGATGCAGCCATGGGGACAGCGCTCGCCTGTGAAGACACATCAGAGATCATCGATCAATCTCTCCAAATACGATATCTAGCGTACCAATGATGGCCACTGCGTCGGCCAGCATATGGCCCCTTGCCATTTCATCTAGCGCGGCCAAGTGGGCAAAACCAGGTGCGCGAATTTTCAGCCTATAAGGCTTGTTGGCTCCGTCGCTCACGAGGTAAATACCGAACTCACCTTTGGGGTGCTCCACGGCCGCATACGCCTCGCCTTCGGGCACGTGCATGCCTTCGGTGAAGAGCTTGAAGTGGTGGATCAACTCTTCCATATTGGTCTTCATGGCCACACGCGATGGTGGCGCAACCTTATGGTTGTCAGTGATCACCGGGCCCGGGTTCGCCCGCAGCCAATCGACACACTGCTTGATGATGCGATTCGATTCGCGCATCTCGTTCACGCGAACGAGATAGCGGTCGTAACTGTCGCCAGTCTTGCCAACGGGAATATCAAAGTCCAGACGGTCGTACACCTCGTAGGGCTGCTTTTTGCGCAAATCCCACTCGATACCGGAACCACGCAGCATGGGGCCAGTCATGCCCAGATTGAGGGCACGCTCTGCACTCACAACGCCCACGCCAACTGTGCGCTGCTTCCAGATGCGGTTGTCGGTGAGCAGAGTTTCATACTCGTCGACAAGCCGGGGAAAACGCTTGGTGAAATCATCGATGAAATCGAGCAGCGAACCCTGGCGAGCGGCGTTTTGTTGCTCCACAGCCTTGACTCCGCGGATCTTGCTGCGGTACTGCGGCATGGTGTCCGGCAGATCGCGGTAGACACCGCCAGGACGAAAGTAGGCCGCATGCATGCGCGCACCCGAAACCGCTTCATACACGTCGAACAGATCTTCCCTCTCGCGGAAGGTGTAGATCAGTATGGTGGAAGAGCCGCAATCGTTGCCGTGCGAACCCAGCCACATGAGGTGATTGAGCAGGCGCGTAATTTCAGAGAACATTACGCGGATGTATTGGGCGCGAATAGGCACCTCAATACCGAGCAACTTCTCGATGGCCAGGCAGTATGCATGCTCATTGCACATCATGGACACGTAATCTAGACGGTCCATGTAGGGCAAAGACTGTATGAAAGTCTTGTGTTCAGCAAGCTTCTCGGTTGCCCGGTGCAGCAAGCCGATGTGTGGGTCAGCACGCTGCACAACCTCGCCGTCGAGCTCAAGCACAAGCCTCAGCACGCCGTGAGCAGCAGGGTGCTGCGGACCAAAGTTCAGGGTGTAGTTCTTGATCTCAGCCATGAGTCAAATAAGCCAAAGGCGCCGAGGCGCCTTTAGTGCAGCCCCCCGTAGTTTTCTTCTCGAATGACGCGCGGAGTCACCTCGCGCGGTTCAATGCTCACAGGCTCGTAAACCACACGCTGACGCTCCGCGTCGTAGCGCATTTCGACATGCCCGGAGAGCGGGAAATCTTTGCGGAACGGGTGACCAATGAAACCGTAGTCGGTCAAAATGCGACGCAGATCAGCGTGGCCCTCGAACAAGATGCCAAAAAGATCAAAGGCTTCGCGTTCGAACCAGTTAGCCGAATTCCACAATTCATTCACTGAGGGAACGACTGGGAATTCATCGTCTGAGCAAAATACACGCACGCGCACACGCTGGTTCAGGCTGACCGAGAGCAGATGAGACACCACGGCGTAACGCGAACCCTCCCAGCGACCATCGCCATAGGCGGAGTAATCGACTCCGCAGAGGTCTAGAAGCTGCTCAAAGCGGCATTTTTCACTGCTTTGAAGAGCCTTCATGGCAGCCAAATAATGCTCCGGCCGAACCGTCGCAGTCACCTCACCCAGGGCAACAGTCACATTTTGAGCACGATCACCCAAGACGGCAGCGACCACATCTCTTAGCGCCTCTGGCGCAATTGCGTAATCAGCCATACCTACACCCGCGCAATGGTATTGGTGCGGCGCACCTTTTGCTGCAATTGGATGATGCCGTACAGCAATGCCTCCGCAGTAGGGGGACAGCCTGGGACATATACATCTACCGGAACAATGCGGTCGCAGCCACGCACTACCGAATAACTGTAATGATAGTAACCACCGCCGTTGGCACAGGAACCCATGGAGATCACCCAGCGAGGCTCCGCCATCTGGTCGTAGACCTTACGAAGAGCCGGAGCCATTTTGTTGCAGAGCGTACCCGCAACAATCATGAGATCCGACTGACGCGGACTGGCCCGAAACACCTCCGCACCAAAACGACCGATGTCGTAGCGCGCGGCGGCAGCATGCATCATTTCGACAGCACAGCAAGCCAGACCGAATGTAACCGGCCATAGCGAACCAGTCTTGGCCCAATTCATCACCGAGTCGAAACTGGTGGTGACGAAGCCCTTCTCCATCATGCCTTCGATCATGTGCGAGGTCCTGAGTGTTTGAGGGTTACGTTCTTCGCCTGCATCTTCATTCCCAGTCCAGCGCGCCCTTCTTCCATTCGTAGACGAATCCGACAACCAGAATCGCAAGGAAGATCACTACAGCCACAAAGCCAGCGAGCCCGACATCCTTAAGCGCAACAGCCCAAGGAAAAAGGAAAGCAATTTCCAGGTCGAACAAAATAAAGAGAATGGCAACGAGGTAGTAGCGCACATCGAATTTCATGCGCGCATCTTCAAATGCCTCGAAACCACACTCGTACGGGGAGTTTTTGGCCGCGTCAGGCCGATTGGGACCCAAGAAGGCACCCATTCCGAGACATAAAGCCCCGACAGCCAAGCCAACCAGAATAAATATTAATACAGGAAGGTATTGGGCCAGGCTCATGGGATTCACTCTCTCATGACCGAAGGCGCCTGGCCTTCGGTGCTTTATATGGTGCCGTCGGCGAGACTCGAACTCGCACAGCTTTCGCCACTACCCCCTCAAGATAGCGTGTCTACCAATTTCACCACGACGGCTGATTCTAATTCTATTTCAGCGATGCCCTTCTTAGGAGGGTTTCAATGTTCGCCTACTGAATCTAGGAGTTTACCCTGAAAATTGACTACTTTCAGGGTGCGAGCAATGTTTTTTATTCAACTTGCACGAATCTTACTTCGAAGGGATCTGCGCAGCGCCAGAAGCTGCCGCCGCCGGAGGCACCGCAGGCACGGGCACCTCAGCGCCAGCCGCCGGGATGGGCGAGGCACTGCCTGATGGAATGGCCGCTGCACCCGAAGGCTCCGCCTGGGAAGCACCCGGAGCAACCGCCGCACGCTCCAGAACGCTACCAGTAGGGGCCGGTGCGGAGCGAGGACCCGTACCAAAATACGCCAACGCCAAGGTGCACGCAAAGAACACCGTTGCAAGTGCAGCGGTTGAACGCGACAGGAAGTTGGCGCTACCGGAAGCTCCGAACAAACTGCCCGAAGAGCCACTGCCGAATGCTGCGCCCATGTCGGCGCCCTTACCGTGCTGTACCAGAATCAAGCCAACCATGGCCAGAGCCGAAAGAATCTGTGCTGCAAGCAACAGGTTCAAGAGGATGTTCATTCAGTTACTCCAAATTTTCAGCGGCAGGCACCAACTAGGCCTTGGCCGCCATGATGATTTTCAAAAAGTCAGCCGCCTTGAGTGACGCGCCACCGATGAGGCCGCCGTCGATGTCAGGCTGTGACAAGAGTTCTGCAGCATTCGATGCATTCATGCTGCCGCCATAGAGAATGCGAACGCGCTCAGCGTGCTCGGTAGCCGCCCGGATTTGCGCGCGCAGAACAGCATGCACACTCTGCGCTTGCTCAGGCGTTGCTGTCTGGCCGGTGCCAATAGCCCATACCGGCTCGTAGGCAACCACGATTTCGCTGACGCAATGCCCATTCAGGTGAATGACTGCCGAGAGCTGACGCTTGACGATGAATTCGGTCATTCCCGCCTCATGCTCGCGCAACGTCTCGCCGACACAGACAATGGGGGTAATGCCTGCGGCAAGTGCGCGCTTGGCTTTGAGTGCCACGTGCACATCGCTTTCAGCCTGGTGCTGACGTCGTTCGCTGTGTCCTACGATCGCATAGCGAACGCCGTAGTCCTTCAACATTTCAGCCGACACATCTCCTGTGTAGGCTCCGTGGTCATGCATGGACACGTTCTGCACACCAAGCTCGATCGGGGAGCCGTCGAGCAGGCCGCGCAGTTGCGCCAGATAGATGGCAGGCGGACACACTGCAACGTCGCACTCAGGTTGGCCGATACCGCCCAGCAAATCGCCCACCAGCGCGGCGTTTGCAGCCAGGCTGCCGTTCATCTTCCAGTTGCCGACGATCAGTTTCTTGCTCATGCCGGTTTCCTTTTCCTCTTCTCTTGTCAGTTCCAGGTCAGCACGATCTTGCCGATGTGCTGGTTACTCTGCATCAGCGCATGCGCGCGCGCTGCACCGCTAGGCATAGCGCCTTCAGCCTCCAATGCTGAAAATACACTGTGAATCACAGGCTTGATTCGCCCATTCTCCAGCCATGGCCAGACATTTTTCTTGAGAGCCGCGGCAATGGCACCTTTGAAGGCCACAGGGCGAGGACGCAAGGTCGAGCCCGTGATGACCAAACGTTTGCGCAGCACCGCGCCCGCGTTGAATTCAGCCTTGACACCACCTTGGACAGCGATGATCACCAGGCGACCATCTTCGGCCATGCAATCGACCTCGCGGCGGACGTATTCACCCGCCACCATGTCAAGGATGACGTCTACGCCCTTTCCACCGGTCAACCTCTTGGCTTCCTCGGAAAAATCGACAGCTTTGTAGTTGATCGCGTGGTCAGCACCCAGTTGAAGCATGGCTGCACACTTCTCGTCGGAACCGGCAGTTGCGATAACCACCGCGCCCGCGGCCTTGGCCATTTGAATGGCCGTGACGCCGATGCCGCTCGTCCCGCCTTGGATCAAGATGGTTTCGCCGGCTTGAAGGCGACCCCGGTCAAACACGTTACTCCAAACGGTGAAGAAGGTTTCGGGCAGTGAAGCAGCCTCGATGTCGGTCAGACCATGCGGAATTGGCAGGCATTGCGCCACTGGCGCAACGCACTGCTCGGCATAGCCGCCACCGGCTACCAGGGCGCAAACCCGATCGCCGACAGCCAACCCTGCTTCCTTCATGGCTTGTGCGTCCCCGGACTGGATGACCCCCGCTACTTCAAGGCCCGGCAGGTCAGATGCGCCAGGCGGCACAGGGTAGTGCCCCATGCGCTGAAGCACGTCCGGCCGGTTGACTCCCGATGCGGTCACGCGAATAAGCACTTCACCCTGACCCGCAACGAGCGCAGCGCGCACGGCAGGCACAAGCACTTCGGGAGCCCCATATTCTCGGATTTCAATGCATTTCATAAGCGAATCGACCTTCAAGCGGATGCGGATACAGATGCGGATACAGATACGAAAGTGTGTGCCGGGGTGATTCCCGGCACAACAGATTTCGATTACTGCTGTTGCTGCTGTTGCTGTTGCTGCTGATCTGCCTCAGCGCCGCGATAGTCGGAGCCTTGACGGCTATCACGGTCACCGCGTTCGGCGCGTGGTGGGCGCTCCGAACGCTCCGAACGCTCCGAGCGCTCTTCGCGCAAAGGACGGTCAAGTAGGGCCTTCATCGACAGCTTGATGCGGCCTTTTTCGTCGGTCTCCAGAACCTTCACGCGCACGACCTGACCTTCCTGGAGGTAGTCGGCGACCTTCTCCACGCGCTCGTGCGCGATCTGGCTGATGTGCAGCAGTCCGTCTTTGCCGGGAAGAATATTAACCAAAGCACCGAAATCGAGCAGCTTGACCACCGGACCTTCGTAGACCTTGCCGATCTCGGCTTCTGCGGTGATCTCCTCAATGCGACGCTTCGCTTCGTCAGCCTTGGCGGAGTCGTTGCTGGCGATGGTAATGGTGCCGTCTTCTTCGATGTTGATCTGGCAGCCGGTTTCATCGGTCAGCGCACGGATAGTGGCTCCACCCTTGCCGATCACGTCGCGGATCTTCTCGGGGTTGATCTTCATGGTGAACAGCTTCGGCGCGTAGCTGGAGATCTCGGTCTTGGCCTCGCCCATGGCTTCCTGCATCTTGCCCAGGATGTGCATGCGTGCTTCTTTGGCCTGTGCCAGTGCGACCTGCATGATCTCTTTGGTGATGCCCTGGATCTTGATGTCCATCTGGAGCGCGGTGATGCCATTGGTGGTACCTGCCACCTTGAAATCCATGTCACCCAGGTGATCTTCGTCGCCGAGGATGTCCGTCAGCACGGCAAATTTGGCGCCTTCTTTGATGAGGCCCATCGCAATGCCGGCCACATGCGCCTTCATGGGCACACCAGCGTCCATCATGGACAGGCAACCCCCGCAGACCGAGGCCATGGAGGAAGAGCCGTTTGACTCAGTGATCTCGCTCACTACGCGAATCGTGTAGGGAAACTCGTCCTTGGCTGGCAGGCAGGCTGCAAGCGCGCGCTTTGCCAGGCGGCCATGGCCAACTTCGCGGCGCTTGGTGGAGCCCATGCGGCCCACCTCGCCGGTGGCGAAAGGAGGCATGTTGTAGTGAAACAGGAAGCGATCTTCGAACTCGCCAGCCAGAGCATCGATGCGTTGTGCATCGCGCTCGGTTCCGAGCGTGGTAACAACCAGTGCCTGGGTTTCACCGCGCGTAAAAAGCGCCGAGCCGTGAGTACGCGGAAGCACGCTGTTGCGGATTTCAATGGGCCGCACCGTGCGCGTGTCGCGCCCGTCAATGCGAGGTTCGCCTGCCAGGATCTGGCCGCGAACAATTTTTGCTTCCTGCTCGAACAGCAGATTGTCGAGCTCGACCGAATCAAACTCGACGCCCTCGTCTTTCAAGGCTGCCTTGACCGATGCATAGGCTTCGCGCACGGCTTGAGTACGAGCCTGCTTGCTGCGGATCTGATAGGCGTCGCGCAGCTTGCCTTCGGCCAGCGCTCCGACCTTCTCGATGAAAGGCTCGTCCTTGGCTTCAGGGGCCCAGGCGCCGGTTTCGGTCCACAGAGGCTTGCCAGCTTCACGCACCAACTCGTGAATGGCGTTGATAGCAATCCTGCCTTGCTCGTGGCCGAACACGACCGCACCCAGCATTACATCTTCAGGCAGTTGCAACGCTTCGGACTCAACCATAAGCACGGCGCTTTCGGTGCCAGCAACCACCAGATCCATCTGGCTGTCGGCGCGAGCCGTTTTGCCAGGGTTGAGCACGTACTGACCATTCACATAGCCTACGCGCGCAGCGCCGATCGGGCCATTGAACGGGATGCCGCTAACGGACAACGCAGCACTGACGGCGATCATGGCGGCAATGTCGGCATCCACCTCAGGGTTCAACGACACGGTGTGGATGACCACGTGCACTTCGTTGAAGAAACCTTCAGGGAACAGGGGGCGAATCGGACGATCAATCAGGCGGCTGGTGAGGGTTTCCAGTTCGCTGGGCTTTGCCTCGCGCTTGAAGAAGCTGCCAGGAATTTTTCCGGCAGCATAGGTTTTCTCGATGTAATCGACCGTGAGAGGAAAGAAATCCTGGCCTGGTTTAGCGGTTTTGCTGGCAACCACTGTGGCGAGTACTACGGTGCCCTCGATATCGACCAGGACGGCGCCCGTGGCTTGGCGAGCAATCTCGCCGGTTTCCATGACGACGGTCTTGTCGCCCCATTGGAAAGACTTGGTAATTTTGTTGAACATGCTCATAGTTGCTCCTGTGTTGTTCCCGAGTTGAAGGCGGCTCACAACTGAGCCACCGAACTTGGAGCCAGATTCAGAAAACGATGCCATTCCAGCAGGCGCCTTCATTCTTCAAGGCAGTTGATGGAATGACACAGCTTCGATCTAAAGCCGAACTCCAATAAAAAAATAAAAACGCCTGAACCCAAGTGGCGCGTCATCTGAGCCTAAAAAGGCTTTCATGGATGACACGCCCCAGGCCTCAGGCGTTTTTTCATGCAGGACTGCTTATTTGCGCAGGCCGAGCTTGGCGATCAGCGCCAGATAGCGGTCAGCATCTTTGGACTTCAGGTAGTCCAGCAGTTTGCGGCGACGGCTCACCATGCGCAGCAGACCACGGCGACCGTGGTGATCCTTGGCATGTTGCTTGAAGTGTGGAGTCAGCTCGTTAATGCGAGCCGTGAGCAGACCCACTTGCACTTCTGGGCTACCAGTGTCATTGGCAGCACGTGCATTGTCCTTGACCACGGCGGCCTTATTGTCCTTGGAGATCATTTTTGAATACCTTTGTTCCAAATGGTTTGACTTGCGTAGCACGCCGGAACTGCGCGCCACGTGCGCTTTGCTGGATGCAAAACCCCGAAATTATAACGCGAGGCCGACAGGGCCCCTAGGCGAGCACCGCATTTGGGTCTGGCAACCCGAACGCCTCTGCATAAAGCGATGCGCCAAGATCGATGATCCGCCTCGAATACTCATGCAGCAACTCGGGCTCTTCAATGCCGAGCGTTACCCGAACAGTTGCGCCGCATTCGCCAAAGTTGGTGATATTGAATCCGAAACTTGAGCGGTCTACGGCAGAAAGGTCTCGGAAGGCAGGCCGGAACCGATGCTGATACAGGTCGATATTTACTCTGTCTCGCTCTCCCGGGGAGATCTCATTCCCAGAGGCTTTGCCTAATTTTTGCGCCAAGTAGACATCAGTGGGCTTCAAGGCGATGTAGACGGTTTGCTCGTCGGAGTTGAGGCAGACTTCGTAGGCATTGTGCTCCTGGTGACCAGGTGGTATTTTTGCATTCAGCAGGGCTCGCAGCGTTGCCGTGTTGCCACGAATTCGATCCAGGTAAGCAATGGACGAAAGCCTATTCCCGTCGGAAAGCAAACATGCAATGTAGCCCTCGTCGTCTTCTGGAACGTACATGCGATGGCGCTTCATGGTGGCACGGTATTCGCTCCAGTAGGCGCTGTGGCTGAAGTTCAGGGCCACACCCATGCTGGCGAGATCCATTCCGTTCTGCATAAATTTGGTGGTGCTTTGCATCAGGACAAGATTCAGCCTGCCGGACTCAATGTGCGGCTTGGCTGCCAGCATCGCCAGGGTGATTTGCCTTTCACTCAGGTGATTCAGCGTGGCATCAATTACTAGAGTGCGCGAATGATCAGGCCTGCATGCAAATATGTGATTGATCAGTGCCACCGGATCATGCGCCCAAACACTCGGTTTAGCCGCGTTGTTCGGGTGGGGTTCCATGATGATCAGGTCTTGCTCTGGCAACTGCGGGTGCGTGACCACATCGCACTGCAGGGGCTCCCGGAAAAGCGTCGGTGTCTCGTAGTATCCGTTGGCAAGACAGGCGATGGAGATTTGCTCGGGCAGTGAAGCCCGCACCTGCTCCAGCAGAGCCATGGCGTGGGGAGCGCGCTCCACTTTCAAGTGAGTACGCAGAGCGCCTGCTTCATCGGGGGTCAATCCGAAAGCTGGCTCTTGTGCACACCCAAAGACCAACGAGGCGATGGCTTCATCAAGCAGAGGTGCGCGTCGTGCCCAGTCATTCTGGAAGCGGATGACATGGTGAATGGATTGCATGGACTGGTATAGCCGCTCCATGTCTTGGGACCGGCCCTGGAGATTGTCGGAAGTAACCGATCTATAACGCGCTTGCGCCACGAGTTCCGCAACGCTGACCAGCGCTTCCGTCAGATCGCCGCAGATCGTAGACGGCATACTCGGTTGGCAGAAATCCATGATGTCGCCAATCAGGTTCCGCATGACCTGAATGTTCTGCTCCAGATAGAACGGCAGACTCTCCGTAAAGAACGGCACACTGTCCGCGTCGTGGTTAATGCACCTTTGATAGGTCTCCTTGAGCTGACCTAGCTGCTGAGGCGTGCTGTCTGTCAGGGGATCGGTCCCTTTGGGCACGATCAAGGTGTTGGGCGATAGCTCGATTTTTGCGAGCCCCGCCTTGACAGCCTCTGCGGGCTCTCCATCGAACGCCTTGTTCAGGAGCTTGAGCGCCCCCTGGATGTCGCCAGCGTCTATTTTCCGCATCATGCTTTCCGCGCAGATGTCAGCGCATTCGCTGGGAGGCGCACGGAGTCCACGGCGGCCGAGCTGGGCTTGAATCTGATCTAAGTGTGTGTTTGATTTGTGAATCAATTGCACACGCAGAGGCGCGATGTAAGCCATCTCGGCTACGCGTAGAGCTGCTTCCTCGACGCTGCAAATATGGTCGGGCCTGATTCCGTTGAATTCAAATGGTCGGCTGACTGGAAAGATCTCGAAGTTCTCTAGTAGTGCGCCCGCTTCCTTGAGCAGAGTGCGAAGCTGCTCGGCGCGCACGCCCGCAGCCGCCATCCAGAGGCCAGTTCGCACAGCACGCCCGTAACCCTCACGCACAAGCGGCGAGCTGCTGCGCCCCAATCTGTCCGAGTCCTCACGTGCATAGGTGGCCTGGAGTTGACCTCGGATCATTTCAGCCTTTAGCAGCTTCTGATAGCGTAATGAGAAACGCTGAAAATCTTCCGGGTTGCCGCGCGCCCTGCTACCCAGAAGGCAGAGAATATTTGCGAAACCATGAAACCAGTCCTTGAACGCCTTAGCCCTTTCCGTCGCGTTCTGCACTACCCGAAAGGCCTCTTCGATGTTTGAGTGCAATACCTCGGGCACCATTAATGGCTGGGATGCCGGCACCAAGGAAGGATGAGAAATACCCAGCCCGCCCTCGACGACAGGGTCACACTCGTCCGCTGCTACCGGTTCTTCCATGCTGTAGGCCAAGGACGAGGTATATCGGAACGAAAGGCTCGGCGATGAGCCGATGAAATGGGGCGGAATGGAACTCATGGTTTTGCCCATGATGAGTGACGCCTTCTGGAAAACAGTTCCATCGAACCCAGGAGAGCCCCACGAACCGCCAGCAAGCGGTCGGACTCAGCCTGGATCGGGATCCAGGCTTAAGGATGCCCTGCATAACCCTCGCGAGTCGGTGGTAGTGCGGATCGGGATGAGGCGCAAGGCGTCTTTTTGCAGCCAATAGCCCAGCTATTGGCAAGAAAAGCAACGCAGCGGATCGCCCGAGTCAGTGCTGCCACAGACCGCAGGGAGTTATGCAGGGCATCCTTAACGTACCGAGCGCTTGCTGGCTTCGAGCTCCGGGCCTACTCTTGAGGGCCGCTGACTATCGTCAGCCGATTCGGACCGGCACGAAGATCTGCTCTCCTCCCCTCTGAATGAGGAGCGCAACCGACTTATCTGCTCTGGCGACGAGTTCGCGCGCCTGCTCTGGACTGTTGACCGATTGGCCATTGATCGAGACCAGCACGTCTCCCGGCTGCACGCCGGCCACGGCGGCCGGGCCGCTCGCCTGCTCGATCAGCAACCCACCTTGCGCGCGCCGATCGTGCTGCTCCTGGGGCGCCAACGGGCGCAGCGACAAGCCCAACCGGCCTTTCTCGGACGTACTGATTTCGGCAACCTGCTTGGTCTTGTCTTCACTACCGCTCAAAAGGGCCGTCAACCGCTCAGATTTTCCGGCACGCCATATATCCAGTGTCAGCGTGTCTCCCGGTTGGGCCATGCCTATCTGGGAAGGCAGATCGCCAGAAGCGACGATGGGATGATCATTGGCCCGCAGAATGACATCGCCGGCCTTCAGTCCGGCTCTATCCGCGGCGCTGTCTTTTTCCACGCGGGCAATCAGCGCACCTTCCGGCTTGGGTAGCTTGAACGAATCGGCGAAGGCCTGATTCACCTCTTGGACCGCCACGCCCAGGCGCGCATGTTCGACCTTGCCGGTCGCCACGATTTGATCCTTGACTCGTGCCGCCAACTCAATCGGAATGGCGAACGAAAGCCCTTGATATCCGCCTGACCGGCTGTAGATTTGCGAGTTGATACCCACCACTTCGCCTGCGGCGTTGAACAGGGGGCCGCCAGAGTTGCCTGGATTTACCGCAACGTCCGTCTGGATGAAGGGCACGGCACTGTCGTCAGGCAACGAACGCCCTTTCGCACTCACCACGCCAGCCGTCACACTGTTCTCGAATCCGAATGGCGCGCCGATTGCCAGCACCCAATCTCCCACACGCAGACTCTTGCTTGTGCCGAGTGGCACAGTGGGTAGGCCATGCGCGTCAATCTTCAGCACGGCAACATCTGTCTTGGCATCCGCGCCGAGAACCTTGGCCTTGAACTCTCGGCGATCAGTCAGCTTGACCATGACTTCCTTGGCGCCTCGCACGACGTGGGCATTGGTCATGATGAGTCCGTCCGCACCGATGATGAACCCAGAGCCCTGCCCGCGCGTAGGCATCTGTTGCGCACCGCCTCCTTGCTCCGGCAACTGACCGAAGAAGCCTGGGGGAAGCCGAACTGGCGCAACCATTCATCCATGCTGCCTCTCTGGCCCCCTCCGCTTTGGTCCCCATCGTCATTTGAGACCTGCTGCGCGCCGACGGTGCTGATATTGACCACCGCTGGTCCGTTGCTCGCTGTAATGGCCGCAAAGCTGGGCAACGTCTGCGTGGCCAAGCCTCCGGGAGAGGGTGCACCCGCGACGGCAGCAACCGCAGGGTGTTGTTGCGCCTGGGCTTTCGAGTTCATGCGCTCCACTGCTGTGGCCCCAACTCCACCCAGCACACCCGCCGCGAGCAACGCTGCTACCAACTTTTTGGATTTCAGTTCGATCGTGTTCATGCCTTAGTCCTTTCCATTGATTCAAACGTCCCGTTGAAGAACGGACACACCGAATATGGAGAAGAATGCTTAGGCGAGACTTAAGGATGCCCTGCATAACCCTCGCGAGTCGGTGGTAGTGCGGATCGGGATGAGGCGCAAGGCGTCTTTTTGCAGCCAATAGCCCAGCTATTGGCAAGAAAAGCAACGCAGCGGATCGCCCGAGGCCGTGCTGCAATCGACCGCAGGGAGTTATGCCGGGCATCCTTGAGGATGCGCACCCAGGAACCATGGCTGCTTCAGGACTTTCCGGCTGAGTCTGTTTCAGCCAGAATTAGTTTGGTGGTGTGTTCGAAGTGCCCCGCCAGCAATGTGCACGCTGCCACTGAATCGCGTGCCAATGCAGCATCTGCAATTTCACGGTGCTCCTTCATGACATCTCTTTGCGCTGCATCTGGCACTTTCGCAGACAGGTTCCGGTAACGTTCCGTTTGGTCATACAGCATTGAGCAAAGCTTCATGGTCCAGGGCGATTCACATCCCTGGATCAAGGAAAAATGGAATTGCCGATGAGCCTGGCGCCAGGCCAATGCCGCCGCCGCATTCGTTCGAGAAGACGCCATGCGAGACAAGCGATGCAGACTCGCCAATACGGTCGTCTCCCACTCCAGATCGCCCTGCTCTATGGAGGCCTTTAATGCTGTCTGCTCCACCCAGATTCTCGTGCGCGTCAGATCCAGAAGCTCCTGCGGCGAAACATCTGCCACGTTAAAACCCCGCTGGTCTTCTGAAGTGACCAGACTCTCAGTCACAAGACGCGAAAGCGCCTCACGTATTGCGGTGGCGCCCACTTCGTAACGGATAGCCAATTGCTGCACTCGCAGCTTCTCCCTGGGCCGAAGGTCGCCGGCAAGAATGTCGGTACGCAGGCGGTCGAAAGCCAGACTTGTGAGACTGCGGGGCACCTCATCATGGGCTGCAACGCGTGAATTTTCAGATGATGGCGGCATGTTCAAAAGCTGGCTCAAGGAAACGGATCTTTCCAGTCATAAACTAGACTTTACCGAGTCCACGCCCATTTTCTTAGCCATTTCTTCGCGCCACTGAGACCTGGGTCGGAAACCGGGGAGTTCACGAGCATGCTCTTCCAGTCTCTTCATCAACGTGGCACCGTCCTCCAGATCGACTGGAACGGCCATAGGTTGAGACACATACCAGGGAAGATCAAAGTACAACTCCAGTCGGTTGCCCTCCGGGTCTGGCACATAGATGGACACAGCGTTTCCATGCGTGATGGGACTCACATTCTGCAGCCCTTTGGACTTGAGCGTCCGATACATCAGACACAGCGTCTCGAGACTGTCTGCCTTGAGTGAAATCTGATTGATGGGATTGAATTCGAGCTCCTTCGGCCTGCCGGAAATGAGTACGAGCTGATGATGCTCATCTGGATTTCGACTAAGAAATACCAGATCTCGTGGGCCCTGGGGTCCGGGCAACTGACCTCGATCTGTCACGGTGAAATCCAGCAGGCCCGTGTAGAAGGACTCGAGCGCCGAGATGTCGTGCACGAACATTCCGAAATGACTGAATGAAAACCCTTGGCGCATGGCAAGCAACTCCGTAAGTCCCACCTCCGCTCCAACATGGCGCGTGACGAGGCTTGGGGACGATGCATCGATTCTATCCATCTTCGAAATTAATATCGATATTTTTCTCTTTTATGGATATTTTTGTGATTTGTAGATATGATTGCGCCACTTCAACAGGAAATCACCCATGAAATTGGTCAGCTTCACACGGGAGAATCGTCCCGGTTTCGGCGCCGTGAAAGGCGACGGCATCATTGATCTAGGCTCCAGATTTGGAGACCGCTACGCAGACCTCAAAGCGCTGCTTGCAGGCGGAGCAATTGCCGAAGCGAGCGCGATTGTGGCTACGCAGGAACCAGACTTCGCGCTTTCCGAAGTCACGCTCCTACCTGTCATTCCAGATCCCGGGAAAATTTGGTGCTGCGGACTCAACTACCATGAGCACGTTCAGGAAACCAACCGTGAAGTCACGGAGCAACCCACATTCTTCTTGCGTTTCGCTGACTCTCAGGTTGCTCACGGTGAGCCCATCATTCGTCCGCCCGAATCCACTCAACTGGACTACGAAGCCGAGATTGCGGTGATCATCGGCAAAGGTGGCCGGCGTATTCGCGAGGAAGACGTCGCCGAGCACATTGCCGGCTACGCGTGCTACAACGACGGCACCATTCGCGACTGGCAAAGACACACCTCTCAGTGGGAACCCGGAAAAAATTTCTGGAAAACAGGCGGCTTTGGCCCCTGGATGGTTACCGCTGACGAAATTCCTTTCGGCACCACCATGACACTGATTACCCGGCTGAACGGTCAGGAAATGCAGCGTGCAACCACGGACATGATGATCCACAGCATTGCACGCCAGATCGCCTATGTGTCCCAAGTCGCTCCGCTGCAACCTGGTGACGTGATCGTGACAGGCACCCCCGGTGGAGTGGGTGCGCGTCGCAAGCCTGCCGTATGGATGAAGCCTGGCGACGTGGTCGAGATAGAAATTGACCGCGTAGGCGTGCTCCGCAACCCGATTGCAGACGAAGCCTGACTCCCCCAGCACAACGCGGGGGATGCTCCGCATAACTTCCTGCGGTCTGTGGCTCTCACAGACCGCTCAATCCACGGAGACAAGATCATGACCTACACCAAGAAGATTGAAAGACCCCAGCCAAATTGTGTTGGCAACCCCACAACAGCACGCTCCGTCTACCATCTGACGCTGGCTGGAATAGTGCTGTGCATTGCTTCAGCGTCCCAGGCGACGACCAATTTCCCCCAAGGACCGGTCGAGATGATCGTGCCGTTTGCCGCCGGAGGTGGACTTGATCAGAACGCACGAGCTTTCAGTAAAGCGTTTTCCGAGATCCTGAATACGCCCGTTGCGGTAGTAAACCGTGACGGGGCAGCGGGTGCTATTGGACTTGCAGGACTGGCTGGCGCGAAAGCCGACGGGCAAACACTCGCATTTACCCCGGCAGTGTCCCTCACAAGTCAGCCCCACCGAGTCAAGAGCATCAAGTACAACCTTGAATCATTCACTCCGGTTTGTCAGGTTTTTGACAATATTTTTGCGATCGCGGTTCTGTCGAACTCACCCTACAAAACGTTGTCAGACGTTATCGCCAAGGCGCGCGCCGAGCCTGATTCTGTAAGCTACGGAACGTCTGGCATTGGGTCCATACCGCACCTTGGGACTGCAGACATCGAAGCTGCTGCCAACGTGAGGCTCAACCATGTCGCCTACAAGGGTGACGGCCCCATGATGCAGGATCTTCTGGGTGGACGATTAGGTTTTGGTGCTGTGCTGGCCAGTTCCGTTGCCAGCCAGATTCAAGCCGGCACGCTCCGACTGATTGCGGTTTACTCAGACCGCAGGCATCCGGGCTTCGCTTCGGTGCCTACCCTGAAGGAAGCTGGCGTCCCCGTGGTTCAGTTGAGCTTTGGCGGCGTGCTGGCTCCTGCGAAAACGCCGACGGAAGTGCTGCAGAAACTGCAGTCAAGCTGCGAACGCGCCGCGAAGTCCCCTGCGTACTTGGAATGGGCCGCCAAGGCGGGCCAAGTGGTCGACTACCTGCCTGCGGAAGACTTCGCCCGAAAACTGCGCGAAGACAGTCAAAGCAAAGAAGCGACGATCAAGCGCCTGGGTCTTTGAGATTGAGCAGCGTGGTCAGAGGCAGGCTTGACCACGTGCTGCCTACTGCCGGGTACAGCCAAGCGAATACGTGGCTACGGCTGTGAGAGCCGAAACGACGTTAAGGATGCCCTGCATAACCCTCGCGAGTCGGTGGTAGTGCGGATCGGGATGAGGCGCAAGGCGTCTTTTTGCAGCCAATAGCCCAGCTATTGGCAAGAAAAGCAACGCAGCGGATCGCCCGAGACCGTGCTGCCACAGACCGCAGGGAGTTATGCAGGGCATCCTTAAGTTAACGGCACGACAAGTTCAAGAGGAAAGTCCTTTTGGATTGGGACCGTATTGATTCTCACCGGGTGTACTGTCTTGCACAGTGAACACAAGTAACACGATAGCGCCGACCAATGGAATCAAGGCAATGAGCAGCCACCAACCGCTTCGCCCTGTGTCGTGCAACCGCCTCGCGCCGACTGCTATGGACGGGATCAGCAACAACAACGTAAAGATGCCTCCAAGCAACCCCATTCCCGATTCAGCGCTGTACGAGCCAGTGATGCTGTCAATGAGGGTCAAGCCAAAGAGTATGAGAATATAGAAAAGGACGAAGTACCAATACTCAGCGCGCTGGGCGCGGCCTGAGAAGGTAGCGTACTTTTTTAACGCTATAAGAAACCAGTTCATACCTGCCCCCTCTTTTGATTGTTGTCTCAGAGCATATGAGTGGCAGTCGAGACAGGCCCACCACCTGACTTTCGCAGCGCAGCCGGAGCAGCTTCTTCGCAATCAGCCATCCGCACGCGTTCGCGGTTCACACAATAACCATAATTCTTCAACTAATCAAATGCGCCCGCATGAACATGCATATGGCACGCGTAGCAACTACTCGCTTAGCATGGCGTCGGCACTTCGATCGCGAAGAGCTTGCTGCAACTCGGCCACAGCAGTTTCGAGGACTCCGTTGTTGTCGATGCGAATGCTGTCTACAGGTAGATCCAAATGCACCTGCCGCCCCAGACGCGCTGCTACGCTTTCCGCAGTTTCACGCCCGCGCGCGCTGAGGCGTTGGGCCAGCACCGCTGGGGCCGCACCAATATGCACCACGGTCGCCTCGGGCCAACGAGCCAGCAACTCTGGCAACCAGCTACGCGAACCATTCACAAAAACCCAATGGCCGAAATCCAGGGGCTGGAGTTCGCTGTGTCGAATTCCGTAGGACAGGCCGTTGGCCTTCCAATGCATGGCAAAAGCGTTGGCCTGACGCTGCTGCTCGAAGCTTGAATCTTCGAGCGCCTCGTGATGTTCCCCGCCGGATGTAGCCGGACGGGTGATGCTGCGGCGCGCCCAGTGAGCCGGTGCTGCTGCGGGCCACACTTGACGCAGCCCTTGCAACACGCTGTCCTTGCCGGCACCCGAAGGGCCGATGACATAGACCAAACGATCACTCATAAGAAAATTCAATCTGCTCAAGCAAGCGAAAGTGAGCCCCCGGCGCTGGCTCCACGAACAAGGAAACACGGTCAACGCGGCAGGCGGGCAACTCGTGGAAATGAGCATTAGCCTTTTCGATCAGAAGTGCCTGCGTGTCTTCGGGCAAGTCCTGAAGGGGCCCGGTCAGTGAAAGATGGAATCGGAACTGCCCGAACACATATGGGTAGCCCCAGGTTTGCAGAAGCTCTTTCTGTTCAGCAGACAGCGCCGCTCGGCGTCTGCGGGCTATCTCGTCCTCGCTCAAAGGTGCTGCCAGACGGTGCATCTGACGCACACAATCGCTGGCGAGGCGGTCAAGTTCGGGTTGAGACTGGGAGGGCCTGAGTGCCAGAAAGCCACCCAAGCGGCTCACTTGCAGTGGGGCAAGTTCAAAGCCCTTACGTTCGGCACACAACAGGCGCGTTGCCGCACGTACATCCTCCAGTGATTTTCCCTCGGCCAGTCGAAACGGCGCTCTCAGGGTGCCGTGCCATCCGTAACGGCGAGGATCTGAGGTCAGCCTTTCAAAGGATTCGGACGTGCAGCCCTCAACCTGAGGCTGCGTGATTGAAAGGCCAGTGGCGGCACAGCGCCCCAGCCATGAACTACCGGCCCGCCACCAAGCTGACTCGACGGCCGGCGCATAGTAAAGAGCAACGCGGTGAGGAACATGCATGTTATTCACCATGTTCGTGATCCACAGTCAGCGTTACCCGATCCCCGGCGAACCAGGTGCGCGCGTATTCAATAGGCTGCCTCTTGGCATCGATGTTGACACTGGAAACCTGAAGCGCAGGCCGGGTTGGCGCCTGCCTCAGGTGTTGTGCTACTTCCGCGCTGGGCAAACGTGCAGAGATTCGGCTTTGCAAGCGGGTGTAGTCGGCGACCCCAAATCGGCCGAATGCCTGCGTAATGGACCCCGTTTCCTGAAGATGAGCTTCCAGCCCGGCAAAACGTGGCAGTGGGAAATAGCGGTCGCTGACATGCAGCGGCTGGCCGCCGCCTTCACCCAGAACCACCAGATGCAGCACCCGATGCCCGGCCTTCAGCTTAAGCGCCTCGGCCACGCTGAAGTCCGCCTCCTCGGTAGAAGATTCGAGCACACGCATGCCTCCCTTGAGGCCCGCCTGATCCAGGTTTTGCCGATGGCGCGTGCGCTTGCCCAGCACAAGGTCGACTGCGAAATCCTCAACATAGGTGCCGCTGCCTTGGGTGGATCGGACTAGGCCCAGTTGACTCAATGTCGACAGCGAACGCCTGATGGTGTGGCGATTAACTCCGTACTGCTCGGCCAAGGAGTTTTCTGAAGGCAAGCGGTCACCGGGCGAATAAATGCCACGGCCGATGGCATCGGCAATTTCATGCGCTATGCGCATCCAGAAACGATGGCCGGGGTCGGGCAGTAGAAGTGTTGAAAGGTCTGGAGTGATCGTTCTTGTCATGAAAGCTACACAAGCAATGCCTATGCTGGAGGTATTGCAAAGTTGTCTACACAAGTCAAAGGATAGCCGCAAGATGTTTCACGCGTTTGACACCCCAGAGCCCCAACGGGCGACCGCCAGGGCCGATTGGATGGCCTTGCTGGCCCGGGCCCCCCTTCCCCTGCTGGAGCAGGCATTGCTTCCTTACGAAAGAGGCCGCAGTACAGAGTGGCTCAGACGGCCCGAGACAGGACTCTACATGGTGCAGGGCCGTGCGGGCGGCACGGGAGCGCGCTTCAACCTGGGAGAGGTCACGGTCACGCGCTGCGCGTTGCGAAGCCTCGGGCCCGAGGCCATGCCTTCTCCTGTAGGGGTGGGGTACGTACTTGGCCGACACCACCGCCACGCGGAACTGGCTGCACTGGCCGACTCGCTGCTGCAACGCGAATCTCATCACGCTGCGCTAGAGGAAACCTTGCTGACGCCTGTTCGCGAACACCTCGTGCTGCAGGCTGCTCGGAAACAGGCGCAAGTGCAATCAACCAAGGTCGATTTTTTTACCGTGGCCCGCGAGTCAGGCAATGGTGACAATGAGGAGGAAGACGCATGAAGCGGGAAGACCTGCAAAACGTCGTGCCGGGTTTCGACGATCCGGTCACGGGCAGCCAGGCGGTTTTTCGCCATGCACTGCAAGCCTTGTCAATGCCTGGTCGTGCAGTGGATGTGCCGACCTTGGCACAACTGCCAGAGCGCGGACACGGAGCCGCCGCCCTAATGTTGCTGGCGCTTCTCGACAGCGACTGCACCCTCTGGCTTTCCGCCTCACTGAGGGACTCGGCTGCACAGGCGTGGCTGCGCTTTCACACGGGCTGCCGATGCGTTGAAGATCCTGCGCAAGCGCGCTTTTTGTGGTTGGCAACGGGCGACGAATGGCCTGCGCTAGCCGACCTGAATGCAGGCAGCGATGACTACCCCGATCAATCCGCCACTTGCGTCATGGAAGTGAGCAGCTTCGTGAAAAACGATGGACTTCCCGCATGGACGATCTCGGGCCCCGGTATTGAGGGTGCGCTTGCCTTGGCAGCCAACGGATTGCCGCAGGACTTCGAAACGCACTGGCAAGCCAACCACGCCAGCTTTCCGCGGGGGGTCGACGTTTTACTGTGTACCGCCACCCAGCTGATGGGCTTGCCGCGCAGCACTCGGCTGCGTCGCAACGATACTGTGGAGGCCTGAAAATGTATGTAGCAGTCAAAGGCGGAGAGACCGCCATTCTCAATAGCTACCGCCTGCTGGCACAACAAAGGCGCGGCGATGAAGCCATACCCGAACTGGAGATTGCGCAGATCCGCCAGCAAATGAAGCTGGCCGTAGACCGCGTCATGACAGAGGGTTCGGTTTACGACCCGGATCTAGCCGCGCTCGCTATCAAACAAGCATGCGGCGACCTGGTTGAAGCGATTTTCCTGCTGCGCGCCTACCGCGCCACGCTGCGAAGACTGGGTGAAACCTGCCCGCTTCGCACAGAAAAAATGGTCGTCACACGCCGCGTTTCAGCCACATTCAAGGACTTGCCTGGCGGCCAGATTCTGGGACCGACCTACGACTACACGCAGCGGCTCCTGGACTTCACGCTCATGGCAAACATCCAGACAGGGCTGCGCCAGGAACTGCCACCATCCGCCCCTCCAGTAGCTGCTCCGCGCGGGGTGGACCTTCTGAACCAGGAAGGCCTGATCGAAACCCACCCAGTGCCCGAGGGCGACCCGGCACCAAAGGATCTGACGCGCGAACCTCTGCGCTTTCCAGCGGATCGGGCGACTCGGTTGCAAAACCTGGCGCGTGGCGACGAGGGCTTCCTGTTGGCCATGGCCTATTCGACACAACGCGGCTACTCGCACACGCACCCCTTCGTCGGCGAAATCAGGCTTGGCACCTTGGCTCTGGATTTGGCCCCAGAGGAACTGGACTTTCCCATTTCCATTGGCGACATCGAGCTGACCGAATGCGAGATGGTGAACCAGTTCGCGGGAAGCAAGACGGAACCACCTCAATTCACCCGAGGTTACGGACTGGCATTTGGTCACAGCGAGCGGAAAGCCATGGCCATGAGCCTGGTGGATCGCGCGCTACGCGCTCCCGAACTGGGAGAACCAGTTGAGTCGCCCGCCCAGCAACAGGAGTTCGTGCTTTCGCATAGCGACAGCCTGGAAGCATCGGGCTTTGTCCAGCACTTGAAGCTGCCGCATTACGTGGACTTTCAGGCGGAGCTGGAGCTGGTGCGCCGCATGCGCGCCCAAGCGGAAAGCAGCACTGCAGATAACCAGAAGGAGCTAGCATGAACGCCCCTATCGACCATGGCCTGATGGCGCCCGACACGGCCAACGCCCCCTCCGTACTTGCTCCGGAGGTCAACTTTGCGTACCTGGACGAGCGCACCAAGCGCATGATCCGGCGTGCCATTCTCAAGGCGGTGGCGGTTCCTGGGTATCAAGTGCCTTTCGGCTCGCGCGAAATGCCTCTGCCGTATGGCTGGGGAACAGGAGGCATCCAGGTCACAGCCGCAGTGATCGGGACTGATGACACCCTCAAAGTGATTGACCAGGGGTCTGACGACACCGTCAATGCGGTGAACATTCGCCGATTCTTCCAGCGCACCACGGGTGTGCCGGTAACGACGCGTACCCATGAGGCGACCATCATCCAGACACGACACCGCATTCCGGAAACGCCGCTTCGCGAAGGTCAGATCATCGTCTATCAGGTACCCATGCCGGAGCCTTTGCAGCGTCTGGAGCCCAGGGAAACAGAAACCCGCACCTTGCATGCACTCGCTGAGTACGGGCTGATGCATGTGAAGTTGTACGAGGACATATCCCGATACGGTCACATCGCCACGACGTATGACTACCCGGTGATGGTGAACGACCGCTATCTGATGGCGCCTTCGCCCATTCCGAAGTTCGACAACCCGAAGATGCACATGAACCCGGCGCTGCAGCTTTTTGGCGCGGGTAGGGAAAAGCGCATCTACGCGGTTCCACCGTACACCAAGGTAGAGAGCCTGGGCTTCGAAGACCACCCGTTCGAGGTACAAAAGTGGGACGCTGTCTGCGCACTATGTGGCGCGAGCGACAGTTTCCTCGACGAGGTAATCACCGATGATCAGGGAACCCGCATGCACGTGTGTTCGGATTCGGATTACTGCCAGGAACGTCAGTCTGTGCAGACCGAACAGCGCGATTCAGGAGAACAGCCGTGAACCTGATCATTCGCCAGGCATGCGACGACGACCTGCCTCAGGTGCTGGCGCTTTATGCCCAGCCCGGCCTCGACGACCGGCAGGCACTCGAGCTTGATAAAGCGCGGGAAATTCTCGCAGAGTTCGCCCGGTACCCAAACTACAGACTTTTCGTGGCCGTGAGCGATGCGGCCCCCGAAAAATTGCTGGGCAGCTATGCACTGCTGGTAATGCACAACCTTGCGCACAGGGGCACGCCTTCGGCCATTGTCGAAGACGTTGTCGTTGACGTCAGTTGCCGGAGCCAAGGCATCGGGCGCCAGATGATGGAACACGCCAAAGCCGAGGCCCGTGAGGCCGGTTGCTACAAGCTGGCGCTTTCGTCCAATCGGCGGCGCGAACGCGCACACGCGTTCTACGAATCCCTTGGATTCGAACTTCACGGATACAGCTTTGTGATCGACCCTCAATCCAAATGATGCGCGACCTACCACTTTCCCCTTGCTGCGCGTGCGCGGCGTGGCCAAACGCTACGGCGAATTTACAGCCTTGCATGAAGCCTCTTTTGACCTGTGGCCCGGCGAAGTGCTTGCCGTGGTCGGTGAATCAGGCTCAGGCAAGAGCACGCTACTCAACACGATAGCTGCCCGGGTGCAACCAGATGCTGGCTCTGTTCAATATCTGATGCGTGACGGCTCGGTTCAAGATGTACATGCCATGAGCCAAGCCCAACAGCGCCTGCTCGCACGTACCGACTGGGGCTTCGTGCACCAGAACCCGGCCGACGGACTGCGCATGGATGTATCTGCCGGGGCCAATGTGGGCGAACGCCTGATGGGTTTGGGCGAGCGTCATTACGGCCAGTTGCGGACAACAGCCTCGGAATGGCTGCAACGTGTTGAGATTGATGCCGTTCGCATCGACGACACGCCACGCACATTTTCAGGCGGCATGCGCCAGCGTCTGCAGATCGCCCGCAACCTCGTAACGCGCCCTCGCCTCATGTTCATGGACGAGCCCACCTCCGGGCTTGACGTTTCGGTTCAAGCACGATTGCTGGACCTTCTGCGCCAGCTCACACGCGAGCTTCAACTGGCTGTGGTCATTGTCACCCACGACCTGGCTGTCGCCCGGCTGCTCGCCCATCGCATGGTGGTCATGCAAAGAGGTCGCGTCGTCGAATCGGGCTTGACCGACCAGGTGCTGGACGACCCTCAGCACGCCTACACCCAACTGCTGGTTTCTTCGGTATTGCAGCCATGACACACGAAAAAAAACCTCTGGTTTCCACCCCCATTTTGTCGGTGCGAGGGGTCGCCAAGCGCTTTGTGATGCACCATCAACACGGAGCCGAACTACCCGTGCTGGACCACGCAGACCTTGACGTTGATGGCGGCGAGTGTGTCGTACTCGAAGGCCCCTCTGGCATGGGCAAAAGTACGTTGCTCAAGCTCGTCTACGCCAACTATAGCCCCACTGCTGGCGATATCTGGGTACGCTCGGCCAGCGGTGATTCGGTGAACCTAAGCAGCGCCAGCGCTCGCGAGCTCGTTGACCTGCGACGCCACACCATCGGCTACGTGAGCCAGTTCCTTCGGGTCATTCCCAGGGTTTCGGCGCTCGACGTCGTCGCTGAACCCTTGACTGAAGACTCCACCGGCGACGCGCAGGCTCTGGCGTTGGCTCGCGAGGCAGCAAGAGAGCAGGCTCGCCACTGGCTGAGCCGGCTGCGCATTCCTGAGCGCCTTTGGGGCCTGCCGCCAGCCACCTTCTCCGGCGGTGAGCAGCAGCGCATCAACATCGCGCGCAGCATGATCAAGCCTCGTCCGCTGCTGTTGCTAGACGAGCCCACCGCTTCGCTGGACAAAGCGAATACCCAGACCGTGATCGAATTGATTCATGAGGCTCGTGAGCGCGGAGCGGCTTTGTTGGGCATCTTTCATGACGCCGGAGTGGCAGAAGCCGTAGCCACCCGTCGCGTACCTGTTGCCAGCTTCCGCAAGCGGGCGCCAACCCCTTCCATACAGCACCCCGTAGGAGAGCCCGCATGAACGCCCCGCGCGATATTCCACAAGCCACCATCGAGGCAGCCGCAGCGATGAACGAGTTAATCCTTGCGAATGCCAGGCTGGTGTTGGCCGATGAGGTGATCACCGGCTCCCTGCAGGTTCGCCAAGGCCGCGTTGCTGCACTGGACAGTGGAACCAATGTGCCCGCGGGCGCAGTAGACCTTGAAGGTGATCTGCTACTGCCAGGATTGGTGGAGATCCATACTGACAATTTTGAGAGACACCTGATGCCGCGCCCAAAGGTGCAATGGGCTGAGCTGCCTGCCCTGCTGGCACATGACGCCGAGATTGCGGCAGCAGGCATCACTACAGTGTTCGACGCTCTCGGCGTGGGTGAAGCCGATACCGAGTCACTGCGCGGAACCGCCTGGGACGCCGTGGTAACCACACTCAGCAACTGCAGGCGTCACGACCTGTTGAGGGCCGATCATTTGCTGCACATACGCTGCGAACTGCCGGCACCGAACACCATCGACCTGTTCCAACCGTTTGTAGATCATCCGCTCGTTCGATTGATTTCGCTCATGGACCACACGCCCGGCCAGCGGCAGTGGGAAAACATTGAGCATGCCCGTGTGTACTACACCGGCAAGAAAGGCTGGAGCGAAGAGAAATTTCAACGCAAGGTCGCGGAAGCTGAGGAAATGCAGCAGCGCTATGCCAACCCGCATCGCCAGCATTTTGTTGACTACGTAAAAGACCGCGGAATCGCCTTGGCCAGCCATGACGACACGACGCTCGCGCAGGTTCTTCAGGCCCAAGCAGAAGGCGTGACCGTTTGCGAGTTTCCGACCACGGAGCTGGCAGCTCGCGCAGCGCGTGAGCACGGCATGGCCACCGTCATGGGTGGGCCGAATGTGGTGCGTGGAGGCTCACACTCCGGCAACGTCGCTGCATCGCATCTGGCCAGCCTGGGACTGCTGGACATACTATCCAGCGACTACGTTCCAGGCAGCCTTCTCACTGCTGCACTTCGGCTGGTAGACGACGGCCACATGACATTGCCCCAGGCCGTGGCCACCGTCACCCGAAACCCGGCGCGCGCGGTTAATCTGCATGATCGCGGTGAGCTCGCCGTGGGTCTGCGTGCCGATCTCGTTCAGGTACGCGTGGTAGAGGTAGCCGATGGACATCACCATGCCGTAGTTCGGGCCGTTTGGCGCGACGGCCGGCGCGTGATCTGACTCGAGTGCAAGCATGAGCGAAACCAACGAATGCGGGCTAGGCAACGCGTCCGACCGCTGGACGTACGTAACTGCCCACAACGCTCAGGCGGCACCTTGCCTGACCGTGGCCCCGACGATTCACCCCACGGCTGTGGTTCAGAGGAGTAGCTTCGGTCAGTACACAGAAGTCGGCGAGCACGTGATCATGAGCGACAGCACGCTGGACGACTACAGCTACATCTGCCGTGGCTCCGAGCTCACCGATACCGACATTGGCAAGTTTTCCAACATCGCTGCCATGGTTCGGATCAACCCGGGCTTCCATCCAATGGACCGTCCGAGTCTGCATCACTTCACCTATCGGCTCTCCCGTTACGGACTGGCCGATGGAGACGATGAAGCTTTCTTCGGATGGCGGAAACGCCAGCGTGTTCAGATCGGGCATGACACCTGGATAGGTCATGGCGTGGTCATCATGCCTGGCGTGCGCATAGGAGACGGCGCGGTGGTAGGCAGCAACTCGGTCGTCACCCGCGATGTGCCCCCTACGCCATCGTAGCCGGCGCACCGGCGCGTGTGCTGCGCATGCGGTTTCCGCGTGACATCGCGGAAGCCCTGACCGCCACAGCATGGTGGGACTGGGATCATCAAACCATTGCTGAGAGGCTAGCAGATTTTTCAGATCTCAGGTCGTTCCTGCATCTGTACGCGCCGCGCCACGAAACCTTCCCAAAACCTTCAAACAGTTGTCACGCAAAAAGCTAACACTCGAGGTTGTCTAGATAACTTTCCGGAGCAACTCAATGACCAAAGCATTGCGCGTTCATAACCTTAGCAAACGCTTTGCAGGTGGCAAGCTTGCGCTCAACAATATCAACCTTGAGATCGGTCAGGGCGAAATGGTGGCCCTGATCGGAGCGTCGGGGTCAGGCAAATCCACTCTGCTGCGCCATGTCGCTGGACTGATGACAGGCGATGCCACGCCAGGGTCGATGATTGAAGTGAGCGGTCGCTGCGTGCAGCGAGATGGCCGCATTCAACAGGATGTGCGCCACATTCGCTCAGAGGTCGGATTCGTCTTCCAGCAGTTCAACCTCGTGGATCGACTGCCGGTGTTGATCAACGTCCTGGTAGGCCGCCTCCACGCCATGCCCTGGTGGCGCAGTTGGACACGTATGTTCACCGCCCAGGAGCGGACTGCGGCCATCGAGGCACTGGGGAGAGTCGGCATCGCAGAGTGCCACGCCCAGCGCGCATCAACCCTTTCCGGCGGCCAACAGCAGCGTGCCGCCATCGCCCGCACGCTGGTGCAAGGTGCCAAGGTGGTGCTCGCCGATGAACCCATCGCCTCACTCGACCCGGAATCATCAAGAAATGTGATGGAGATCCTCTCCCGCATCAACCGCGAAGACGGCAGCACGGTAGTGGTTTCGCTCCACCAGGTGGACATGGCGATGCGCTACTGCCCCCGGGTAATCGCCTTGCATCAGGGGCGAGTGGTCTACGACGGCCCTTCGAGCGAGCTTACACCTGCCCTGCTCCGCAATCTCTACGGCATGCAGGCCGACGAAATTTTGAACGGTAGCAGCACGCTGCACGAACCTGCCCAACCAGCGCCTGCCCCGGCTGTCGTTGCATGGCCCATGCCCATGCCCTTGGCCCAGGCAGCCTGAACGCCAATTTTTCCCTAATTAACCTTTCGCAAGGATTGAACCGTGTTCAAGAAAACTCTACTGGCCGTGACACTCGGCCTCACCATGGCGACGGTTGTCCACGCCCAGGAAATCAACTTCGGCATTATTTCCACTGAGTCGTCACAGAACCTGAAATCCGACTGGCAGCCACTGCTGGACGACATGGCCAAGCAGACCGGCCTGAAAGTCAAGGCATTCTTTGCCCCCGACTATGCTGGTGTGATCGAAGGTATGCGCTTCAACAAAGTTCAGGTCGCATGGTTCGGCAACAAATCTGCCATGGAAGCCGTGGACCGTGCCAACGGCGAAGTCTTCGCCCAGATGGTCAATGCCGACGGCACGCAAGGCTACTACTCTCACCTGATCGTCCACAAAGACAGTGCGCTGAAGTCCCTGGACGACGTGCTCAAGAACGGCAAGTCATTGACGTTCAGCAACGGCGACCCCAACTCGACCTCGGGTTTCCTGGTGCCGGGCTTCTATGTGTTCGCCAAGAACAAGATTGACCCCAAGGCTCACTTCAAGGTTTCTCGCAACGCCAACCACGAAACCAATGCTCTGGCCGTGGCCAACAAGCAGGTTGACGTCGCCACCAACAACAGCGAAAACCTGGGCAAAATTCAAGAGCGCCAGCCAGAGAAGTTCAAGGACATCCGCGTCATCTGGACGTCGCCCCTGATTCCGCTGGTCCCACTGGTCATCCACAAGGAATTGCCTGCTGCAGCCAAGGAGAAGATCAAGAACTTCTTCTACAACTACGCCAAGACCGATGCGCGCGAAAAAGAAGTCGTGATGAAGCTTTCGAAGCTTTCGGGCTTCAAGCCGTCGTCCAACGCTCAATTGATCCCCATTCGTGAGCTTGATCTGTTTGGCAAGCGCACCAAAATCGAAGCTGACACCACCTTGAGCGTAGCGGACAAGACCGCCAAGCTGGCGGAGATTGACAAGCAATTGGCTGCCCTGCAGTAAGAGGCTGCGCATCTGGGCCCGCCCGTCACACGGCGGGCCTTGTCACACCTGGAAAGCAAAATGACCACTACCACGACCACCCCCACCCTGGCCTCGCTGGCACAGGCAGCACAGCCACGCCGAAGCCTTGGCTGGTTTATCGGCTGGGCCGCCGTGGCCCTGATTTTGGCAGCATCCTGGGAGGGCGCCGACATGCGCCCCATGGAACTGTTGCGTGACTCCGGCAACATGGCCACCTATGCGAGCGAGTTCTTCCCTCCCAACTTCGCGGACTGGAAGATGTACGTGCATGAAATGGTCATCACGCTGCAGATCGCTGTATGGGGCACAGCCCTGGCGGTGCTGACCGCCATTCCGCTAGGACTGCTGGCATCCTCCAACATCACCCCGTGGTGGATCCACCAGCCTGTGCTACGTCTGCTCGATTCGTTCCGCGCCATCAACGAGATGGTGTTCGCCATGCTCTTCGTGGTGGCCGTCGGCCTAGGACCATTTGCCGGTGTCCTGGCTCTCTGGATCCACACGTCAGGCACTTTGGCCAAGCTTTTCTCCGAAGCGGTAGAGGCGATCGATCCGCAACCCGTGGAAGGCATTCGATCGACCGGCGCATCCGCCCTGCATGAAATCGTCTATGGCGTTATTCCGCAAGTGATGCCCCTCTGGGTTTCTTATACGCTGTACCGCTTTGAAGCAAACGTACGCTCAGCTTCGGTGGTGGGCATGGTTGGCGCAGGCGGCATTGGCGTCGTGTTATGGGAAATCATACGTGGCTTCCAGTATGCTGAAACCGCTGCGGTGATGCTTATCATCATCGTCACGGTCAGCCTGATTGACTTAGCGTCTGCCCGGATTCGGAAACTGATGATCTAACTTCAATACTGCGCATCGAATTTTTCCAATGTATCTGTTGTAGGAGCGGCATTAGCTGCGACGTGGGCTTTCGCGACTAAAGTCGCTCCTACATGAAAACCACAGACAAATTGGTGAAAGGCTACTGTTCCAAGCAGGCAAAGACTCACCACACCTAATCAATGCCTACTTACACCATGAGTACCAATAGCCAGAGACAGGTCGTGGCCCGTCTGGGCACCACTCAGACTCTGGCGTGGGCTTCGTCGTACTACCTGCCTGCCTTGCTGGCAGCGCCGCTGGCATCAGAACTTGGGCTGCCGGTAACCAGTGTATTTGGCGCATTCACGCTGGCACTATTGATTTCGGCGCTGATTGGTCCGCTGGCCGGGCGGGCGATCGATGAGCACGGTGGTCGCAAGGTGCTCATTGTCACCAACGTTCTCTTCGCCAGTGGCTTGACAGGCCTGGCCCTGGTGCAGAACGAATTCCAATTGTGGGCAGCCTGGGCCCTACTGGGCTTGGCGATGGGCAGCGGCTTGTACGACGCAGCTTTTGCTACCGTGGTGCGCCTCTATCCTGCCAATGCCCGCAATGCCATCACTGGCATCACTCTGGTGGCTGGCTTTGCCAGCACGGTAGGTTGGCCGCTTACTGCCTGGTGGATAGAAACCTTGGGCTGGCGTGGCACATGCCTCGCCTGGGCGGCGCTGCATGTGGTGCTGGGCGCGCCGTTGCATTGGTGGTTACCGCGGAGGGCGCCAGAGGTTATTCCAACAACCAGTATTCCGCCCACGCATTCTCAGGTTGCTGAAGCGCCTCAGCCTGTACCTTCATGGATAGGAATGGCCATGGCAGTTGTGTTTGCCATCGTGTGGTTCACCAGCACGGCCATGGCCACTCACCTACCCACGTTGCTGCAAGACCAAGGCCTGAGCGCGACTGCGGCGCTTGGCATTGCCATGCTGGTGGGGCCGGCACAGGTTGCCGGGCGTTTGTTGGAGTTCGGCATTCTGCGGCATATCTCACCCCTGCTATCAGCCCGAATGGCCGCTGCCGCTCACCCGCTGGGTGTTGTCGGATTCATGATTCTTGGGCCGGCAAGCGCATGGCTTTTTGCTTTTCTGCATGGCGCGGGCAACGGCATTTTGACCATCGCCAAAGGCACCCTTCCTCTCGTCGTTTTTGGTGCTACGGGCTACGGCCAACGCCAAGGCTGGATCATGGCGCCTGCTCGAGTCGCACAGGCTGCGGCACCCTTGCTATTCGGCATGGCCGTGGTGCACTGGAGCAGTGGCGCGCTGTGGCTGACGACAGCCCTCGGCCTACTCGCCTGCCTTCTGCTGCAAGCCATGGCGGCACGTTTGCGTCGCTGAGGGTGCCTCAGCCTAGAACCGTTTCTGAACTCAACCTAGTGAGTTCCTGCTGTACCGTACTCCCATGACCATTATTCGAGCCATGAGCATTGACGACTACGATGCCGTCATCAAACTGCTGTCCGACACGCCGGGCGTCTCGTTACGCGATGCCGACTCCCGCGAAGCCACTGCGCGCTACCTGACGCGCAATCCAGGCCTGAGCTTCGTCGCCCTCGACGACTCAGACCCAGGTAAGCTTAAAGGCTGCATCATGAGCGGCCACGATGGCCGCCGAGGCTACCTGCAGCATCTTGCCGTTCTGCCAGCTTACAGACGACAAGGAGTTGGGCGCATGTTGGTTAATCAGTGCATTGACGCCCTGAAGCGCCTCGGCATTAACAAGTCGCACATCGACGTGTTCACGGAAAATGAAATGGGCTGTCAATTCTGGGTCCGTCAGGGCTGGAAGCTTCGCGACGACATCGTGCGTTACTCTTACGTGGCAAGCGGCAACGTAAACGCCTAATTAGTCTCAAAAGAGCGGAAACGTCAAGTACATCGCCATGTACGTGCTGGTTTATGCTCGCTCCGGTATACAGTTCCACTCATGGAACTGCGTCAGCTTCGTTATTTCGTCAAAGTATGTGAGCTCGGAAGCATGGGACGAGCTGCACTTGAGATGGGGCTGGCGACATCCGCGCTAAGCCAACAGATTAGCCGTCTGGAAGGAGAGCTCTCAACGCGGCTACTACAGCGCAAGACAACCGGCGTACAGCCGACCGATGCAGGCATGGCGTTCTGGCAACAGGCCCAACTCACCCTGCGTCATGCCGATGACGCGATCAGGGCCGCTCAAACTGCGCGCCTCTCTGGTCACGTCAACATCGGCATGTCATCTACAACGGCCTCAGTACTTGGTGTGCCCTTGCTTCAGGCCATGGCCGAGCGGTATCCGGCAGTGCGTCTGCAACTGGTTGAAGCGCTTTCGGGAAACCTCGCCGCGATGCTGAATGCCCGCCAGCTGGATCTGGCCATTCTGTTTGGGGCCGATACAGCGCGAAGATGGAGCATCACGCCCCTGTTGGATGAGAAACTATTCGTCATTGGCGTCAAGCACCTTCCCGGCATGCCTGCCGGCCCGCGGGTCCGCTTGACCGAGGTCGCTAGTCTGCCCCTTATCTTACCCAGCCCCAGCCACGGCTTGCGTACTCTTCTGGACGCCGCCTTTGCGCGAATACGAGTCACCCCAAACGTAGTAACCGAAATCGATGGACTCTCTCTCCTGATGGACGCTGTCCGCGCGGGCCACGGCGCCACCATTCAGCCCGGCGCGGCCATGGTACGGCTCGGCTCGGGCGACTGCGTCAGCGTTCCACTGAAGGATGGCACCGCCATTCGACGCAATTTGCTTGCCAGTCTCTCGGAAGACGAGCTCTCGCCGGCTGCGCTGGCTGCGAGAGTTGTCTTGACCGAAGTAGCACGCTCGGCTGTGTCAAGTGGCCTCTGGAAGGGAGCTACTCTTCACAAAAACTGAACGCCCGTTGGCAAAAGCCGACTTGCTGGAGTAAATTGGCCCCTCTACATTCGATCCCCTGATACACGAAACTGGGAGATTGAATTGCATGACGTCCTCGTCATCGGTGGCGGCAACGCCGCCTTGTGTGCCGCCCTGATGGCACGTGAGGCTGGTGCAAGTGTGCTGCTGCTGGAGGCGGCACCACGTGAATGGCGCGGAGGAAATTCCGCTCACACCCGCAACCTGCGCTGCATGCACGATGCGCCGCAAGACGTGTTGATCGATGCCTATCCCGAAGAAGAATTCTGGCAGGACCTGCTGAAGGTAACCAGTGGAAAAACCAATGAGCACCTGGCGCGCCTGGTGATACGCGCTTCCAGCAACTGCAGAGACTGGATGCGAAAACACGGCGTGCATTTTCAGCCGCCTCTCTCAGGCGCATTACACGTTGCACGCACTAATGCGTTCTTCATGGGAGGAGGCAAGGCGCTGATCAACGCCTACTTCCGCAGCGCTGAAAAACTGGGAGTAGAAGTTCGGTATCAATCTCCGGTCGATCGCATAGAAATGGACGGGGGACGCTTCGTCGCGGCGTACGTGAACGGACAAAAAATTCCAGCCAAGACCTGTGTGCTCGCTGCCGGGGGCTTTGAGTCAAACCGTGACTGGCTGCGATCTGCCTGGGGTCAAAACGCAGGTGGCGAATGGACGGCAGACAACTTCCTCATTCGGGGAACCCGTTACAACCAGGGTGTATTGCTTCGCCACATGCTCGAAGACCATGGAGCGGACCGGATCGGCGACCCGACGCAAGCCCATATGGTCGCCATCGATGCGCGCGCCCCTCTGTATGACGGTGGCATCTGCACCCGCATCGACTGTGTTTCCCTCGGCGTGGTGGTTAACAGCCAGGGCGAGCGCTTCTATGACGAAGGCGAGGACTTCTGGCCGAAACGCTACGCAATCTGGGGGCGACTCGTGGCTCAGCAGCCAGGCCAAATAGGCTATTCAATCATTGATGCCAAAGCCATTGGCCGCTTCATGCCACCCGTGTTTCCTGGAGTGGTGGCCGATTCGCTTCCCGAACTCGCACGAAAACTGCAGTTGGATGAGGATACTTTCATGCGCACGCTGAACACCTACAACGCTGCGTGCGTACAAGGAAACTTTGACCATACCGTGCTCGACGACTGCCATACTGAAGGCATCGCTCCGCCAAAGACGCACTGGGCGCGTCCGCTCGACACCCCACCCTTCTATGGATACGCCGTCCGGCCAGGGGTGACTTTCACCTACCTCGGTTTTCTCACGGACGAGACCGCTGCGGCACGCTTTGGTGGCGTGCCAAGTGACAACCTCTTCGTAGCCGGGGAATTGATGGCCGGCAATGTCCTTGGGCAGGGCTACACCGCGGGAGTAGGCATGTCCATAGGAACGGCTTTCGGCAGAATCGCTGGAACAAACGCGGCCCGAGTAGCCACCGGCAAAGGAGCGTCGCATGCAAACGCTTGACGCTTTGACGCGCGACGCGCGCGCATTGGCTCAAGGTCAGCCGGTACTGAGCCTGCATGAGGCCGAAGTGTCCCGGCAGATGCAAATCTGCAATGCCTGTCGTTACTGCGAAGGCTTCTGCGCGGTGTTTCCGGCCATGACACGCCGGCTCGAGTTCGGGAAAGCCGATATTCACTTCCTGGCGAACCTGTGCCACAACTGCGGAGCGTGCCTGCATGCCTGCCAATACGCACCGCCCCATGAGTTCGCAGTCAACGTGCCTCAAGCCATGGCACGGGTTCGAGTCCAGACCTACAGCGACTACGCCTGGCCCCCCGCCCTCGGCAGCCTCTACCGGCGCAACGGACTTTTCGTCTCTCTCGCGTTGTCCTTCGGTATTGCTCTTTTTCTGGCCATTGCGGTGTCCCTCAACGGGAGCTTATGGGGCTCCAAACCTGGCGCCGACTTCTATGCGATCTTTCCTCACAATCTTCTGATCAGCCTGTTCGCGCCCGTTTTTCTATTCGCTGTTTTCGCTCTAGGCATGGGGGTCCGCACCTTCATGCGCGACGTCAGATCATCCACAAGCGGCGCCCCTGCCAGCGGCGCGGCAGCCGTCGAAGCGACTCACTCCGTCCTGAGCCTCAAATACCTTGATGGAGGTCATGGTGAAGGCTGTCATGACGCTGACGACGCCTACACGCACTCGAGAAGACGCATGCACCATTTGACGTTCTACGGATTCATGCTGTGCTTTGCCTCTACCAGCGTGGCCACTATCTATCACTACTTCCTAGGCTGGCAAGCGCCATATGACCTGCCGTCTGTACCGAAGCTATTGGGCGCGATTGGTGGCATCAGCATGGTGATGGGCACTATCGGGCTATGGAAGTTGAATCGGAGTCGCCCCGCAGAGCATGGTGCCGCCGAGCAGAAGCCGATGGACCTGGGATTCATTGCCCTGCTTTTCCTGATAGCGTCGAGCGGGCTTTTTCTGTGGTGGACGCGCGGCACAACAGCCATGGGTGTCATGCTGTGCATCCATCTCGGTGCCGTCATGGGACTGTTCCTCACCCTACCCTACGGTAAGTTTGCGCACGGAGTATTCCGCAGCGCAGCCATGCTGCGCCACGCAGTGGAAAAACGACAACCTAACCCGATCGGGCTAGGCTCGGATTGACCCGGAACTATTGAAAGGTCGTGACGCAAGCGCCTCTGCTGCGTTACGGCTTCAAAACGAAAGTATTGAGACATGAAAACGTCGCTGGAGGTCTTGCGCAGCTACCCGCCGCACGACTACACCCTCTATGGTGCTCTGCTCAGCCGCAAGGCAGCAAGAGGAGACGCCCCGATGATTCTCGACGAATCCGGGCGGGGCATGACTTGGAACGAAGGCGTTGCTGCGTGCGAGTCATTGGCACGCGCTCTGGCCGCTCGCGGCGTGAAAACAGGAGATCGGGTAGCCTTGATAGCACGAAATGGCCCTGGCCACGTGCTACTGTTGTTTGCACTCGCAAGACTTGGCGCCATTCTCGTTCCGCTGAATCCCGAACTTGGTGTCGCCGAACTACGATTCGCCCTGGGCCATGCGCAGGTTTCTGCGACTGTGGTTGATGAAGCAGCCCATGTAGCGGTTAGCGAAGCGCTCGCAGAAGCAGGTCTAGACGGATGGTGTGCCTACGTCGACGGCCCCGTGCGTAACGGTTTGGCAAGCCTGCTGACGATGCAGGAAGAGGCACCTGAACTCACATTGCCCGCACCGCCATCGGCCGACACTCCTGGCGTGATGATCTTCACTTCCGGGACTACAGGCTACCCCAAAGGTGTGCTTCATAGCCAGCGCAGCATGCTGCTGGTCGGCGAAGCAAACCTTGGCCGCATGCAACTGAGACCGGAAGACCGCATTCTGATCGTGTTGCCATTCTTTCATGTCAATGCGCTGTGCTATTCCCTGTGTGGAATGCTCGCCGCGGGCTGCGCTCTGATCGTAGCCCCGCGCTTTTCAGCGTCCCGCTTTTGGCATATTGCGGCAGACACCGGAGCAACGGTCGTCAACATCATAGAAACCCTGGGCTCGATTCTGAAGTCACGCGACCGTTCGGAATTCCGCAAAGATCACCAACTGAGAGTCGTATATGGGGTGCGTCTTAACGCACAGCAGGTTTTTCGTGAGGACTTTGGGATCCAGAACCTGTTGTCAGGTTTCGGCATGACCGAGATCCCCGGTGTTACCTGCAACCCTTATGGTGAGCCATGTAAACCGGGTTCCATGGGGCTGTTGGCTCAGCACCCCGATCCCGAACAACCCTGGGCAGCATGCCGCATCGTTGACTCGGAAGGCAATGATGTCGAAGTAGATTCTGTGGGGGAACTATGGGTGAAAACGCCCGTATGCATGCTGGGATACTACCGTGATCCAAAGCAGACCGCAGAAGCCTTTCACGACGGATGGTTCAAAACTGGAGACCTCGTTCGTCGCGATGCCGAAGGCTGGTTCTTCTATGTATCCCGAGCGAAAGACATCATCCGCAGGCGCGGGGAGAACATCGCAGGCGCAGAACTCGACCGAGTCGTAGGAGAGCACCCGGCGGTGCATGAAGCCGCCGCCATTGCAGTGCCGTCAGAACTAGGAGAGGATGAAATTCTGGTGGCCCTTGTCCTCAAACCCGGCTCCACCCTGACTGCAAAAGCAGTAGCAGACTGGTGCAGAGAGCGTCTCGCTGCGCACAAAGTCCCCCGGTTCGTAGCGTTCGTAGACGAAATTCCTCACACCCCTACTCACAAGGTGGCCAAAGCGCAGATGCGGCAAGACGTCAGTCTGCGCTCTCGAGCCACTGACCTTCAGACCCCCTGAACCCATCGCACTATTACTCAAGAAGGCACCCATCATGGCCCGACTAAAACCTCTTCGCACCGACATCGCTTGGAGCACCACAGACAAGATCACCATCAAAGGTCTGGACCTTTGCCAAGACATCCTTGGTAAGGTCTCGTTGGGTGACATGGCCTTCCTGGGGATGACGGACCGCTTGCCAACTGAGCGTGAGTCCCTGATGTTCAACGCGATTGCAGTATGCCTCGTGGAGCATGGTCTCACCCCCAGCGCCTTGGTAACCAGGCTTACCCTGGCCGGTGCCCCAGAAGCCATGCAGGCAGCGGTAGGTGCAGGACTCTGCGGGCTGGGCAGCGTTTTCGTGGGTAGCATGGAAGACGCCGCACGCCTTCTGCAACAAGGCTTGCCGAAATCTGACGTCGAGGCTGAATCATCCCCGGATATCACGGCTCTGGCCAGAGAAATCGTAGCGCGTGAAATTGCTGCGGGGCGAAGTTTGCCCGGCATAGGCCACCATATCCACAAACCACAAGACCCCCGCGCTCCAGCGCTTTTCAAGCTTGCACGCGACAACGGTTTCGACGGCCCGTATGTCGCGCTGATGCAAGCCATCGCAGACGAAGCAGGCCGACAGCTAGGCAAGTCGCTTCCGGTCAACGCAACCGGTGCGATCGCTGCAGTCGCCTGCGAGATGGGACTGCCATGGGACATCGTGCGTGGCATTGGCGTGCTGGCACGCGCCGTCGGTTTGGTAGCTCACGTGCTTGAAGAGCGCCGCAACCCTATCGCACGCGAAATGAAAACCATGATCGAAGAACAAGCCACCGCGCACTTTCGCTAGAGCGAAAAAACGATTTCTAAGAGGAGATAAAAATGAAACGCAGGTCTTTGGTAATTGGCTCGATGGCATTAAGCCTCAGCACCGCCGTCTTCGCCGCTGCTGACACTTATCCGAACCGCCCTGTTCGGATCGTGGTGCCATTTGCAGCAGGTGGCGGTGGTGACTTTATAGTCCGCACGTTCTCTGACAAACTGGCCCAGATTCTCAAGCAACCAGTGGTAGTTGAAAACAAGGGGGTGCTGGCACGGTGACGGGTACGGAATACGTCGCGCGCTCTGCGCCCGATGGCTATACAGTGCTGTTCACAAGCACTGCGTTCTCGACCAACCCAACATTGATCCCTAGCCTGCGTTACCGAACCCCTGAGGATTTCACCTCGATTGGCTTGGTCATTACCTATCCGTTCGTTCTGGCGGCACGCAGCAACTTCGAGCACAACACCGTCCCCGAGTTGATCGCCTACGCCTCCAAGAATCCTGGAAAAGTCAGCATATCCAATTCTGGAGAAGGCTCAGGCTCGGCGCTTGCCTCTGCCCTGTTCAAGGACGCCACGGGCGTGTCCATGTTGAATGTCTCTTACAAAGGTGCGGGTCCCGCCATCGCCGACGTCGCCGCAGGTCACGTAGACTTGACTTTCACAGGAATGTCCCAGGTCAAGCCATTTCTGGATGCCAAACGGGTCAAGATTCTAGGCACATCGGGCTTGACCCGGCTGGCCTCTGCGAAAGATGTAAAGACTATCGCAGAGCAAGGCGTCCCAGGGTTCAACTCGGTCGTCTGGTGGGGCATGCTGGCTCCAGCGGGTACGCCGAAAGAAGTCGTCGCCAAGCTGAACGATGCTTTGCGTCAGGCGCTGGCTGATCCAGGCATTGTTGAACGTCTCGCGGTGATTGATGGCGATGTCAATGTGACGACTCCCGAAGCATTCGACAAGCTCATCAAGGATGAGTTGGTACGCTGGAAACGCCTACTCAAGCCATCCGACACGGCGAAGCCCTGAACCAGATCCGCTAAGTTTCACTGCATGCGATTCGATCAGATCATCTGGATCGCATGGAAGCCGAGCCCTACCATCACCGCGAGGGCAGCCTTCAGAGGGTGTCGCAAAAGTCCTTTCGCAGCCGTTCCCGCCCCCTCTCGTCATTCCCGCGCAGGCGGGAATCCAGGGGCGCTAGAGAGGCTGAACTGGGTTCCCGCTTGCGCGGGAATGACGAGAACAGCAGAAGCCTTGAAGAAAATTACTTTTGCGACACCCTCTTCAGTTGAGCCGACCTCACCACATTGCAGCATCCTCTGGCACTGCAAACCAGCGCAGCTTGAAAGTACACTCAAAAACATGCAGGAATCACTACAAGAACATCTGGAAGCGCGCTACGCTGGCGCAGCACCCAAAGCAGACGATCCCAACAATCCAGTGCTGGCATCCATGCTGCAGCACCGCTCAGTTCGCGCTTATTCCCAACGCCCTGTCACCGAGTCAGAATTGGCGTTGATGGTGGCAGCCGCCCAATCCGCCTCGACCTCCTCCAACCTTCAGGCCTGGAGCGTGGTGGCCGTTCGTGACACCGAGAAGAAAAAACGCCTGTCGGCCCTTGCAGGCAACCAGCGTCACATTGAAGAGTGTCCGCTGTTCCTGATCTGGATTGCTGATCTCGCAAGGCTGGAGGCCGCTGGTGAAAGACACAGCCTGCCGCATGAAGGGCTTGACTACCTCGAGTTGACGCTCGTCGGCGTCATAGACGCCACGCTCGCGGCCCAGAACGCTGCCGTCGCCGCAGAAGCGCAAGGCATGGGAGTGGTGTACATCGGCGGCATCCGCAACCACCCAGAAGCCGTAGCCAGGGAATTGGACCTTCCGCCACGTGCATTCGCGGTCTTCGGCATGTGCGTGGGCTACCCCGACCCAGAGCGCCCCAGCAGCGTCAAGCCACGCCTTCCGCTATCAACAGTATTGCACCAGGAAAGCTACGACGCCTCCCTCAATGGCGCGCCCGTCGAAGATTACGCCGCACGAATGCTCAACTTCTATGAAGCAAAGGGCATGAAAACGAACGGCGACTGGATTCGCCACTCGCTGCACCGCGTACGCGGTGCCGAGGCTCTGCAAGGCCGTGACCGCTTAGTTAACGCCTTGCACGCAATGGGTTTCGAAAATCGCTGAGAGCAAAACCAGCAAAATCTGGCGCAACAGGCACTGATCAACTTGGAGATGGCCGCTTCAGGCGACTAAGTCGCCCGCAATCGTGGCATGGATTGCGTGTGCTTTGCACTTGCAGTCCATGCTTTCAATGGCTCCGATAGCTCAATCCACATTCACCGACTGAAGCAGAGTCTTGTAGGAGTCGAGCTCCTGCTGAAGATGCGCGCGCAACTCTGCGCCGGTGCCGACCGAAAGTTCCATGCCCTGTTCTCTCAGCCGCTTAGCCATCGTGCCTTCCTGGCTAACACGTACTAGCTCCTTTTGAAGCTGATTTATGACCGATGCGGGAGTGTTTGCAGGTGCAAACAACCCTTGCCAAGACTGCACGGAGTAACCTGGGACTCCACCTTCCGCGACTGTCGGTACATTAGGCGTTCCAGGAGATCTCTGCTTGCCTGTCGTTGCCAACAGTGTCAGTTTCTGATCTTTCACCATCTCCGACAGGCCCACCAATGAGGTGAACATAACATCTACTCGGTCCCCGATCATGTCTTGTATTGCTGGGCCTGCACCTTTGTAGGGAACGTGAACCATGGTGATTCCGGTAGCACGTTTGAACGCCTCACCGGCCAGATGCTGCGCGGACCCATTTCCCGACGAAGCAAAATTGAGCTTATCCGGATTCGCCTTGGCGTAAGCTATCAGCTCAGGTATGGACTTAACCTTCAGCGACGGACGCACCAGCACGCCAAGCGATTGGGTCGTGACCATTCCAACAGGCTCGAAGTCCTTCACGGGATCCCATGAATTCTTCTGTAGCAGCGAGCTGATTACAAAGGCGTTTGTTCCAAAAAGCAGTGTGTGTCCATCGGGAGGTGAGCGCTTCACGAACTGTGTTCCGATTGACGTGCCTCCTCCGCCTTTGTTGTCAACGATCACGCTTTGCCCCAAATTTTTCGAAAGCTCATTTGCGAGCATTCGGGCAACGATATCTGTCGAGCCTCCGGGCGCATAGGCAACAACAATCGTTGCGGTTCTGGAGGGATATTTGTCCTCCGCAGCGTAGACAGTCAGTGGCACCGCTGACAACGCCGCTAAAACAACACGGCGGCTAATTTTCGAGATCTGCATGTTTGTCTCCTAGACTTAAATGGCTTGCGAATCAAGTACAAGTGGCAACAGTTCCAATGATCCTGCGACTTGCTGGATCCTCAGCTCCTCACTGATGCCGGATGAAATTGAAGAAGTGTGTATGGATGCGATGGCAATGTGCCAATCGCCGTGATCGGCACATGTCCCGCCCTATGTCAGCGATGGATGTCTCATTTTTCTCCTAACTCCTGAACTGAGAATATGACCTTGCCTCCCGGTCTTGAGGGTCTAGTGTGGTTTCCGAATCTAGAGTGAGCCTGAAGGCCCTGGTGTACACAGAATGTCTCTGGTCAGTTCTTGGACTGTGGATTTGCCAACGAGTCCCATCACGCGCAACGTTTCCTGATGGAGCATCTCCAACACGCGTGCCGCACCAGGCTGCCCTTCGACGGCCACGCCGTATAGAGGGCCTCGCCCGGCCAATACAGCAGAAGCGCCTAACGCAAGTGCTTTGACAATGTCGCTGCCTCGACGAATACCGCTATCGACGAGTACAGGAACCCTATTTCCTACTGCGTCAACAACTCCAGGCAGAGCGCGAATTGAAGGTATAGCACTATCGAGAATTCGGCCACCGTGGGTACTCACGATCACCCCGTCGGCTCCGATGTCCACCGCTCGAAGAGCGTCCTCTCGACGCAGAATGCCCTTCACAAGCAGCTTATGAGGCCATGCCTTGCGCAGGTCACGAAAGTCATCCCAAGTGAGCATATCTGTCTTTGGCATCGCACGGCCAACCGGAGCCGCTGTGACTCTGCGCTTTTCTGAACTCGGATAGTTTTCGTATCGAGGCATGCCAGTGGTCAGGACATATCTGCCCAAAACACCCAGCAGCCACCGAGGATGCGTCAGCACATCGTATGCGTTAGCCCAGGAAAGCGAGAATGGAACAGTGAACCCATTGCGAAAGTTGTATTCACGATTGGAGGGCACAGCTGTGTCCACCGTTACGACGAGCGTTTCAAACCCGTTCAACCTGGCTCGTTCGATCAATGCGTAGGACTGCTTCTTATCAGGCCACACATACAACTGAAACCAGAGATTTCCGCCTGCTTCAGCAGCGACTTTTTCAATAGACGTCAATGAGCCGGTCGCCAAGGTAAATGGTATGCCTGCTGCAGCCGCAGCCTTCGCCAAGGCAAGCTCACCCTCGTACCACATCAGCCCAGCGACTCCCGTTGGAGCAATGGCAAGCGGGTAACTCCACTCTCGCCCAAAAAGATTGGTTTTGGCCGTTCGCTTGGACACGTCAGTCAGCACCGACGGACTCAACTCAATGGCATCGAAAGCATCCCGCATCCTGCGCAGCGCATGTTCGTCTTCCGTACCACGGTCTACGAACTCAAACAAACCCTTGGGAAGCCGCTGCCTAGCCTTCTCGCGGTAGTCGTGGACGTTGTATGCAAGCCCCATGTTGCCCCTTAACTAATCAAAAGCTAGATCTAGATCAAATACTGATATACGATACTATACACTATTCTCTTAATGAGAGAATTTAATTTTTCTTCTATTGACATTGTTCAGGAGCAGCGTATGGCATCCATCGAACCCACCAGCCAAGTACTTGGCGCAACAGTCCGCGGTGTAGATCTATCTGAGCCGTTGACCGATTCAACATTTGCCAGAATCGTCGATGCGCTAGGGAGGTACGGCGTGCTTTGCTTTCCCGGCCAACGCCTCGAATCTCAGCATCTCAAAGCGTTCTCAAAGCGCTTTGGCTCACTACAGACGTCCGTAACGGGCAAGTTTGCTGATCAGACTTGCCCCGAAGTCGGACTGCTCTCGAACATCATTGAAGACGGCGAACCAATTGGCTTGGCCGATGCCGGACAGGACTGGCACACCGATATGTCCTATAACCAACTCATCGGATTCACAAACGTCCTGTACGGCATCAAGATTCCCCACAGAGACGGTCGCCCCCTTGGCGATACCAAGTTCGCCAATATGCACGCAGCCTACGAAGACCTACCCGACGAACTCGTCGAGCGCCTATCAGGGATGACCGGCACCCACGACTTCAACAAGTTCTGGGATGAAATGCGTAGCCGACCAGGTAGCAACCGGCCCGCACTCACGCCAGAACAAAAGGCCAAGCGGCCGCCTGCCGTTCACCCACTCTCACTCACGCACCCAATCACTGGCAGGAAAGTGCTGTACGCAAACCCTGGCTATCTGATCCGCATCAACGAGATGAGCGAGCAGGAAAGTGACCAAACGATCGACTATTTATTCAAGCATCAACTTCAAAGCAAGTACCAGTACACCCATACCTGGACACCAGGAGACGTCTTGATGTGGGATCACATCGGAACACTTCACACTGCCATACCCGACTACACGGCGTCTGAACATAGACTGATAAAACGATGCCAAGTCATGGCGGATCGAATATTTGAAGCACCTTTCATGGAAGAAATCCGCCGTAATCTATTGGCTGCATGAGAAGACTTCGCGAACGGCTCGTGACCCTATTTACGCAAGGCGGAGTATTAATTAGTGGAATCAGACATTACATTGCAAGATCAGTGGGCAGCCACCAACTTGCTCGTGACTTTCTACCGAGCTCTGGACGAGCGAAATATTGACGTACTAATCCAGCTACTCCATCCAGAGACAGTCTGGTGGCGCCAGGGAAAGCCGTGCAGTAGTGAAGCCGAGATCAGGGAATCGCTTGGTAGGCGCTCATCGACTTCGAGAATTCACCACCTTTTATCGAATTTGATGACGCGATGTATCGACACCCATATTGAGATTACAGCGTACATGCTGGTCGTGAGCCATGACGATGGCATCATACATGATGGACCTGTGCCACTCAAAGGCATCAAGAATATTCGTACAGCACGAGCAATAGCACGACGCTGGAATGACTCGTGGAGGCTTTCACTCATAAAGAGTGACGCTGTATCCTTCGCTGCCTAATAGACATCATTTTTTTGTTTTATACAATTTTCAATTAAATTCATGCGCTGGATTAGATACTCAACAGCCACGGGCCCTGCCTACGGCATTCTAGAAGACAAAAGAATCTGGGAAGTAAATGGCAACCCATTCACCAACTACGAACGAACAAAAAAAAGCATACCCCTCGAAAGCGTGGAGGTACTTATACCCGTAGAGCCACGAACGTTCTATTGCGTCGGCCTAAACTATGTGAACCACATCAAGGACCCTTCGCGGATTCCCCCAAAGCCAGACATAGGGTACCGGGCCAACAATGCATTGACTGCGCACAAGCAACCAGTCATTATTCCTGCCGATGCCAATAAAATCCATTATGAGGGAGAATTGGTTGTTGTAATCGGAAAGAAAGCACGCAACTTAAGCATGGAAAATGCGTTAAGCTGTGTGCTTGGCTACACCATTGGCAACGACGTAAGCGAGCGCAACTGGCAGAAGGAAGATCGAACCTTCTGGCGAGCCAAGAACTCTGATACTTTCAAGCCCATGGGGCCCTGGATTGAGACAGAGGTGGACTTTTCCACCATGGAGACCTCAGTACGTGTCAATGGAACCGTAACCACACAATTCCGAACCGCTGATATGCTTTTTAGTGTGGAGCACTTCATTGCGGCCATGACGCGCTACATCACTCTCTATCCGGGCGACATCATCTGGATGGGCACTGACGGAGTCTCACCAGACTTGAAGCCTGGCGATATCGTAGACGTAGAGATCAGTGGCATTGGAACGCTTACTTCAACCTTTGTCGCAGCGGACAAAAATACCCTCTCGAATGAACAACAGAGAGCTGCGGGTGCTCTCTAGGTTGGATGCCATCGATTGCCTCAGCAAGCCAAGCTCCTTCTCTCTCAAAGAGTCGGCTTGCAAGGTGGGCCCTGCATGATCATCTAAAGTTGTGAGCCAGTGGCTGCATCACCAATGAAACGAAGCCACTCCCACCAGTACTGCAACAGCAGATGGACCCAAGGGGCTACCATTCCTTGGCCCTGACCCTGAGAAATCACGCATGAATCGCCTTCCCAAACTCGTCACTGACGCGCAACCAGAACCAGAATTGTCGTCTGACTACATAGGCTCGGGGAAAAGTCACAAAGCAGCATAGAGAGAATATTCTACATTCTCAACAGGTTCACACTATCGAATCCAGTTGTTTCTTTGGATGAAATTCAAACAGAGCTTGGCACAGCGAAGTCAACGACTTTTCGGTATTTCAAGATACTTTGTGATTCAGGATTGCTAAATCCACTTGGCAACGGAAGCTATGGCATTGGACCAAGAGTCGTTGAGCTTGAAAGATTAGTTCAGATTACCGACCCTCTTTTAGGTGCTGGCCGAGAAGTAATGGGACCGGCGGCCAACAATGTCCCAGGCACCATACTTCTGCTTTCAGCACTATATAAAGACAAAGCACTCTGCATCCATCGCGCAGGCCCAGAGAAAATTGTATCTAACGATCTGGAATTTGACCTTATACGCTCTAGAGGTGTTCCGCTACCACTTTTCCAAGGGGTGGCATCTCTGGCAATTTTGGCATTCCTGCCAGCCTCGCGAATCCGATCAATCTACCTTGGTCATAGCTCATCGATTGCAGAAGTAGGACTAGGAAATGCTTGGCCTGAATTTCGAGGCAATTTATCGAGCTACAGGAAGAAGGGGTATGTTGTCACCGTGGGGGCATACAATCCGCACATGGCAGGAATCGCGGTTCCAATACTTGCCAGCAACGAGAGCAAGATCAAGGTTAACGCCAGTCTAACGAGAACATTCCCGATAGAGATCTTTCAGCGAGGTGACTTTGATTATTTCGTTGAGGATCTTAAATCAACCGCACTGGCCATAAGCCAGAGATGGCTTCAGATTATAAGCCAACCATCCGATCTTCCCGGGAAAGGCATTTTAGCCTAGCCACGACACAACACCTGAAACAGGTTAACCCATCATCCGCAGCCATTGATTTTTTACTGTAACAACACTTGGTTTACAAAAACCATTTCAACCCAATTACCGTAAACAGTCTGAAATATATTTAGAAACATGCCGAACTCGCTACAAGAACATCTGGAAGCGCGCTACGCTGGCGCAGCACCCAAAGCAGACGATCCCAACAATCCAGTGCTGGCATCCATGCTGCAGCACCGCTCAGTTCGCGCTTATTCCCAACGCCCTGTCACCGAGTCAGAATTGGCGTTGATGGTGGCAGCCGCCCAATCCGCCTCGACCTCCTCCAACCTTCAGGCCTGGAGCGTGGTGGCCGTTCGTGACACCGAGAAGAAAAAACGCCTGTCGGCGCTTGCAGGCAACCAGCGTCACATTGAAGAGTGTCCGCTGTTCCTGATCTGGATTGCTGATCTCGCAAGGCTGGAGGCCGCTGGTGAAAGACACAGCCTGCCGCATGAAGGGCTTGACTACCTCGAGTTGACGCTCGTCGGCGTCATAGACGCCACGCTCGCGGCCCAGAACGCTGCCGTCGCCGCAGAAGCGCAAGGCATGGGAGTGGTGTACATCGGCGGCATCCGCAACCACCCGGAAGCCGTAGCCAGGGAATTGAACCTTCCGCCACGTGCATTCGCGGTCTTCGGCATGTGCGTGGGCTACCCCGACCCAGAGCGCCCCAGCAGCGTCAAGCCACGCCTTCCGCTATCAACAGTATTGCACCAGGAAAGCTACGACGCCTCCCTCAATGGCGCGCCCGTCGAAGATTACGCCGCACGAATGCTCAACTTCTATGAAGCAAAGGGCATGAAAACGAACGGCGACTGGATTCGCCACTCGCTGCACCGCGTACGCGGTGCCGAGGCACTGCAAGGCCGCGACCGGCTTGTGGAGGCGTTAAGGAAAATGGGATTTGAGAACCGTTGAGTCTTGCTTCTTTTTTACGGACTTTCATCCCACAATGACGCTAGGGATGCCCTGCATAACTCCCTGCGGTCGGTGGCAGCACGGCCTCGGGCGATCCGCTGCGTTGTTTTTCTTGCCAATAGCTGGGCTATTGGCTGCAAAAAGACGCCTTGCGCCTCATCCCGATCCGTACTACCACCGACTCGCGAGGGTTATGCAGCACATCCCCAGTCCGAACGCAAGGCCACAACCCACGGTAACAGTGCGCCATGTACGGGTTAGGTGAGGCGCCGATCACCCTTTCCTGAGCACCGGCTTACAATCGAGTTTCCCCGAAAGAACCGTCATGGCGGCTGCCATGAAGGGCTTTCATCCTTGCAACCAAAAGTGGTGAAGATGAGCAAGCCTTTCATTTCGCTATGTCCGGAGATCACCCGGGCTAATGCACTTACTTTGATGGACTGGCTGGAAGACAAAAATGTCATCCGCTATTTAAGTGACTCCCGCAATGTCTCCCGGCTGATTGAGCAGGTCGTTGGCCGGGTTCATCTGCCGATCCTGACCCATCTATTCAACCAGGGCGGCAGGTTTTTCATGGCTTACGACCGCCATGATGTGCCGGTCGGCTTCGTCCGTCTTATTAAGACCGGCCCCAACTGTGAGATCGTCCTGGTCATCGGCGACCGTGAAAACTGGGGCCGCAAGCTGGGCGCAAGTGCCATCCGCGAAGGCATGAAGCTCGCTTTCTTCGACATGCGGGCCGAGAAACTGATCGCCAAGATCCATACTGAGAACGCGCGATCACTGAAGGCTTTCCTGCGCTGCGGCTTCCTTCTTGAAAGTGAAACCGCTTCCCTGAAGGCCTTTTCAATGACCTCGGAGCGCTACCTCCGGCTCTTGCGCGAAAGCCAGATAGGCGATAGCGCTGACATACAGATCACTGAGATCGACAAAGCCCGGCTTCAGAATCTGCTCACGCTGGAGGCAGGCCCGTCAACGGTCGATCTGGAACATGAGCTTGAGCGGGCCATCGTTGTAGAGCCACAGCAAGTGGCTGAGAATGTCGTGACCATGAACTCCAGAGCACTGCTGCGGCTTGATGATGAGGAAATGGAAGTCGCGCTGGTCTACCCTCAGGAAGCGGATAACGGTGCAGGGAAGCTATCGGTTTTTTCCAGCATAGGCACGGCCATCTTGGGTTACAAGGAGGGTGACGCCATTGACTGGCGAGTTCCCGACCGGACCTGCCGAATCCGGATCGATAAAGTGCTATACCAGCCGGAAGCGGCAGGCGACTTCCATCTCTAAGTATGACGAAATTAGTCGTGTAGAGACCAATACACCAAGTGCCCCAACTTTTTCTATCAAAAAAACGAATCGGGCACCTTCACACAGATTGCGGCGCGGCTGTAATTTGCCTCCAGCCCGATGAATTTTCGAGCACTTGAGCGTGTTCCGCCGGATTAATTTTGAGTCGACTTTAATTAGTCATATTTATTGCCTTAGATAGACTTGTGAGAACCTATTGATTCAACCAGTCAGAAGCAGACTGCGCCCATTCGACGATGAATATGAATAGCCTCCTCGTTTTTCAACCCGCAGACCCCCTGAAAAATGCCTCCGGCGCATGCACGATTCGTCTCAAACGCAACACTCGAGTCGTCCTCAGCCCTTTCCATGACGCCACGGTGATTTTTTAATCACTGTCGTTTCTTACTCAAAATAAAAGAGATGCAAAATGTTGATTCCAATCAGGGAGTCAACATAATGAGAATCAATCACTTCATATTAGCCAGCGCTGTAGCATTTTCAAGCTTGGCTGCCCAAGCCGCCACCATCACTTTCAACTACACGGGCGCGCAACAAACCTTTGTCGTTCCGGCGGGCGTAACCACTGTCCAAATAGATGCCCAAGGCGCATCGGGTTGGAGCGGCCCAACGAACGCTGGCGGATTGGGCGGGTCTGCATCAGGCAATTTGAGCGTTACCCCTGGCGAAACACTGTATGTTTATGTCGGTGGCCAGGGAACTGCCGCCATTGGCGACCAAGTTCCCATGGGTGGCGGGTTCAACGGCGGCGGCAATGGAATGAATAACTCTGTTACCCCCGACGTTGTGGGCGGAGGCGGAGGCGCAAGCGACATTCGCAAGGGAGGTACTGCACTTGCGAACCGTGTGCTGGTAGCCGGCGGGGGAGGAGGAGCCACTCAGAATACAGCAGAAGTTGGTGGTGCCGGCGGCGGTCTGGTAGGCGGAAGCGGCGGCAACGGCAGCACCTGCTGTGGCGGCACCCTGGCAACAGGTGGTAGCCAAGTTGCAGGAGGAGCAAACGGCGGCGCCCTGGGTCAGGGAGCCAACGCGACTGTGGGACTCACCCCATGGATCGGCGGCGGTGGTGGCGGCTATTACGGTGGAGGTATCTCCGATAGGCATCAAGCTGGCGGCGGCGGATCCTCCTATATTGGTGGCGTATCTGCCGGTTCAACGACCGCAGGGGTGCGTGCCGGAAACGGAGTGGTCGTTTTCACTTACGCAGAGCGCGCGGCTCCGGTCGCAGTACCTACCCTCGGCGAATGGGGCATGCTCATTCTTTCGAGTATGCTGGCTTTAGGCACAGTACTCAGACTTCGCCGTCGAAGCAACTGAAGAACCTTTCTAATAGGATCTTATCCAGTTTGGTGGAATTCTGGATTCTATAGTTTTACATACTCTAAGCAAATATGCCTGCATGAGAACTGCGGGCATAGAACGAAATTCCTTCACTCCTCGCCCGCATTGCTATATTAAGTATTAAATAGGCGAGATGATCTTATGCTCGCCTACCCCTTGCCGGGGATCGCACTGAATAAGCCGCTTCAATCGAAGCCACCCATACCCTGGCTCAGAACCTCGCTCAATATAGCCAGCCCGATCTGGATCTCGTCGGCTGTACTGCTTAGCCGAGGCATAAAGCGCAGGCAATGCGGCCGTGCGGCATTTACCATCAAACCCTCCTGGCGGCAGCCGTTTACCACCTCTATAGCGCTGATGCTGCCCAACTCCATTGCCCACAGCAACCCGGCTCCGCGAATTTCGCCCAAGTCATGCCGAGATGCGAGCTCCAGGAGCCCTTGTTGCAACTGCAAGCCCCGTTCATATACGAAACTTCACCAGGGTGGTGGCGTCACACGGCTGGCGAGGTTCAAAGTAAGCCTGACCTGAGAAGAACTGAAAATTGGGAGAATCCGCCCAGCGCTCAACCACACCTTCATCGGATTCGTTGAACGCATGCTTGAGGTACAGCAACGCAATCATGGTGCGCATCGGCACGCGGGGACGTCCGGCGTTGCTCTTGCGTTCGGGAGATGGCGGCGCTTCGCCAAACAGGTCCAGATCGGGCATGGGCTGGGCTGCACGCGCCTTGCGCGAAAACAGGTGAGCCACTGACGTTTCGATCTGTTGCCAGGGCATCTGAGAAGACAGCACCGCCAACGGATGGCGCAGATCGATCATGTGATCAAGGCGTGCGCGAAAGAAATCGTCAGTGGCGGGCAGGCAAACATCACGGCGGAAAACTCCCAGAAAACAAACCCGATTGAATATCATTCTGGGAGTTCTGACCATCCGAAATCACCCTCAAAGCCAGCACTCATGCTGGTTTGGGGAATTCTTCAGGGGCGACTACGTAGGGCAGATGTTCGCTCTGGTCGGAAAATTCATTCCTCCGCCTCCAGAGGTTGCGCCAGCGCCGCAATGGGGTGACCCCAACATCATTCGACAGCGGCTTGGCGATGCCGTGACGGACATCGCCTTCGACCGCTCAGTCATGGTGTTTCCTGCGTTGAGCCCACAGCACTATCGCAAGAGCATAGAAGAAACACTTGGCCCAGTCGTTAAATTGGTTGCCGCCTTGAAAGACGAGCCGACGAAGCTCGCAGCATTCAGGCAAGAACTCGACGGATTCGTCGCAAGATACTTTGAGAACAATCTGGTGCGCCAGCACTACCTGATGACCCGGGCAACCAAGAAATAGCGCCACCAATTGCGCTTCGCAGCGACATCGGTATCTCTGGATTGACTACGCACCCAGAACCTCCTGAGCTGCCCAAAGCCACCATCCCGCCGGTCCACAGGATAGACACCTGCTTGGTTACACCTTTTATAGTACATTTGTACTCATATACGTTCCCGCATATTCGGGTCGCCCGCGCTTTGCGGCATTTCTTTATTGTCAGTTCAGCCCTCATATTCGAAGTCTCGCCCACGGGCTGACAACGTCTGTTTTTCTTAGCCCATTCCGATGAAGCCCCGCGCAGCAATTGTCCTAATCTGTTATCTTTTATCTTCAGGGGGGCTATTTGCCTCTTGGATCATACACATAGATGGCCTCGCGCATCTGAGTGCAGCGAATCTCGTGACAGTGGTCTGGATACTTGCATGGGGCTTTCATGCGGCAATGAGTATCGCGTGGATCGCAAACAAAAAAATGTCCAGGCGAATCCCAATCGCTGGAACCATTCTTGCCATCGTTAGCCTGCTCGTCATGCCTGTTCAGCTTGTGTTCGTCATGCAATGGTTCAATGACCTTATACCCGTCTCAGCGTGGGCGACTGAAGCCTTGAAACTCCTAGTCATTGAAGTTTTGATGGTGCTTCCTTGTCTGTTACTCGGCATCGTACTCGTACGCTTTCACTTGTAGTACGCACATCAGTCCTTTCTCGTCCGCTAGCGTTTCAAACACTACCGGTCGCCGCCACGCATTTGCCGCGTCCTCCTGGAACCGCAAAAGCCAATGCACATGAATCAAACAGGAAACACCCCGGAAGCCCTGCAAAGGGCTCGCGTATACGCGTATGCTGTTGAGAACATTGCCGAACGCATTGCAAGACTGCAGCGGCTTTGCTTCGATGTGGCCCTTTCAAGCAGCCCTAATGCGCTCCCTGCCCTGCTGGCGTTCGCCGCTCCAGAACGGATCACCTACGGCAGTGACTGGTCGTTTGCGCCTGCAGAGCGATCATTGCATTTTGCGCGGCTGCTCGATGGATTTCCGCTGACGGAAGAGCAGCGAGTAGCCATCGACTTTGGAAACACTGCAAAACTTTCTCCTCAGCACGCGAAGGCACTGGGATAACGGTTCGCCCGGCAGGATCAGACATTGTGGTCGGTCGTCCTGTTGGCTAACGCATGCTGCGCGTGCCGCACTTCAATTGCGATCCATTGACCATAAATTGCGGCTGCCACGAACATCTACTGCCGCGATCACACACAATCGGTAAGCCGCAGCAGTTCCTGCGAGTTCAAGTCATTCAGGTGATTTTTTTCACGACCTCGATCATCGTCGGTGTCAGTTGCTTGAACAGTTCGGCATTGTAGGAAGCGCAGTATGGCACCCCTTCGACGTCGCCGTAGTGGATGCTCGGATCGACGGAATCATCTTGCGGGCGTGTAGGGTCCGTGCTGTCGACTTTGAAACGACTGTCCGGAAAGTAGACGCGGTTGGGCTCGTTGTTCCTAAGGTTATTCTGCACAATCTGATGCTCAGCAATCGCGTATTTGCGCGAAGTCGCTGCTGGCGTGCCTGGAGCCACTTCAGGATCCACATTCACCGCCACGATCGACACCGTGTAATCGCTGTTCAGATAGATCTCGAAGGTGCGAAACTGCTGAGGAAAATGCTGCAGCGAAGACGTCTCAACCTGCCAGAAGCTCTTTTCAGGCACGAGCATGGTGCGAGCTTCATCGCTGTAAGCAGGCAGCGCCTTGACCGTATTCAAGTGCCGGTGGCCAGCGATCCACATCAGCAGGTTCGGTGTGTCTTGCAGCTTCCTGATCAATTCAGGCAGCTTGACCGCGTTATCCATGACCGCATGCGGATCATTCTGAGAGGGCGATGCCTGCCCTTTGGGGTTCCACCACTCCATCAGGCTGCCACTGGCTGCGACGGCGATCGGTATGTGCGCCGCAATCACCATCAGCTGGTTGTTGGCCTGCCCCGCGTCGAGCTCATCCTGGAGCCACTTCCAGCGTACCGCGTCCAGAAAGCCATGCCCGTGGATATCGCGGGAGCCATCCGTTTCCAGTTGGGTGTTGTCCAGCACAATGATCTTGAGCGGAATACCGGCCTTCGGGACAAAGCTGTAGCAAGCGAAACCGTCCTGACTGCTGCGCAACGATTCTGGCACCAGGTCAAACCCGTGTCCCTTGGGAAGGCTTGTCGTCTTAAAAAACTCCCCTATCCATTCGCTGCGGAGCAAGGCGCGCCGGTCGGGGTCGGCTGCCACTTTGGGCGGCGACTCGAAGTTTTCTTTCTTGCCCACATATCGAATGGCGCCATAAGGGCTGGCGCCGTCGATCACCCCCATGTAGAACGTATTGCCCACAACGCCGGTGACCGGGTCATTCAGGGTCGCGCTTGAGGTACCCGCCAAGCTGGTGGTCAGGTCATACACCACTGGCGGCAATGCCATGGGAGTAGACTTTGCTGCGTTGGGTATGAGCACATCACCAACCGCCCAAACTTGATCGCTGACATAGCTCTCGCGAATCTTGAGTGAAGGATCCGCATCAACCGGCACGGAACCGATGTAGAAGTGATCATGGTTGCCGAGCACCTGGTACCACGGGATGGATTTGTTGAGTCCCGCAGCCTGAAAAGGCTTCTGGAAGTCGACCTTATCGGCCCCCAGATGTGCCCCCGAACTAGGCCTGATAGGCTTGCCGTCGATCACATCGATATACCAGCGCAATTCGTTGTACCGGCCACTGTCGCAAACATCGCCCAGGGAAATACCAAAATCGAATGCGCTGCGATCGTGCAGCACATTCACCGTCTGAATGGCAGCATCCAGCAGTTGAGTGGTGTACATCATCACTGGCGAGTAGATCGACGTCATCTCGCCGCCGTGAGCCGAATCTGCCTGCTGGATATAGATCAGCTGGTTGGGTGCTTCCTTGTCCGTGATGTGTATGTCGGTCATGGCAAAGAAATTGGCCAGCCTCTTTCGCTTGGCCGGAGCAGCGTAGCTTCCCGCGTTGGCCAGCAAGTCGTAGCGGGGCACCACAGGCAGCCCGCCTGCCAGTCGGTACTTCCCGTAGCCGAACTTGTCGAATTCTTGCACCTGGCTCATCTCCGTGGGGTGGAGGCCGTTGTTCGACTTGGGCTTGGCAATGGTGGGCGCGGTAAAGTCAAACGCCAGCATCTGCTCGGTCGATTTCTTGACCTTCCTGGCGTCGATCGGATAACTGGCAAGTGGATTGCTGCTGCCGCCGCCACATGCAGTCGTGAAAGCGACCGATGAAAGACCCGCCGCGACACCGAATGAATACTTGACGAACTGACGTCGGTCCAGCTCTGTGCCGCGCGTTACTGCGTGACTAGTGGGACTCGTTGAACTGGGCAGAGGATGGACGCGCTTCATTCTATTTTTCTTCCGTGGAATATGGCCCCGGCTAAGGGTCGCGAGCCTTCGTAACAAATTGCACTAAGCTCCCATTTTGTCACCGCCCGACATGAGAGACAAAGGAAATATGAAGAAATAAGTTGCCCAGTCGCCACGCGAGAGGCATTGAACCAACAGGCACGGCGGTGCAGCATGGGGGTCAGCGGTGCAAGTATTTCAGGGACTCAGACTTGCGGGCGTTGTAATCTCTCGGATGTCTGCAGTCCAAAGGCCATCAACCCACAAAGCGCCCACAGCAGCGAATCGAATTCGCGTGATCCGCCCCTGGGCAAGAGGTTGAGAAAAAGCATTGTCTCGATTCATGTAATGGAGCCTGCAGTGCAGCAATTGAAATTGGTTGTAGTCGATTCTTACCGAATGGATAGCGTGAAGGATGAATTTTTGATGTCGGACTATATCCGGCTCACAGAAGCTGAGGCAAAATTGTGATCGGAACTTTCCGATCAAAGCGCCATTGCGGCCTAATTTAATCGAGAAACCTACACGGAAATCGTGGTTATTCAAGGAGGTAACCATGCACAAGATATTTGGACTATTGGCATTGCTTTTCTCAGGCTTAACATCTGCTCAAGTTAGTTGCGATTGCTCAATTGTTGTTGGTTCGTGTCAGGCGTCAATTTCAGTTATTCCTACTGCATCGGCAAAAGGATCGTACGGTGCAGAGTTAAAAATAAAATCAACATCTCCAATTTGTTCAAAGGTGAGCTATTTTTTGGATAACACACCGAGCTTTACGATAATCACTAAAGGAAATATCGGTGAGGACAGCGTATTTGGGCAGAAACCTGTCACGCGTCAGACTATTTCTGAAGTTTCTTGTCAGGTTTGCCAGCAGGTAGGTGGAGACTCACAAGGAACGCTACCAGGATCAAATCAATCAGGAGAAATAGGTAGGCAAGCTAGTCCGTTATCTGGGCGATGGCACAACGCTGCTTGTTCCGGCGCGCCTGGGTGGTGGGGTGGGCCGGGCTCTCCGCGAGATGTTTTGATGGTACTCACAGTGAATGATGGTAGTGTCTCAGGCAGTTTGAGCGAACGTAACGATGTTTTAAACCAGCAAGCCTCTTTAAGTGGACAAGTGAGAGGAAATACAGCAACTCTTACATCAAGCTGGCGGAGCAAACACAATCTAAAAGTATCCCCGGACGGTCAAATATTGACGGATGAGTGGTGCAACAAAGATGGTGGGTGTGCAACCTGCGAGATGTCAAGGAACTGACACACGTTCCAGATATCAATTAATTTGATGTCCCGAAAGCTCGCCTAGGGATGTCCTGCATAACCCTCGCGAGTCGGTGGTAGTGCGGATCGGGATGAGGTGCAAGGCGTCTTTTTGCAGCCAATAGCCCAGCTATTGACAAGAAAAGCAACGCAGCAGATCGCCCGAGGCCATGCTGCCACAGACCGCAGGGAGTTATGCAGGGCATCCCTAGATTAGTGCGCTTGTCAGTCCGACTCTCAGGAAGTGTTTACGATCTCATCGCGGGCCAGTTGCGCCAGTTGCGCCTGTTGCACGACGCCAGTTGCACTGCGCCCGCAAAAAACCGCGTCTGCCGCGTTGAAAACCTCGCGCAAAGACTTTGAACACGCTCTACGGAGCCTCTGCTGGCGTTAGCAACATCAAGCGTGCCACCAGCGCCAGGAGTTCCTGCTGGCGCTGCGTGTTCGTCTTGGTAAAAAGCGCGCTGAGTTGCGTGCGCACTGTGGAGATGCGAGAGCCTCGGGCATCCGCAAAATCTTGGGGAGTACCGCCCTGCATCAGCCTGAGCAAAAGTGCTGCCTCAGCGGGGCTGAGTCTGTAAGCTTGCCGCGCCAGCTCAACTGCAACTGTGCAGTCGAGGCTGCGCTCCATGATGACCCAAGCAACACCCGGAGCACGTGCATCCAACCCCAGCGCAGCGACGTCGTTGACAGACAGCGTCACCAGAAGCAACGCACCGGGTAGCTCAAGGCAGCCGCTATGCCCTTGCAGCGACCTACGGAACAGTGCTCGCAAGCCCGCGTCTGCGGTACTCTGCAGTACCGTGCCCCGCCGCAGGCTGCGCAAGGCCCTGCTCTCTGGGCGCGCGCAAAGCCGAAGGGCTCGTGCATTGGCATGAAGCAGACGCCCAGTTGTATCAAAGAAAAGCAAGCCCATAGGCATCTGCTCCATGAGCCTTTCCATGCCCTGCATGCGTGCCCGCATAGCCGTCATTTCCCGATGCAACCAGGCTGCTTGCTGTACCCCGAGGAATTCGTTGCGAAATCTCTGCAGATCTTCGCTGCCAAAGCCCGCTTGGGAGCCCCTTCGGCAGATCACCATGTTCAGGTGTCCCACCGGGTGAGATGCTGCATAACTGCCGCCCAACATTCGGGATGTGATTTCACGCGGCTGCAGAAACTCGCTGTAGATGGCCGTGCGACGCAAGCTTTGAGAGTGCTCCTTTGATGAGTCCGTGACGGCCCAGGCCGCAGCGCGCGACGGCACTCCGGGAACGGTGCATGTCTTGGCTGCCAGCCAGAGCGGGTCGTCAAGCCGCATCTCGTTCATGTAGTTTTGCACCGTCTCGAAGCCAAGCCCTGTTTCAACCAGCGCTGGAGTGCCTTCACTTGAGGGTGACTGTAGCCAGTAATGAATACTGGGCTGAGCGGCGAATTCACCACCCCATTCTGCAAGGTGCTCCAGCCCACCAGACAAGAACGCGGCACCCTGGAGCTCTGCGTTGAAGCTGGCAGCATAGTCGGCAACAGCCCTGCTCCAGCGCGCTGGGTCCGCGACCGCGCCGATGAGTTGATTCAAGGCCGGGTGCATGATCCTCCCTGGATTGATCTTTCCACTTGGCTAACAAGCCAATATGAGTTTGTGCACATTCCACCGACTGGATCAAATAGTCTGGCCGGTGGCTGCGACGCAGGCGAGCATAGGCAAAGAAAAAGGCGGCGCCATCCTTCAGTTGCAGGATAAACGAACTCGCGCATTCTTTCTAAATTCGCGGGCCATGACAAACAAGATCTCACTACCGCGCTTCCCCATTCTGGCTCGCTTTGTTGCAGCGGCAACTCTGGCAACAAGCATCTTGGCGCCAGTTCCACTCAGTGCGCAAACGGTTACCACATGGCTCGACAACCAAACAGAGCCACATCAATGCAGCTTTGGAGGGGCGCCAGATGCGGCCACTCGCTTCCGCACGGGCAGCGTTCCCATGACTCTGGAGAACGTCGACATTGCCTGGGGCAATGGCGGCTCGAACCCTGGGGGTTACAACCGAGTCGGCATTTTTGCACACGACGCCTCCACCAACCTGCCTGGTTCGACGCAAGTAGGCGGTTGGCAAGAGGCTTCAGGACCCACTCAGCCTGGCACCACGATGTCTTACAGCGGACAGACGATTGCGCTTTCCGCACATACCGACTACTGGCTGGTCGTGGATATTGCTGACGGCACCCAACTTGCGTGCACACTGTCTGCGACCTTCAACGCGCCAGCCGAGGCCGGCGCTCCGGCAATGTCGCAGTTTCTGATCGGTGGCACGATCGGTGACCCATGGGGTGACGGCCCTCGCTCCAACTACAACCCGATCTACGCATTGGCCGGTTCGCTGGGTACGCCCCCAGAGGGCGCTCCCGACATGAGCGTTGGGTTGATCAACCTGCCCGCCTCTGCAGCCGTGGGGACACCGTACGCAGGTAGCTTTCAATGCGCCAACATCGGCCAGCAAGCTACCGTCGATGGTGCCACCTGTTCGGCGAGCGGCTTGCCACCTGGTCTGGACTTGGGCTCGTGCACGGTCAGCCCGAGCGATGTTGCCTGGAATCAGTTGGATGTTGTACCCGCAGGTGAAACAGTCACTTGTCAAATCTCGGGTACACCTCAAGCGGCTGGAGTCTTCACCGCCCTCCTTCGAACGGTTACCGAGGTCGATTCCAACCTGGCGAACAACGAAGCTACCCGAGTCATCACCATTGTGACTGCAGGTCAAAGTCCAACAACTGGTGGCATTCAGGCCGTGCCAACTTTGTCCGAATGGGCTATTCTGCTGCTCGGCGGTTTGTTGAGCGTGGCAGTCATGCGACGCATCCGCGCAGTCTCTCCATGAATTTTTTGAAACTCAAGGAATGAGCAACATGAATCGACACCTCACCCGCATCGCCCTTTGCGCAGCAGCTTGCTTTGGTACTGCCGCGTTTGCCCAGACTAGCGTCACATTGAATGTGGTCAATGCCACTGGCACGGGCAACTCTATTGGCACTATAAGCTTGTCGGATTCACCGTACGGACTGGTGCTCACCCCAGCCTTGCGAGAGTTGCCACCAGGAGTGCATGGTTTCCATGTCCACGATAAAGGTGACTGCGGCCCTTCGCAAGTTGACGGCAAACCAGTACCAGCAGGCGCCGCAGGTGGTCACTATGACCCTTCCCGCACAGGCAAGCACGGCACGCCTTGGGGCGACGGACATCTGGGTGACCTTCCAGCGCTTTTTGTAACAAGCGACGGCCAGGCAAACACCCCCGTCTTGGCGCCGCGCCTCAAGCTCGCAGACGTGGCAGGCAGGGCGATCATGGTGCACGCTGGGGGCGACAATCATGCTGACCACCCGGCCCCACTCGGCGGTGGCGGCGGTCGTATAGCCTGTGGCGAAGTGCCGCGCTAAAGCAAGCTCGCAAAGCGTCTCTTCTCAAACGGCCCAGCCGTTACGAGTAATTAATAAGCTAATGCAGCGATGCACACGGACACCGGATTCGCGCATCGCCACGAGTTTTGAACACTTTTCCTAGAAGCCGCGAATCTCGAAAATAGTTTCCAGTGGTGCGCCTTTCTTTTTGGAATCGCCCGCAGTCCCCAGCCAATTTGCCAAATAGTGCGCAATTTCAAAATGTCCACGCTTAAATGCCAATGCCAAAGCTTTAGAGGCCGACCATGCAGAATCGTAGAATTCGTCAATTTCGTCGCTCCAATCATCTAGATACTTACGTACTCCGAGCCAGCCCTCATGAGAAGCAATCCCTAGAACGACGGCTCCATTGGGTCTAGGTACACGCTTATCCTCTTGCGCATCATGGTATTTGGTTAGGTGGCGAACGATCTCGAGATGACCGTTCTCAGCCGCCAACGCCAAGGCGGTGCGACCGTCTTGCCGATGAAGATCCACCTCATCATCAGTATGAAAATGCTCCGTCAGGTATTGGACCACATCCAGGTGCCCGGCTTCGGCAGCTAGTATCAATGCGGTACTACCATCGCGCGCGGCGATGCTGATTTTATCTATTGTTGAAATGCGCGAGACCAAGTACTCAACCACGTCCAGATGACCGAATTTAGACGCCAACATTAAAGGAGTACAGCCGTCGCAACGAGGCACATCCAGCTCCCGCGGAGACTCAAGCCATTCGGCCAAACATTGAACGACACGCAGATGACCTTCCTGAGCCGCAAGTATCAAAGCGCTGGAGCCATTAATACTCCTTTGATTGATCTGTTCAGCAGTCTCGAGCCCTGCTGCCAATTCCCACACGATTTCAAGGTGACCTTTTTCGGCCGCCAGCATCAATGCCGACAAGCCTCCTGGACCCCTCTTGTTAATCTCCTCGGGACTAACAAGCAGCCGCGCTATCAACTTGACAATTTCAGGGTCATTGTTTTTGGCCGCTATCATCAGAGGTGTGACTCCGTCATTTCCCGGGGTGTTTATGGGCTTCGAGGTTCGAAGTTGAGCCAATATTTCCTGTACATTTTCAAGATCACGACGCTGTGTGGCTTTTCGGAGAGCATTGCTCCACTTAGCATTGTCCTGAGAAAGTTTATCTGCCGACAGCGGATTCGCTAAAGAACCAGGGCCTGCTTCACGCCCTTCGCTTAGTTGCGCCCTTACATCGCCCCTGCCCAAGCTCACAACGCGATCACCGTTCACCTCATCGTTTGCTGGGGCCGGTGCGCGAAAGGTCTGGAGTATGTCTATGGGCGAGGAGTGAAAGGCAAGTACGGTGTTCATTGTGCGCTATTATTTTTGAAGCTGACCATCCAAAAAATGAGATGCGGCTGCGACCGCTGTGATCAACCAACTAGGTAACGCTCCCTGCATTCGAGTTCCATTTGCCCGGACAGAAAAAGCTCGCACCTTGGAGCGAGCGGATTCGACAGACACATCATTGCCTGCGCAAAAGAACCAAGGAACCTCTGAGCCTGGAAACGGCTCCAGGCGGAGGAACCCATCGTGGATGCCAAACGTTCAGATCGGCGGGGTTGCAAGGCGAGCCATCATGTTCGCCGAAGCAAGAATGACTACTGCGGAAGAACGTAGGCCTTGTCTCGAATCAGCCGCACCACGGCATCGACCGCATCGCTGTCGTACAGCCTTCCTCGGCCCTGTTCGAGCTCCTTCAAAGCTACATCCATGCCGAGCGCAGGACGGTAAGGCCTGTGCGCAGCCATTGATTCGAGCACGTCGGCCACGGCCAATACACGGGCTTCGGGCAAGATTTCATCGCCCTTCAGTCCCTGAGGGTAGCCGCTTCCATCCATACGCTCGTGGTGCTGGCGGATGATTTCAGCCACCGGCACATCAAAGGGCACATCCTTGAGAATGTCAAAGCCGGCCTGGGCATGTTCCCGAACCAGCTGCATTTCAATCGGCGTCAACCGGGTCGGCTTCACCAGGATTTCAGCAGGCACTGCAATTTTTCCAACGTCGTGCACCAACCCGACCATTTCCAAAGTCTTGAACCGATCTGATGGCCAACCCATCTCCTCGGCAATGGCGGCCGCCAAGAGGCCCACGCGCCGCTCATGACCTGCGGTGTAGGGGTCACGCATCTCCACCATGGTTGCCACCGCTCGCAAGGTGGCTTGCAACGAGGCTTCAAGCCGGTGCACATAGGTGTCAATCTGTTCGGCGGCGCGTTTGCGCGCGGTGATGTCGTCGGCCAGGCCGATCACGGCCGTCTGGCCATCGTCCCATTCGATCGGGCTGAGCTGAATTCCCACCTCTATGGCGGTGCCGTCCTTGTGGAGCAACTTGACCTCAATCGGCACGTTGCGGCGCCCTGCTTCCAGTTGGTCCCAGGCCTGCATTACTTTTTCCCACTCCTGTGGGCTGACGTCTGCAAACTCGGTGAGCTCATGGCCCAGCAGTTCATCGGTCGAGCGGCCCAGCATCTGGCAGAAGCTTTCATTGGCGTAGATCAGTTTACGATCCCGCCTCACGTACATGCCGGTGACCGCCTTTTCAACCATGGAGCGGAACCGTCTCTCGCTTTCACGCAGCTCAGGCTCCTGGCGACGGATACCGGTCAAGTCAATCCAGGTCAGGACGATGTCATCGCCCACCAACGTGGCCCTGACCCGCCCCACCAAAACGCTGCCGCCCTTGCCGTGCAGCATGGTTTCTGGCATCTCGACCGGTTGGCCCGGTTGCATCGTCTGAAACGTTTTTTCCCAGCTTTTCAGACGCGCCTGACCAACTTCGGGCGAATACACGGCGGCGAACCATTGGGACAAACTCGCGACATCTTCAAGCTCGTACCCTAGCCAGTGACGGTGTGCCTGGTTGATGAAACGAAATTTCTGCTCCGTCAATGAAAATATCTGAATCGGCACCGGCATGGCTTCCAGTACCTGTTGCAGATGAGCGCTGGCTTCCAGCACCCGCTTCTGGTGCGCTTGCACCTCGGCCTGGACATCGTACTTATCTACGGCGAAGCCGATCTGCGCTGCCATTCCTTCCAGCAATGTCCGGACTTCAGGGTCGTACCAGCCGGCTTTATCGTCATAGAACGTCAGCGCACCAATGGCCCTCCCAGCGCGGGCAATAGGCAACGCGGCGGAGGAAAGCCACCCATACTGCCGAGCTCGATCGCGCCAAGGTAAGGTCCGAGGGTCCGTCCGGAAGTCTTCGATCCAGACAGGCTGGTTTACACGAATGGCTGTTCCCGTCGCACCCTGGCCGCGAGGATCATCCGGGTTTACGGAGATCTCGATGCCTTGCAAGTATTCAGTCCCGGAGCCAAAGGCGTGTACCGGTTGGATCAACCCGGTTTGAGGATCCGCCAAGCCAATCCAGCACATCTTTACGTGGCCGGATTCCACCACCACTTGTGTAATACGCTCAAACAGCTGGTCCTGGGTTGTACATCGAACGATGGCTGCGTTGCACTCGCTCATGACTGCGTTAAGACCGGCCAACTGCTGGATACGCATGGTGCTATGCATCTGATCCGAGACATCGGAGAAGGTGCCAATCATGCGAACCGGCTTACCTGATTCACTGCGCAGCACACTAGTGCCTCGATCGCGTACCCAATGTTGACGACCGTTTTCCAGCTGCAACCGGTAGGTCGCATCGAACTCTGGTGCATGTCCGTCCAAGTAGGCCTGAAGTTGCCGCAAGACGACAGGCTGATCTCTCGGGTCAATGCGTTGTTGCCATGCATCTACGCTGCTTCCGATTTTTTCATCGTCGTAACCCAGCAACTGGGCGCTGCGAGAGGAATAGAACACCTTGCCCGTCTGAAAGTCCCTGTCCCAGACGCCAATGCCGGAGCCATCGAGCGCGAAATTCCAGCGAAACTCATCCTCCTTGATTCTTTGCTCCTGAGCGCGGATGTCGGCCGTGAGCTTATTCGCCATATGTCTCGCCAACTGATGACGGTTTTGCAGGTTCCGGATTATAGATTCGGCATAATTTATTCATGAACTTTTGTTGATGACCTGACTCCAAAGTTCATGGAAAAAGAAGATGCACGCAAGCAGTCGCGGGAAGTGCTGCAAGAACGGCGCAAGCAAGTTATCCGTTTGCATCGAAAAGGAGTCGGCGTGATGCAGATCGTGGAGCAAACCGGGCTCAGTTGGTCTGGTGTCAACGCTGCACTGCGCCTGTTCGAGCAAGGCGGAGCGGCTGCACTCAAGCCCCACGCCAGGGGCAAGAAGCCCGGTAGTGGACGCAGCCTGACTCCTGAGCAAGAACGCGCCATTCGAATGACCATCATCGACAAACGCCCCGAGCAGATCAAGATGGAGTTTGCGCTTTGGAGCCGGCCCGCCGTGCGCGAACTCATCGAACGCGACCTGGGGCTGAAACTATCTGTGCGTTCAGTGGGCGACTATCTGGCACGTTGGGGTTTTACGCCGCAAAAGCCGATCAAGAAAGCTTACGAACAGCGACCTGAGGCCGTCAAGGCGTGGCTCGAAGATGAATACCCTGTCATTGAGGCCAGAGCCAAGCGTGAAGGCGCAGAGATCCATTGGGGCGATGAAACAGCCCTGGTCAACACGGATGTGCGTGGCAGAAGTTACGCGCCCGCCGGTCAAACACCGGTGACGCGGGCAGTGGGTGGAACACGGCAAAAGCTTTCGATGATTGCCACCGTCACGAACCAGGGCAAAACTCGCTGGATGATCATTGATGAGGCGTTCAATGCCGACAAGCTGATCGAGTTTATGCAGGCCTTGATCAAGGACGCGCAGGGCAAGAAGATCTTCCTGATTCTTGACAACCTGAGGGTGCACCACAGCAAGCCGGTCAAAGAGTGGGCGGCATTGCACAAAGAGGACATTGAGTTGTTTTACCTGCCCTAGCTACAGCCCCGAGCTCAACCCAGAGGAGCGGCTGAACGCAGATCTGAAGCACGCGATTGGCAGCAAAGTCCCAGTGAGAACCAAAGCCAAGCTGCGCGCTGCGGCCACTGAACACATGACAATGCTGGAGAACACGCCAGAGCGGGTCAAGAAGTACTTTGGCGACAAGCATGTCGCCTATGCAGCCTCATGAATAATTCCCGCCGGATCAATAAGTACACTCAAAAGCGAGGCCATCCTACCATGGCTTCGCAGCCGACCCGTGAATACCATCAATCAGCATTGCCGGAATGCACGCGCCAATCTGCTTCCCGAAGGGTAAAACGCCCCCGACTGATCGCTGTCCTGAAATCGGCCTTGGTACTTGGTATCCAGGCAGGCTGATTTCAGAAGGACCTGGTTATTTTTCCGCCTGGAGCCATAGACATTCAAGGAGAGGCCATGACTGCCTGCACTACTTCCATCCATTGGCATGCCCGCCCGGGCGAGAAACAGCTTGCCGCATCGGAACCAACCTGGACGATTGAGGCGGTCCAGGCCCTGTTGGATCTGCCGTTCATGGATCTGATGTTCCAGGCCCAAAGCGTGCATCGCGCTCATTGGCCGGCTGGCGAAATCGAGCTCGCCACGCTGCTGTCCGTCAAAACCGGGGGCTGCCCGGAGAACTGCGGCTACTGCCCTCAATCCGCCGAGTTCGATACCGGCGTGAAAGCCGAAAAGCTCATGAGTGTGGATGAGGTAACCAAAGCGGCCCAAGCTGCCAAGGACGCCGGTGCCACGCGCTTTTGCATGGGCGCTGCCTGGCGTGCGCCCAAGGATCGAGACATCGAAAAAATCAACGAGCTGGTTCGCGCCGTCAAGGGCTTGGGGTTACAGACTTGCGCGACCCTGGGCATGCTGCAACCGAACCAGGCGCAATCGCTGCGAGACGCAGGGCTCGACTACTACAACCACAATCTGGATACCGCGCCGGAGTACTATCAGGATGTCGTCAGTACACGCCAGTATCAGGATCGGCTTGACACCCTGCAGGCAGTCCGCGAAGCCGGCATTAGTGTGTGCTGTGGAGGCATCATCGGCATGGGTGAAGAAACCGTCCATCGTGCGGGCCTGATTGCCCAACTCGCGAATATGGATCCGTATCCAGAGTCCGTGCCCATCAACAGTCTGGTGCGCGTTCCCGGGACCCCAATGGCTGACAGCGCGCCTGTCGATCCGCTGGACTTTGTGCGCGTGATCGCTGTGGCGCGTATCACCATGCCTCGGGCGCGCGTACGCTTGTCTGCAGGACGCCAGCAATTGGGTGAGGCGGTGCAAACCTTGTGTTTTCTGGCCGGCGCCAATTCCATTTTCTATGGCGACAAACTGCTGGTCACGGGCAACCCCGATGTTCAGGCTGATACAGACCTCATGGGCAAGCTAGGGCTGAAGGGGCTGAGCACCTTCTCGTAAGGTACTGACAGCCTCACCGAGTGGTCACGATTGGCGACGCACTTCGTTGAGGCTGTCTATCCCTCCCAATGCCGCATCAGGGCGTCCGCGCGAGCGTGTCTGAGTCGGACACAATGATCACTTCGGCGTGGCCTTGATCGGTGTTGCCATTGCGCCATGCCAGTATTTCTGCCAGCAGCTGGATGGGGGCTCTGTGGACCGATGTAATCGTTTCGGTTCCGTCGAAAACAATATGCCACCTGCGCTCTTGGCCGTTTCGCAGACTCTGGTGCTCATCCTGTCTGACGTTGGTGAGCTCAACAATGGCATTCTCGGATTCGAGGCGTTGCGCTTCTTCTGATGAATCAGCGGGAATCAGTTGCTTCATGGCCGCGGTCAGGTCGGTCCCCAGGCGTCTGAGCTGGCTCATCTGCGATTCGGTAAACAGCCAGCCGTAGGGCGAAGTCGCGCCGAGCGTGCGGGTTCGATAAAGTTGGTTGGCCTCGTCAAGAAGCTTGAAAGCTGCTCGTGCCGCTGTAGAGTTTTCAAATGTTTTCGCCAGAGGAGAGCGCCGAGCTCCTAAGCCAAGGGTATCGAGCGACGAGCGCATATATCTGAACTCGCTGCAGATCCGCATTCCTTCAAGGGCCGTGGATGGGTCTTCCAAGTCTGCCTTACCCAGTACGCTTACATTGAATCTCTCACTTTCGTTCAGAAGCAATTCGCCCCAGAACTGGAGCGAAGCTCTTTCGGAAGTCGAGGACACGACATCGGGAGAGGCATGAATCGACCAGTTCATGCCGCTGGTTTGAAGAGGCCACAGATACCCATGGGCATCCGCGTTCTCGCGATCGGAAATGCGAAGCGGCTCAGGGTCTGCAAGTTCTTCGTCGATGAGATGAGTCTCCGCCCTGAATTCCCTTGCCAGCGCAACCTGCTGTTTTATCAGATGCAAGTATTCGGTGCTTGAAAAAATCAGACCCGGAGACATGCTGTCTACTGGATGTCGCTCATAGCGTTCACGGGCTGTCTCGAAGATTTCTGTGGCATCAATCCAGGCCGCTGAGTCTCGAAGGTTTCGGGCGAAATCCAGAAGGTTAAGAATATGATCAGCCCGGAGATTCAACTTGGGATCACGTGCGGGAGTAAGTTGCTGCTGGGCCTGCGTGACCATCTGCTTCAACATCCGCATGGAAAAAAAATCGGCTTCTGTTTCAATGACTGAAAACGGCGCGGGCAGAGGCTGGGGGGTTGCTGGGGGCGTATCGGGGTAGGGGCTTGAATCCAGCAGCGGCTCAAGTTCATCATCGCCGTCAGTCATAAGAAGAAGGGGCGGCAGTGCGGGTAGATGCGTCCGGGTTAGGCCACCTTGATGCAAATGGGCCGGAAGCTGCGTTTCTCCGGCCCCTCTCTCTTTTAATGCTTCGGTGGCGCTTCCATCGCCCGTCTGAATCATGCGGCTGGACTCGGGGCTTTCCCCCATCAGCGCTATCTCGGAAGTCTCAGAGAGGGTGTCGTCGGCGTGAGGGGCGTTGAAACTGGATGCGCGACTGAGCGCTGGCGTGCTTGGCGGTGTAGGCATAGCGGATTTGATTCGATCCTGATGGACGGGTACCCATCAGTAACGTGCAGGCCGCTAAAGTTCCCTCTTCGATTAATGAAAAGTGCCGCCATGCAGCGAATGGCTGGCTTGATGTGATGGTCTTGGCAGCGCCTGCCGCCCTGCTCCAGTCGAGCTTCCGATGCTGTTGATCGCTCTCGCGTTCATGTGTTCGCTCGGCCAATTCCGGGGTCATTTCCAGATGAACACGGGAAGGAACGCTGACGGCTCAGGCTGCTACGGAATTGATGGATTGCGTTGCCGAATCGGCGGGAGCCTCTGAACATAACTGACTCAGCCTCCACGTCCTGTGCGCGATGTGGATCTTTTGGCTTGCCCGCGAAATGGCGCAGCCAGCAAAAAGAGTAATGATTGGTTGGCTTGATCGCGGCTGGTTTCGAGCCCGATGGTCAGGGCGAGCCCCTTAGCGGCGTCTGCAGGGGAGGCACTTCGAAACACCAGATCGAACAACGGAAAGACGGTGGCATAGTTGCTGTCGGTCTGGGGCTGGTAGGCACTGTGGTGTGTGGTGCCTGCCATTTCCCCGGATTACATCCCTCGGGGCAGTCCAGCGCGCGCAGCGTCACGTGCCGGACTCGATCAGGACGTTGCGTCTTGAGTTGAGCGTCACACTGGCGCGCGCCTTGGGATATTGCCCGTATTGCGCCGCAGTAAACGTTCGACTACGTTTGTGACACAGTAAGATTAACTCATGTCGCGCCCATGCCATCTGATTTACCGTTAAAGCACCCGATATGGTTCAGGAAACGCATATGTCAGCGTTGTGATTAGCGATTATCAAAGTCCCTCGGCCTCGTGGAAGGCGAGTCCAGCGGCCCAGGTTTTACGCCGTCCTCGTCATCAGCGACAATCGGTCAGTCGCACACGCGCCCGTGATTTCACCCAACCAGCACTCTTCCAGACCCACAGCATTGATGACCAAGGGACTACAGACCCCACAGGCCAACCAGGAGGCTGGCAAAGCCGATTTGTCAGGGCACACTCCCATGATGCAGCAGTATCTGACTCTCAAGTCAGACTACCCAGATACCCTGCTGTTCTACCGAATGGGTGATTTTTACGAGATGTTCTATGCCGATGCTGAGCGCGCGGCAGAATTGCTGGACATCACCCTGACGCAGCGCGGGCAGTCTGCGGGGCAGCCGATACCTATGGCCGGTGTGCCGTTTCACTCGGCTGAAGGCTATCTGGCACGCTTGATCAAGCTGGGCGAATCGGTGGCAATTTGTGAGCAGGTAGGTGACCCCGCCACCTCCAAAGGGCCCGTAGAGCGCAAAGTGGTGCGCGTGGTGACGCCGGGCACGCTGACAGATACCGAACTGCTGCCTGAGAAAAGTGAATCAGTTCTGCTGGCCGTGCACCCTGGGCCCCGTAACCGCTGCGGGCTGGCCTGGCTGGCCGTGACTCGGGGCGAGGTGCATCTGGCTGAATGCACGCCAGATGAACTGCCCGGTTGGCTTGAGCGCATTGCGCCTAGCGAGCTGCTGGCGGCGAGTGATTTGGCCTCGTCTTTTGAACAGCGACTGAAGAACTTGCGGCCAGCCTCTGGCCGCCCCCTGCCCTGACGCACCGGCCTGACTGGCAGTTTGACTCCAAGCTGGGCCACCGCAAACTTTGCGAGCAATTGCAGGCCGCGAGCCTGGCCGCATGGAGCGCGGAAGATCTGCCCCAGGCCCACGCCGCAGCAGCAGCGTTGCTGGCATACGCGGAACACACTCAAGGCCGTGCACTGACGCATGTGCGAGGGCTGCGCGTTGAGCGGCCGGATGAGCTGATAGACCTTCCCCACGCCACGCGGCGCAACCTGGAGCTGGTTCAGACGTTGCGGGGCGAAGACTCCCCACCCTGTTTTCGGTGCTCGACACATGCATGACAGGCATGGGTAGCCGCCTGCTGAAAAGCTGGCTGCTGGCTCCTACCCGTGATCGAAGCCAGGCCAGCGCTCGCCATAGCGCCATTTCCGCGCTGCAGGCTAGCGGCGCGTGGCAACGGCTGCGCACCCAATTGAAGGGCACCAGCGATGTAGAACGCATCACCGCCCGGCTAGCCCTCAACCAGGTACGCCCGCGTGAGCTGGTAGCCCTACGCAACGCCCTGCAAAACGGGAGCCTGCTGGCACTGCTCCCGAAAGGGGTTGATCCGCTTCTTGATTCGATGGCGGATGACCTCGACCCGCCTGGCGACGCCGCCGCTCTGTTGAAGGTGGCCTTGCTGGATGAGCCTGCCGCACTGATTCGCGATGGCGGTGTGATGGCTCCGGGGCTGGACGAGGAGCTGGACGAGCTCAGAGCGATCGCCACCAACTGCGACGCTTTCCTGATTGAGCTGGAGGCACGCGAGCGCGAGCGCACGGGCATTCAGAACCTGCGCGTACAGTTCAACAAGGTGCATGGCTTCTATATAGAAGTCACCCAAGGTCAGGCTTCCAAAGTGCCTGCGGACTACCGACGCCGGCAGACGCTGAAGAACGCCGAGCGTTTCATTACGCCTGAGCTCAAAAGCTTTGAAGACAAAGCTCTATCCGCCCAAGAGCGCGCACTGGCTCGCGAAAAATGGCTTTATGAGCACTTGCTGGCTGAACTGCAGCCACACGTGCCCCGCCTGACGCGCTTTGCCCGGGCCGTGGCCAGCCTGGACGTGCTGTGCGCCCTTGCCGAACGTTCGCTGACCTTGAACTGGAGTGCGCCCCAGTTCGTTAAAGAGCCCTGCATTGAAATAAGGGGGGGCCGGCACCCGGTGGTAGAAGCCCGCCTGCAGGAAACCACAGGCTCGCCCTTTATTCCCAACGACACGGCACTTGGCTTGAAGGGTCGCATGCAGATCATTACCGGCCCCAATATGGGCGGTAAGAGTACCTATATGCGGCAAGTGGCACTGATTGTGTTGCTAGCCTCGATAGGCAGCCATGTACCTGCGCAAATCTGCCGGCTAGGCCCGATTGATTCCATTCACACCCGGATTGGCGCGGCAGACGACTTGGCCAACGCACAATCCACCTTCATGCTGGAGATGACCGAGGCAGCGCAGATTCTGCACAGCGCAACGCGCTCATCTCTGGTGCTGATGGACGAAATTGGCAGAGGCACCAGCACCTTCGATGGTTTGGCGCTGGCCAGCGGAATCGCAGCGCATTTGCACGACAGAACCCAATCTTTCACGCTGTTTGCCACGCATTATTTTGAGCTGACGGATTTTCCGGCATCGCACCATGCGGCGATGAACGTGCACGTGAGTGCGGCTGAAAGCGGTGCCGAAATAGTCTTCCTACATGAGATACAACCGGGCCCTGCCAGCAGAAGCTACGGATTGGAAGTGGCCCGGCTGGCCGGTGTGCCGTCTGCGGTGCTGCACCATGCGCGGCACGCTCTTGCGGCACTTGAGGAAGATGCCAGCCAGAGCCGTGCACAGATAGACCTGTTCGCGCCGCCTCCAGCGCCTGAGGCCGCGCCCGCTAGCGCCGTAGAATTGGCGCTGAACAAGATCGACCCAGATGCCTTGAGCCCTCGCGAAGCCCTGGAAGCCCTCTACAGCCTGAAAAAGTTTCGGCAGCGGCTGCTTCGCCTGCATGAATTGGCTAATACCTCATGACTTACTGCTGTGCCATCAAAACCAACGCGGGCCTGGTTTTTCTATCTGACTCGCGAACCAACGCTGGCGTAGACTCGATCAGCATTTTTCGCAAGATGCTGATCTACGAGCGCCCAGGTGATCGTTTCATGGTCATGCTGTCGGCGGGAAATCTTTCGATTTCGCAATCGGTGCGCGAGATTCTGCAGAACGAGCACGTCAAGGATGCAGAAGGCGAACCAATCACGATCTGGAACGCGCGCAGCATGTTCGATGCGGCACGCGTGCTCGGCAGCGCAGTAAGGCACGTCTACCATCGTGACGGAGATGCCCTGCGCAAAGCGGGCGTAGACTTCAACGCTTCGATGATTCTGGGCGGTCAGATTGCGGGTGAAGGGATGCGCCTCTTTCTGGTGTATTCGGCAGGCAACTTCATAGAAGCGACCCCTGAGACGCCATTTTTCCAGATTGGCGAATCAAAATACGGCAAACCGGTGCTGGACCGCGTGATCACGCCTCAGACACCGCTTGAAGAAGCTGCCAAGTGCGCACTGGTATCGATGGACTCCACACTCAAATCGAATTTATCGGTAGGCTTGCCGCTGGATCTGGTGGTGTATGAGGCAGACAAACTGCAGTCTGACCGCGTGGTCTGCATTGATCATGACAACCCCTACTTCAAAATGCTCCACACTTCATGGGGAGAGCGCTTGAGGCAAGTGTTTGACAGCATCGAAGACCCCCAATGGGATGGCGGCCAGTCAGCGACACCGCTGAAAGTGGCCTCTACCCGCCACCCGCCGCTGAAGAAAATCCGCACTGCGGACGACCGCCTCATATAGGCAGAAGATTAACTGCCGAGGTTCCCAGGCAAATGTCATCCATCATTTTTTCCCATGGCAACAGCTTCCCTGCCAGCACGTACCGTGTGATGCTAGACAGTCTGCGTGCACGGGGTTTCACGGTGAACGCGGTGGAAAAGTATGGCCACAATCCAAAATATCCGGTCACGGACAATTGGCCGCATCTGGTCCAGCAGTTGGCTGACTTTGCCTCTGAACAGCGCAAGGAAAATGGCGACGAAGCCCCTTGGCTGGTAGGGCATTCGCTGGGCGGGATTTTGAGCCTGATGTGTTCAGCACGCCACCCGGAATTGGCGAGAGGCGTGTTGCTGCTGGACTCCCCCGTGCTGCGTGGTTGGCGCGCACAGGCCGTGGGCGTTGCCAAGCGCACCTTCCTGATGAAGCGGTTTTCGCCGAGCCTGGTCAGCCGCAAGCGACGCAACGAATGGGAAAACCGCGAGGCGGTGTACGAGTACTTTCGCGGCAAGAAGATCTTTTCATCCTGGCACCCACAAGTGCTCCATGATTATGTTGATCATGGCACTCTCGATGCAGATGGCAGATGGCAACTGGCCTTTGACCGGGAGATCGAATCGGCCATTTATGACACTTTGCCGCACAACTTGGGCAGACTGTTGCGCGAGCAGCCCGTTCAGTGTCCTGTCGCCTTCATAGGGGGGTTGCAATCAGCCGAGATGAAGCAGATTGGCGGCCTGGATATCGTCCGCCGGATTACACGCGGACGCGTGATGATGATGGATGGCACGCACCTGTACCCGATGGAAAATCCGCTGGCCACGGCTGCTGCGGTGGAGGCGAGCCTGCGGGCGATGGGGTAATCTTGTTAAGCTGGCCGCGAGACTAGCAAAATGGCCTCGTTTCTCTACCCTCTCCCTCCGGGAGAGGGCCAGGGTGAGGGCGGCGGCGCATGATCTGAGACTGGCATTGCTTTGTGGCTTGCACGGAACAGAAGCGCTCCGCGCTCCCTCACCCCAACCCTCTCCCGAAAGGAGAAGGAGTCAATCGGCGCTCCTACAAGCAACCAGAAGTCGCTAACTGAACCGCGTGGTGTCATCAGCAATTGGGATTTAGCGGTTGGCCTGCAACTTCAGCACTTCACCGAAAGGAAGGTCTTCTGCCGGCCAGTCGCTGGCGGCTGTTGGCAAATGAACGCCCTTTGCCAAGAGCAGCGCAGCGCGCATGACCCCTGCATGAGTGATCCACACCGCATCAGTTCGGCTGGAACCCCAATGGCTCCAGATTTGTCCTACGCGAGCCATCAGAGAGGCAACTGACTCCCCATTGCCACCGGGAGCGGCATGAGCAAAATCTGCCATCCACTGATCGAATTCGCCTTGCTCGATCGTGCTCCAGGCTCGCCCTTCCCAGGCCCCAAAATCCAGTTCAACAAGGCGGGTGTCGTTCTGAAAGCTCAGGTCGGGCCGGAGCGGCTGCAGCATTCGGGCCAATTGCCGGCAACGCTGCAAAGGCGATACAAGTACATGCAAGCCATGCGGCAGTCTTTCGGCGAGTTTTTCGGCTGCCTCAGCAGTTGCTGCGGCGTCGGCAGGCCAGTCTGAAACACCATAGCATCGGCCTTTCTCGACCAGCACGGGCGCATGCCGAATGAGCCAGAGCGTTGGTGCAGGATTCAGCTGCAAAGCACTTACGACCACTGCAACACCAACCCCAGATAAAGCGCCAACTCGCAAATCTGTTGCGTGGCACCCAGCGTGTCGCCTGTGAAGCCTTGGAGGCGGCGGCGAAGCAACCTGAGCATGTAGGCCAGCGCCAGAACCCACAAAATCATGGCCATGAAGGGTGAGGCTATGCCATGCCCCAGTACCAGAAGCAACAAAGCTGGAACCGACCACCAGCAGGCGACACGAAACTCCTGACCGGAAAGCGAGTCAGCCAGTGGCTTGGATTTGGACTGATCGGGATCGCTGACGTAAGGCATGGTACGGATGACCACCAAGGGCGCCAGGCGAGACAATGCATGCGCCGCCAGCAGAGCCGAGGCAGCGGCCCAAGCGCTGCTTTGCGCCAGGAGTGCCAACAACAACACCTTCAGCGCGAGAGCGAGGCCCAGGGTTACCGTGCCGTAGGTGCCAATGCGCGAATCCTTCATGATCTGTAAGGAACGCTCACGCGCGACGTGGCCACCGAGACCGTCGGCGGTGTCTGCCAAGCCGTCTTCGTGAAACGCGCCGGTGAGCCACACGGTCACGATGGTGGAAACACATGCAGCAATCAGAACGCCGAGTGGTCCCTCCGGTAGAAAACCGTGTGCAAGCAACAAGGCGAGCGCGCCCACACTCCCCACTACCCAACCGACCGCAGGATAGTAGACGCTGCTGGCTCTCAGCATCTCTGGGCTATAGCCCACCCACGCTGCCAGCGAGCCCGTGACAGGAATGCGGGTAAAGAATTGAAGCGCTATCAGAAAGTGGCGCAGAGCCTGGTGCAGATCGGTGCGATTCATGGCTCCTGCTTATTCCGATTTATTAGACACGGCGGCTGACTCGAAGCTGGCCATGTCGCGCAAAATGGCACATGCTGATTGCAGCAAAGGCCAAGCCAGCGCTGCTCCGCTGCCCTCGCCCAGGCGCAGCCCCAGATCAAGCAGTGGTTCAGCTTTCAATTCCTTCAACATGCGTGCATGGCCCTGCTCATTGGAACGATGCGCAAAAACGCATCGCTGCAACACGGCAGGCGCCAGACGGGCCGCCACCAGCACGGCACTGGTGCTGATGAAACCATCGACCACGATTACGCGCCGTTCGTGGGCGGCCCTGAGCACAGCCCCCGTGAGCGTGGCGATCTCGAAGCCACCCAATGCTGCGAGTGCCTCGAGCGGGTCTTTTGCATTTTCATTGACAGCCAGTGCCTCGCGAAGCACAGCGGTCTTGCGCGCAATGCCGGGCTGATCCAACCCGGTACCGGCACCTGCACACTCGGCGACATCGATTCCGGCAAGGCGCGACATTAGCAAGGCCGCGGCCGACGTATTGCCTATGCCCATTTCACCCAGTAGCAAAGCGTTTCCAGGCATCTCGCGCACAATGTTCATGCCGTTGGAAACGGCAGCCTGACACTGCGCCATGCTCATTGCCGGACCGACGCTGGCGTCTTGCGTTCCGGGCGCTATTTTCTGGATGATCAAGCCTTTGGTTGGAGGAAAGTCGTAGCGGACTCCGCAATCGACCACGGTCTGAGTAATTCCGTGTTGGCGAGCCAGCACGCTCACCGCGGCACCGCCAGCCAGGAAGTTGCCCACCATTTGCCAGGTGACATCACTCGGGTATGCCGACACACCCCGTACGGTGATGCCATGATCGGCTGCACAGACCAGCAGTTGCGGCGATTGAAGCACGGGCTCCTCGCAGCCCAGGATCATGCCTAGCCGATGGGCCAAAGTTTCCAGCTGACCCAGCGCGCCCAGCGGCTTGGTCTTCTCGTCAATCTTGCGCTCCAGACGGGCGGCCAGTGCATCGTCTTGAAGCTCGTCGATAGTGGGTAGGTTGAATGTCATTTAACCTAGATCCGGCAGTTGGACGCGCCCGAGCAGGTCGTCATCGGGTGCGCTGGCAAGGCGTGAGGACGCGGCAGGCTCGTGCCTGCAAGGACGAGCAACGCCGCCAGCGTGCCCGAGGGCGGCCTGATCGGGTGCGTAGCGCTCCCACCATACGAGTGAGCGTTCTCGGAGCATAGAAATCGAGTGTTCATGCGGCTTTCCTGATGATTGCAAGCGGTCGACTGCCGGATCTAGGTTTAAGAATAATGTGCATGCCCTTGAACGGCATAGTGAATAAAGGAACTGACGCTGCGCACTCACTCGACGAGAGCGTCCAACGTACCCGGTGCAAAGTCTGCCTGGATGCTGGCGGCCAGACGGTCGAACACGTCGTCCAGCGAGGGTGTGTTGGCACCAAATAGCGCGCGCAATGCGGCGGTGTCTTCGAACAGGCCGTGCAGGTAGAGACCGAGCACATTGCCAGCAGCGTTTTGCCAGCCCAAGCCAATCATGACCTCCCTGGCCACATCCCCCTTCGCCGCCATGGCAGGATGTTGCGCGGTCTGACCGCTATGGATCTCGTAGCCGGACACCGCGACGCCTGAAAGTGAGGACCAAGCACCTTCCAGGATTCCAAACGGAGCTTGCGTGCGACGAACTGTTTTCTGGGGCTCGAACGACGTCACCAGGGGCAACAGACCTAGACCGGGAGCGTTGCCCTGACTTTCCACATGGTGGATGTCGATCAAGGCTTCGCCCAGCATCTGCAGGCCTCCGCATATTCCCAGCACGCGCCCTCCCCGCGCAGCATGTTCGGCAATGAACGCATCCAGCCCCTGCGCACGCAGCCAGGCTAGATCCGACGCCGTGCTCTTACTGCCGGGCAAGATGATGGTGTCTGCACCTTGCGCCTGAGATGGCGTGCGCACCCACGTTATTCGCAGGCCCGGCACATTCTTCAGGGGTTGAAATTCATCAAGGTTGCTGATGCGCGGATACGCGACGATGGCAACATGTTTGAGCGGCGCAGCGCTGTCCTCGGAGCGTGAAATGTGGGGGATTTTCAGGTCTCCCGGGCTTTCTATTGCGGGGCCAGGTGCGGAATAGTCAGCCGCATCGAACATACCGTCTTCTTCAGGCAACCCGTGTCCGAAGCGCATAGGCACCACCGCTACCGTAGACACACCCGTCAACTCCCGCAGCATCTCGGGTGCCGGCGCAAGCAGTGAGGCATCGCCCCGAAATTTGTTCAGCACGAAGCCGCTGATGCGGGCACGATCTTCCTCGGGCAAGAGCGCCCAGGTGCCGTACAAATGCGCAAAGGCGCCACCACGGTCTATGTCGCTCACCAGCAGGCACCGCGCATCAGCATGCCGGGCCACACGCAAGTTGACCACATCGCTGCTCATGAGGTTGATTTCAGCGGGGGAGCCTGCCCCTTCGATGACCACCACATCATTTTCGGCGCGCAAGGCATCCAGAGCCTTGGCGATCTGTGGCCACACTCTCTCACTGCGGCCCCGCCAGGGAAGCTCAGTCAGCTCTCGATTGACCTGGCCTAGCAGCACCACCTGGCTGTGCGTGTCGGCCTCGGGTTTGAGCAAGAGCGGGTTCATGCGCACATCAGGTAGTGCGCGTGCGGCCAGCGCCTGAAAATACTGAGCAGATCCGATTTCTCCGGAAACCGAAAGATCTTGCTCAGGTTGATCTTGTCCACCTTCAGATGGATGGCCGCCCATCACCACCCGTGCGTTGTTGCTCATGTTCTGCGCCTTGAAGGGGGCCACCTTCAGGCCCCGGTTGGCGTAGTAACGACACAGCGCGGTGGTGATCCAGCTCTTGCCGGCGCCGCTGCTGGTGCCCAGCACCATGACACAACGGGCTTTCATGCCAGCCCCCGCTTTTCAGTGCGCGCATCAAGGCATCTTGAACCTCTGGGGCTACCACGGCCATGCGTACATGGTTTGGCAGACCGAAGCTGGCGCAGTCGCGCAGTTTGAACCCTTGGCGGCGAATCGTGTCGAGACAGGACTTCATATCAACTCCACTTTCAAACGTGCGTTCACGCGCACTTTCAGCCGCGACTTTCTCCCGAGTCGCGACGAAGAAATTGGCCGTGCCCGGCTCCACTTTCCAGCCTGCATCTCTGAGCAGGCTGGTTTGCCTGGCTTTCCAGGCTCGAAGAATCGCCCGACATTCCCGAAGCCATCGATGAGCGTCTACTGTGGCCCAGGTTTGCAAAAGCGCAACCCCATGAGCGCCCAGGGGCCACGACGGTGCCAGCGCATGCATGCGTTCCAGCAAATCAGATCCCCCGCAGGGGGCAATGGCATAAGCAGCGCGCACTCCTGTGAGCCCCAGCGACTTGTTAGGTGTAACGAAGCGCCAGATCCGATCGATTGCGGCTGAGTCGAGCGTGAGTTCACCCTCAAGCCGCAATGGCTCGTAGGCTTGGTCGAGCACCAGTGTCTGACCAGGCTTGAGATTCGCCACACGGTCGACCAGGCCGTCATCACCTTGGCCAAGCGGGCTGGATGGGTCACAGGACCAGATCAGGTTGGCCACCTGCGCAACCGACGTGCGCGAGAGGCACGCCGCATGGGCCGCCCGGGCATAGTCGCCATAGGCGTGTTTGGGAAGCCAGACAGGGGCAGGAACGCCTGCGCCGCTTGCCATGGCCTGCACAGCGACCGCAGTGGTCATGCGCTGAATCAGTTCGCTGCCGCTGGCCCCGATGACGATTCGAGCAGGCGCCACGCCATGCCAAGCGGCCAGTTGAATGGTCAGCTCAGTGTAGGTCGGGTCGGGGTAATGGCGAGCATCAGCTTCACGCAGCGCCTGCTCGGCTGGGGCATAAGGACCGCATGCGTTGCTGTTGGTGGAAAGATCGTGAAGCGGCACGCCGAGCATGTCAGGGCCGCCATGAATCAGCATGGGCATCATGAACTCAGACTCTCCAGACCCGAGTTCATGAAACTGCCACCAGCAGAACACCACCGACCAATACGACTGTGGCGAGCACCGTACGTGAACCGATGGCGCAAGCGCGGAGTGTGTCAGACGCTTCGGGTAAGCGACCTGACTCGTTCAATGCATACACCCCTGGTTTGCACAGCCGCACACCCAGGGCCAAAGCCATGGCGGCCATGGGCCAGCCGCCGTTCGGTGAGGGCGTGCTGCGCGCCTGCCCAGGAAGTTGGCGCCAAGCCCGCAAGCCCCCCACCACACCGATCAGTACCCCCGTGATGCGTGCCGGCACCCAACCGAGCACGTCGTCGGCGCGCGCAGCCCACTTGCCTGCCCATTGCCAGTTGCGGCCGTTGCGAACCCCGGGGTAGCCCCACATGGCATCTGCGGTATTCGCGAACCGAAACAACGCAGCGCCTGGCAAGCCCAGCACGGCGAACCAGAACAAGGGAGCCACCACTGAATCATTAAGATTCTCTGCCAGCGATTCGATAGCGCTTTCGCGAACATCGCTCGCACTCAAGACGCTGACGTCTCTGCTGACGAGACGCGCCAGTTGAGTGCGACCCGCCCCCACCGATTGCATCAGCGCACGCTCCACAGCCAAGACCTCGTCATGCAGCATGGCCCAAGAAAGAAGGGGTTTGAGAAACAGGGCCAAAGCCGGGACAGCCAGCCACATCGGCTGCGTGAGCACCCAGCTTTGAAGCATCCACGCCCCGGAAAAAACCAGGGCGGCGGCGCCACACCACGATAGAGCGGCCAACCAGAAAATTCGTTGAGTCGACTGCACCGAAGATTCATCGGCGGCGGGTGCAAGACGATGGCCTGCCCAGCTCAGCCAGCGACCCATCCACACGACAGGGTGCCAACGCAGAGGCGGCTCACCTAACAATCGATCAATGACGATGGTCAGTGCGGGAATGCACGCCAGCAGAGTTGTGCCCACTAGCGCTGAATCAGGAATAGCATTCCACCAAAACCAGAAGAAATCGGTCATCTGTGCGAAGAAGAAGGCGAAGGCCAGAGCCGGTTTTGCGGGTGTACGCTGCTGCGCTCCAGTTCAAGGAGAAACTGCTTGCGCGGCAGGCCGCCGCCGTAGCCGGTCAGTTGTCCGTTGCTTCCAATGACTCGGTGGCACGGCACGATGATCGATACTTTGTTTTGCCCGTTGGCCGCGGCTACCGCGCGGCTTGCGGTTGGCCGGCCGATGTGGTGCGCCTGCCGGCCGTAGGTCCAGGTTTCACCGTAGGGTATTTCGAGCAGAGCTTGCCATACACGCTGCTGAAACGGCGTGCCGAGCAGATCTAGGGGAACGTTGAAGTCTCGGGTCTTGCCGGCGAAGTATTCAGCCAACTCAAGACCCAGTTGCTCCGTTTGTGCATTGCATCCCTCTTGGCCTGACTCGCCAGCGGCTGCCACCACTTGCGCCATCTCGCGATCAACGCGCGGCTGCCCCATGAACTCCAAAAGGCGCAGGCCCCGCGGCGAGAACGCGGCGATCATCTCTCCGACCGGGGTGGGATAGGTGTGGAGGATGAGGTTGGGCATGGGGGGGCGGCTACGTGTCGTGGAGAAGCTGACGTGCTGGGCTTCGCTTCGCTCAGCCCAACCTACGGGATACGGGCCCGCATGAGGGTGTATGAGCGTATTCACGATCTGTTGACAGGGAGATCGTGAACACGCTCTTAACTCCGAGATGGAGGTTCAGACAACTCAAAGACTGCCATGCTCTCCACGTGTGCTGTGTGGGGGAACATGTTGACCACACCGGCTGCCGTGCAACGGTAACCTGCCTGATGAACCAGGATACCGGCGTCGCGGGCGAGGGTTGCGGGGTTGCAGCTGACGTACACAATGCGGCGCGGCGGCTCCCATTGGGACGCACCCTCTGGCAGAGGCTCGGCGTCTTCTGCACCAATACGCGCCTGATGAATGGCCATCAACGCCTTGACCAGGGCAAAAGCACCCTCTCGCGGCGGATCGATCAGCCAGCGGTCAGCCTGGCCGTCGGCCACCAGCGTTTCAGCGGTCATATCGAACAGGTTGCGCGCCACGAATTCGGCGTGCAGTTCGCCCAAGGGTTTGGTGCTGGCTCGGTTTCTTTCGAGGTTCTGCCGGGCACGGGCCACCAAAGCCTCGCTCCCTTCGACGCCCAGTACCTGACCGGCCTGGGTGGCGATGGGCAAGGTGAAATTGCCGAGACCACAGAACCAGTCGATGACGCGTTCATTTTTTTGCGCGTCCAGCAAGCGGAGCGCTCGCGAGACCAGCACACGGTTGATGTGGGGGTTGACTTGGGTGAAGTCGGTCGGCTTGAACGGCATGGTCACGCCGAACTCAGGCAGCGCATAGGATAGCTCGGGGCCGCCCTGGTCAAGCAGATGAACGGTGTCAGGGCCCTTGGGTTGAAGCCACCACTGGACGTCATGCAGCTTGGCAAAATCGCGCAGCTTTTGAGTGTCGCCTGCCGAGAGGGGCTCCAAGTGCCGCAGCACCAGCGCCGTCACGGTGTCGCCGGCAGCCAACTCGATCTGCGGGCAAGTCTGACGTGCGTCCATTCCGTAGATCAGCTCACGCAAAGGCAGCATCAGTGCACTCACGTGAGGGTGCAATACTGGGCACTCGCGCATGTCAGCCACGTAGCGGCTCTTGCGCTCGTGAAAGCCGATAAGTACCTCTTGCTTCTTCAGCACATAGCGCACGGACATCCGCGCACGATAGCGGTAGCCCCACGCCGGGCCCTCGATAGGGCGAAGGATCAGCTCTGGCTTCACCTTGCCGAGATGCCAAAGGTTGTCTTCCAGCACGCGCTGCTTGACTGCCACCTGAGCACTGGCGTCCAGGTGCTGCATTTTGCAGCCTCCGCAGGCGCCCGCGTGCAACCCGAAGTGCGGGCAGCCCGGCCGCACGCGCTGACTGGATTCACGGTGAATCTCGGTCAGAGTGGCAGACTCCCAATTGTTCTTGCGACGGTTGACGTTGGCGGACACCAACTCCCCGGGCAAGGCACCCTCAACGAACACCACCTTGCCGTCGGGGCGGCGGGCTATGCCCTGGGCATCGATGTCGAGGGAATCGATGTGCAGCCAGCCTGGGGGTAAGCCTTCTTCAGCGGCGGGGAGAGAAGCGTCGTTTTCGAGATTTGAAGCCATGCCAATGGAGCTGCTCGTCACAGGGATTTCAAGAGACGACCAAGACGCATTTCATATTCAGATTCACATACACGTAAATACTCACACGAAAGTAAATGCAGAGACGTTGCGCCGGTCGCCAGATTCAACAAGAAAGGCGCCTCGCGGCGCCCTTCATGACACGATAAGCCTATTGTCAACGAGACGGCAGATACCGCCCAGGATCAACGGGTTTGCCGGAGCGGCGAATCTCGAAGTGCAGTTTGACACGATCGGTATCGCTGGAGCCCATTTCGGCGATCTTCTGACCCTTCTTCACACTTTGATCTTCCTTGACTAACAGCGCCTGGTTGTGGGCATATGCCGTGAGGAAGGTATTGTTGTGCTTGAGAATGATCAGGTTGCCATATCCACGCAGGCCAGAGCCAGCATACACTACCCTGCCGTCAGCGGCTGCCACAACCGCATCGCCAGCCTTACCACCGATGGCGACGCCCTTGTTCTTGGCTTCGTCGAACTCGGCGATGACGGTTCCGTTGGCAGGCCAGATGAACGCTACGTCGTCCGCGCCTGCGGAAGGCGGTGGTGCTGGCTTGGTGGAAGCGCCGGCGGGCTGGGCGGCTGGCGCCGGTTGCGTGGCTGGCACCGGGGTGACTCCGGGGGTGGTCTGCGTCGCTACGGGCACTGAAGGCTTCGGCGCTTGGGCACTGCCGGCAGGCGCGGCGGCTACCGTACCACCTACAGGAGGCACCACGCGCAGAACCTGCCCGACCTCAATGACGTTGGGGTTCTCGAGATTGTTCCAGCTGGCGATGTCGCGCCAAGGCTGATTGACCTGGGTGGCGATTCTCATGATGGTGTCGCCAGGGCGCACCGTGTAGAAACCAGGCTTGCCCGCGTTTTCAGCGCCCGGAAGCGTAGCAGGATCAACGGCGCCTGGCTTGGCAGTACCACTCACTCCGCGATCTTCAACGGGAGCCGGATTGGTCGAGGTTGTGCTGCATCCGACCAGCACCGCAGCGCCCAACAGCACCGCAGCCAAGGTCTTGAAGCCCGCTGCCTCCGTGACCGGGTTATTGCCGGCCCGCTCCCCATGGGGAGCAAGAAAACCTGGGAAGGCCCGGTGTTTTCTTGAGAGAAAAAACATAAACAAAAAATCCTTTGCGCGTTAAGCGACCCCCGATTTTAGAGGCACAAAGTTGACGGCCTCCAAAATCGTCTGTTGAACCCCTTGGCGAGATCGGTCTACCACCATCAGAGCCTGCTGGCCAGGGCCGCTGGCAATCGGGGCCACAAGGCGTCCTCCGTAGGCCAACTGGTCTATCCAGGCCTCCGGCAAGGACTCTCCGCCGGCGGCAGCAATGATGCCCGCGTAGGGGGCTCCTTTGGGAAACCCAGCCATGCCGTCACCAAGAATCAGGTGCACATTGGCAATGCGAAGCGGGCGCAGATTCGCGCGGGCCTTTTCGTGAAGATCTCGCAACCTTTCGATACTGTATACCTCACTGGCCAATTGGCCCAGCACGACCGCTTGATATCCACACCCGGTACCGATATCCAGCACGCGACCGAGCTTGCCGTCGGCCCCGCGCAGCCCGCCCTGCATCAGCAGCTCGATCATTCTTGCGACCACGCTGGGCTTGGAAATCGTTTGCCCCAGCCCAATGGGAAGCGCCGTGTCTTCATAAGCCTGGGCCAGCAGCGCGCTGTCTACAAAGCGATGCCGATCAACAGCCCCCATGGCACGCAGCACTTGCGCATCCCGGACGCCACCTTCGGCCAGCTGCTGCACCATCTTGGCGCGGGCAGGAATGGCGTCACGAGCGGCCATTTGCCCTCCCACCCCTTCAAGCATGGGTGGCGGCGTAGCCAAGGAGGGCGCCGATGGCCGGCGCGGAGAGATTCGACTGCCGGCAGCGGGGCTCGTTTGCCCGATATTCAGGCGCGCCGGGAAGCCTGGACGCGGCGGCGTAGCCATCAGGAGCCCGCCCCACCAAACATCTGACCCATGCCTTGCGCCCAATAACCGAGCGCGTCGTGATCGGTCAGGTCGACCTTCAATGGCGTCATGGCGATATGCCCTTGTTCGGTCGCATGAAAATCAGTGCCCTCGGCGGCGTCGAGGGCTGCCCCCGCACCACCGATCCAGTACATGGTGTCCCCGCGCGGGCTGGTCTGGGTGATTACTTTCTCGGCCGCATGACGACGGCCCAGGCGGCAAATTTTGACGGGTTTGATCTGCTCCAGCGGCAAATTCGGAATGTTCACGTTGAGCAACCAGGGCTTCCCGCCGTCTTGCCTGTGCTGACCGATCCTGGCGACAATTTCCCGGGCCTTGGCTGCTGCTGCATCGATGTGGCCCCAGCCTTTCTCGATCTGTGAGAAGGCAATAGCCGGAATGCCGAACAGGTAACCCTCCATGGCAGCGCCCACGGTGCCAGAATAAATGGTGTCGTCTCCCATGTTGGCGCCATTATTGATGCCCGAGACCACCAGATCGGGTTTGTAACCGAGCAGGCCGGTCAAGGCGATGTGGACACAATCTGCCGGGGTTCCGTTGACATAGCGGAAGCCGTTGGCCGCCTCATGTACATACAGAGGCGAATACAGCGTGAGCGAGTTCGACTTGGCGCTGTTGTTGTGCTCTGGTGCGATTACTTCAACCTCGGCAATATCCTTGAGCGCCTCGTAGAGTGCCACAATGCCGGGAGCCTGGAAACCGTCGTCGTTGCTGAGCAGGATCTTCATGTGTCGTGAATTGGGTGCAACCGATTGTAGGCTGGAGTGAAGACCCGCAACCAAGACCCGTCACCGTGCGGGCCATGGTGTCTCGGAAGTTGCCTCGAGAACCCTGCAAGAAGATTACTCTTATGATCAACTCAACAGACAAACCTGAAAGGAAAATCATGCACGCTTGGCTTTGCGAAAACCCCGTCGGTGTCGACGCTCTCTCCTGGAAAGAGCTGCCTACGCCGCAGCCTGGCAAGGGTGAGGTCCTTATTCGCATCCAGGCGGCAAGCCTCAATTTTCCTGACTTGCTGATCGTACAGAACAAATACCAGCACAAGCCGCAGTTGCCATTCGTTCCGGGCTCGGAATACGCGGGGGTGATTGAGGCCGTGGGTGATGGCGTGTCTGACCTGAAGGTGGGGCAAGCTGTGGCCTGTCTCTCTGGTACAGGCGGGTTCGGCACCCACACGTTGGCGCCAGCAAAGCTGTGTATGCCCCTTCCACCCGGCTTCCCGCCGGCCGAAGCAGCCGCCTTCATCATGATCTACGCCACGAGCCACCACGCACTGCTTGACCGCGGACAGCTCAAACCCGGTGAAACTGTATTGGTGCTGGGAGGAGCCGGCGGGGTGGGTATGTCGGCGATCCAGATTGCCAAGGTGGCAGGTGCGCGCGTGATTGCGGCAGCATCCACCGACGAAAAGTGCGCTTTCTGCAAGGAATTGGGCGCTGATGAAACCATTAACTATTCCACCGAGGACCTGCGTGAACGCCTGAAGGAACTGACTTCGGGCAAGGGGCCGGACATCATTTACGACCCGGTCGGCGGGGATTTCACCGAGAAGGCGTTCCGCTCCATCGCATGGCGCGGTCGCCACTTGGTAGTGGGCTTTGCTGCCGGAGACATTCCTGCGATCAAGATCAATCTGGCGCTGATCAAGGGAGCCAGCATTGTGGGCATTTTCTGGGGCGACTTTTCCCGCCGCGAACCTCAGGCCAACGCTGCCATGATGCAGGAGCTGGCCCAGTGGTATGCACAAGGCAAGATCAAGCCCATTCTGGATCGCAAAATGCCTATGAGCGAATTGAAGAACGCCTATGCGCGCATGAGCAGCCGCGAAGTCAAAGGCAAGCTCGTTTTGGTCAACGAGGCGTAGTCGAAGTCAGGGCCAAAGGAGAGCCTGAACCCGCCCAGGGTGCCTGCCACCCACCTCCCAAGGCCTGTATCAGGCCCACCGCCGCCTGCTGCCGCTGCAGTTGCAATTGCAGCAAACTGCGGCGCTGGGAAAGCGCGGTGGCCTGGGCGGTGACTACCGCCGTGTAGGCCGACAGCCCCGCTTCGTAGCTGTTCAGCGCCTGCTGCTCCACGCGAGCGGCGGCCTCGGCCGCCTGGCGCGTTTGCTCGGCTTGCTGGGCCAGGGTCTGCAAGGTGGTAAGCTGGTCTTCCACCTGCCCCATGGCATTGAGGGCAGTCTGCCGGTAGGCGGCAATGGCAGCATCTCTGGCGGCCACCACCTGATCCACACGTGCCTGACGCGCTCCAGCGTCAAATATTGACTGAGCGACCGATACCCCCAGCGACCAGAGCATGTTGGACGCCGAAAACAAATTGCTTACTGGGAACCCGCCGCTGGCTCCTGCCGATGCGCTAAGCGTTACGCTGGGAAAAAAGGCCGAACGCGCCACCCCTATCTGCAAATTGGCGGCGGCCACACTGCGTTCGGCACCGGCCACGTCTGGGCGGCGCAACAACAAAGTTGAAGGCACACCTGCCGGCACCTGGGGCACGCGTGTTACCCATGGCTCCTCAGGCAGGGAAAAATTGGCCGGCGCCTCACCCAGCAGGAGCGCAATAGCGTGCTCATAGATCGCTCTGTTGCGCGTCATGGCGGTGCGGTTGGCCTGGGCGCTGAGCAGCGTGGCCTGGGATTGCAATAGATCCGTCCGCGCGACGACTCCTGCCTCATAACGGTTCCGTGTGATGGCCGTACTCCGCTCGTAGGCTTTTACGGTCTCATTCAGCAGCTGAATTTCGGTGTCTGCGGCGCGCAAGGCGAAATAGGCATTTGCCAAGCTCCCTTGGGCTGAAAGCCGCGCGTTTGCCAGGTCGGTTTGGCTGGCTTGCACCCCGGCCGCCTGGGCCCGCGCTGCATCACCCAGTCTTCCCCAAAGGTCGGGCGCCCAGCTGGCGGTCAGCCCCGCGGACAGCGAGCTACCCGAGCCAGACGCACCCCCACCTCCCGAGCGCTGCGCACCGCCTTGTACACCCAGCGTGGGTAGGAGAGCCGATTGTTGCTGCGCCAGGAGGGCCTGCGCCTGTGCGACATTGGCGACCGCGAGGGCGAGACTCTGGTTGTTGACTTCCACCCGCCGCATCAAACTGTCGAGCACGGGGTCTTCAAACAGCAGCCACCACTCACCCGCTTGCCAGGCACGTGCGGCATCGGCACTGACCCAACCGTCTGCGGGCTGCCCAATCTTCCACTCGGCCGTGATCGGCACGGCGGGGGGATTGTCTAGTGGCGCCGTGCTGCAGGCTGCCAACAGCACCAGAGAAGACACGAGGCTGGTGTATCTGACGGCGGCGATGGGCCAGTTATTCTCGTCGCTAAGCCGCATTCGTATTGATCCTCATAAATGGTTTACCCTGCGCGTTCAAGCCGCCTGAGGGCGAGCCAAATTGACCTCTCCGCTCGGGCGGCGGCGCAGCTTGTCAAGCAACACATAAACGGCTGGGGTGGTCAGCAACGTGAGCAACTGGCTGGCGATGAGGCCGCCAATAATGGTCACGCCGAGGGGTTGCCGCAACTCCGAACCTTGCCCAAAACCGATCGCCAAAGGCAGTGCTCCCAGCCCGGCAGCCAGGGTGGTCATCAGAATCGGGCGCAGGCGCAACAGGCACGCCTCGCGCACAGCCTGCACAGCAGTCAGGCCGCGTGCGCGCTCTGCGTCAAGCGCGAAATCAATAATCAGAATGGCATTTTTCTTGACCAGTCCGATCAGCAAGAAGACGCCGATCAACGCCATGATGGAGAATTCCATGCGCAAGGCGGTCAGTGCCAGCACCGCACCAAAGCCGGCCGAAGGTAGCGTGGTAAGCACCGTGATGGGGTGTATCAGACTCTCGTACAAAATGCCCAGCACGATGTAGATCACCACGATGGCGGCCAAGATCAGTATGGCCTGCTCCGATTGCGTCTGCTGCGCCGCAGCTGCCGCCCCGCTGAACGCGCCGCGCACATTGTTGGGCAAGCCAATATCAGCCTGGCCCTCCAGCACTGCCAGCCGGCCCTCCTCCAGCGACACGCCTTCGGCCAGATCAAAAGAAATGGTCGCGGAAAGCTCGCCCCCATCGTGAAATACGGCGGTGGGCACGGCACGCTCAGAGAAGCTGGCGAAGGCCGAAAGCGGCACCATGGTGGCCGCAGTTTGCGCCAACGGCTGGCCAGACGAGGCATTGCGTTGGCCCGGATTGGCCGAAGTGGCAGAACCCGACGAAGGCACTGCGCTCGAAAGCGTACCAGGGACCTGCACATCACGCAGCACCACAGGCGAGGTGGCAAAGCGCGGTGCCCACTCCATGACCACCGAGTACTGATTCAGATCCTGGTACATCGTGGCCACGGTGCGCTGGCCAAAGGCATCAAAGAGTGCGGCATTGATGCTGGTCTGCTTGACACCCAGCTGAGCCGCACGTTCGCGATTGATGTCGACGAAGGTCTCGACACCATTGTCTGATTGATCGTTGTCTATATCCACCAGGCGATCGTCTTGCTTCAGGCGTTCGGAGAACTTGTTCGTCCAGGTGCGCAGGTCGGCTTCGTTGTCGCTCTTCAAGGTGTATTGGTAAGTGGAGTTGCTGCTGCGCCCGCCTATTCGCAACTCCTGCACGGGGCTCAGGAACACGCGCAGGCCGGTAATCTGCTGCAACTTTGGCCGCAGGCGGTTAATGACCTGCCGGGTGGTCTCACGGCCGCTCTCGCCGCTGCGCTGGCCGTTAGGTTTGAGCGCCGCCGCCAGAAACCCGCCACCTGAGCGGCTGCCCCCAGCAAAGGCAACTACCGTACTCACAGCCGGGTCGCGCCTGATGATTTCTACCGCCTGAGCGAGCTTCTCGCCCATGGCTGACGATGAAATGCTTTGATCGGCCCGAAGCCCGCCCACCATCTGACCGTTGTCCTGTTCAGGAAAATAGCCTTTGGGAATCTGCATGAACAAATAGACATTGAGCGCAACGACCGTGACCAGAACCAGCACAACAGCCCAAGGGGCAGCTAGTGCAGCATCCAGAACACGAGCATAAAGCCGAGTCAACCAGGAGCTCGGCTCCGGCGTGTACGGCCGGTCCGCCCCGCCCGGAGCTGCCGATTGTGGCAACCCTGGCCGCGCCCTGGTACCCAAAGCCTTGGCCCAGGCACGCAAGCGCTGCGCCACGCTTTGGCGAAGCGCGGGGCCTGCGCTGCCAGAGCCCACACGCAGCAACATGGCGCACATCATGGGTGTGGTGGTCAACGAGATCACCAGTGAAATCATGACCGCGGCAGACAAAGTCATGGCGAACTCCCGGAACAATCTACCGGGCTGCCCCCCATGAAAAGGAGCGGAATGAAGACCGCTACCAGCGAGAGGCTGATGGTCAGTACCGTAAATCCGACCTCGCGCGCCCCGCGCAGCGCAGCCTCTCGACGCGCCATACCCCGCTCCATGTGGCGCGAGGTGTTCTCCAGCACCACGATGGCATCGTCGACCACGAACCCCGTAGCTACCGTGAGCGCCATCAGGGTAAGGTTGTTGAGCGAAAAACCGCAAAGGTACATGACGCCGAAGGTGCCCAGCAGCGAAACCACCGTGGCCACGGCGGGAATCACCGCCGCCCGCAGGGTGCGCAGAAAGACGCCCACCACAGCCACCACCAGCAACACGGCAATAACCAGCGTCAGCTCCACCTCCGCCACCGAAGCGCGGATGGAGCCGGTGCGGTCAATGGCCACATCAAGGTTGATGTCTTGCGGCAACTGCGCACGCAAGGTAGGCAGCAGCGCATCAATGGCGTCGGCGGTCTTGATAAGGTTGGCCCCCGCCTCCTGGGTGATGTTGACCACAATGGCCGGTTCGCCGTTAAACAAACCACGCGTGCGCGTGTTCTCTACGCTGTCGGTCACTTCGGCGATGTCCGAAAGCCGAACCTGGCTATTGCCGCGCGAAGCGATGATCAACCGGCGGTAGTCGACCGCGCGCAGACCCGGAGGCGGCGTCAGCACTTGCAGCGCCCGGCTTTCTTCCCCGCTGCCGACTTCTATCACGCCCTTCGGCCGATTGGCATTGTTCGACTGGAGCGCAGCGCGCACGTCTTCGGCGGAAATGCCCAGGTCGTGCATGGCAAACGGATTCAACTCCACCCGCACCGCCGGCAGTGAGGAGCCCCCCAACTCCACGTCGCCCACCCCGTCCACCTGCAACAGGCGCTGGCTGATCACGTTCGAGACTGCGTCGTAAATTTGCCCAGGCGTGCGCGTGTGCGACGTCAACGCCAGAATCATGAAGGGCTGCGCCGCCGGGTTGGCCTTCCGGTAAGTGGGGTTCGAGCGCAGATCGGCCGGCAAGTCGATGCGGGCGGCATTGATGGCGGCCTGTACTTCCCGCGCTGCACTGTCGATGTTTCGACTCAGGTCAAACTGCAGGGTGACGCGGGTCGATCCTGTGGAGCTCCTGGAGGTCATCTCGTTGACCCCTGAGATGACCCCCAGCGTGCGCTCCAGCGGCGTAGCCACCGAGCGTGCCATGTCCGCCGGCGAGGCGCCAGACATATTGGCCGTCACCGAGATCACCGGAAAATCCACCGTAGGCAACCTCGCCACCGGAAGCAGGAAAAACGCCACAATGCCCACCAGCGCCAAACCCAGCGTCAACAGCGCTGTAGCAATGGGTCGCTCAATGAAGGGGCGAGAAAGATTCACGGGTTAAGCGCCCTGGCGCCAGTCGGATTTACAGCCGAAGCGGCGGGGCTCAGCCGGTCGAACATGAGGTAGATCACCGGCGTTGTGAACAGAGTCAGTAGCTGGCTCAGCACCAAGCCGCCGAATATGGCAATACCCAGCGGACGGCGCAACTCGGCCCCATCGCCAAAGCTGAACATCAGCGGCAAGGCAGCGGCGAGCGCCGCCAGCGTAGTCATGAGAATGGGCCGAAAGCGCAGAAGCGCCGCCTGGTGAATAGCCTCCCTTGGGCTCTTGCCTTCCCGCCGTTCGGCCTCAATGGCGAAGTCGATCATCATGATCGCGTTCTTCTTCACAATGCCTATCAGCAGGATCAGACCAATAATGCCCACGACATCCAGATCGTGCCCAGTGATCCAAAGCGCCAGCAGCGCCCCCACGCCGGCTGACGGGAGGGTGGAGAGAATGGTGAGCGGATGCACGTAGCTCTCATAAAGTACGCCCAGCACAATGTAAACGCAAACCACTGCCGCCAATATGAGCCACAGCTGGTTCGACAGCGAGCTTTGGTAGGCACCAGAAGCGCCTGTGAACCTCAGCGTAATTCCCTGGGGCAACCCGGCCTCGGTAGCGGCTGCGCGCACTGCGGAAACAGCAGCCCCAAGCGACACTCCGGGCGCCGTGTCAAACCCCACAATCGCTGCCGGGTACTGGGCCACTCTGACCACCTGCGCTGGCGCGCTTTGCTCCCGCACCGTGGCAAAGGAAGAGAGCGGCGTCGTAGCGCCGCTACCTGTTCGCACTGGCAAATTCGCCAAGGTATGCAAGGTGGCTGCTTCGTCGCGCTGCGCTTCAAGAATCACGCGATACTGATTGGTGTCCGTAAAAATGGTGGAAACAATGCGCTGGCCGAACGCGTTGTAGAGCGTGTTGTCCAGCGTGCTGGCCGTCACGCCCAGGCGGGCCGCCATGTCGCGGTTGACTTCCACATAGGCTGAGAGATTTCTCGCACCCCCGTCTGTAATGGGGTGGCGCACCTCGGGCACCGACTGGAGCACCTGCACCATTCGCTGCGCCCATTCGTTAATCTGTGCGGTGTCTACGCCCTCCAGCGCAAATCGGTACTGGGTGGGCCCCGACTCGCTGTCCACAGTCAGATCCTGCGTAGGCTGCAGATACAGATTGACTCCGGGGGCTGCCTGGGTCACACGATCACGCAACCGCTGCATGATGGCACCCTGGCTGTCGCCGAAAATGCCCTGCGCACGCAGGTTCACGATCATGCGGCCAGCACTCAGGAGCGTGTTGTTAGTGGCGTCCACACCCACCACCGAGCTAAGTGAGCGCACTGCCGGATCGGCCATTACAGCCTCTGCCGCCTGTTGCTGCAACGCTGCCATGCGATCAAAAGATACGTCCGGCGCTGCCTGCACCCTCACCTGGAGCTGCCCCGTGCTCTGGGTAGGAAACAGGCCTTTGGGCATGCCCCAGTAGAGCAGTGCGGTCAGCGCCAGGGTGGCCAAAGCTACCATGAGCGTGAACACCTGGTGGCCCAGCACCCAGACCAAGCCACGGTCATAGTGTGCCACCACCCAGTCGAGCCCCCGCTGCATTCTGGTAGCCGATAGACTAGGCCCTTCGTTCAACGGCCGTAACCAGCGTGCCGACATCATCGGCACCACCGTGAGCGACACCACGGCAGAGATCAATATCGTGATCGCAAGCGTGACGGCAAACTCACGAAACAGACGGCCGATCACTTCTTGCATGAACAAGAGCGGGATCAGCACCGCGATCAACGAAACCGTGAGGGAAATGATAGTGAAGCCGATTTCTCCGGCTCCGTCCATCGCCGCCTGAAACGGCTTCTTGCCCATTTCCGTGTGGCGCGAGATGTTCTCGATCATGACGATCGCATCGTCCACCACGAAGCCGGTGGCAATGGTCAGCGCCATCAGGCTCAGGTTGTTGAGGCTGTAGCCCAGCAAATACATGGCACCCATGCTGCCCACCAGCGAAATAGGCACCGCGATGGACGCGATCACTGTGGCGCGCAAACTGTGCAAGAACAGGAAAATGACCAGCACCACCATCACCACGGCCAGCACCAGTTCCATTTTCACGTGGTCGACGGATGCACGAATGCCAGTGGTGCGATCCGTTAAGACCTGCACGCGCACCGTGCTGGGCATGCTTTCACGCAGAGCGGGCAGTGCCTTCTGAATGGCATCAACCGTGTTGATCACGTTGGCGCCAGGCTGGCGCTGCACGTTCAGAATGATGGCCGGTACCAGGGGTGTTTGCTCGGGCTCGCTTAAGCCCACTTTTCCACCTGCTGAAGCGCCCTGCCCCACCTCTTCCTTGATCCCGGCCCAAGCTCCTAGCCGACTGTTCTCCGAGCCACCCACCACGCGTGCTACATCCTTCAGGCGGACCGGAGCCCCATTGCGGTAAGCCACAATCAGCTCGCGGTACTCGGCCACCGTCATCAATTGAGAATTGGCGTTAATGGTGTAGGAACGTGCAGGCCCGTCGAAACCGCCCTTGGCGCTATTGCTGTTGGCGGTATTGATGGCGGAACTCAGGCTGTCCAGCCCCAGGCCAAGCGCCGCCAGCGCGTCGACGTTGCCCTGCACACGCACTGCAGGGCGCTGACCGCCAGCCAGAGTGACCAGCCCGACACCACCAATCTGGCTGATTTTCTGAGCCAGCCGAGTGTTGACCATGTTCTGCACATCGGTCAGCGGAAGCTCATCGGAAGAAATAGCCAAGGTAAGGATCGGCGCATCGGCTGGGTTGACCTTCGCATAGATCGGTGGCGCCGGAAGATCGGCCGGCAGCATTGACGCACCGGCATTGATGGCTGCCTGCACCTGCTGCTCGGCGGCGTCCATGGATTGCGAAAGCGCGAACTGCAAGGTGATGATCGAGACGCCCGCCGCGCTGGTGCTAGACATGCGGTCAAGTCCTGCCATCTGACCAAACTGGCGTTCCAATGGCGCCGTCACCGTGCGGCTCATGACGTCCGGGCTACCACCTGGGTAGAGAGTCTGCACCTGAATGGTGGGGTAGTCCACTTGTGGCAAAGCTGCCAGCGGAAGAAAGCGAAAACCCACCAGGCCCGCCAGCATGATGGCGAGCATGAAGAGTCCGGTAGCTACCGGGCGCTGAATAAAAATGCGGGATGCATTCATGGCCGACCTTGCGGGCGGGCACGGCGTTCGCCAGCCAGCTGCACACGGCCTCCGTCCTTGACTGCATCACCCCCTTCGGTGACCACCACCTCACCGCCCTCCAGCCCTGAGACGATCTGTACCTGGCCGGCCGTAGTCACCCCTCGTTTCACGCTGCGCATATGGGCCACGCGTTCGTCGTCGATCACATACACGTAATCACCGTTTGGACCCGTGCGCACGGACGTCACAGGCACCAGAATGCCTTTTGTCCCACCCAGTTGAAGCTGCACGTTGACGAACTGTGCAGGAAACAAGTTGCCTTGCGCATTGGCGAATCGCGCCTTGGCTTTGACCGTGCCAGTCGCGGTGTCCACCACGTTGTCTAGCGTGGAGAAGGTTCCCTCCTCCAGTACGCGCGAACGGTCGCTGTCATACGCCAGGACGGGTAGCGTGCCAATTTTCTGGGCAGACAGCACATCAAGCACTCGGCCCTGGGGCACGGCAAACTGGACGTCAATAGGCGTCATTTGCGTCAGCGTGGCTATGACCGTGCTACCGGCTTGTATCGTGTTGCCCGGGTCAACCGCCCGAAGTCCGATTCTCCCCGTAATGGGAGAGGTGACACGCGTGTGGGCCAGATTCAGCTTGGCTGAGTCTTCGGCCGCCCGGTCACTTTGCACAGTGCCTTCCAGCTGCTTAACCAACGCAGCTTGCGAGTCAACCTCTTGTCGCGCAATGGAGTCCTGAGACCAGAGTGTTTGATAGCGCTGCAAGGTCACGCGCGCGGCTGCCAGTTGCGCCTCATCGCGCGCACGCTGCCCTTGTGATTGCGCCAAAGCCTGCTCGAAGGGGCGGGGGTCTATGACCGCAAGTACATCGCCCTTCTTGACCATTTGCCCCTCGGTAAATCGCACCTCGGTGAGCACCCCGGACACTTGGGGTTTGAGGGCCACGGTAACTACTGGTGTGACCGTGCCCAACGCATCAATAATGATCGGCAACTCCCCTTGCCTGGCCTTCGCTGAGCCCACGGTGACTGACAGCCTGCCTCCTGGAGCACCGCCGCCCGCCGGCGCGGCCCCTGCCGAAGCCGGACTAGCCGCAGGCGTCTGAGAGCGCTTGACCAGCCACCAAGTGCCCGTAGCCAGGATGGCGATCAACAGCAGCCCTATGAGCCATGCCAGCCAGGAGCTTCTCCCCCGAGGCGTGGATGCAGAATTTGCTGACGGAGGGTCGGACGGCGAAGTGTCGTTCATGATCTAGAACTGATTGGGTCTTAAAGCTTGTTCGCAATATCCTGGGAACAAGATCGTAAAGCCCCTTTAGGCGATAAGCTGGCAACACCCCGGCAAACACCTGTGCCGGAAAGTCTGTGCCAATCCTACCCGCGCCCTCACACTTCCCGTTATTGGGGGTTGAAGTTTTGTAAAGTTTCAGCCTGACTGACCTTTACCTTAATCTTGCCAGACCACTGCTCCGGTATACCAGGTCGCTAGAACAATGAATCCAAACACGAGGCGATACCAGGCGAACGGTACAAAACTATGGCTGGATATGTATCGCAGGAGCCAGCGCACGCAAAGCCAGGCACTCGCGAAAGAAAACACCAGCCCCACAGTGAACATCGGCAGGTCGGCCATTGAAAGCAGCGCCCGTTCCTTGTAAACGGAATAGGCTCCGGCGCCCACCAGCGTCGGCATGGCCAGAAAAAACGAAAAATCAGTGGCGGCTTTGCGCGACAAGCCCAGCAACATGCCGCCAATAATGGTCGCGCCAGAACGGCTGGTCCCGGGAATCATTGCCAGACACTGAACCAGGCCAACCTTGATGGCGTCCCACGAGCTCATGTCGTCGACGCTGTGTATGCGCGCAGCACTTTGCGGGCGGCGTTCTGCCCAGAAGATGACGAAAGCACCCAGAATAAACGTGGTTGCCACCACCTGCGGGGTAAAAAGATGCTCCTTGATCATCTTGCCCATTGAAAGGCCAAGCACCACAGCGGGCAAAAACGCGATCAGTACATTGAGCGAAAAACGCTGCGCCTGACGGCTGCTGGGCAGCGCAACCAATGTTTCGCGAATCTTCTGCCAGTAGACGATGATCACCGCCAGAATCGCGCCGGTCTGGATAGCGATCTCGAACACTTTTGCCTTGGCACCAGTGAATTCGAGCAAACTGCCAGCCAAGATGAGGTGGCCGGTAGATGAAATCGGGAGAAATTCGGTCAGTCCTTCCACGATGCCCATGATCGCGGCCTTGACCAGTAATGCAATGTCCAAGTGAATCCTTTCCAACAGCCCCATGGAATGGAACTGTGCGCGCGGATTCTACGTCCGCCCCTCGCATGGGCCAGCTCAGGAGGCCGTCAGGGCTAGTAAAAAAGGCCTGTTCGCTGGAACAGGCCTCAAGGGTGGTCGCCTTGGAGAAATCAAATCACTTTAGTACCCGTGGCCGCGCCGATGCTCCCACTTTTCTTTATGGTGATTATGGTGCTTGCGGTGACCAGGTGGGCCGTAATAGTAGACCGGCGCTGGCCCATACACCACGGGTGGCGCTCGGTAAACGGGCCGGGGCGCCACATAGACTGGTCTGGGAGCCATATACACAGGCGCTGGCTGCACGTAGACGGGTGCCGGGGCGTAGTAAGGAGGCGCGTTGCTGACGCCCACCGACACGCCTGGTGCACCGACGCCCACTGACCAAAAAACGCCGTCTCGAGCCTGAGCGACCGTAGTGGCGCCCAAGGCTGCCGCCCCCAGCAAACCGAGAGACAGAAAACGTCTGAATGAAGACGAAACGGGTAATCGTTGAAGAAGGTTCATAAAAATCTCCTCACGAGGCTATTTGCCTGTATAGGGGTTGCAAGAATGCAAGGCCACTATGCCGCCAGTTGTCGCCACCTGTCGCCTTTACTGCTTGCCCTTATTAAACGGGACAAACCCCGATACAGTCATGCCCGTAAAGTGAAAGCCGTATCGAGGGGTAACAGGCGGACGCCGTGCACGCACTTTGCGATTGCAGGAGGCAGCGAGAGAGGAGCGGAGGAGGAATGTCAACACGGCCTAAAATCCACCTATGTCTTCCCCAAAAGAATCGGCCAAACCGGCCAAAGCAGTCAATCCAGCTGACGCCCCCAAGCCCAGCAACTTCCTGCGCCATATCATTGAGTCTGATCTCGAAAACGGCACCTACGCAGGCCGCCAATGGGGCGGAAGCCCTGGCAACGGCCCCCACCACGCGGCCGGCATCCCTGACCCGGCAAAGATTCGCACCCGTTTCCCGCCGGAGCCCAATGGGTACCTGCACATCGGCCACGCCAAGAGCATCTGGCTGAACTTCAGTCTCGCAGAGCAATACGCGGGCGTGTGCCACCTGCGCTTCGACGATACCAACCCCGAAAAGGAGGAGCAGGAATACGTCGACAGCATTCGCGAGACCGTTGCCTGGCTCGGCTACGACACGCTGCTGGCAGATCAGCCGGGAGCACCTGGTGCCGAACAACCGCATGAGTACTTCGCCAGCAATTACTTTGATTTCATGTACCAGGCGGCCGAGTATCTGACTGAAGCCGGCCATGCCTATGTCGACGAGCAAACTCCGGAGCAAATGCGTGCCACGCGTGGAGACTTCGGCACCCCAGGCACCAACAGCCCCTTCCGCGATCGTTCCCCGGACGAGAACCTTCGCCTGTTGCGTGAAATGCGAGACGGCAAGCATCCGGACGGCGCCATGGTGCTGCGCGCCAAGATCGACATGGCTTCGCCCAACATCAACATGCGCGACCCGACGATCTACCGCATCCGTAGGGCTACGCACCACAACACTGGTGACAAATGGTGCATCTATCCGATGTACACCTTCGCGCATCCCATTGAAGATGCGCTTGAACAAATCACCCATAGCATCTGTACCCTCGAATTCGAGGATCAGCGCCCGTTCTACGACTGGGTGCTGGAACGTTTGTGCGAGGGCGGCCTGCTTAACACCCCGCCACCGCGCCAGTATGAGTTCGGACGCCTTAACGTGGGCCACGTCATTACCAGCAAACGCAAACTGCGCCAGCTGGTTGAAGAAAACCGCGTTTCCGGCTGGGACGACCCCCGCATGCCCACCCTTGCAGGTTTGCGCCGGCGGGGCTATACCCCGGAAGCGCTGAAGTTGTTCGCCGAACGCAGTGGTGTCACCAAATCAGGCAACGCCTGGACAGACTACGCAGCACTTGATGCCGCCTTGCGAGAAACGCTGGACCCGGTCGCGGCCCGTGCCATGGCCGTCCTGGATCCCGTGAAGCTCGTGATCGAAAACTGGGCAGAGGTGTTCGGCAGCACTGAGCACTTGGAAGCATGCGAAGCCCCTGCCCACCCGCACCACCCCGAAATGGGTCAGCGCAAATTCACGCTCGGTCACGAAATCTGGATCGAGCGCACCGACTACGAGGAAACACCTCCAAAAGGGTTCTTCCGTCTATTCCCTGGGAACAAGGTTCGCCTGAAATACGGCTATGTCATTGAATGCTCGGGAGCAACAAAGGACGCTGCAGGCAACATTCAAAACGTTCTTGCACGTTTGATTCCCGACACCAAGTCTGGCACCTCTGGGGCGGACAGCGTGAAGGTGAAAGGGGTCATCACATGGGTTGGCGCCTCCGATGGCCGGCCTGCCGAAGTGCGCCTGTATGACCGACTGTTCACCGAAGAACAGCCCGATGCGGGCGGTCGTGATTTCCTGACCGTTCTGAATCCCAGCAGCTTGTCCGTAGTGAACGCTATCGTGGAGCCCAGCTTGGCGCAGGCCGCTCCAGAAGGCCATTATCAGTTCGAGCGCCACGGCTTCTTCGTGGCAGACCGACATGATCACGGGCCCGACCGCCTGGTATTCAACCGGATCACCGGACTGAAAGACTCCTGGGGAAAATAGCGCGCCCTTCTCTTTAGAGCCTGCTCAACAAATCATCGGCAAAGAGTCAAACGCCGACTCGCATTGAGTCGGCGGCATTTTCAATTCGCTGGCGTGGTCGCTCGGCAGTCGGCGTTCAGACCGTGGCGCTTCGTGCAGCCAGATTCCGAGTGTCCAAAGCACGACGCAAGGCTAATGGAACTGTCTGTAGGTATTGGGTACTCAGGTAGGCTCGCCTGGTGTGTTTCCCTCTGAGAACACGCCAGGCTCAGCAGCAAGCGACTCTGCTACACCCCAGATCACTATCCATCCAAAGCCACAAACATGCCCACTTCATCCATCGGCCCATGCGGCCCGGTATCGGCCACCAACGCACAAGGACAAGCCCACGCAACCACCGAGCAAAACGGTGCATTGAACCTACCGCCTGCGCCTCCACCCATCTCCAACATTGCCGTAGGTTCTGGTGATGCTGCCGCGCAGCTGCAAACCGCCCGAGATGAGACACGTGCGGACATTCAAGCCGTCGAAGCCGCACCGGTGGCACAACCGCGCGCCAGGCACCGCCGAAATAACGCCATGATCGAGGCAGAGTTCGCGCCCCTGTTGCCCCATGACCTACAAATGCGCATCATGCACCGAAACATGCCGCGACTCATCCCTCAAGTCTGGCCGCAAGTCATACCCTCCCCCTTTGTCCGCGCCTCTTGCTCTGCGAGCTAGTGTCCTGAGTTGTAAGTTCGTTGAAGAAACAAATCAGCCGAAATCGGTGCCAGGCAAGGAACAAAACGCAGTGATACCGGGTGGTATCGCGAGGCTTTGTGACGCAGCATGGGGTCGATTGTCGGTGGATTTGTTCAACGAATTTGCAATTCAGGACACCAGATCCTCGCGCGCCCGTGGTAGTGCCGAACATCGGGGGCCGCGGTGCCACAGACCGCAGGGAGTTATGCAGGTCATCCCTCCTGGGCTAACCCGCAAACAACTGCGCCAGACAAGATGATTTATTCGTGCCCGTAGCAAGGCACATGGGCCTCAGCTTTCACGAAATTCACAAAAACTCGGCAGCCCCATCGGATGAGCGTAAAAAAATGATACAACATGGGAACTTTTTAACGCTCTCCAAGCATGTCGACACATGAAATTGGGCTTTGGTCGGCACTGGCTGGAGGTTTGCTGACCTTAGCCGCATTGACTTTGACCAACCTGTTCACAGGCCCTCGCAGCCTGGGAGCGGTGCGCAACGCCATATTTGTGCTTTTGGGTGGTTCGGCCGTGATTATCGTCAGCGGTCTACCGGAGGTTTTGCTACCAAACCTGGACGGGCTGGGTTTGCGCGCGACCAAGGTGGCCATTGGTCCGCTTGCTGCCGGTTTGATCCTCTACTACCTGGGTCAGTGGTTCGGCGGCGCGCGCGAAGACATCGTCGTGCATCGCGTTGCCACCTGGGGGTCTCGCTTCATACTCCTGGCGTCAGCAGGCCTGATCGTGGCGTCCCAGTTGTTGGATCGTGAACACTACAACAGTTCGCTTGCAGCCGCTGGTGCGGTCACCCTGCTGGCCGCATTGCTGGGCATGGGCATCTCCATTCGCGCTGCGAGTCGTGGCGACCCTCTGGCCCCATGGATGGCCCTGGCCTGCGTCTTACTGTTCTTCATGACGGCAGGCGTGTACCTGCGAGCCCTGCAAGCGCCTCTCCTGGGGATGGGAACCTGGACATTGACGGTGATCCTGGGCGTGGCCTATTTCGTCCTGACAGTCGCTTTGGTAACCAAGCGCAACAGCGACAACCTCCAACTGGCTCGGCTGGCACGCATGGACCCGGCCATTGAACCCACAACAGGCCTGCCCAGCGGAGCCAGCCTGGTGTCGAAGGTGGAACACACTTTCTGGCTAACCGCCCGGAGAGAGGGCCGGTGCACGGTGGTGTGCATTCACCTGCGCAACCTATACGAACTGGCTGATTCCGTAGGGCATGGGGTGGACTACCAGATTCTGCTGATCATGGCAGCCCGGATACGACGTGTCGTTGGATTTCGCTGCCTGGTCGGCATTTACCACCCACGTTGCTTTGTGGTGGTGCTGGACACAGATCGCCACCGTGAGCGCATAGCCACCACGCTCTTGCGGCTTCGAGCATCATTGCCGCAGCCGATGAAAGTGCTGGGAACGGATGCGCAAACACACGCCTTTACGCCCATCATTGGCCTCGGACTGGTAGAAGCGGCCGCCGAGAAATCCAACCCGCTAGATGTACTGCACGAGGCAGAGCGCGAAGCACAATATGCCACCCCCACCCCATCTGGAGACTTCACTCATACGGGGAGTTAGGCTGCGCCCTAGTGTTCCGTTCCATTAATAACTTTGCAAAGTCGCGCCAATTTTTCGAAGATGGAGTCGGCGGTTGCGGTCCAGCGGAAGGGGCGCGGGTGTTGGTTGTAGTGCTCGACGAAGGCGTTGATCTTGCGCTTGAGGTCAGGCACCGAATCGAATGAGCCACGCCGGATGGCCTGATTGGTGATCAAGGCGAACCAGCGCTCGACCTGGTTGAGCCATGAACTGTAGGTCGGTGTGAAGTGCAGATGAAAGCGGGGCCGGCGTGCCAGCCATGCGCGAACCCGAGGATGTTTGTGGGTGGCGTAGTTGTCGCAAATGAGGTGCACGTCCAGCGTGCTGGGCACCTGTGCCTCGACATGGCGCAAGAAAGCGAGAAATTCCTGGTGCCGGTGCTTGGGTTTGCATTGCGTGATCACAGTGCCATTGGCGATATCGAGCGCGGCAAACAGCGTTGTGGTGCCGTGGCGCACGTAGTCGTGCGTAACCCCCTCGACATACCCCAGACCCATCGGCAGCATGGGCTGCGTGCGCTGCAGCGCCTGCACTTGGCTTTTCTCGTCCACGCACAGCACCAATGCGTGCTCGGGCGGGTTGAGATACAGCCCGACGATGTCGCGCACCTTTTCGATGAAGAAGGGATCGTTGGAGAGCTTGAAGCTCTTGCTGCGGTGCGGCTGCAAGCCAAACAACGTCATATAGCGGTGCACGGTCGTCGTCGACAGACCCGTCTCATCGGCCAACGAGCGCCGCGACCAATGCGTGCGGCCCTTCGGTTGGCTACCCAGCGCCTTGTTGATCATCAGCGCAATCTGCTCGTCCGTTGCCCGGCGGGGGCGCCCCGGTTTGAGTTCGTTGTGCAGCCCCGCTATGCCACGCTCGCGATAGCGTGTGCGCCACAGCGTCACAGTCGGGCGACTGTAGCCAAAGCGCTGCGCCACGGAGCTGTTCGTCTCTCCATCGGCCATACACAAAATCATCTGGGCGCGACGAGCCAACGCCGCAGGCAGGCTCTGCGAGCGTGCCATCGACTCAAGCTGCGTGCGCTCGCTCGGCGCGACTAACAGTGGTTTTGCAGGGCGTCCCATCGTTGTGCTCCACTACCAAGGATAGCTCTTGGAGTACACGAATAATGTAAAGTTTCATATGGAACGGAACACTAGTGTCCTGAGTTGTAGGTTCGTTGAAGAAACAAATCTGCCGAAATCGGCGCCAGGCAAGGAACAAAACGCAGTGATACCGAGTGGTATCGCGAGGCTTTGTGACGCAGCATGGGGTCGATTGTCGGTGGACCTGTTCAACGAATTTGCAATTCAGGACACTAGAGTAACGGCGCTGGCACTCCTGCATCGAGATGCGAACGTGCCAGTCCCCACACCTGTTCGGGCGGTTGACTCTTGAGCTTGTGATCGCTCCACACTTGGCGCCAAAGGCGAGAACCGCGCCGACCGTGGTGCAGCCCAAGCATGTGACGAGCAATCGCTGACCAAGGTGTTCCGTCCTCTACAGCTTCGCGCGCCATGTAAGCGATCATCTGCTCCTCGACCTCATCCTGGGAAAGGGTGCATGCTTTTCCGCCGAGGAATTTCTCATCCCAGGAACTCATGATCCAGGGGTGGTGATAGGCTTCCCTGCCCACCATGACCCCGTCCACATGCTGCAAATGTTCCGTGATCTGCTCATCAGAGGTCACGCCGCCATTGAGGACGATCGTGAAATCCGGGAAATCCTGCTTAAGTCGGTACACCAGTTCGTAGCGCAGCGGCGGAATCTCGCGATTCTCCTTGGGACTTAAGCCCTTGAGCCACGCGTTGCGGGCATGAACAATGAACACGCGGCACCCTGCTCTGCCCACCGTGCCGACGAAATCACGCACGAACTCATAGCTCTCTTCCCTGTCGATACCGATCCGGTGCTTCACGGTGACCTGCACATTCACCACGTCGAGCATGGCCTTCACCCCGTCGGCCACCAGTTGCGGTTCGGCCATGAGGCAAGCCCCAAAGGCACCTCTTTGTACGCGCTCACTGGGGCACCCGCAGTTGAGATTGATTTCGTCATAGCCCCACCGCTCGCCAATGCGAGCGCATGCGGCCAGATCAGGCGCATCGCTGCCTCCCAACTGTAATGCCACCGGATGTTCACACTCATCCATGCGCAAGTGCCTGCGTTCCGCACCATGCAGCAAGCCAGCAGTAGTGACCATTTCCGTGTACAGCAGGGTTTTTTTGGTCAGCAGGCGATGCAGGAACCGACAATGTTTATCGGTCCAGTCGAGCATGGGGGCCACGGAAAGTCGCCAAGGATTCACTGACGACTTTGTAGATTCGGAGAATTCCGGCAAGTTAAGGGGCATACCCCGATTATCCTAAAGCAGCATTGCTGCCCTACTTCATGAGGCTACTGATGAATTTGCTGGTGTTGTTGACACCAAAGTGGCTCGAAATCATTCGTGCGACTCCGAGTTCGTTCCAAGCAAGGCCGGACTGTGTCGCGGTAGAGGGACAGGCGATGACCGTAGAAGCCCCAAGCCAATTCGGGCGACTCCTGAAACGTACGTGGCGAAGCGATCTTGTAAAAATCCATCTGGGCTTCACGCAAGGCCGGATAGGCTTGCCAGAAGCCCTCTGCGCCCCGGAAGTCCGGCAGACCGGAATCCACGCCCATACCTGCCCCTGCAGCCACGATCAGAGCATCGGCTTGCTCAATCAAGGAGGCGGCATGCTCGATGGCAGCAGAGAGATCTGACTCATTGGCACGAGGGTGCATGATTCTTTCCTTGTTTTGCGTTATCGCCGTTGACTACGTCAGATTCAAGGCACAAAAAAAGGACTACTCGCCTTGCACCTGGACGCAGACCTCTTCCCAGACATTCTTCAGGCCGGAGTCATTCCCGGAAAGCATTTTCAGCTGTACTTGCGTGGCAACCCGAACGATACAGGTGCTTGCCGATCACGCCAAGGTTGGGCTGTCTCCATTTGTGCGCGAAGCCATCATTGCAGAGCTGCTCGGTAGGGGAGGCCTTCCAGAGCGCCCGGAAATGTTTGATCCAACCAGTGACATGGCAATCGCCTGGGAAAACGGCAAAGACGTGCTTATTTCCGAGGTTGTAGAAGAAGAGTACGACGGTCTTGGCACTGCGGACAGGCGGTGGCGAGACAGTGTCGCAGCTTCACTCGTCACGGAACCGCGAATCCATCCTTCAATGCCGTACTCCCACGGCTCGACTTTAGAAATGGTTACTTCGGTCGGTACGCCATCTAATGCGATGGGGTAACCGCTGAATAAGAAATTGCTCTGCTTGGCAGAGTTCGATACCACCAGAATCTGATTGGCTAGACGGTCACCCCCCCAGCGCAGGCATGCCACCTGCTCAGTTCGGTCAGTGCCATCCTTGACGTCCACGCAGTCGGTACTCCCGATGTAATACCCCTCCTGAACGTCGCGCGAGATCTTTGAGTGCACGTAGTCTTCAGCCGAGTAAAGCGTTTCCCAATGATCACCATGAACAGGCATATCGCCCCCTATTCTTCGTCGACGAAGATATTCAAAACATTGCCCCATTGATCCCAATCGATCGCGAGCCCCTTTTTCTTTCGGGTTTGCAAGGCCTTGAAGACCTTGTCCCGGAAATCCGGATGAACCGCAAGCGGGTATAGCTGTGTCCATGGGTAACCGTCCAACTGCTTCAAGGCGCTGCGCCAAGTTGCCACCCAAGGGCGTTCCGGAATGTCCGGCATATGCTCATCGTCGACCAAGGCTGCTTCACTGGTCCTCACCTTGAACTGCCACCCCTCCGGGGACTGAACGCCATGCAGCGTCACGGAGCCACCTTCGGAACCCACCTCGACGATGATCTGCTTACCACCCGCTTCGGCACCAATCCGCACCCATTGGAAGTCACCCAATTTCCTTTCACTTCTGCTCCATCACGGTCGGGAAAAAACCACGACGGATTTTCACCATCTCATCCGTGTTGAAGCACAGCTTCGGGTAAAGCACGGCCTGCCGTTCCGGCATAGCTTTAAGCTCCTGCCAGTCTTCTGGCTGGACATTCGGGTGCTCTTTGTAGGGGATGGCGGACGCGACCTGTTCGGCAGCATCCAGAATAGCCAGATCGCGGTCGCGGCCCTCGGCATTGGGTGACTGCCGGATTAGGTCACGCGCATCATCAAAGTTCACCCAGCGCAGCCCGGCGGTCTGCCAGTTCGGCTTGGTTGGAGGATGCTTGGCATCCATGACGTAGTAGCAGGTAGTGGAAGCCGTGCCTTTGAAGGCGCCCGGAACGCTGATTCGGATTTCTGCGTCGTAACCGGTCTTTTCGCGCACTGCACGCACGGCGGCATCCCGAGGCGACTCCCCCGCCTTCGCTTCCGTCTTGGCAAAGGTCCATGCATAGCCCCCGTAGTGCTTGGTCGGCTCTCGCAACAGCACCTTCCGCCCGCCACTGATCACCACACCACCGTAGTTTTCGGCCACCGGCTCCTTCTCAACGAACTCCGGGTCGGTCTGCAAGTGGTACAGCACATCCCAAACCTTGTGATACAGATTGGCGCGCTTGTGCCCCTGCGTCTTGCCCACTTCCGATTTGAAGTTGCTGTAGTCCAGGCCGTCGACCATACGCGCCATAGCGGCGGACACCTCGGCTCGCGGAGCCACCGCCCGAAAACGATAGTCGGTGTGGTGGCTCTCCTGGATCGGCCCCAGGCCGGGAAGATAGTGCTGCTTGAGGGCAGTCAAGTCGCCGCGCACCCGGGAACGCAGCGTCAAGGTGCCCTTGAGTTTGTCGCCAGGCTTCTGGACGACACTAAAAAAACCGACCGGGGTGATGAGCCACATAAGCCATCCTCTCTACAATCATAATATTGCCTCAATATACATCTTTTTGATGCCCATCATATAATACTTTGATCGCTTTGATAGACAACAATCATCACCTTATACTTCATCAACCATCGTCTATCCACCGCAAAGAACACCCACAATGATCAGTCAGCGCCTGCATGACCTTGGCCACGCCCAGCGCGACCGCATGGCGTACATCGAGCTGCGGCTGCGGTTCGTTGGAGAGATAAGGCGTCAAGACTTGGCCTTGCGCTTCGGTATTCAGACGGCTGCGGCCACGAGAGATCTGGGGCTCTACAAAGACATGGCGCCCACCAACATCGAGTACGACGGCAGATCCAAGACCTACGTGATCGGTCAAAGCTTCGAGCCCTTGTTTGACTTTCCAGCCGAACGTGTCCTGACATGGCTGGCAGAGGGCTTCGGCGACGGAGACCCTATCCGCGCCCGAACCGGCATCACCTGCGACATTCCCAGCAAGTTGGGGCAGCCCGATCTCAGTACCTTGGCGGGCATCACCCGCGCCATCAGCCATTCATGCCCCGTGCGTATCGGTTACCACTCGGTCGAAAGTGGTCGAAGCGAGCGCGAGATCGTACCTTTTGCGCTGCTGGACACCGGCCTTCGTTGGCACACGCGGGCCTTCGACCGCAAGTCTGGAGAATTTCGGGACTTTGTGTTGACCCGAATTCAAGACCCGGTTGTCCTGAAAGATGCGCCCGTGGAAGAGCACGAGCGCCCAGACCAAGACATCCAATGGACCCGGATCGTGGAGCTTGAGTTGGTGCCCCACCCCGATCAGCCCAGGCCAGAGATCACTGAACTGGACTATGGAATGCGCGATGGCATGCTCAAGACGAAGCTGCGCGCCGCCACGGCCGGGTACGTGCTGCGCAAATGGAGTGTGGACTGTTCTCCGGATCACAGCTTGCGAGGCCCCGAATTTCGTTTGTGGCTGAGAGATCATCTCGCGCTGTATGGCGTAAAGAATGCCGTACTGGCTCCGGGATATAGCGCCGCGACTAAAACAAGCTTGTGATGGAACTAATCTTCAACATCAGTCGCCTGCCACCAAAGTGACGTGTATCTGAGGAACTAACATGAGAGAAGATCGAATGCCCACGGCACCCGACGGGTATTCCGACTGGCTGGCCGACCTTAAGCAACGCATTCATGGGGCGCAACAACGGGCCACCCTAGCGGTCAATCGCGAGCTGGTGTTGTTGTATTGGCAGATAGGTAGAGAAATTCTCGTCCGTCAGGCCGATCAAGGCTGGGGCAGCAAGGTGGTGGACAGACTGGCCCACGATTTGCGTAATGCCTTCCCTGACATGAAGGGCTTTTCTCCGCGCAATCTCAAATACATGAGAGCGTTTGCCGAGGCTTGGCCCGACGGGGAGTTCGTGCAAGCGGCGCTTGCACAATTGCCCTGGTATCACCAACTGGCCCTGCTGGACAAGCTTCAAACTACCGAAGATCGTCAGTGGTATGCCGCGCAAGCCGTAGAAAACGGTTGGTCACGGAACGTGCTGGTGATGCAGATTGAATCCGGTTTGCGTCAGCGCACAGGGGCCGCCGTCAGTAATTTCAGCAAGCGATTACCACAACCCCAGTCGGACCTGGCGCGTGAATCCCTGAAAGATCCCTATCGACTGGACTTTCTCGGTCTGGGCAAGGAAGCACAGGAACGCGCTATCGAGGATGCACTGGTCAAGCATGTTACTCAGTTCCTGATGGAACTGGGCGCAGGCTTCGCCTTCGTGGGGCGGCAAGTACACGTGGAAGTGGGCAATAAGGATTTCTACATCGACCTTTTGTTCTATCACTTGAAGCTGCGCTGCTATGTCGTGGTGGAGCTGAAGGCCGGCGAGTTCCAGCCTGAATATGCAGGCAAGCTAAATTTCTATCTCAGCGCGGTGGACAGCCAGCTAAAACACACCAGCGACAACCCCAGCCTGGGTCTGCTTCTGTGCAAAAGCCGAGACAAAGTGGTTGCCGAATACGCGCTACGCGACATGAGCAAACCTATAGGAGTGGCCGAGTATCACTTGGTGCAGGCACTCCCTAGAGAATTAGAAACAGACTTACCGCGTATTGAAGATATCGAGCGCGAACTTGAGGACGCTGGCGATGAGCCGGCTGAGGGAACGGTATGAAGCTGAAGCTCAAAACGACCCCTACCAGACGGAGGCGGTGCAAGCGCTGTGGATTGTTCCAAGGGGCAGCCCGCCGCATCCGTCGAATCCAGGAGCTATCGCATCGACTCCAGCATTGCCGTTCGAGAAGGTGTGGCCAAGTCGCTGGAAATCACCGCGCGCTCCCATGCTGGACAGACCGTAAAAAAGCCCCGCGCTCAAGGAGCCGGGGCCAGGGGCCAGTCGAACCTGGAATTACCAGCGAACGCTGATCAACCCATGTGCAAACCGCCGTTGCATGAGAAGTCGGCGCCGGTGGTGAATCCGGAGTCTTCGCCGGCCAGCCACGCTACGATCGAGCCGATTTCTTCTGGCCGGCCCAGGCGCTTCACAGGGATTGTGGCGACAATTTTCTCCAGCACGTCCGGACGAATAGCCTGCACCATGTCTGTGCCGATATAGCCTGGGCTCACGGTGTTCACCGTCACGCCCTTGCTGGCCATTTCCTGTGCCAGTGCCATGGTGAAACCGTGCATGCCAGCCTTGGCGGCAGAATAGTTGGTTTGTCCGGCCTGACCTTTCTCGCCATTGACCGAGCTGATCTGAATGATGCGGCCCCAGCCACGTTCAACCATGTCAGGCACGACCTGCTTAGTCACGTTGAACATGGAATTGAGGTTGGTGTCGATCACCGCATCCCAGTCGTCGCGGGACATCTTGAGGAACATGCGGTCGCGCGTGATGCCTGCGTTATTGACCAGAACATCGATCGGGCCATGCTCGGCCTTCGCCTTGGTGAAGGCATCGGTAGTGGACTGCCAATCACCCACATTGCCGACACTGGCGTAGAAAGTGAACCCCTGCGCCTTCTGCTCGTCCAGCCACTTCTGATAGTCACGCGTGGGGCCGCAGCCCGCGATGACCTTAAAGCCTTCTTTGTGCAGGCGCTGGCAAATCGCGGTACCAATACCACCCATACCGCCCGTAACGTAAGCGACTTTTTGACTCATCTTCGTCTCCTCATTGAACCAGAAAAAAACCTGAAATTCCTCGGCTCTGGTGGCCACCTTCTTGAATTCGTGGCCGCTACTCGCCGTTTTTGTTGGCCTTCTTCTGAAGAAGAAGGCCTGCAGCTCATCGCTCCAGTGCGAGCGCAACGCCCATTCCGCCCCCGATGCACAAGCCGGCCACGCCTTTCTTCGCACCGCTGCGCTGCATTTCGTGCAGGAGCGTTACCAGAATTCGGCAACCGCTGGCACCAATGGGGTGACCAATCGCAATGGCACCGCCATTGACGTTCACCTTCGCTGGATCCACCCCGAGTAGCTTGTTCACAGCGCACGCCTGGGCTGCAAAGGCTTCATTCAGTTCAAACAGGTCCACATCGCCCACTTTCCAGCCAGCGCGCTGAAGCGCCTTCTGGGTGGCCCCCACGGGGCCCAGACCCATGGTGGCGGGGTCGAGGCCCACGGTGGCGTAGCTGGCAATGCGCGCCAACGGCGTGAGGCCCAGAGCCGCGGCTTTCTTGGCTGTCATGACCACTACGGCGGCAGCACCATCGTTGATGCCGCTGGCATTGCCGGCGGTCACACTTCCTGCCTTGTCAAAGGCGGGGCGCAAGCCTGCCAATGCTTCAGCCGTGGTCTTTGTATTGATGTACTCATCGGTGGAAAACACCACCGGATCGCCCTTGCGCTGGGGGATACTCACAGGAACGATTTCGTCGTTGAACTTGCCCGCGGCCTGCGCCGCAGCAGCCTTCTTCTGGCTGTTCAAGGCCAGCTCGTCTTGCTGCTCGCGGGAAATGCCTTCCTGCTTGGCGACATTCTCCGCTGTAATACCCATGTGATACTGGTTGTAGACATCCCAGAGTCCGTCGACGATCATCGAATCGATCATCTTCCAGTCACCCATGCGCATGCCGTCGCGGCTACCCAGCAGCACGTGCGGGCTGGCGCTCATGTTCTCCTGACCCCCTGCGACCACAATCTCGCTGTCGCCCGTGGCCACTGCCTGGTGCGCCAGCATGACGGATTTGAGGCCCGACCCGCAAACCGCGTTGATGGTCAGTGCAGGCGTACCCTTGGAGATTCCGGCCTTGATCAGCGCCTGACGCGCCGGGTTCTGACCGCTGCCGGCTGCCAGAACCTGCCCCATGATGACCTCGCCAACCTGATCAAGGCCAACCTTCGCACGCTCCAGCGCCGCCTTGATGGCAATGCTGCCTAACTCGGTCGCCGCCACCTTGGCCAGTGAGCCACCAAATTTGCCTACGCCTGTACGCGCTGCCGAAACGATAACGATGTCTTCCACTTCTAACTCTCCTTGATTGAAATCTGATTGAAAATAAACCTTTGCCCTGCCCAGTGCTCAGAGTGCGCCTACGCTTTCAGGCTTTGGCCTTCACGTACCGACCAGGCGCGGGTTCGATCGCCTTGTATTTACCTGCCTTACCGTAGCTCTTGGGAGCCGCGATCTGCTTGCCTGCATGTTTCTTGAGCCATGAAGACCAGTCTGTCCACCAACTACCAGGGAACTCCTGCGCACCATCGATCCAGTCATCAACAGACTTGGGAAACTTGCTGTCTGCCCGTATCCAATGGCTGCGCTTCTTGGCAGCCGGCGGATTGATCACCCCCGCGATGTGTCCGGAAGCTCCCATTACAAAGCGTTTTTCACCCGGCAAGACCTGCGTCGATGCATAAGCGCCACCAATGGGCACGATATGGTCTTCGCGTGAGCCATAAATGTAAACCGGCATATCCAGCTTGCGCAGGTCAAGCTTCTCTCCTGCCACGGTGCACTTTCCGGGCTTGACGAGATTGTTTTCCAGGTAGGCGTTGCGCAAGTACCAGGCATAGAACGGCCCGGGCAGGTTGGTGGAGTCGCTGTTCCAATAGAGCAGATCGAACGGTGGTGGAGTTTCCCCCTTCAGATAATTGCCCACCACATAGTTCCAGACCAGGTCGTTGGGGCGCAAGAAGCTGAAGGTCGAGCCCAGGTCTTGGCCCTTGAGTAACCCGCCGCTGCCCATTTGCATCTCGCGGAACTGGACCATGGCCTCGTCGATGAAGACGTCAAGAATGCCAGAATCGGAAAAGTCGACCAAGGTGGTCAACAGCGTAGCCGAAGCCACCGGTTTCTCACCGCGCGCGGCCAGCACCGCCAGAGCATTGGTCAAAATGGTGCCGCCAACGCAGAAACCCAGCGCATTGATCTGTGGTGCGCCCGTGATGTCCTGAACCTTCTTAATGGCTTCGATGGCGGCATTCTCAATGTAGTCGTCCCAGGTCTTATCCGACAACGTTTGATCAGGGTTGCGCCAACTCACCACGAAGGTGCGGTGCCCCTGGCTCACTGCGTAGCGAATGAGGGAATTCTCTGGTTGCAGGTCGAGAATATAGAACTTGTTAATGCACGGCGGCACCAGCAAGAACGGGCGTTCATACACTTTCGCAGTCAGCGATTTGTATTCGATGAGCTGGAACAATTCGTTCTCAAAGACCACAGCCCCTTCGGTGGTGGCCACGTTGCGGCCCACCTCGAACAGGCTCTCGTCGGTCATTGAAACATGACCCTGACGCAGGTCGTCCATCATGTTCTTCAGCCCCAACGCCAGACTTTCGCCTTTGGTTTCAACGGCCTTTTGCAGAGCGTCGGCGTTGAAGGCAAGATAGTTGCTCGGCGCGGACGCGGCCATCCATTGCTCGACGGCAAAACGCACACGGCTCTTGGTCTTGGCGTCGCCTTCGGCGGCCTCAGCCATGGCCATCATGGTGCGTGCGTTGAGCAGGTATACAGCCGCAGTGAATGAGGCCAGAGGATTGCTACCCCAGGCCTCACCCTTGAAGCGCCGATCTTTCACAGGCTGAGTGCCCTGCAGCGACTGATTCCATAACTGCGCAGCTTCGTTGACGTAGTCGGCCTGCAATTGCTGGAGCTTCTCGGGAGGAAATGTCAGCGCTTGCCCGCTGCTCGGGGGCGCCAGCGGCGCCAGGTTTCCGATGTCGATATTCTGGAATGCCTGGAAGGCTTTAAGCCAAGCATCAGTAAAGCCCTGACCGAGCGATTGAGCCATGGCTGAAGGCAGGGCATTGCCCATTCCGGGCCATAGGGCGGAAGCGGGGTTCTGATTCATCTGATGCATCTCCTGGTTTCTAACTGCTTTCCCGTCCAGTATCCCTGCAACAAGTGACGAATAACTGACACCTCAATATACGCGGAGTTGGCGCCCCAGCAAACTGGGCGTTCCCCGAATAGGCGACTCGCACATCGGACTGCATTCCAGGCTGTCGCTTTGAGTTGCACCCTCAATGAGGGCGCTCCAGATTGAGAGACGCACTGGCGGCAATGCTTCGTCCCTGTGCATCTGCCAACCCCACCAGCAGGGCTCGCCCATCGGGCAGCACACGGAATTCGCCGAACTTGGCACTGACAAAGCGCTCACCTTGGCCTTCAGGGAAAAAGTAAGCGTCTGTGACAAGCACCCATTCACCCTTGAGCTGCTTCAGCGGCAACAGGATTTCCCCAGGGTTCAGGGGTTCGTCTCTGCCGGCCAATCGCAACAATTGCGCCTGCCCCCGATCGCTGAGTTTTGCCACGACAACCGCCCGCTTGGACCATTGAATCGAATTAGAACTGAAACGATCCAGCTCTTCACGCACCCGCGACGGAATATCAAATCTTAGTTGCATATAGTCGCCTTGCATCAGAGAGCGCGGATCCACTGGAACGAGAGACACCAGTATGCGTTGGCCTTGGGCAATGACGACCTCCTTGCGCCAGACATCTGCATTGGCTATGCCCAGGGCAATCAGGCCTCCTAGCAAGATCCACGCAGCACCGCGGCGCGAACCTGGTACTGTGGCCGAGGCCGCTGATCGCCCTCGCGGGTTCGTGACCAGCACACAGAGCGCGAGCACTGCCCCCAGTAGCGCCAACCCCAAACCCTTGGCCGCCAAAGGCCAAGCCAGGTTGTAATAAAACGCTGACAGCAAACCCAGCGTCACCAGCCCACAGCCTGCAAACAGTCGCCAACGCGCACTCGCTGCAGCCAAGGCGGCCACCAGTGTCACAACACCCAATACGGGACTGAACCATGAACAAACTGCCAGTAGGGCGCATGCCAGCCATAGCAGTGTCCGCACGCTATCGTGAGGTCTGCCATTTTCCCGCCAGCGTCGCATCAGTGCCCAGCCTGAGACCAACACCAGCCACACAGACAGCCACCGGGGCCATGCATGAGCTCCGCTCCAGAGTTCGTTGACTCCCGCTGGCGAAGCGAGAGATGTCGGCGTATGCATCCACCCGCCCACACCCACCGCGAGCACGAGAAGGCTTGCGACGTATCCAGCGGCCAACGCGGCTTGGCGAGCGGCCCGCGGCTTCCCCAGCCAACGTGCCTCACGCCAACACCACCATGCCCAAGGTGCCGCTGCCAGCGCCAACCACGCCGGTGAAACCGCCATGGCGCGACTAGCAGACAGCCCCAGCAACTTCAAACCCAGAGCCAACCCGACGAGCACGGCGGGTGCAAGAAGAAAACCTGTCAGCCTGACCACCCAGAATTCAGAAATGGTGATTGCGCTTGCCAGCAATACCGCGATCACGAAAACGCTGGCAGCCAGTGCAGCCGCATCGCCACCCCCGCTATCGTCCAGCCAGCGCAGCACCACCAGGGCCAAACCCATGCCCAAAAGCTCCAACGCGAGACAGGTTGCAAAGATGTGATGCGCACTGCGCAGCACCCACAAAGCCCCGGCCATGCTGAGGACGCCTACGACGTAGCCCAGTGAGGTTCTGAATAGGGCTTCTTCGAACGTACCCCCAGAAACCCCAGCAGCGGCACACTGCACCCCAACGCTCCCAGCAATACCAGGGCAGCCAGGAGCGGAGAAGGCTCAGCATCTCCGACCGGCTTCCAGGCATCTGATAACCAGCCCTGTGACTGGGCACGCCTCAGCCATTCAGGTTGTGTACTCATGCCTGACCTCCGTTGCCCAAGTTTGCTGTTGGCGCAATAGCCAGGTCGCGCTGCCCCCCAGACACCCCAAGCCCAGCACCCCCAGCAACAGGAGTCCGCCGACATCGGAAGAGTTACTGAACAGCAAACGGGCAGCGAGCGCCATGACCAGTACATTGGCCGCCAGCAACCCCAAGGTGAGAGTGGTCAGATCACGCCAGCGGCCGCGCAGGCTCAGCCAGAGCACCGCGCCGACCAGAAAAGCCGCTATCAGCCAGGCGGCCGCAACACCTTGGAACGCAAAGAGGCTGGCAACCCCCTGGAATGTCCAAGCGGCCAGTGCCAACCCCAAGGCCATGCGGTGCGACCAGCGCCCCGAACCTCGTCCTGGGGAAATCCAAGGCAAACTCGCCACCAGTGCGGGTATCAGGCCCAGAAGCAGCCAGGTCATCATGGCCATTGCGGTAGAAGTGACCCCTTGTTTGGTGCCGTCGACAAACAGCCGCATGATCCCGAGCGGGCCTGTCCAGAGCGCAAGTGCCAGCGCTGCAATCAAAATCCATGCGGTCCACAGCATTTCGCTGCGCGCCATCACTACCCAGAGCATGGACAGCAAAGCCCAGGCGGCAAAGAGTTGCCAGGCGTCCGCCCCAGTCTGATAAGTCTGGCCGATATAGGCCAACAGTCCGCCTAGGACGAGTAAAGCGCAAAGCAAGGCGGCGTTACGTGCCGGCGGCAGTAAGCCTGCAGCAGCCAGCGCCGCCAACAATGCCGCCTGAATCAGACCAAGCTTGACACCGTTTGACAGCATCGGCCAGTTGGCAGCTATCCAGAAGATCAGCCCGGCACCCAGCAGCAGTGCGGCCACCAACATTAAACCGTGGCGCATGGCTTGGCCCAGAGGCTCGTCGGCAGGCCGCTCAGTAGCCCATTTGTATAGGTCAGCGCGCCAAGCAGCATTCGCCGGTTGCTCGGTAGCGATGCGCTCTGCGGCATGATAAAGCTGCGTATCCATGGTTCAGAGAAGCTCTTTCGTATTCATGACCATCCACGCAGGTGCATGCCTCAGTGCAGGCCAGAATGGCAGCACCCAGAGTGCCCGAAACCCTCGGGTTATCCCTAGATACACTGGACAATTGTGTGGATAACCTTGGGCCAACGCTGTATGACAGTTGCAAGTCATTGATCTGGAATGCCTTCTTTTACATTGATTAAAGATTGAGCACATAAATACAAAAGTACTCACCCAATGCTAACCAGCATTCTGAGCCGGACGGGCTTCAGGCGTCCGAGAACCTGAATTTCCGAATGCTTCTTGAGAGTTCGGGCACCATGATCGGGCCAAAAAGCGGTGAGTTCAGGGCGCAAGCCAGATACAGGCGGCCATGCGCCCCGTGGTGCCAAGCGTGCCCTGGTCACGGCGATGTGAAAAAAACTGGCTGGGTTGGCTCACGGTACACCAGGTGCTGGAACTGTCATTGCCATAAATTGCTGATACTCCGACTGCTTTCAGACGCCTGCGCGCCAAGCCAGGCAGATCGGCCAGGTATTTGCCCCCATTGAGCGCCTGAAAGCAGACATCAGCCCCTTCATCTGCGGCAAGGAAGGCCTCTCGCACTTCAGCACCCACTTCAAACGCGCCAGGGCCGATGCAGGGGCCGAACCATGCCATGACTTCATGGGCTTGAGTCCGGCTCAAATCACAAAAGGCGGTCAAAGTTTGCTCAAGTACACCACCTGCGAGGCCACGCCACCCGGCGTGCGCGGCGCCTATAGCCCGGCCCGCCGCATCTGTGAGCAACACAGGCAGGCAGTCAGCCACCATGATCGTGCAGGCCAGACCCGGCCGCGACGTCACCGCTGCATCTGCGACCGTACCGTCGGGTGACTCGAGATCAAGGTGCGCCACATTCGTGCCATGCACCTGCTGAAGGAACACGGGGCGCGCTAACAGAACCTCACGCAATGCGCTGCGATTGGACGTCACTGCGGCGGGATCATCGCCCACATGATCACCCAGATTGAAGCGACTCCAGGGCGGGACTGAGGCGCCCCGTTCCGGCGTCGGGCCGGCGCGCGTAGTGAACACAGCGCGAACGCACGCGGGCGCCGGCCAATCAGGAACGATCCAGCCGCAACTGCCCGACATCAAGCCTCGAAATCCGGGCAAGCTGATGGTTGAGCCTTCTGAAAAGCCTCCAGCTTCATGCAGGCCTCAAAAACCCCCATGGTGCGAGTCAGCCCCGTCAGGTCGCAGTCAAAGCGCTGGGCGTTGAAAATCTGCGGGACGAGCAAACAGTCTGCCATGGAAGGCGTCTCACCATGACAATAGGTTGAATGGGGAGAGGCAAGCAACTGACCCTCAAACGCCTGAAGACCCAAACTTACCCAATGCTTGTACCAGCCATTTTTGTCCTCTTCGCCAACTTTCAGGTCGCGCACCAGGTATTTCAGCACGCGCAGATTGTTGAGCGGGTGAACTTCGCAAGCCACGATCTGTGACAGGGCGCGCACGCGCGCTCGACCAAGCGAGTCGGCAGGCAGCAAGGCGGGTTCAGGGTGCGTTTCGTCGAGATACTCGATGATGGCCATCGACTGCGTAAGGCGCGGTCCGTTGTCCAGTTCAAGCATAGGGACCAACTGCTCGGCCGTCATTGCGGCAAACTCGGGGTTCTTCTGCTCGCCCTTACTCAGGTGAATGGGCACATACTCATACGGCAACCCCTTCAGATTCAGCGCGATGCGCACACGAAATGAAGCAGACGAGCGAAAGTAGTTGTAGAGTTTCATGCCCTCAAGAATACAACGCCCATGGTGCGTTGAACACGCTCTCGATCCTCAAAACAGACTCATCTCACCAGGAAAACCCCATGATTCTCGAAATTGCAGACTTCCGCATCGTAGACGGCCGCCAAGCTGAGTTTGAAGCAGCCCTTCAGAAAGCCATGGCGACCGTCATCTCGCGCGCCAAAGGTTTCCAGGGCGCCACGGTTCGGCGCAGCATTGAATCGCCAGAGCGCTACGTGTTGCAGGTTCAGTGGGAAACGCTTGAAGATCACACCAAGGGCTTCCGCGAGTCGCCCCTGTTTGGAGAATGGCGCGGCATGATCGGGCCATTTTTTGCTGCCCCGCCGGAAGTGGAGCACTTCGAGGCCTTGGGTGCAGCGGCTTGAACGCCGCTGCCGGCTGAAGATCAGCTGAAGATCATCGTTGAACGGGTATGCCGACTGGCTGCATCGGGGCAGTTTGCGCTACCTCTCTTTCGGCCAGGTAAATCTCAACGCGGCGATTCTGGGCGCGGCCCGCTTCGTTCGCATTGCTGGCAATCGGCTCGCGCGAACCGCGTCCTTCGGTCCGCACGCGCCGGGTGTCCACTCCACGCGTTGCCAAATAGTCGCGCACGCTATTGGCGCGCTGCACCGACAACGGGTTGTTGATCGCATCGTTCCCGGTCGAATCGGTATGGCCGACTATGAACACCTCTGTATTCGGCTGACCACCCAGGCCATTGGCAAACTGATCCAGAATGGGTCGCAAAGCCGGCTGAATGTCTGCGCGCCCTACCGCAAATGAGATGTCGTTCGGGATGTTGATCTTGAGCTGGTTGTCCGCCGTCTGCGTGACCTGCACCCCGGTGCCAGCGGTCGCGCGCTGCATTTCGGCCTTTTTGTTCTCCATGTACCTGGACCAGGCATAACCGCCCAGCGCGCCCACGCCAGCCCCAATGGCAGCGCCCCTGCCGTCACCTATCAGCCCGCCGGCCACCGCACCAATACCAGCGCCAATGCCCGTATTGCGCTGGGTTTCAGTCATGTTGGCGCATCCAGTCATCAATACCGCAGATGCTCCTACGGAAAGAACCAGTGTGCGAGTGAAAGAGTTGGTGTGTTTCATGCGATTTGTCCTTTTTCTATTCAACAGTTGATTTTTGTGCTGGGAGCTGTCTCCCGCAAGCGGTTCCGGATTTAATTTAATACCCTTGCCTTCGTCGCTCTTGTAGGACAGTGGCCCGATCAGCAGTCAGAGGTGCATTTGAAGTGAAGACCCATCAGTTGCAGGGCTGGGTCGCATGGCTGGGTCCCATGGCGGCTACACTGCTGAATACATGCAGCGCAAACCAATCAAGCATTGCCGCGACTGCGGCACCGCCGTAACCTACCGCCTTCCCGACGACGGAGATACTCGCGAGCGCGCCATCTGTCCGGCCTGTGGCGTGATCCACTACGTCAACCCATTGATCGTCGTCGGGACCGTGCCCTACATGGGAGATAGAGTACTCCTGTGCAAGCGAAACATCGAGCCCCGGTTCGGTATGTGGACGCTTCCCGCAGGCTTCATGGAGATGGGTGAAACCGTTGCGCAGGGCGCGGCGCGCGAAACCGACGAAGAAGCTGGCGCCCAGATAGAAATGGGGCAGTTTTTCAGCACCATGAGCGTGACGCGCGTAGGCCAGGTCCACGTCTTCTACCTGGCCAAATTGCTGAGCGATCAATTTTCCCCAGGCTATGAAACCATAGAGGCCAAGCTTTTCAGCGAGGCGGAAATTCCCTGGGACGAGATCGCTTTCACCACAGTCAGGGAAACCCTCAAGCGCTTCTTCAGCGACCTCCGTCGAGGGAGTTGGGGTTTCCACGACATTGATATTGCCTAGTATCCCCTGCCATTTCCCAATCGGACAGGCTCCTGGAACGTGCAAACCAGATCCCACCCTCCTCTGACGGTATTGCATCCCGGTGATCAGTTCCCGCCACTGACGCATGCTTGGCCCCCGGATTCGGCCGCTCCAGGCCTGCTGGCTGCGGGCGGTGCGCTCGACACTCCGACGCTTCTCAACGCTTATTCCTCCATCATTTTTCCATGGTTCAGTGAAGGCGAACCCATTCTTTGGTGGAGCCCCGATCCCCGCATGGTTCTTGATGTGGCCTCTTTCCGCCTGCATCGATCGTTCCGCAAGACACTGCAACGCTTTCGCGCCAGCAATGACTGCGAAATTCGAGTCGACGCGGCGTTCGACCGCGTCATCGCCGCCTGCTCAAACACGCCCCGTGCCGGACAATCAGGCACCTGGATAGGTCCGGAGATCATTTCTGCCTATCAAGATCTTCACGCGGCCGGCCATGCGCATAGTGTGGAAACCTGGATTCAAGGTCGCTTGGTAGCTGGCTTGTATTGTGTTGCAATCGGGCGCGCGGTATTTGGTGAATCCATGTTCACAGAAATCAGCGACGGCTCCAAAATCGCGTTGGCGGCGCTGGTGGCTTTTTGTCGTCAGCATGGCATCCCGCTGGTGGACTGTCAGCAAGTTACCAGACACCTGGCATCGCTGGGCGCTGCCCCGGTGTCCAGAGCTGATTTTGCGGAGCGTGTTCGGCAGCACACTCAGGAACCCGCCCCTGCCTGGCGGTTTCAGCCCGTATACTGGAACACGTTGATATCCCCCTCTCCTACCGGTGACGCATCTTAAGGATCTTCCGCTTCAGACGCTGCAGTTCTATGCCACGGCACCCTACCCGTGCAGCTACCTGCCAAACCGTCAGGCGCGCTCCCAGGTTGCCACACCCAGTCACCTGATCAACAGCGACGTCTACTCGGGTCTTGTGCTGCGCGGCTTCCGCCGCAGTGGAATGTTCACGTATCGGCCTTATTGCGATGGCTGCGACGCCTGCACTCCCATACGCATCAAAGTGTCCGACTTCCGGCCCGACCGTAGCCAGCGGCGGGCTCGGACGCAACATGCCGGACTACAAACACGAATACTCAAGCTATGCTTCGTGCCCGAGCATTACCAGCTGTATTTGCGCTACCAGACCGGTCGCCACGCCGGCGGAGGTATGGATCACGACAGCGTTGACCAATACACCCAGTTTCTGCTGCAAAGCCACGTCAATTCCAGGCTGGTCGAATTCCGTGATCCCTCCCCCGAGGGCGCCGATACTCCGGGCGAACTGCGAATGGTTTCGATCATCGACTTGATGAACGACGGCATATCGGCCGTCTACACCTTCTACGATCCACGCCCCCAGGCCAGTTTTGGAACCTACGGAGTCCTTTGGCAAATTGAGCAGGCGGCTCTTCTGGGCTTGCCTTACGTCTATCTGGGCTACTGGATCGAAGGCAGCCCAAAAATGGAATACAAGGCGCGTTTTCGCCCCTTCCAACGGCTACAGGGTGACCGCTGGCTAAGCCAGCTATCCACCTCCGCCGCCAGTGCGACACCCGCGCACGAGTGCACGGCCGAACCGACTCATGCACGCCTAAAGCGAAACTGACCCCCATGCGCAAGTCCAATCCAGATGCCCACACCACGCCGACCATCCAGGTGATCGAACGCATATTCGCGCTGATCGACGTGCTGGCCTCGCGTGAAGAGGCCATGTCGCTCAAACAGATCAGCGAGCTGACAGGTCTGCACCCCTCCACCACCCATCGCATCCTCAACGATCTGGCCGCTGGCCGCTTCGTCGACCGGCCGGAAGCTGGAAGCTACCGACTGGGAATGCGCCTGCTGGAGCTGGGAAATCTGGTCAAGGGCCGGCTCAACGTTCGCGATGCGGCCCTGGAGCCCATGCGGGAGCTTCATAAGCTGATCCAGCAGCCGGTCAACCTCAGCGTGCGCCAAAGCGATGAGATCGTCTACATTGAACGCACCTATAGTGAGCGATCTGGCATGCAGGTGGTACGAGCCATTGGCGGTCGCGCGCCGCTGCATCTGACATCGGTTGGCAAGCTGTTCCTGGCGGCCGACGATCTGGCTCGCGTTCGCGCCTATGCCACACGCACCGGTCTGCCCGGCCAGACGCGAAACAGCATCACCCAACTGCCCGTCCTGGAACGCGAACTCATCAAAGCACGTCAATCCGGCGTGGCCTTCGACAACGAAGAACTGGAAATGGGAGTGCGCTGCATGGCTGCAGGCATTTACGATGATCAGGGCAAACTGGTAGCGGGGCTTTCAATTTCTGCACCGGCCGATCGCCTGGATGACAGCTGGTTGCCTAAGCTCAAGCAAACCGCCACTCATATTTCTTCGGCACTCGGAAGTGACCTTGCGAAAGGCAGCTCGTCTGGTCATACCCTATAGTTTCAGCCGCAAACCGCCGCACAAGGCGCCAGAACTGCACAAGCGTTCTCCCCGCTTGAGGCTAAATCGCCCTCGCCGAAATCAGAGCCAACTCGATCCTATTGAAAGCTCAAGAATCCGTCGTGTTCTTGCGGCGCCGCATGATCACAAAATAGATGATCAGCGCGCCAAGCACAACGGTACCGTAGAAACTCATTGTCGGAATGGCGGTCACCTCGGCGCTCGGCGTAGGAGACGCCGTCGGAATGGAGGTCCCCGTTGGAATGGAGGTGGGTGATCCGGTAGGAACTGAGGTGGGCGTTGGCGTAGCTGGCACACCCGTCGGCGTCGGGATGGTGGTTGGCGTTGGGGTAGGCGGCACCCCGGTTGGCGTTGGGGTGGCCTGAGCAAATACCGACGGAGCAGCGACCGTGAGCGCCAGCACAAATGAAACCATGCGGAGCATGCACAAGGAAGACGGGCTGAGCTTTGCCTTGCGGAAAGTGGTAATTTCTGAGAATGTCATCACAAGGGCAACTCCTGGTAACGCTAACAATTTGGCATAAACCAAGTTTACGGCAACACCCCACCGATATCCCTGATCGAAACCCGCCTCTCGCTCAAACTACAGCTTGAAGTAGTCTATGCGATTTTTTTCCCTTCTGCAAGACATCCAATATGCAAGGCAAGCACTCAAAACTAATGGGAATGAATTAATTTATCCATTAATGCAGCCACCGCACGTCCGTCGCGTATGGCGAAGTTGGTGCCCCGATCCTCTGGAAATGTCTGACTGAAGTTTGCCAGATACAAGCCGGCCCAGGGCCCCTGAATGTCAGGAATCTTCGCGGCATGGTCCGTTGTGACCACATGCTGGGCGTAGCGAAATTTGAAAAGGCGCAATTCCTGCACACATTCCCGGCGGAATTCAGGAATCATCTGCCGCAGACAGCTCAGCCAGTGCTCAATGACCGCCTCATCCTCTCCCATGAACTCAGGATGAGTTTCTGGAAGATACTGACCCAAATAGTACACATATCGCCCGCCAAATTCGCTGGCTCCAACCAGTGCGGTGTGGTGTACCAGCACCAGAAAAGGATTATCTGGCTGGACGATGCTCGTCCAGTAAGCCTCCGTCAGGCACTGCGTGGACGAGAATATGAGGGTCATCGCCGCGAGGTAGCGAGTGCTCGCAAGAGTTTGCCTGTATTTCTCGGTCGCCACGTCGTCGGCTGACAGCATTCGCGCGAATACTGGCGAAGGGGCAGTGACCAGCACCTGATCATAGGCATTTTTGTCGTTGGCAGTCTCTACCTCAATCCGGCCGTCTTCCCGTCTGTGCAGTGCGCACACCTCTGTCGAATTGCGCACATGCGTTCCACCTGTACGGATCGATTCTTCAAGCGCCCGCGTCAGTGTGGCGAATCCACCAGCAAAATACCCTAGTTGCTCAGGCCCGACGAGACTGGTGCGAGAACGCGAACGGATATGTATGCGAGCCCAGAGCCAAGCCATCGAGATGTCGCGATAAGCATCATGAAACTTGGCTTTCAACAGCGGTTCCCAGATGACCGCAACAGCCTCCTCGCCCGCATTTTCTAGCAGCCATGTGCGGGCCGATTTGGTGGTAAACCGGCGCCAGTCGGTTGTGCGCGAAAGCCGCCACATGGCAAAGCCAAGTCTTACCCGCGCCTGCAGCGAAAGTGGAGAAAAGCGCAGCAGGTCGAGCGCGCCAGAAAATGGCCGAAACGAGCCTTCATGATAAATTTCCATCAGAGCAGGCAGCCATCGCAGTTGCCCCCGATGCCGAGTTGCTCGGCAAGTTGAATGATGTCTTTATCGCTTCGGAACAAGTGGTGGTAAGCGCGCTCGAGCGGGGTTCCATGGAGGGTGAAGTCGTCCGCCAGGCCTCCTAGCGAATGACTGCGCTCATAGAGCGTGACGTCGTGCTTGCGGCACAGATCGTGAGCAGCCACCATGCCGGTGTACCCTCCGCCAAGAATTGCAATGCGGCGCCCTTCGCTCATATAGTACCTTGGTCTGCAGTTTGCCGAGGCGCGAACGACCAGCGGCGGTTGAGGACGTATTGGAACAGCGCAACCACCACAATGCTGAACAGTTTCACTGGCCATTCCCTAAAACCCAGAAAAGCAACGCCCACAGAAAGCAACACGGAGCTCAGCCCAAGGCCGAGCAGACCCACGACAAAGAAGGCGGCGAATCGACGCAGCGGCCTATCATGCCGGCGGAAATTGAAGTGTCGATTCAAAAAGAAGCTCATGACAATTCCGGCCACCGTACCGACCATGTTGGCAAACAGGTAGTGCGCGCCGAGCCCATTCAGCAGAATGGCAAATACGAGAAAATCCAGGGAGGCGCCGCACGCGCCTATGACTGAATAGACAAGGAATTGACGGCTGGGCAGGCAGCGCATGAGCAAGCGCATGTTGCGGGTGTCGGACTTAGGCAGACTCGTCATTCATTCCGCGTGCGGTTTTAGGTTCAGCCTGCCGGACACGGGTGCTTGCGGCATCAGCAACAATGTAAATGGGGCGGTCTTGCACTTCAGTGTAAATTTTTCCAATGTATGCGCCGAGCACGCCAATTGAAAGCATCTGAACACCGCCAATAAAAAGTATGGCAATGATCATCAGCGTCCATCCTGACACGGTGATCTCTGGGAATACAAACTTCATGAATATCGCGTAGGCAATGCCCAGCGCACTGATCATAAAAGTGCCAAGCCCCAGCCAGATGATGGCCTTGAGTGGGGCGGTTGAGAAACTGAAAATAGCATCGAATGCCAGCCTTAGCATGCGCGTCATCGAGTACTTGGTGGTACCCGCCGCCCGATTAGGGCGATCGAACACAACCGCAGTCTGGCGAAAGCCCGCATAGGCAGACAGGCCACGCATGTACCGGTTTTTCTCGCGCATGCAACCGATGGCTTGGACAACTCGGCGATCAAGCAGCCGGAAGTCGCCTGTATTTCGCGGCACGGGAATTTCCGACAATGCAGAGAACAGCCGGTAGAAAGCGTTCGCTGTAAGGCGCTTCAGATAGTTTTCCCGCCGGGTCAGACGAGTGGCGTAGACCACTTCAACGTTGCCTGCCTCCCATGCCCTGATCAGCTCAACGGCGATCTCTGGAGGATCCTGCAGATCGCTGTCCATGATGACCACCGCTTCCCCGCCCGCATGATCCAGGCCAGCCGTAATCGCAGCCTGTTGTCCAAAATTGCGAGACAAGGCGAGAACGACCAGGCGGTCGTCGTTCTCGGCAAGTTGCTGCAGCCATTGTGTTGACCCGTCGGAGCTTCCGTCATCAACCGCAATCAGTTCGAAGCGATAGCGGCCCTGCAATGGGACGAGCGCTTCACTCAGGCGAGCGTGAAACGCAGGCAGCACTTCCCTCTCGTTAAAAACCGGCAGAACAAACGAAATCAGCGGCAGTCCAGCTGATGTTGGGCTAGCGTTTTCCGACTGCTGATTTTCTAGCATCTGGTCTCCAGGCATTCGGTGAGCAACCGACGAGGGGACACAAAAATGCCCTTTGCACCCCGCCATCTACAAGCGCGTTCTTTACTCCCGAATATAGTCGCGTTTTTATTTTCTCAAGTTCCATTGACTGGCGGATTCTTGGTCAATGCAACAGAACCCGTCACCTATTGCGCCAACCCCATGATGTTTGAATCCACGGTTTATGGAAGTGGCTACTTGTCGGTTGGATACAACCCCCTTCTCGTCAGGTACGGATATACACTCATTCCTCTTGTGTGCAATAAAAAAACAGGTTAAGCACCTTGACCGAAAATGACGCAGGTGCATCTGGATCTGTGCTGCCACACCAGCTTGCTGGGCGGTTGGCGATGGCAGCGCGCCTGCTTTCTGCTGGGACCGCGGCATGGCTGATTCCCACTTTCGGGTGGGGTGAGACCATCAGGGCAGTGCGTGAATGGCCTGCCGACGAATGGGTAGGCTGGAGCGGGAACTCATTGCACTGCGCGCCGCTTTCAATCCTTTTTTGGTGGTTGATGCTGACCTTGCCCGGTTGGCTCGCTTGGCCGCTGTTCAGCCGCCTGCTCAAGCCGCTTGACGGAGCGGGGTTTCTGCTTGTGAGAACGCTGGCTTGGCTGTTGATGGGCTGGATCGCGTGGTGGCTGGGCAGTTTGTCCCCTCGTGGAAACACAGTTGGCCATATTTGGGCCGTCTCCATTTTTCTTGTCCTGGCTTGCACGGTCATTGCATGGCGGCAACGCCATCAAACCGTGGCCTTCCTGCGCCAGCACTGGCGAATCGTTCTCTGCGGCGAAGCATTATTCGCCGTGGCTCTGCTTGGGTTCATTTTGGTGCGAATGCACAACCCCGATCTTTGGCACCCGTTCCTGGGGGTGAAAAGACCATGGAGTTTGCCTACCTCAACAGTATTCTGCGAAGCGCAGAGCTACCGCCTGCGGACCCGCATTTTTCCGGCGAAACCATCAATTACTATTACTTCGGTCTGTATCTGGTGGCTTTCTTGGCCAAGCTTGGAGGATTTCGCCCGGAAATTGCTTTCACACTTGCCATACCCACCCTCTTTGCGTTGAGCGTGCTCAACGCCTATGCCATAGCGCTTTCCTGGTTTCACCGAAGTTTTCCATCCGACTTCGGGCGAACAGCCAGATTGTCACTGTTGGCACCCTTATTGGTGTGTGTCTTGGGAAATCCGGCCGGCTTCCTGCAGTTTTTTTCCGGTTCTGCCAGCGGAGGCTGGAACTATGATTTCTGGCAACCGAGTCGGGTAGTGCAGGGAACCATCACGGAGTTTCCCTATTGGAGCTTCCTGTTTGGGGATCTGCATCCGCATGTGATCTCCATTCCATTTTTTCTCGCCTTTTTGGCACTTTTGCTGGGCACCCTGCGCGCGCAGGAGTACCAACCCTCCTTGAAGGTATTGTTGTTGCCCACGTGGGTACTTGGCGCCCTCGCCTGCATCAACCCCTGGGACCTGCCGACAGCGTTCGGATTGCTGGCGGTCGTTATTTTCCAAGCGGGGCGTGGCCTTGCAAACACGCGTGTATTCTTGATTCGTGTCTCCATGGCGCTCGGGTGCCTGGCCCTCGCGTGGGCATTTTTCGCGCCCTTCAGCTTCCAATACCAGCCAACCGGTGTCTCTGGCCTGGGTTTCGTCCCTGTTCCGGATGATCCGCTGCAATGGATCCAGGTATGGGCTTTGCCTTTGTTTGTTCTCGGCAGCGCCATTTTTCTGGACGGCAGGGGGCACCCATCAGTTCGTCGAGCCTTGCTGATCGCAGCCTTGATTGCACTGGCGCCCGCATTCACGGGCTGGTTCGTTGCTGCCTTAAGCCTGTTTCTTCTCAGTCTGGCAATCGTTCTGACAGGAAGATCATCTTCCACAGATGCGAACGAAAGCTTCTTCAGACTGATGCTGGTGACCGGGCTTCTCTTGCTGGCAGGCTTGCAGTTCGTTTACGTGCGGGACTTCCTGGATGGATCGGATCACTACCGCATGAATACGGTATTCAAGTTTTCCATTCATGCTTGGCTGTTGCTCATGCTTGCCGTCTCGCTGGCATGGCCACGCGTGATCCACTTGGCAACCTCAGCCGGAGTGTTGGGTCGTCTCTGGGTCTTGCCGCTGGCAGCCCTTTGCATTGCAAGTCTGGTATTTCCCCTGTGGGGTACCGCAGCGCGGATGGAGGCCCGCATCCAGGGCGCTAAAAACTTGACTCCAACGCTCGATGCACTGGCCTTCATGCGTGTGTCTGATTTCAAGCCCACCCCAGACAGCGCGTCAATTCACCTCAAAGAGGATTGGACCGCCATAAGATGGCTCAACGAGCATGTACTAGGCCATGCCTTGATCCTTGAGTCGTCTCAAGTCGACTATTACCGCCATTTCGGCACCCGCATCGCGAGCCTGACGGGATTGAGCGGACTCAATGGGCTGCATGAACCCGAGCAACGCGATCCAACACGTGTGGCCGCGCGTGCGAGGCTGCACGCGGCCTTATGGTCACCGCGCACACCGCAAGAGGCCTGCGCACTTTATCGGGGGCATTCAATTGATATTGTCTATGCCGGTCAGCTGGAGCGCATCATGCACCCTGCCATGTTCGAGCAATTTCCTGGGGCGGTACAAAGCGGCTGCCTGGAGCCCGTGTTCACGAGCGGTTCGACGACGATATATTTCACACAAGCGTTCATCCACCACAGAAGTGCGCTTGGCATAGTGCAGAAATCGAAAAAAACTGAGATTTCCGATGATTGAGGAGCCATCTATTGCCTCTGTTTGAACAGCTATTTGCAGGCGTGGCACTCTACGCTGTGTTCAGCATCTTCGGGACCATCGGCGTGGCCCTGTGGTCGCTGGCTGGTGTGCGCGAGATCCGGCTGGGGCACATTGTCACTGGAAAGATGCTGGGGCTCGGCTTGTTTGCCACGCTGTTGTGGTGGGGGACCACTCTCCAAGCCTTTCCTTATGCTTCGAACCAGGCCGTTCTTGGCGCATGGCTGGTCATGGTGGCTTTGGCTGCCTGGTGGCTTGCGCGGCAGACACGTATTGGCAGGATCTCCTGGCCAGGTGGCCGAAAAATTGCTCGGAATGAATTGGCAGCTGTCGCCCTTCTGATCGGCTACTTGGTGTTTCGTGCCGCTTCTGCACAGCTGGAGTCCACTGAGAAATTCATGGACCTGGCCTTGTTGAGCGGCGCGGCAAGGGCAGAGTCATTTCCGTATGCAGATTTTTGGCGCGCCGACCTGAGCGTCAATTACTACTACTTTGGCTATGTTCCGCTGGCGCTGCTCCTGCGACTTACAGGCATCGCCGAACCGCTGGGGTACAACCTGCTGTTGGGGCTGTGGTTCTCCACCTGTCTGCAACTGAGCTACGCCATAGTGCGCGTGATGACACGATCACACAACGCCGGCCTCTTTGCATCGGCATTGGTGATGCTGGGAGGAAATCTCCATTACGCGTCATGCATGGCATCGGCTGGACTCGAAGGTCTCGCACTTGAAACCCATTGCCCCTATCCGAAGGCTACCCGGGTGCTGGATCCGTCCTACACCATCAATGAGATGCCGGGGTACTCGTTCTTTCTGGGTGATCTTCATCCTCACGTCATCAGCATTCCTTTCTTTCTGACCACGCTCTTCATCATGTGGCAGTGGGCGAGCCTGAAGCGCTGGAGTTGGCAGCTTGGATCACTGCTCATTTTTTCACTGGCTCTTGGCGCCGTCATACATGCCTGGGACTTCATGACCCTTGGGGCTCTGCTTGCCTTGATGGTGGTGGTGGAGGGGATACGGAAAATTCATGAATCCGCCCAGCCGTGGAGGTCGGTTGTGATTCGCAGGTCTTCGTTTCTCGCGATGACCGCCATCAGCCCATTCATTCTGTATGGGCCGTTTTTTTCCAACTTTGTCAGTCCAGTCACGGGCATTGGATTTGCGCCCTCTTTCGTGAAAATGGCTGAACTGCAGGGGTTGGCGCAATACCCTTCCGATGCACTTTTCCTGATTCTGTTCTGGGGAAGTTTGCTTGCACCAGCGTTGGCAGCGGCCGGCCTGCTCGGCGCGCGTGCTCTGGCTGTCAAGCGTTCCTTACGTTTTTCTGCCGCGCTGGCGCTGACCGGACTGCTGCTCATCACGTTTACCGAGCTCTTTTATTTCCGAGATCTTTTCCATGTCGTGAATCCCCGGTATTTCCGTGTCAACACGGTTTTCAAGTTTGGCTTTCATGCCTGGATGTTGCTGGCGCTTGCGGCAGCCGTGCTGGTTCATGAGGCCTGGTCCGCGAAGCAGAGCAGGACACTGGCTATGCTGGCAGGGGTGTGTTTTATTGCGAGCATGATTTTCCCGCTCGAAGCATTCAGGCAGCTGGCTCGGTTTGCGTTGCCGGGAACAGCTGCGTTCAAGCAACTGAACCTTGATGGAGGCAACTTCATCAGCAAGCGAAGCGTTGCCGATCATGAGGCGATCCAATGGTTGCGCGAGCATGAACAAGGCAGACCCGTGGTACTGGAGGCGGTCGGCGAATCCTATACCTATGCAGGCCGAATAGGTGTGTTCAGCGGAGCGATCAACGCAGCCAACTGGCCCACTCACCAATGGACCTGGAGATTCGCCTACCCCGACCATGAGCAGGATTGGCATGCGACACGCAAGCGAATCTATGAAACAGGTCGAACCTCAGTCGACCAGATCGGGCAAACCATTCGCCAGGTCTACGAGGCCAGGCAAATGAACTGTGCGCAGAACATGGCCCACAAACTGGGGGCGGATTATTTGTACGTTGGAGATCTCGAACGAGAAACCTACCCCCATCTTGATGACGCCCTTCTAAAAGGACTGGGGGAAGTGGTTTTCCAGATGCAGAAAAGTTACCTGGTGCGGCTAGATGACAGCGTAAAAACTGAGGAGGGTCTGTGTCAATGAAGCTCGCCGACGCACAGCGCTGGATGCCGGCTGTGAGCGCAGCATTGGCGCTCACTATGTTAGGGCTGTCCTTGGGCTTTCGCCTCATGGGTCTGGATTTTGATGCGGGCACCCTTCAGCATCCGGACGAGCGCTTTCTCCTCATGCTGATCTCTCAGGTGGCGTGGCCGCCATCACTGGGCGTTTACTTCGATAGTGCCTCGTCCCCTTTGAATCCGTTCAACATTCCAGGCGTTACGTTTTATGTATACGGCAACCTGCCAGTTTTTCTCGGCAAGGCCTTTACAGATCTCAGCATTCCTCTGGGTCATTTTGGGCTGGCTTTTCCAGGAAGAGTTCTCGCCACCCTGACCGATGTGGCTGTCTTGCTTTCGGTATTTTTCTTAACCCGGAAACTGTTCACTGATCGAGCTGCCTGGCTTGCAGCAAGCCTGTACGGGTTCATGGTGTTGCCAATTCAGTTGTCCAATTTTTTCGCGGTCGATCCTTTTCTGTGTCTGTTCCTGACTCTAGCGCTGGGACGTGCGGTGGATGTAGTCCGCGACACGAAGCTGAAAACCGCTGCGGCCATGGGCGGCTGGTGGGGGTGTGCTCTGGCATCAAAGCTCAGCGCCTTGTCATTCACGGCGGTCATTCTCACTGCGGGCTGGGTGATTTTTCGAAGGCGCGGATGGCGCAGCGGCATGTCGATTGTTCTAGCAGCGCTGGCATCGGCAGCGCTCGTTTTCCGCATCCTCAACCCGTATGCGTTTTCGGGCATCGTTTCCCTGGATCCCCGTTTCCTGGAGGCATTTCGCATTCTGGGCGAGACCCACAAAGTGGAGGCCTGGTTTCCGCCCAGTTTTCAATGGATAGATCGCACGCCACTGATCTACCCTCTGCAGAATCTGGCCCTATTCGGTGTGGGTCTTCCGCTGTTCGTGGCGGCAACAGTCGGTATGGTCATGACCCTGAGCAGGTGCCGGAAACATGTAGATGATGCGCTCGTTGTGGTGCTTGTATGGCTCGTTTCCGTGTTCGCCTCGGTTTCTGTGCTGCATGTGCAGAGCATGCGGTATCTGTTGCCCGCCTATCCGGTCTTGGCAATTTTGGCCGCTCACGCGCTAGATACGTCCTTGCGTGTCAGGGTAGCTCTGCCTTGGAGGGCTATGCCGGTGATCGCGGTGGTAGGCGCCAGTCTTTTGTGGGCTTATGCATTTTCCTCAATCTATAGATCACCCATGACCCGGGTTTCAGCGAGCAAGTGGATTCATGAGCATGTTCCGCCTGGCTCTGTGATTGGTGTCGAGCATTGGGACGACGCCTTGCCACTAAGACTACCCGGCTTTGATGCCGAAAAATTCAAGCGTTTAGAACTTGAGCCAGTGGCCCCTGAAACCCCAGAGAAGCGGGAACGTTTGCTGCAGCAGCTCGCTTCTGTGGAGTATCTGATTATTGCCAGTGAGCGAGGCTATGCATCGGTCGCGAGGCTGCCAGATTCTTTCCCCGTCGCCATTCGCTACTACGAAATGCTCTTTGATGGCTCCGCCGGGTTTCGCCTGGTCGCCGACATCAGCTCGTACCCTAGGCTGGGAGGACTGATTATTCGAGACGACCTTGCGGAGGAAGCATTCAAGGTCTATGACCATCCGCGCGTGCTGATCTACCAGAAGTCACCCACCTTCTCGTTAGAAAAGGTCGCCAGGGAGCTGCGCGCTCTTGAATTGCCTCAGCCCGCCTGGAACCCGCACGGCGGGGGCGTTATTCGGGAATTGATCCCAGGCCGCCTGTAGCCGTCAAGCCTTGAGTACCCGCAATGTGTGAGGGGGAGTTAAGCATCATCCCAGGATCATCCAGTCAAGATCGCATTCACAGCGGCGGCCACCGTGACACCCACCACAACACCTGCCAAAATTTCTAATCCGGTGTGACCCATGCGCTCACGAAGCGCCTGGTGATCTGCAGATGAGACCGCCATCTTGTTGATAGCCACCGCGTGCTTTCCCACCTGCCTGCGCAGGCTGTAGGCATCCAGCATGACGATAAAGGCCAGAGTAAGGGCGACGCCGAACGCCGGGTGCCCTATTCCTTCCTTGAGGGCGATGAGCATGGCCATGCTGGTGACCATGGCACTATGGTTGCTGGGCAAGCCACCGTAGCCCACCAGGAGCCTGTCGGACTTGATGCTGTTGACGAGAAACTTCAGCAGCCCTGCGACGAGCCAAGTGAGAAAGGGAGTCAGGGCGTAAGAGTAGTCCATGATGAAGTTTTGCATCACCCAGTTTTGCATCATCCTCTGGCCGGCCATAGCGCCCAGACACAGGTGGCCACCCACAACATGACCGTCAGCAACAACTGCCAGTCAGCCAGCAGCGCATCCGTGGGAGACTCGCCCCCTTCAAGGGTCTCTACCACGTACCAATAGCGAAACAGGCCAAACAGCACCAGGGGTATGGTGATGACCAACTCGGGGCTGGCTGACATCACGAACATGCTGTAGAAAAGTAGCGCCCCGGTTGCTGACATCTCTGCATACCGATCGACCAGCGACACTGAGTATTTTTTAAGCACCTCCCGACCTTCCGAGCCACTTTGGCTGAGTTCCTGGCGCCGTTTGATCGCTCCCAGGTACAGCGCCAGGCAAAGGGTAGTGATGAACATCCAGGAGGAAACGGGGACGTCCAGTGCCATGGCGCCCGCATAGACGCGCAGGACGAAGCCAATGGCAATTGTAAAAATGTCGACGACGGGCTGGTGCTTAAGCATGAACGTGTAGGCCAGATTCAACACCAGGTAGGCCACAATGACCATGACCACCCTCGGGGCCACAAACCAGCCCAAAACCAGCACGCCATAGAGAACTGCCAGCAGCCATAGGGCCGAGGGCACCGAAACCAGCCCTGCCGCCAAGGGCCGAATTCTGGATTTTCTTGGGTGGCGACGATCCCTCTCAATGTCTTGAATGTCGTTAATGACGCACGTTGCCGAGGAAGCGACACAAAACAATACCAACGCCAACAACGCTTGCGAGATGGCCACGGCGTCCAGAAATGCACCAGAAAATATCAGCGGCCCCAGCACAAAGCCGTTCTTGACCCACTGCTTTGGCCGCATCAGCCTGATCAGGCCTAGCAGTATTGCTAGAGGCGTGCGGTTCACTACGGCATCATTCATTAATTCTTACCATTAGCGATGGAATAGCGACTGAATAGCGTTTGATTGGCGATGGTATTGAACTTGGAGCCGTTTCCAGCTTGAATACTTTCAGAATCACCTCGTTATACTTGGAATCGTTTCCAACTTATACGTTTTTTTGCTCGCGGAGACCACATGAAGCGCATGGCGTCCTGGGGGCGCCTTAGCGCAGATCCTCATCACGTGACGGATCTTTATGACCCGTCCAGAATCAATCGCATCGTCCGCGATGGGCCACTGCCAGGGTTGGCCTATGGCATGGGGCGCAGTTACGGTGACGTCTGCCTGAACCCGCAAGGCGCCCTTTGGGTGACCACCGGTCTTGACCATTTCATTTCTTTCGACCACTGCACCGGACGCCTGGTGTGTGAGTCTGGCGTGTTGCTGAGGGACATTCAGCGACTGGTGACCCCTCGCGGCTGGATGCTGCCCGTCACACCGGGCACCCAGTTGATCACTCTGGGCGGCGCCATCGCCAACGACGTCCATGGCAAGAACCATCATTTGAAGGGGTCCTTCGGGGATCACGTTCAAAGTCTTGCGCTTGTACGCACCCATGGCGAGGTGATACCGTGCGGACCCCATGAGGCGGCCGATTGGTTCGCCGCGACTGTGGGCGGCCTAGGGCTCACTGGGGTGATCACCCATGCCGAACTCCAGCTGAGCCGAGTACCGGGCCCATGGCTAGAAACGGAATCGATCCCCTACGCCCATCTTGGTGAATTTTTCCGCTTGGCGGATGAATCTGAAGCGGATTGGGAACACACGGTGTCCTGGGTCGATTGCACCAGGCCAGGCAGGGGGCGCGGCATATTCATGCGCGGCAATAGCGCACAAGAGGTGAAGCGCCCGGCACCTGGGGGCCGAATGCTGACCATGCCTTTCATGCCTCCCGTTTCCCTGGTTAATCCACTGTCTGTGCGCGCCTTCAACTTGGCCTACTACCATCTTGAGAAGTGGCTGGCGGGACGCGCCGTTCTGCATTACGAGCGTTTTTTCTATCCACTCGACCATCTTCTGGAGTGGAACCGTGTATACGGACCAAAGGGGTTTTTTCAGTATCAGTGTCTGGTGCCACGCGAAATCGGCCAAGACGTTGTTCAGGCCGTGCTGAATGAAATTGCGCGTTCTGGGAATGGCTCGTTCCTTGGGGTACTGAAGACCTTTGGTAACCGCCAGCCTGTCGGGATGCTGAGTTTTCCCCAGCCAGGGGTGACCCTGGCTCTCGATTTTCCAAACCAGGGAGTCCGGACACACCAGCTTTTCGAGAGGCTCGACGCGATCGTGCGCGAAGCCAAAGGGCGCCTTTATCCAGCGAAAGATGCACGCATGCCCAGAGAGCTATTTGAGGCCGGCTACACGCGCCTGGGAGAATTTGCAAAGTACCGGGATCCTGGCATCAGTTCTGGCCTCTCCCGCCGTTTGATGGGAAGTTGACTGACTGAATGAATGACTGAAATGAAGCGAATCGTCATTATTGGCGCGACATCGGCTCTTGCGGAGCACTGTGCCAGACTGTGGCTCCTAAAACAGCCGGCCGATCTCACTTTGGTGGGCCGGGATGCACAGCGCGTCGAGCGCGTGGCGGCAGACCTTCAGGTGCGCAGCCCGCAATCGCGGATTCGGATCATCCAGGCAGAATTTCTGGATCCCGACTCCATTGGGCTCACGGCACGCCGTATTTCTCAAGCAGGCCCCATCGATATCGTCCTGATCGCGCACGGCTCGCTACCCAACCAAACTGAATGCCAAGATGACTTGCCAGCCTGCCGAGACGCCTTGAGCATCAACGGACTATCTCCCGTCCTGTTCGCCGAGGCATTCGCGAAAGAACTTGAGCAATTTAAGCACGGCACCCTTGCATTGATCGGCTCCGTGGCGGGCGACCGGGGACGAAAGTCCAATTATGTCTATGGGGCGGCCAAAGGTTTGCTTGCCCGGTACGCCGAGGGACTGCAGCACCGATTCGCAGGGACGGGAGTCAAGATCGTTCTGGTAAAACCAGGTCCGATGGAAACACCCATGACAGCTCACATGAAGGGTGCAGGTGTGAAACTGGCCTCGGTGGAAGGTGTGGCGAAACAAGTTATCAAGGCGATTGAGACGGGAAAGCCTCTTCTCTACACCCCGGAAAAATGGATGCTCATCATGCGGATCATTCAGCACTTGCCTCGAGCAATCTTCAACAAGCTTGAAATTTGAGGGCAGCCTCGGGTAGACCTCGGGTAAACCTTGGGTGGCTGCTTTTCAGCCAGAAATTGCAGCCGAAGCGTGCTGACTTTCCACCCAGCGGCGTACCCGCTCTGCATCGGCCAGGCGACTGAATTTGCCGGCAGAATCAAGAAACACCATGATGAGCTTGCGCCCAGCCACCTGAGCCTGCATGACCAGGCATTGGCCCGCCTCGGAGATATAGCCCGTCTTTTGCAGACCTATCTGCCACTCCGGGTTGTGAACCAGCCGATTGGTATTGTTGTACTGCAGCACCCTGCTACCCACCGCCACTTCATATCCCGTGGAAGTCGAAAGCTGCCTGATCATGGGATCCTTGTAGGCGGCAGCCACCAGGGTGGCCAGATCGGTGGCACTGGATCGGTTGGCGCTTGAAAGCCCGGTGGGCTCCACGTAGCGCGTGTCCTTCATGCCGAGCATCTGCGCCTTGGCGTTCATGAGCGAGACAAAGTTGTTCAGGCCACCTGGGTAGCTACGGCCGAGTGCGTTCGCTGCCCTGTTCTCGCTGGACATGAGCGCCAGGTGCAGCAATTCGCCCCGCGTCAGAACACTGCCCACCGCCAAGCGGGAGCTGCTGCCTTTTTCGGTGTCCACGTCTTCCTTGGTGATGGTGATCATTTCGTCAAGCGGAAGGCGGGCTTGAGAAACGATGAGGCCGGTCATCAGCTTGGTGAGCGATGCGATGGGCAGAACAGCATGATCATTTTTGCTGAGCAGCACTTCATGGGTGTCTTGATCAACCACCAGAGCCACGCTGGATTTCAAATCAAGCGGGTCGGATACGGCGTGCAGACCGGCCATTTGCCCGAAAGAGAGGCGCGGGGTGGAACGCGCTGCAACCTCTCTGACGGAGGTCGCGCCTTTGCCGCGCACGCGTGCCGTGACCCGTTGGCGATCTTGCTTGGCTGACGCCTTGCGACTGGAAGATTTGGCGGCAGACCTGCTTTTTTCTGTGCGAGCCTTGGAGGGAGCTTGAGCGCCGCGCTTGGCGGCCTGCCGCTGTTCAACCGCCTTCTTGGGGGCCGCGGCGGCAGGAGCCGCGGGGGCGAGCAAAACCAGGCTGCCCGCGACCGCAACCAACAGCGTGCGAACAGAAGATAACCCCAGATTGCGCAACGCACCAGACCGCATGATTTTGATCACCACAAGAAAACAACAGTGGTACGGAGTGTATTCAAATGAGAAAAATCATGCAATATCATGAAGTTATTTAATTTTATTAAACCACTTCCATAGGTACTGTATAAAAACCTAGCCTTGTGCAGCCACTCGGTCAGCTTTGCTGTGTAACTTGTTGAGAGCACTCAGATAAGCCTTCGCCGAAGCCACAATGATGTCGGGGTCAGCCCCTACCCCATTGACCACTCGGCCGGAGTTTTGCAGGCGCACTGTGACCTCGCCCTGGCTTTCGGTGGAACCGCTGATGGCGTTAACCGAGTAAAGCACCATTTCGGCGCCGCTTTGCACGTGCCGCTCAATAGCCTTCAGCGAGGCATCTACCGGGCCGTTACCCTCTGACGCGCTCTTGACTTCCTTGCCGTCTACTGAGAACACGATTTCGGCGTGGGGCATTTCACCCGTTTCGCTATGTTGCGACAGAGAAATGAAGCCGTACTGCTCTTTTTCGGCGGTCACGCTTTCGTCGCTCACCAAGGCGAGAATGTCCTCGTCGAAGATCTCGCTCTTGCGATCGGCCAGCTCCTTGAACTTGGCAAACGCCGCCAAGATCTCGCCCTCCGACTCCAGCATGACGCCCAACTCCTGCAGACGCTGCTTGAAGGCGTTTCGGCCGCTCAGCTTGCCCAGCACGATCTTGTTGGCCGACCAGCCCACGTCTTCGGCCCGCATGATCTCGTAGGTGTCCCGTGCTTTCAGCACGCCGTCCTGGTGGATGCCGCTGGCATGAGCAAAGGCGTTGGCCCCAACAACCGCCTTGTTGGGCTGCACGACAAATCCGGTGGTCTGGCTGACCATGCGGCTGGCGGCCACGATGTGGGAAGTGTCAATGCCAACGTCGAGGCCGAAGTAATCCTTGCGGGTTTTTATCGCCATGACCACTTCTTCCAGCGAGCAGTTACCCGCACGCTCGCCCAGCCCATTGATGGTGCACTCGACCTGGCGTGCGCCGCCAATCTTCACACCGGCCAGCGAGTTGGCTACCGCCATGCCCAGATCATTGTGGCAATGTACGCTCCAGATCGCCTTGTCGCTGTTGGGCACACGCTCACGCAATGTCTTGATGAAGTTGCCGTACAGCTCCGGAATGGCGTAGCCTACGGTGTCCGGCACATTGATGGTGGTGGCACCTTCCTTGATCACTGCCTCGATGACGCGACAGAGAAAATCCGGGTCGCTTCTATAGCCATCTTCAGCGCTGAACTCAATGTCGTCCATCTGATTGCGGGCAAAGCGTACCGCCAGCTTGGCCTGCTCGAACACCTCGTCGGGCGTCATGCGCAGTTTCTTCTCCATGTGGAGCGGGCTGGTGGCAATGAAGGTATGGATTCGTCCGCGGGCAGCCCCCTTGAGCGCCTCGGCCGCACGAGCTATGTCGCGGTCATTGGCACGCGAAAGCGAGCATATGGTGGAATCCTTGATGGCCTGAGCAATGGCCTGAACGCACTCGAAGTCGCCATTGCTGCTGGCTGCGAAGCCGGCTTCAATCACATCGACCTTCAGGCGCTCGAGCTGGCGCGCGATGCGCAGCTTCTCATCTTTGGTCATGCTGGCGCCCGGAGATTGCTCGCCGTCACGCAGGGTGGTGTCGAAAATGATGAGTTTGTCGGTCATGTGATTTGCTCCTGAGTACGAATGGCCACCCTCTGAATTCAAGCAGCCTCAACCAGCAATTGTGCCGCGAGAGGAGTTCCTTCCGTGGCGCGGACGAGTCCGCTGACCACCGCACGCTGCACAGCCAGCGTGATGTCGCGGTCAACGCCTACGCCAAACAAGGTTCGCCCGTCGTCCACGCGCATTTCAACGTACGCTGCCGCGCGCGCGTCGGCACCGGCACCCAGGGCATGCTCGTGGTAATCAAGCACGCGAACCTGGCGACCTGTTGACGAAGCCAGCGCGTTGATAAAGGCCTCCACGGGGCCACTGCCCTCACCCTCGATCACCTGGGTTTGGCCCGCCAACTCGATTTCAACACGCAGGCAGGTGACGCCACCGGCGCTCTCTTCCATGACACGCTGGCGCATCGCCGGTGGGTTGACCAAGCCATACTCGCGCTCAAACAGCGCCCAAAGGTCGGCTGCGGTGTACTCTTTGCCGGAAATGTCCATTTCGCGTTGCACCGCCTGGCTGAATTCGATTTGCAGGCGTCGGGGCAGTTGAAGCCCATACTCGCTTTCGAGTAAGTAAGCGATGCCGCCCTTGCCAGATTGGCTGTTGACGCGAATAACCGCTTCGTAGCTGCGCCCCAGATCCTTGGGGTCAATCGGCAAATAGGGCATTTCCCACACGTCCCCTTCACGGCGAGCAGCGAACGCCTTCTTGATGGCGTCCTGGTGCGAGCCCGAGAAAGAGGTGTAGACCAGATCGCCAACGTACGGATGGCGCGGGTGCACGGGCAATTGATTGCAATGCTCCACCGTGGCGCGAATTTCGTCAATATTCGAAAAATCGAGCTCAGGCGACACACCTTGCGTGTACAGGTTCAAGGCGACGTTGACGAGATCCAGGTTGCCTGTGCGCTCGCCGTTGCCAAAAAGGCAGCCTTCAATGCGGTCAGCGCCTGCCATCAAGGAAAGTTCTGCAGCGGCGGTGCCGGTGCCCCGGTCATTGTGCGGGTGGACTGAGAGGACAATGGCATCGCGTCGCTCAAGATGGCGGTGCATCCACTCGATCATGTCGGCGAAGATATTCGGCGTGGAGTGCTCTACGGTGGACGGAAGGTTGATGATGCACTTGCGATCTGCCGTGGGCTGCCAGACTGCGGTCACGGCGTCGACCACCCGCTTGGAGAACTCAAGCTCTGTTCCGGAAAACATCTCAGGCGAGAATTGAAATGTCCAATCCGTCGACGGTTGCCTGGACGCATGCTCCACAAATTGACGCGCATGCTCTGTCGCCAGGTTGACGATGCCGTCCTCGTCCAGCCCCAACACCACGCGCCTCATCACCGGGGCCACGGCGTTGTATAAATGAACAATAGCCCGGGGTGCTCCCTGCAGTGACTCAAAGGTGCGTTCAATCAATTCGGGGCGCGCCTGGGTCAGCACCTGAATGGTCACATCCGCAGGAATCCGGTCTTCCTCGATAAGTCTGCGGACAAAATCAAACTCGATCTGCGAGGCCGAGGGAAAACCTACCTCAATCTCCTTGAAGCCGATTTTGACGAGCAGTTCAAACATGCGCAATTTGCGCTCGACATCCATGGGCTCGACCAGTGCCTGATTCCCGTCGCGCAGATCGGTGGACAACCAGATGGGAGCGCGCGTCAGCACGGCATCCGGCCAAGTACGATCTTTGAGCCCGATCGGTGCGAAGGGGCGGTATTTGGAGGCGGGGTTCGACAACATGGGAAAGTCCTTCTTGGAAAATAGCCAACCAACCAGCAACCCCAAAAAGAAACGGCCCGTTGCTGGTGCTAACGGGCCGTGAGAGCTGGGAAAACGCTTTACTTGCGCGCGCTACCGCCTCCACCCGTTGGGTGTTAGTAGTAGGCCTAGGAAATTAGCGCTCATACAGAAAATATAACACAGCCTTCAGACTGGTGCATAAAAATTCGCAAAGAGCTTCATTGGAGAGAAGCGCAGCGAGTCAGGCAGGCCGGGCTTAAGGATGTCCTGCACAACCCTCGCGAGTCGGGGGTAGTGCGGATCGGGATGAGGCGCAAGGCGTCTTTTTGCGGCCAATAGCCCAGCTATTGGCAAGAAAAGCAACGCAGCGGATCACCCGAGGCCGTGCTGCCACCGACCGCAGGGAGTTATGCAGGGCATCCTTAATGATGCAAGCCGCGCTCGTCTGGCTCCTCCGTGGAGGTGCTGACAATGCTCGCGTGATGGCCATTGGCTCGCCGCCATATGTAAATGATGTAGCCGGAGAGCGCATAACCTACAAACAGCGCGAAGAGCAAGGTCGCTGGCTCGATGCTAATGACAGCGATTGCCAATGCAATCACCACCAGCACCACGAACGGCACGCTGCGCCGCCCGCCAAAGTCCTTGAAGCTGTAGTACGGAATGTTGGTGACCATGGTCAGGCCGGCAAACAGCGCGATGCAGAACATGATCCATGAAAAGTCGGAACGCTCAAGGCGGACCCCGCCAAAAAAGGACATGAGTTCACGAAATATCTGCACCTCGTGCTGCGCCGACAGCATGGCGCTGGTGAGCCATATGAACCCGGCAACCAGCGCAGCGGCTGCCGGTGAAGGTAGCCCCTGGAAGAAGCGCTTGTCGACGACCGAAGTATTCACATTGAAGCGAGCCAGACGCAGCGCAGCGCACGCGCAATAGACGAAGGCCGCGATCCAACCCCAACGCCCCAAAGGACGAAGCGCCCATTCGTAGGCCACCAATGCGGGCGCCGCCCCGAAACTGACCATGTCAGACAGGGAATCCATCTGCTCCCCGAATGCGCTCTGGGTGCCGGTCATGCGGGCTACGCGTCCATCCAGGCTGTCCAGCACCATGGCGGCGAAGATGCCCGTGGTGGCGAGGTCGAAACGCCCGTTCATGGCCATGACCACTGCATAGAACCCGCCGAACAACCCCCCCAGAGTGAAAAGATTGGGAAGCACGTAAATGCCCTTGCGAGGCTTGCGCACCGGCAACACTTCACCAGGGGCTGAAAGCTCCGATTGAGGCTGGGGTGTAGCGTCTTTTTCTGTCATTGAATCAATTCATTAGGCCCGACGAGGATCCGGGCAGTGTAATTCTATTAAGGGGTACCACCAGAAGTTGGCGGCAGTCGGCGGCAGTCGGCGGCAGTCGGCCTCAGGGTGAAGAAGAACGGAGCAAAACCCCTAATGAATAGAGGTCTTTTCGACGCATCACGAATGCGAATGATTCTCAATTAAAATATTAGCATTGATTCTTGATTGAAACACAACCCTCAAAGGCTAGTGAACATTTCAGCATCGCAAGGGATGCCCTGCATAACTCCCTGCGGTCGGTAGCAGCACGGCCTCGGGCGATCCGCTGCGTTGCTTTTCTTGCCAATAGCTGGGCTATTGGCTGCAAAAAGACGCCTTGCGCCTCATCCCGATCCGCACTACCACCGACTCGCGAGGGTTATGCAGGGCATCCCAAGGTGAAATTTTCACATGTATCTGCGGCTGGAACGACATGGGACCATGTCAGGAGCCATACCGGAGCAGCTAATATGAACGAAACATCGTTAATGAGTTTGCCGCGCACATGGCGGCGGCGCACCTGGGTCGGTTTGTTTGTCCTGCTGACCGGAACATTCATTCTGACTGAACGGCTATGGAACGCTCTGAGCAGCGAGCCTGCGGTCTGGAATGCCCTGCTGGGCGGGTCAGCGGCGGCGCTGGCCACTGCATTGGGGACGTTGCCGGTGTTGTTTGCGCACCGGCTTTCTGATCGCGTACAAGATACCTTCTTCGGCTTCGGAGCAGGCATTATGCTGGCAGCGAGTGTGTTCTCGCTCATTGTCCCTGGCTTCGAAGCGGCGAAGGGCCTTGGCACCTTCGGTGAGGGCCTGTTAGGCCCGGCAGCCATGATCGGCACCGCCGTCGTGCTGGGCGCATGTGCTTTGCTGAAGCTGGACAATGTGCTGCCGCATGAGCACGCTCAACCCCGCGACGACATGGCATTGGCCCGCAAATTGCGCAGCACATGGCTCTTTGTGATCGCCATCGCGTTTCACAATCTGCCAGAAGGCCTGGCCATTGGCGCGGGTTATTCTGGAAGCGAAAGCGCACACGCCAACGCCTTGACGATGGGAATTGCCCTGCAAAATGTACCGGAAGGCTTGATCGTGGCAACCGCGCTGGTGTCTGCAGGCTACCGGAGGACGATTTCCATGTTGGTCGGCATAGTCTCAGGCCTGGTGGAGCCGGTGGGCGCCGTGGTTGGCGCAGCGGTCATGAGCCACTCAACTGCACTTCTGCCTTGGGGTCTGGGCTTTGCTGCGGGTGCCATGCTTTTCGTGATCTTCCATGAGATCCTTCCCGATCTGGTCCGCAAGGGGCATGGCACCTACGCTGTCACCGGGCTTGCTGGCGGGTTCGTGTTGATGATGAATCTGAACGCCTTGCTGCCGAACTAAGCCCGATTGCCTGCAGCCTGAGCACGGCAGAAAAAAGCCACGCAAGCGTGGCTTTTTTGGAACTGCCTATGGGGCTTAGTTCTTCGACTTGTCCACCAGCTTGTTCGCTTTGATCCAGGGCATCATGGCGCGCAACTTGTCGCCCACGACTTCGATCTGGCTCTCAGCGTTCAGGCGACGGCGGCTTTGCAGCGTGGGAGCACCTGCCAGGTTTTCGGCAATGAAGCTCTTGGCATACTCGCCAGTCTGAATGTCACGCAGGACCTTCTTCATCTCGGCCTTGGTTTGTTCGGTAACGATCCGAGGACCGGTCACGTACTCGCCGTACTCAGCGTTGTTGCTGATCGAGTAGTTCATGTTGGCGATGCCGCCTTCATAGATCAGGTCGACGATCAGCTTCAGTTCGTGCAGGCACTCGAAGTAGGCCATCTCTGGAGCGTAGCCACCCTCCACCAGGGTTTCGAAGCCAGCCTTGATCAGCTCAACCGCACCGCCACACAGAACGGCCTGTTCGCCGAACAGGTCGGTTTCGGTTTCTTCGCGGAAGTTGGTTTCGATGATGCCGGCCTTGCCGCCACCGTTGGCCATCGCATAGCTCAGTGCCAGATCACGGGCCTTGCCGGTCTTGTCCTGATGCACAGCCACCAGATGAGGCACGCCACCACCCTGGGTATAGGTACCGCGCACAGTGTGACCAGGAGCCTTGGGAGCCACCATCCAGACGTCGAGGTCGGCACGGGGCACCACTTGACCGTAGTGCACGTTGAAGCCGTGCGCGAATGCCAGGGAGGCACCCTGCTTGATGTTGGGTTCCACGTCCTCGCGGTAGACCTTGGCGATCTGCTCATCGGGCAAGAGGATCATAACCACGTCTGCGGCCTTGACGGCTTCTGCCACTTCAGCAACCTGCAGTCCGGCCTTCTCGACCTTGGGCCAGCTGGCGCCACCCTTGCGCAGACCGACCACGACTTTGACACCGCTGTCGTTCAGGTTTTGCGCGTGTGCATGGCCTTGCGAACCATAGCCGATGATAGCAACCGTCTTGCCCTTGATCAGGCTCAGATCACAGTCTTTGTCGTAGAACACTTTCATGGTTTTCTCCTAGGAAACAGTCAATAAATCAACACCATTGCCTCACGCCGACAACGCCCATACTTTGGGCTTTCAGTAGCGCAGGCTCTATGTTTACTCTCGCTGCCCGCAACTGCCGGGCGGCAAGAGGCCTATCACACCCTCAGCAGCCGCTCTCCGCGCCCGATTCCGCTGGCACCTGTGCGGACGGTTTCAAGAATGGCGGTCTTGTCGATGGCATTCAGGAAGGCGTCGTTCTTGCCTTGATCGCCGGTCAACTCGATGGTGTAGCTTTTGTCGGTCACATCGATAATGCGGCCGCGGAAAATATCGGCCATGCGCTTGATTTCCTCGCGCTCTTTGCCAACTGCCCGCACCTTGATCATCATGTGCTCACGCTCGATGTAGGCGCCTTCAGTCAGGTCGACCACTTTCACGACTTCGATCAACCGGTTCAGATGCTTGGTGATCTGCTCGATGACATCGTCAGAGCCTCGCGTCTGGATGGTCATGCGCGAAAGGCTCTCGTCCTCCGTGGGGGCAACGATCAGCGATTCGATGTTGTAGCCACGGGCCGAAAACAGGCCCACGACGCGGGACAGTGCGCCCGCTTCGTTTTCAATAAGTACGGAAATGATGTGCTTCATGGTCTTGATTCCTCTTTTCGCCGCCCTCCCCCGCGCACGGTAATGCACGGGCTTGGCGGGCAATAGATTCGTCTGGGTTCGGTGCTGACCGCGGGCGTTGCGAACAATCGCCGGCCTCCGCGCACCCAGGGGTGCGCTTCATGCCGCTAGATCAACACTTGGGTTTTACAGGTCTTCCGACCCCAGCAGCATTTCGGTGATTCCTTTGCCGGCCTGAACCATCGGGAAGACGTTCTCGGTCGGATCGGTGCGGAAGTCGATGAATACGGTGCGATCTTTGAGCCTGCGCGCCTCGCGCAGTGCCGGTTCGACGTCTTTCGGGTCTTCTACCAGGATACCCACGTGGCCGTAGGCTTCTGCCAGCTTCACGAAGTTGGGCAACGCATCCATGTAGCTATGGCTGTAACGACCCGAGTATTCAATTTCTTGCCACTGGCGAACCATGCCCAGGTAACGGTTGTTGAGCGCGAGGATCTTGATGGGCGTGTTGTATTGCAGGCAGGTAGAAAGCTCCTGGATGCACATCTGCACAGAGCCTTCACCGGTCACGCAAAACACTTCGCTCTCGGGCTTGGCAAGCTTGATACCCATGGCGTAGGGAATGCCCACGCCCATGGTGCCCAAGCCGCCGGAGTTGATCCAGCGGCGCGGCTCGTTGAACTTGTAGTACTGCGCTGCCCACATCTGGTGCTGGCCGACATCGGAGGTAATGTAGGCGTCGGCATCCTTGGTCATCTCCCACAGAGTCTCGATGACCTTCTGGGGCTTGATGACGTCCTGGTTGCCACGGTCATACTTCATGCAGTCGCGCGCACGCCAAACATCGATCTGCTTCCACCAGGCGTCGAGCGCGGTTTCGTCGGGTTTGGTGTCCGCCTCCCTGATCATGGCGATCAGTTCCTGCAGCACATCTTTCACGTCGCCGACGATGGGGACATCCACCTTGACGCGCTTGGAAATACTGGAAGGATCAATGTCGATGTGAATGATCTTGCGCTCGTTCTGCGCGAAATGCTTGGTGTTTCCGATGACGCGGTCATCGAAACGGGCGCCAATGGCCAACAGCACATCGCAGTTTTGCATTGCGTTGTTGGCTTCCCAGGTACCGTGCATGCCCAGCATGCCGACGAAGCGCCGATCAGTGGCCGGGAAGGCGCCCAGCCCCATCAGGGTATTGGTAACGGGGTAATTGAGCAGGTCGACCAGTTGGCGCAACTCACCCGAGGCATTGGCAAGCAGAACACCGCCACCAGTGTAGATGTACGGGCGCTTGGCCGAGAGAAGAAGTTGCAAGGCCTTGCGGATCTGGCCGCCGTGACCCTTCTTCACCGGGTTGTAGGAGCGCATTTCCACCTTTTCGGGGTAACCCGTCCAGGCGGTCTTGTTGAAGGAGACGTCTTTAGGGACATCCACCACCACCGGGCCGGGCCGACCCGAGCGCGCAATGTGGAAGGCCTTTTTCATCACCTCGGCCATCTGGCGAACGTCCTTGACCAGGAAGTTGTGCTTGACGATGGGGCGTGTGATGCCCACGGTGTCGCACTCCTGGAAGGCATCTTGCCCGATGGCGGCGGTAGAAACCTGCCCGGTGATAACGACCAGCGGGATCGAATCCATGTAGGCGGTGGCAATGCCGGTAATGGCATTGGTGACACCGGGACCGGAAGTCACGAGCGCCACACCCACCTCGCCGGTGGCACGGGCAAATCCGTCTGCCGCATGCACGGCCGCCTGTTCATGACGAACGAGCACGTGCTGAATGGTGTCTTGTTTGTAGAGAGCGTCGTAAATATGCAACGCTGCACCACCGGGATAACCCCATACCTGCTGCACGCCTTCGTGCTGCAAAGCTTTGACGAGTATTTCAGCGCCACGGAGTTCGGAGGATTGGTTGCCGGCAGAAGCGGCCGCTGCCGAAGTGATTTCGGCCTTAGAGATTTCCATTTTGATCAACCTTTCGAGAATTTCTCTGACGAAATACCTTGGGTGCCCCTTGCCAACCCTTGTGAGGCCGCGTCAGGACTTGAGGCCAGCAGCCATAGGCGAAAGAAGAACTCGCCCTGCTGAGACCCGTTTGCCTTTTTGATTGCAACCCACATTATCGCACTGCAGCATGAGGGTTGCTGGCACCTACACAAAAAAAGTGAGAGGCCAGTGCCATAATCGACCGCACGAAGTGCCTCTGCCTTCGCGACGCCCGCACCATTTCCCATTCGATCCGCCACAACGCCTGTCGCGAACTGCCCTTGGCTACCGAACAAGAACTCTCCGACTTCCTCAAGAGCGTCGAAAAACGATCGTTCAAGCGCGCGGTCTATCACGTTCGTGACGACGAAGCCGCCCTGGACATAGTGCAGGACAGCATGATGAAGCTCGCCGAGCACTACGGCGACAAACCCGCTGCCGAGCTGCCCATGCTTTACCAGCGCATTCTGTCCAATTGCACCCTGGACTGGTTTCGCCGCCAGAAGACCCGCAATGCCGTTTTCTCCAACCTGAGCGACTTCGACACACCCGATGGCGGTGACGACTTCGACCTTCTGGAGACCTTTGCAGGAGCTAGTGATTCGCAGCAGATAGAGAGCGCAGAAGACTCCACCCGGCGAGCAGAAACCCTGCATGCGATAGAGTTACAAATCCAACAGCTCCCCGGGCGTCAACGTGAAGCTTTTCTGATGCGTTATTGGGAGGAAATGGATGTTGCCGAAACGGCAGCGGCTATGGGCTGTTCGGAAGGTAGTGTAAAAACCCACTGCTCGCGTGCGGTTCAGTCGCTGGCCAAGGCACTCCGTGCCAAGGGAATAATGCCATGAACAGCCTTCACCTACAGCACGCGAATGTCCTGCAGAACCGTTATGGCCTACGGGTGGCCGCACGTCTTTCTGCTGGGGCTTCCGAGCTACCACACGATATTAGTGAACGCTTGCGTGCCACACGCGAGCGAGCCATCGCCCAGCGAAAGCAGCCCGTTGCGGCCGCCCGGGTGCGAACCGCGTCAACTATTTTTCGCCAAGGCCAAACAGCCACGCTGGGCTTCGGCGAAGATGGCCTCGGCCCCTGGGGCCGCCTGACGTCCGCTGCACTCGTGGTCGCACTGGCCGCCGGCCTGATTGCGATTGACATCGTTCAGGGCGACGACCGCGCCTCGGAAGTCGCTGAAGTCGACGCGGCCCTGCTGACCGACGACTTACCGCCTGCCGCCTACGCCGACCCCGGGTTTCTCCAGTTTCTGAAAACCGCCGGGTCTGAGCGTGCCTCGGCTCCGCCAGTAAGCCAATAACTCCCTGCTCCCTCCAATGCGCCGTCAGTTGTCCCGCCTCACTTCAACCAAAGCAGTTGCCTTGGCTGTCGCGGCGAGTGCGGGTCTCGGAGCTGTCGCCCTGGGGGTTGTTGCATACGCGCAACTACCCTCAACAGCACAACAAGCCCCCTTGGCTGGCTCGATCAGCTGGAAGAGTTTGAATCAGGAGCAAAGAACTGCCCTGCGCCCTCTGGCAACTCTTTGGCCAACTCTTGACGACGACCACCAACGCAAGTGGATCGCGCTGGCACACAACTTTGACCGCATGTCGCCAGAGGAACGAGCCACCTTGCAGGGCCGCATGACGGAATGGGCCAAGCTTACGCCTGCACAGCGTACGCAGGCGCGGCTTAATTTCGGCGAGGCACGCAAACTGCCGACAGACGAGAAAAAGGCCAAGTGGGAGGAGTATCAGTCTCTCACGCCTGAGCAGCGTCAGCGCCTGGCAGCGGACAGACCGAAGCCGCCTGCCGGCACTGCGCCGGCATTGCGACCAGTCTCGCCAGAGAAGATCCTGCGTGCTCCCCTGCCTGGCGCGGCTCCTCAGGCCGACAACGCTCCCGCATCGTCACGCTTGAACCGCAATACTCTGCTGCCTCGCCCACCGGCACCGGCTCCCGCACCAGCTAATCCGGCCCCGGCGGTCATGCCACCTCCCCCAGTGGCTGCCACACCGCCAGCAGAAACTCTGCCAGCCGCGGCGCCCCTCCCTGCGGCTTCTCAGCCGGTCCCTGCAGCATCTACACCGGTTCCTGCAGCGTCCACGCCGGCTACTCCCCAGTAATCGCCGCCTGCTTGTCCCGTAGTCGTATAGGATCAGCAAAGATCCGTTACTAGCGTTCCCGTTTTTTCGATGACTCTTTCCTCTCCCGGCGCGTTGACCGCCCCCGCACTTTGGCGCCGCATGTGCTGCTGGCTCTATGAAGGCACGCTCATGTTCGGCGTCGTGTTCATAGCCGGCTACCTCTTCAGTGCACTGACACAATCGCGGCACGCCTTGCAGAACAGGCATGGCTTGCAGGCCTTTATTTTCGTCGTCGCAGGCATCTACTTTGTGTGGTTCTGGTCGAAAGGCCAGACCCTCGCCATGAAGACCTGGCACATTCGGGTCGTAGACGGTACAGGCCGCCCTATCTCGCAACTGCGTGCCCTATGGCGTTATGTGCTGAGCTGGATGTGGTTTCTACCCCCGCTACTGGCTGTGTCTCCCTTTGGGCTTTCAGGTGGCGAAGTTTCGGTTCTGGTGATTGGCTGGGTCAGCATTTGGGCGCTATTAAGCCGCTTTCAGCGTGAGGGGCAGTTCTGGCACGATGCCTGGGCTGGCACCCGACTGGTGGACGCGCGCCCACAAAAAATCTAGAAGCCGGAACAACGACACATCAACGCATGACAATTCGTGCATGAACCTTCCGCCCTCCAAATCTGACAGAGCAGCCCCCCGAAGGATTCACTTCACCCCGTCAATCCGCAGAAGGCACGCACCGGGCTTTCACGCATTTGGCACGCAGCGGGCTACTCCATCGAAGGGCTTTGCGCCGGTTGGCGCGAGACAGCATTCAGGCAGGAAACCTTGGCGGCCATGGTTCTGCTACCAGCTTCCTTCTGGCTTGGCAGCAGTTGGACCGAAACCGCGTTGCTTGCGGGGACTGTCCTGATCGTCATGATTGTCGAGCTGCTCAATACGGGCATAGAAACGGCCATCGACCGTATTGGACCGGAATGGCATGATTTGTCCAAGCGCGCCAAGGACATGGGCAGCGCAGCGGTGCTGCTCAGCCTGCTTCTGGCGGGAGGAATTTGGCTAGCTGCCCTTTATGTGAAATTCATTGCTTCATGAGAAATTCAGTTTCAGAACCCGTACCAAAGACCGATCTTGATAGGCCGGCATTTTCCCTATGCGTTTATTGCGGTTCACGCACGGGCGTGACTCCGGCCTATGCCGAAATCGCTCGTGAAGTCGGCCGCTGGATAGGCGAGCACCAGGGACAGCTTGTCTACGGAGGTGGCCGTAGCGGCCTCATGGGCATTCTTGCCGATGCGGCGCTGCAAGCCGGCGCGCGAGTGATTGGCATCATCCCCCAAGCCCTGGTTGATCGGGAGCATGCCCATCGCGGCTGCACCGAGCTTCTGATCGTCGACACCATGCACGAGCGCAAGCGCCTGATGGCAGAGCACTCCAATGCGTTCCTGGCCCTTCCGGGAGGAATCGGGACGTTCGAGGAGTTCTTTGAAACGTGGACCTGGCGACAACTTGGCTACCACGACAAGCCGCTAGGCCTGCTCAATCAAGATGGCTATTACGACAGCATGCTGGAATTCTTGCGCCACAGCGTGAGCCAGGGGTTCATGGATGAAGCGCAGATGCGACTCATCGAGATCGGCGACCAAGCCACTCCTCTGCTGAAGAGACTGATCGAAACTGCGGGTTTGCCGACCGAGTCGCGCCTTGACAAGATCTGAGGCAGCTGTAAAAAAGCCGCAATCCGGTGTCCGAACTGCGGCTTTTTTTCTTTGGAGAGGCTTAGTCGTGGATCTCAATCCCAGCGGAAATCCTTGTTGCGGGACTCCCAATCAGCCAACTCCTTTTCCACAACGTCCTTGGCAATACCCTGGCGTTCCTGAATCTTCCCGATCAACTGGTCTCGCTTACCAGCGATAACGTCCAGATCATCATCGGTCAGTTTGCCCCACTGCTCCTTTACCTTACCCTTGAATTGCAGCCAATTACCCTTGATTCGATCTTCATTCATGTTGAGGTCCTTGCATTTTCAGTAACCGCATGTGCTGCTCACGACGGTCGCGAGTCAAAGCAGGAGCGATGTACCAACTGTAGAACTCCTCCGGAGATACGTAAGTCAGATCAGGAAACCAGTGCCTGTCGGTCTATGCCTACCTCGCGTGAGGGGCTGTCGGACTTGGAGCGTGGAACGTAAAAATGGGTCCAGCCAGGACGGTTCTCGCGGAATTTTCAGGCCCAAAGCCATACAAAGGGTCAAGAAGCCTTTGAAAAATAGACCTCTGCGGCCCGCTGCGGCCCATCGCAACCGGCGACTTCCAAGTCCCACAGTCACCTATACCTATTCATCTGGCAGAAAAAGTGCCTGCAAGTCACTCAGAAAATCGAACCCACGCGCACTGGGCCGCACCCATACCCCTTCACTCTCTGTCCACCCCGCTTGCTCCGCTTTTTGAAGCGACGCATTGATGCTGCTGGGAGGTAGGCCGGTCCGATCAATGAAGTCCTGCAATGCAAAGCCGTCTTTCAGGCGTAGCGCGTTCAGCATGAATTCGAACGGCAACTCCTTGCGGGGCACTTCATGCTCCTGCGCCAGCGCATCACCGGCCAAGGCTTTGTTCATGTAAAGCTCTGGTTCACGATGCCGAACCTGGCGAATGATGCGGTGCGCAAAGCTTAGCTTGCCGTGTGCGCCGGCTCCCAGGCCCAGGTAGTCTCCGAACTGCCAGTAGTTGAGGTTGTGCACGCAGCGGTGGCCCCCACGCGCGTAGGCAGAGACTTCATAGCGCTCCAGCCCGGCAGACCCGGTCATTTCCGTGATGCGGTCCAGCATGGTCCAGGCGCTGTCTTCGTCCGGCACCTTGGGCGGGAACTTGGCAAATACAGTGTTGGGCTCAATCGTGAGGTGGTAGATCGACAGATGAGGCGGCTTGAACCCGAGCGCGGTGTTCACGTCGTGCTCCAGTTCCTTAAGCGTTTGGCCCGGGAGCGCGTACATCAAGTCGAGGTTGAAGGTATCGAAGGCGCGAGCCGCCTCTTCAAGGGCCGCGCGTGCCTGAGCGCCGTCATGAACGCGCCCGATGGCCTTCAGGTGGGCGTCGTTGAAGCTCTGCACGCCCACTGAGAGGCGGGTAACACCCGCGCCCCGAAACGCTGCGAACCGGTCTCGCTCGAAGGTTCCAGGATTGGCTTCCAGTGTAATTTCACACAATGGTGCCAGCTGCAACCGGGCACGGATGGCGGCAATTAACCGATCAATGGACTCGGGCTCGAACAGGCTGGGAGTTCCGCCACCAATGAACACGCTGTGCACCTGCCGCCCCCATATCAGAGGCAGGCTGGCTTCCAGATCGCAAATCAGCGCATCAACATAGCGCTTTTGCTGCGCCAGCGGATCGACACCCGCGCGACGCTCGTGTGAGTTGAAATCGCAGTACGGACATTTTTTCAGGCACCACGGAAGATGCACATAAAGCGAAAGCGGGGGCAAGGCTGGCAACTGAAGCGTGCCGGGCCGCATGTAGTGTGTAATGTCTTTCACAGCCACCGCTCGCGCATCAGGGCGACCATGGCCTTGGCTGCCTGGCCGCGGTGACTGTGGGCGTTCTTGACCTCTACCGGCAACTCGGCAAAAGTCTTCCCAAATGCCGGAATGAACATCACGGGATCAAAGCCAAAGCCATTGGTGCCCCTGGGTTCGCGGGCGATCTCGCCCACTACCCGCCCAACGGCGATCAAGGGCTCGGGATCATCTGCACTGCGCAGGGCCACCAAGGTGCTGACCATAGCCGCCCGACGCTGATCAACCCCTTGCATTTGCTCCAGGAGGGCCCGGACATTATTGGCGTCGCCCTTCTCGTAGCCGAACTGGGTAGCGTAATAGGCGGTGTCAACTCCGGGCAGGCCACCAAAAGCATCCACGCAGAGACCTGCATCGTCTGCCAACGCCGGCAAGCCGCTGGCTGCGGCAGCATGGCGAGCTTTGGCAAGCGCGTTCTCGACGAAGGTGCGATAAGGCTCCTCGGCCTCGCCAATACCCAACTCGGACTGGCGCACCAAGGTCATTTTCAGAGGCGCCAGCATGGCTTGCAGCTCGGCAAGTTTCCCCTGGTTGTTGGAGGCAAGCACGATCTTCATTTTGTTCAACCCAACAGTGCGCTTTGCTGCATACCGATCAGCTCGCCAATGCCTTTGTCTGCCAGCAAGAGCAACGCGTCCATCTCGGCACGCGAAAATGCCGCACCTTCGGCCGTGCCCTGCACTTCCACGAAGTGACCGGCACCGGTCATGACGACGTTCATGTCTGTGTCGCAAGCGGAGTCTTCGTTATAGTCCAGATCCAGCATGGGCACACCGCCCACGATGCCCACCGATATAGCGGCCACCGGATGCAACACGGGGGATTCGGTCAGCAGGCCGCGTTGCATCAGCCAGTTGACGGCGTCCTGAGCGGCCACGAAAGCGCCGGTGATCGCTGCGGTACGCGTGCCACCGTCGGCCTGAATAACGTCGCAATCGAGATGCAGAGTGCGCTCTCCGAGCTTCTTGAGATCGAACACTGCGCGCAAGCTGCGGCCGATCAGTCGCTGGATTTCCTGGGTGCGACCGCTCTGCTTGCCGCGTGCGGCTTCCCGGTCGCCACGGGTGTGCGTGGCACGCGGAAGCATGCCGTACTCAGCCGTTACCCAGCCTTCGCCGCTACCGCGCTTGTGTGGAGGCACTTTTTCTTCGATGGATGCGTTACACAATACGCGGGTATTGCCGAATTCAATCAGCACCGAGCCTTCAGCGTAGAGGGTGTAATGGCGGGTAATGCGCACAGTACGCAACTGATCTGCGGTACGGCCGGTTCGCTGCACCGTGCCAGGTAAAGTGTTCATGCTCATGGAAAAATTTAAATCAATGGGGGGGCACTGGAGCCAAGGTCGCTCCAGCATGAGGATCAAGCAATTTTCTCAAAGGCGCGCGTTGGATCTCCGCGGCTTGCGTAGCTCACGCCGTTTTCTCGCGTGAACGGTGCAGCGCCTTTCGCTCAATTGTTTCGTTGATCTCTGTGATGGAATGCTCGATCTTGCTCTCATCCAGGTCTTCGTGCAAAGAGTCGATCGCTTCGGCATCTATGGTGGAGGGAAAGCCAAGGTCGCTCAGACCGCCAGTATGACTGAACCCGGTGGTATCAAGATCGTCTAGCAGGCCTGTCCCCTCCCATTCAAATGCCAACGCCGTGACGTTGTCACCGTGTTCGCCGCCCTTGGCCAAGGCGTCTTGAACCAACTGAGGCACTGCCTCGGCCACGGACATTGCGGACAGGACAGTTACGAGGCGTCCTTCGGGGGTGCTGTCCCATAAGCCATCCGAGCACAGAAGCACTTTGTCGCCCTTCCTCAGGCGAAGCGGCCCACCAGCATCGATGATGGGCAACACAGAGGAACCCAGGCACGTGAACAGCACATTGCGGTTCATGCGCTTGCGCAAGAGGCCCGAAAAACCCCTTGCCTCATGGTACGAGTGATCACGCGTGCGGGACAGCAGCTTGCCATCTCTGAGGACATACAGCCTGGAATCTCCGCAGTGGATCCAATGCAAGTACCCATGCTGAACAAATGCCATGACCAGAGTGGTACGCGGAGAATCTGCCAAGCCGTGTTGATTCGCGTAACGAATGATCTGATGGTGCGCCAACATCGCGCCGCTGTGAAGGAAAAAGCGCTCATCCTGCACGTGTGGCTTGGCGTGTCGCCCGAAAAGCGTTGCCATGGTCTGCAAGGCGATCTGCGCCGCCATTTCCCCGTCAGGGTGGCCGCCCATGCCGTCGGCGAGCATGAACAAGCTCGCCTCGCGGGTGTAGCAATAGCCCATGCGGTCTTCGTTCTTGGGCCGTCCGCCCGTGCGACTGACCTGAAATACCGAGAATTTCATTAAAAACGACTACCGCGGGTCACTTTTGACCAAAACGCGTGCCGCGCATGATCGTCTTCTTGGCGTCCGACACCACGTTGTCGAATTGCAGCCGAACCTTCTCGCCTACCGAGAGCTTGGTGTACCGACGCTCTCCCTCGCGAGTTAACTCCTTTTGCAGAGCGAACACAGACTGCGGGCGCGAGAGCGGATCCAGCGACATACACCACTCGACCATCTCGATCAGATTGTCAGAGTACACGCCACGCATACGGGTCAGTGACAGCCCCAAGCGGTCTTTTTCCAGCCTCTGCGGAGCGTCGTTGGGCGGATACCCTTGCATGCACGAGTACATGCAGCCTCCCACGGCATAGATGTCCGTCCAGGGACCCATGCTCGAGTCGCGTCGGTACATTTCTGGCGCTGCAAAGCCGGGGGTGTACATGGGGCGGGTGAAATTGCCCTCCTTGTTGAGCACCTCTCGCGCGGCCCCGAAATCGAGCATCACGGCCTTATTGTCGTCTGTGATGAAGATGTTGGCGGGCTTCAGATCCAGGTGAAGCATCTTGTGCTGGTGCACGATACGCAAGCCGCGCAAAATCTCATCGAACAGGGAACGAATGGTGGATTCGCGAAAAACTTTCTGCTTTTGCAGGTCCCGTGCGGTGACAATGAAATCCTGCAAGGTCGCGCCTTCCAAATAATTCATTACCATGTAGACCGTCTCGTTTTCTCGAAAGAAGTTGAGCACGCTCACCACGGATGCGTGGGAAATCTGCGCCAGCGAACGACCTTCCTCAAAAAAGCTCTTGAGGCCGAGGCGGTAGAGTGAAAGTTTTTCTGGAGCGATCTGCGGTACAAGTTCACCGGGCTCGCGTGTGGCAAGGGCTGCGGGTAGATATTCCTTGATGGCCACCTGTTGGCCATCTTTATCGACCGCCAGGTAGACCACGCCGAACCCTCCAGCCGAGAGTTTGCGCATCACGCGGTACCCGCCGATCACCGTATTGGGCGGTAGAGGGCTAGGTTTTGGCTTTGACATAATTTGCGGGAATTATCTCCCAGGCAGCCTGAAAGACACTTTTGTAGGGCTGCCACGACCGGTAAACGGGAAAGGTTTGAATGTCAGTTTACAGTATGACCAGCTACGCCAGCGGTCAGCAAGCGGCGCCCCAGGAAGGTGCAGACGCCCATCAGACGTCCAGGGTCGGGCAACCGCGTCTGGCGATAGAGTTGCGTTCGGTCAACAGCCGGTTCCTGGATCTTCAGTTTCGCCTGCCCGACGAGCTTCGGCATCACGAACCTGCGTTACGCGAGCTGCTGGTCAAGCGCCTTAAGCGAGGCAAAGTGGAATTGCGTGCCTATATTGAAGGGCGCGATTCCGCCGGCATCCAAGATCCATCAGCACGCGCGCTGCAACGGCTGTCGACCCTGCAGGATCAGGTGCGCAACTGGCTTCCCGGCGCACCCGCGCTTACCGTGGCTGAGGTTCTGCGCCTGGCCAGCGGCCCTGACGATTCAGCGGCTGCCAGCCTAGCCGAGGCCGTGCTACCGCTGGCCCAGACTGTGCTTGAGGATTTTGTGCAAGCGCGCGCACGCGAAGGCGCCCGCCTGGCACAGTTGCTGGAGCTTCGTCTGGTAGATCTGCGCCGCCTAGCCCGTGAGGCTGAACCGCTGATCCCTCAAGCCATTGAAGCCCAGACGCAACGCTTTCTCACCCGCTGGAATGACGCGCTGTCTGGCGTAGAAAACGCTCCCCCAGCCGCGGCGGCCCAGGAACGAGCTTTGAGCGAAGCCACCGCTTTCGCCATCAGGATCGATGTTTCCGAAGAATTGGGCCGGCTTGTGTCCCATCTGGACGAAGTTGCTGCCATCCTGAAAAAAGGTGGCGAAGCGGGCAAGCGTCTCGACTTCCTGATTCAGGAACTCCACAGAGAGGCCAATACCCTGGGCTCCAAGTCGACCATGCTGGAATTGACCCGCATTTCGGTGGACATGAAAGTGCTGATCGAGCAGATGCGGGAGCAGGTTCAGAACATCGAGTGAAACCCGCGCGGCTTAGGCAGGGTGGCTCTGCCGCGTGCTCAGCGTGCAGCTTAGGAATGACAGGCACATGCCTCGCCGTGGGCGGCAGCCACCAGTTCCTTGAGAATGCCGCAATCGGCGCCGTCTTGGTCACAACGTCCGCAACTAGCTTCTAGCAGCAGCAACTGCTTTTCCAGGGCTCGCATGCTGTTAAGCCTTGCCCGTACGCGCCCGAGTTGCTCCTTGACGAGCTGATCCACGTCCGGGTGCGGTTCCCCTGGAGCATCCAGCGCGTTAAGCAGCCGACGAACATCAGCCAACGGCATCTCCAGAGCGCGACAGTGGCGAATGAACGCCAACCGCTCCAGGTGTTCGTGCGCGTAGTCGCGGTATCCATTCGCCTGCCGAGCCGGCGCAGGCAAAAGCCGCTGCTTTTCGTAATAGCGAATGGTCTCCACATCTACACCGGTCGCCTGAGCCAGTTCCTTGATTCGCATAGGAATTTTCGATCTGCTGATGGGGGATTGACTCTGTAGTCACTACAGGGTTTTAAATAAGCGCATTGTGAACTGTTGGAGTCTCCATGTCAGCCCATTGCTGTGAACACGAATCCCCTGCCCCAGGACAAATCGTCAATCTAGGCCGGTATCGCCGCATCCTTTGGGTGGCGCTGCTGGCAAATGCCACCATGCTTCTGGTTGAGTTAGTGGCAGGCGTTTCGTCAGGCTCACTTTCACTCATGGCCGATGCCATCGATTTTGCGGGCGACGCGCTGAACTACGGTGTCTCGCTCGCCGTGCTCACATCTGCGCTTGCCTGGCGCGCCCGTGCCGCCGTGCTCAAGGCGTTCAGCATGATCGGCTTTGGACTGTACATAGTCGCCAGCGCACTCTGGGCAGCCTGGAATGGCCGTGTACCCGATGCACCGACCATGGGCGTTGTAGCCGTGCTGGCGCTACTGACCAATATAGGTGTTGCCTGGCTGTTATATGCCTACCGCGAAGGCGATGCCAACATGCGTAGCGTTTGGCTGTGTACCCGAAACGACGCCATCGGCAACGTGGCTGTGATGCTGGCGGCGCTTGGGGTTTTTGGTACTGGTACTGCCTGGCCCGACCTGATGGTCGCCACATTGTTGGCCAGCCTGGCTCTCCTGGGTGGCTTCCAAGTCCTGAGGCAAGCACGGCAGGAATTGAAGGTGTCCGCATCTGGGAAAAGTGCGGTCAAGGACGCCGACCATGCACCTGAAGCTGAGCAGGAGGTTCCTTTTGAGCCGCACACCTTCGAACAACTCAGGCTGGCGTATGACCAGTGGGTAGACAGAGACGTGGCGCAGGCTTGGCATTTGCTTGAAGCCATGCATGTCGCCGGGCAGACCCGCATCCTGCCGCACGCGCGCACGCACTGGCTGATGCTGAAGTTGGCTCTCCGATCACGAAACATGTCTGAATTCAACGGACAGATCTTGCGCCTTCTACTCGTACCACTTGGCCACCTGTTCAAGCGCCTCCCGTTGGGTAATAGCGGGCGAGCCAACATCAGTGCTTTCAAGCCGATGCGGGTGTCGCCAGAGCTGCTGGCAACCATTCGACGCTATCGACTAGCTGACTCGGTTTCCTGAAAAAGTAATGTCAGACATTCGGGCGCATCGAAACGCCAACTCCAATGACGAGAGGCAGACCACGGCAGATCGCTGCCGTGAACTTATTCTTCAGCGCCGCCGGGGGTTCTGGGCCGCTGAAAGAAAACGGGTAAAGAATTTATCTGCGGCGTGGGACTACGTATCCCGTCAGCTGAATTGCCATTGCCCTTCTCTGCGGAGATAAGTTGGAGACTGGCGCGACACGCTTGGTATCCTCGTTGAGGATTCGCGATAACTCGCGAGAACTGATGTCAGCAGTCTCTGGCAAGCGCCATCTAAACATCGAGAGGCAGCCATTGGCGACTCACACTCAACGCTGAAGGTCGCATTACTGGTCCGGAGCAGAAGCGAGGAAGCGGTGCTCTTTTGACAGACCATAGTAGCGTATGAAATGTTGTCATACGGGCTCGAAGGAGTGGCTTAAGGCTGGTCTAGGTCTTCCACAGTCAACGCCCGATGTGCTGCTCCGATCAACACCGGACACAGGTCTATCGGTGTCTTTCGTGGCCCCACAAGCAATCGCCGATAATGGCCGATCGAGGCACCAGTGACTATTGCGGGGATGCCCGGATAGTGCCAGCAAGGAGGGTCCTGGTTACCCTGTGAGGCCTTGATGACCGAGAACCGAATACGCACTGCTGTGCTGCTAGTCCTCAGTACGGCTGCACTGGCTAACTGTGGCCTCGAAGCCGGACGGACGTCGAGTTCAAACGACAAGCCCCGGCAAGTCCCACACACACACACACGGACATTCTCCATGAGCGATTGGAAAACCCAGCAGATGATCAAGGCCTCGGGCTGGCCTGAGGCTCCCGAAGCGTTGGCCATCGGTTCCAACTTCAACCAAGCCACTGCCAGCGGCCTGGTCCCACTGCACTGGGCCTGCGAGCATGGCAAAGCGGGACTTGTCCGACACATGATCGCCCATGGGGCAAACGTGGCCGACGTCTCTGCTGACGGCAAAAGCATGCTGGAGCTGGCATTGAACGCTCAGGACTTCCAGACACTGATGCTGTTGATCGATCAACTCAAAGTGACTGGTGCTCCGCCACCCGGTGAGGCAATCAAAGCGCGCCTGATGCAGTCCTTCCGTGCCGGTCACCCCGACTCACGCAACCGCGTACTCCAAACCTTGCGCGACTGGGAGCGGATCGCACAAAAGAACAGGACCTGAGCACATCCATACACCGAAACATGCTTTTTTCGGCATCAATCTGGTGATGACTATGGACCGGATCCGACCATGTTGGCGATTTTGTCCAATACCAGTGACTGGTACGAGAACCGGGTGGAAACAACGGCGTGGTGCGGTGAGGTCATTTTCTTAGTCATGCAGACGTCGACTTCAGGCTGAATGCAGTCGGTCAGCTCCACAAGTCGAACGACTGTTGCCCTCCAAAGCGGTCGCTCGACTGAATGACCTTGCAACTCCGCTCTAAACCTCAAAGCTGACACTCGAGCCTTCACTGGCCAAGCGACCGATTTTGCATGCGTTAAGGTGTTGATATCGACCCGGAGCGGTCATTCCGATGGAAGTCTAAAGTCGTCATTCAACTCATGTCGAAAGCACTCAACGGTATGAAGGTTCCGTAGGCATCGACTTTTAGGATTGGGCAGCTATGCTAATCCCTCGTGACAAACGTTATACGCGCCTAACGCTCGCTCGCTGACACAATATGGACCGTCAAGAAACAACACGTAGATTCCAACTGCTCCAATCCCAGATTGCCGGGGGCAAGTTCCATGTGGCCCCGCATCTTCTCGAAGATTTTGAACGAAGTTTTGCTCGCGTCGCGTTAGCTGCTGATGGTTTGGTGGATGAATCGACACTGGACGGTCGGGTTCGTACCTCGCTACTCGCAGTTGCATATATGGCGGATCGCCAAGAGTGGAAGGATGCTATTTCCCTTAAAAAGATTCAGGAGGTCTACTTTGAACGTTTGGCAAACATGTTCGGACAACCCTACGAACTGATGCGAAAGGCGAACGCAGACCCTTACCGTTTCGCTGGATGGTTCGCCTCTGACCAAACACGGGTGAAGGAGACGCTTCAAGCGATAGATGAATTTGTCGAGGGCACTCATGAGTTTTGGGAAAACATCGCGGACCCAACGTGGATTCATCTCGAAGACTCCCAAGACACCAAGGCCGTGTTTGCCGGGGAGATCTTTCCAGATGGTCGCTACAACGTCGTCAGCTCCACCGGTATTTACTTCGACATAACCTTACTGCCAGACCCATTCCTCAAGATCACACCTGTTCTCTCACATATGGACGAGGCAGAACGGGTTCAAGAAGTCTTGCGGCTTGGATTGCAGGCCATGGCCTACCGCGACTTGGCGGTCACCGACTTAGCAGTACCTCTTGTCGCAGTGCTTCCGGATCGCCACTCCCTCCAAAATGGCTACAAGGAGTTTGTGCATCACAGTGCCTTGCGCGACACTCTCCGTCATGCCCTCACACTTTTTGGCAGACTTTTTTCGGACATCGATGAGTTAGTCGACTTCTTGAAGCACTTCAAGTCTTCATCCGATATTGCATCTGCACTTGTCAGGCCAAACGAACTGGTGTTCGCGACAGAATGGGAAGGTGACCTTCCCTCACACATTGATCGATACCTTTTGGAGAACGGATCCAAGCTGAATATCACCCACCCAGGTCAAGCGGTCTTCCTCCAGCTAGTTACCCGTTTCTCTCAGGCCAACGACTCATTCCAGCGTAGTCGTGAGCTTCGTGCGACACCTGTCGTACGAGCCGAAACAAGCTGGCTTTGGTTTAACTGGATGCTTCGAAACAATGCCCTAGCGGATGACCCCGAAGCTATTGTCGGCCTTCACTTGGCACGGGCTCTCGCGACAGCCGTTAAAACAGAAATTTCATGGTTAGGTAATGTTCCACCTGCCGCTCTCCTCGAGATCCGAAAGGAAGGCGCACTCGAGGAAATTCGAGAAATCATGGGTACCGGGATACGCGATCTGGTCGCAGCGTGCCCGGACAATTTTCATCGCACCGGTGATAAGGTCGTTGACAATCTTTTCGGAGCCTTCCGGGATCACGAAGTAAAGCTAAAAGAGCTTCGCGCGAAGAAATGGAAGTTTGCAGGTATTGACGTCGGATCGTTCTTGGTTGTCGGAGGGATAGAACTGACCGCGGCAATTACAGGCTTACCTCTCTTTGGTGCGGCTGCGGCGACTGCTTCGCGCCTTGGCGTAGTTCCCACTGCCAAGGAACTCAACTCAAAGCTGAGTCAGATCCGCGGCGAGAGTAAAGCCGTGAAAAGTACAGGCATTGGCATATTGTTTAAGCATCACAGGAACGTATAGCCCCTCCTTCAAGCGGACGTTTGACAGCACTTAGTCGAATGTTGAAAAACTGCTTCCTAGCCTCTCAACGGAGGCTCATGGCCTGAAGCACGCCATCGCATGGCTCCTTAGAACGGACTCTTGTGGTGGGCATCCCATCCGTTACAGGCTGCTTTCGAGGTAATGAGTGAAAGAGCGCTCTCGGCCAGTTCCAGCAGCACATGACTGGCGCAGACCGGATATCTGGCGGGCCGCTTCGCTCCAAGACCTGCCCGAGCGACAACGCGAACTACTCGGGCCACGCTCGTCAGCAGCTTCTTGGTTCGACAATACCCTACTGTCGAAATCAGACTCAACTTGCCTTACCGTGCTTCTTCAGGCCTTCGGCGGCGGTAGAGAACAGAGTGGTGTCCTTGGCCTTGTCCCGTCCATAATTCCCGCCGAGAACCGAATCGATGGCGTCGGCTGCCTTACAAAAGACCTCGGCCGCGTCTTTGTCATCCTTAAAAACAGCGACCACCTTTTCGCAGTACTTCTCAAATCTGTTGGAGTTCATGCGCTCATCCGTTTCGCCCGCCGCAATGATCCGAGCAATTGGAAGCAAGTGGTACTTGAAAGGCCGGTATTTCATATCCAGCGCCTTGCGGCGAAAGAGAGACTCAAGCCGATAGAGTGCCAACGCGCTGGCGTAGTAGGCGACCGGAGGGTGATCCGCAACGAATATTTTCGACTCGATGGAGTTCAACAACGCTCCGTAGTACCGACTGGCCTGATGTGGAAGCCCCAAGAACATCGAGGCGAATGCACGGATTTGGTTCGGAATGGTGACAATTCGAATTTTCTCGATGCCGGTTGTTGCGCGAAACTGCTGGGAGCGGCGCTCGTAGTAGAGCTTAGAATCCCCATCACCTGCCTCGTAGTAGTCCTCCAGCGATTTCTGGAAGTCGGTCAAAGAGGTAAGTTCCTCTGGCTTGACTGTGGTCTGCCGGTTTGTGGCCTTGATGATCTTGTTCTTCACCGCCCCGTCCTGGGAGACGATGAGCTTAAATGGGATTTGCACCTTTTCGAGTTTGTCCTTATTGCGGAAAAGCACGTTGCTCGTTTGACACCCATTAACAACTTGGTAGCCCTCGAGCGTAAATCGGTTGCCAGTCTTCTGGATCAAATCTGCTACGACCGTAACGCCGTTGTTCATCAGCACAAAGAGACGCCGTGACTCGTCCTCAAGCGTCTTTTCAATCTCCATGTTGACGTCGTTGTTGCCCTGAAAGTCGCGCACGTTGTCGTAAAACAGCCCCTTGAGCATACTGCCGGCGTCGTCTGATATGAGTTTCATAAATTCGTCAGACGGCAAGTAGCCAAGATAGGATTCTTGGATTCCAGGCAATTCAGGTAACGTGATTTTGCTGGCAAACTCGATGGACTTAGAGAAACGGTTCTTGGCGTTCGAGTGAAGCCGCTGAAGAGTCTTCGCGTCGACGGGGAAGAAATCGACAGAACCGAAGATGTCGAGATCCATTAAACCGTCTCGCTCCACTTCTACTCTCTTGATTAACTTTGGATCGTCCTGCCACTTACCTGTAGTGGCGTAGTAGATTTTCACGGTCGGATTGCCGCGCTTGAACAAGGCGCTTTGCCCATAGATGAACTTGATCAAGCGCTCCTTCTCCGCGATCCTGGCATTCCTGGGCATTGACGACTTCGTCGAGAAGAGATCTTTTAACCCAAAGAAGGTGTTCGAGATTTCGTCGCCGGAAAACACTCCGGATTTCGACTGACAAAAAATCAGGTTGGCTTCGATATATTTGTTCGCTGAAACCAGATCCATAACTTCCTCCTCGTCTAACACCAAGGTCCCGTTCACTATGACAGCTACACCATCGATGCCTAGATCGTCCGGACCGCCAGTATGTAAGTCCTCGACGTCGAACTCTTCCCCATACTCGCTTGAGATGGCGCAGTAGTTCACGAAATGCTCCAGGACTGTGGCGCCGTCCATCTTTTCGGGGAGAGATTCCTCGGCCTTGAACGCAGCCACAAGGTTATTGGTGACAAGATCCATTTCGAGCGCCTTAAATGATTGAACTAGGGGGAGGAGTCGTTGCCCACCCACGTCACATGCAGCAACAGTTGTGGCCGAAGCCGAACCTATTGGCGACGTTGTAGGCACGGTGTGGAAAAAATGACTCGGCCGAGCGGGTGTTGGTGAGCGGGTGTGTTGTGCTACCGCTCCACTCTGAAACCTGCCGGCGGCACGAGAGGACAACGAATCACAGCAACGGGTCGATAGCACCACATCATAGCCAGTGATAGCGGACCTTCAGCGCTTTCCTGACTAACCTGCCCCCACTGTCCGCTATTCACCAAAAACCAGCCATTGAGGATCGGCGGATATGGTGCTTGGGGTGACTGCTTTCTGCCTGAAACCGGCAGTTCAGTTTGCACCTATGAACTACAGCTATCGCTGCAAAGTGGAACTTGAGACAGAAAGGAACTTCTGCGCCGGTTGATGTGTTCCGCTCCAGCCGAGAAAAACGGCGGCGCAAAGGCACACAGTGGCGGCGAGTGAAATGTGACGAGTAGCCCGCATTCCACTATCAAGACTCATGATCAGGTGTTGCCGCCTAATCTTGGAGTTCACTTCCGAGGAACCTCGCGCCCCGGGCACTCATGAGCATGGTGCGGAGCACGAATCCAGCCAACCGATTCACAGAACAGACGGCAAGTCGACAGCCCATACGATGTGCCAAGCCATAGTAACCAATGACTTCTAGCGTCATGCGCAAGCGAAGTAAAAACACCTGATCGAGACTAAGCGAGCCCCTCTAACGAATCTCCTCTTAGTCAGTTCGACGCGAAACAGTACAAGAGTCCGTCGCTGCCACTCATTTTGAGTTGATCAACGCTGCAGCCGCGCGTGCCGTGCGATGAGTTCCAGGAGGCGTTGGCGACCGGGTCGGGGTTGGTGCCTTTGTGATCGTGGTGTCCCACAATGGCGGAACCTCCATCGCTCTTGGTCCAGTTGCCGCAAGTGGTGTCCTTACCAGGATCGGGCACGGCAAGAGTGCCATCAGGGCGCGAACCGGTGAGGAGGTCGTGGCGATTGACCTCATCGCCGTAGCCGCTGACGATTTCACCCTTTTCCGTCAGTGAAGTTTCTTTGCCGAGCTTGGCGTTGGGACCATGCAGGTCGGCCACGCTGGTCGCGACGACAACGCCCTTGGCATTGGTCCATGGTCCGGTGCCGATCCGGTCGCGCGCATTGACAGCCGGCTGCCCGTTCATGGCAGTCGTGCTCAAGTAGGCCCGCCAGGTTTTATGGCCCGCACCAACGCTTGAGGCCAGTGACTGGCAAAAGCTATCGGCGCCAGCCAAACCACCGAAGTCGCCGCCCTTACCGGGGTTGACACTGGTAATGAAGAAGCTCATGGAGTTGCCGCCCCAGGGCGACATGGCGCCGCAACCAATGATCAGTGTGGCAGCGGCAACGGCTGTGCAGGCGGAAAGAACGACACGACGGATCATGGGAGTCTCCTGAGCACGTTAGGATTCCGAAGGCTACTGCAACGCCGTGTTTCCCGCAACACCAGCCAGAAACCGTGGGGTGCTCGTTGGTCAACATCATCGCGATGAAAGACTTCCACTCTTGGCTGAGTGCGCGATTTTTTAGCATTCCAGAATCCTGAAGCGCGATGCGATCATTAAGACTACAAGTGACTGCGTTCAGCAATGACTGTCCATTGGCACGCTCGGCGAATGTTTGTCCTTCAAGAATTCGGCGTGAATGTCAGGTGATGTCAGCGCTTTGCCATTGCGAGTAGAGAAACCTCAAATACAAAATAGGTTTTACTGGAATCGGCGATATAGCCATTTTCTCCAGCGTAAGGTCGAGATTGAACTTGTTTGCCAGGATGCTGGTACCTATGATTGGTACGTGATGGGGCGGCGTCAACAGGCTGCCCATTCCCAACCCGGAGTCAGGAGCCGTGACATGTCCAGCTCTCCTCAAGCGGCATTTCGCAATTCAGGCGGAATCCTCGTCTTCGCCATGGCCGGGCTGCTCCTTCGAACCGCTGCCGCCGCCCCTGAGCTAGAGACCTATCGGGCCAGTGCTTACGCGGACGGTTTGCAACGCGTGTCCTTCGTCTGCGGCAGCTATTTCTTTTTCCCAGGGAACATTGCCGCTCAGGCTGGTTGGTCGCTGGAAATTGGTGGGTGGTCTGAAGGTGAGCAAGCAGGTGTTCGATTGCCCGAAGTAGCTCATCCACTTCAAAAGCCATCGCGAGGGCAGCATGGCAGTGATGCTAATGTTTCGGAGGAAGCGTTTGCCATGGCGTCGGCTCGTCCTCGCTTTCACTCTGTTGAGCCTTGAAGTCATGGCCGATCCCCTGAGTGATGCCCAAGCCCGATTCGCCGCGCTCCACACTTACCAGGTCACGGTGCAGTCGGCTGCCGCTGCGGGTGATCGTCACGTCATACGTTATTTTTATCGCAAGCCGGGCTGGGTTCGCATGGAGTTCATTCAACCCTACCGGGGCATGGTGTTGATCTATGACCCAGGGTCAAGCCGCGTGCGCTTGTGGCCCTTCGGGGTAAACCGCCCTTCCCTGAGCCTCACGCCGAACCACCCCTTGCTGCGTAATGCTCACGGGCACCAAGTCGATCGGTCGGATGTGGGGTCCTTGCTGCCGAACCTTCGGTATTTGCAGGAGCACGGTAACCTTACGCTGTTGGGCGATGCGGAAGTGGCTGGGCGAGCAGCATTGGGCCTAGACGTTTCCGGCGGCGCAGAAAGCGCCGTAGCTGACGTGCACCGTTACCGGGTCTGGCTGGTGCGCGACACCATGTTCCCCTTGCGCGTGGAGAGCTTTGATCTGAACGGCAAACTCCTTGAAACCGTGGATATGGCGGACGCCGAAATCGATGTCAGCTTTCCTGATCGGTTTTTCACCCCCTGATGCCCCGGAAATCGCATGCCGACAGCCGCCCCTGACGCATACCACTTAAAAACGCTGTGGCAGTTTGAAGAACCCATCAATGTCGTTTGGGACGCGATTGCCGATGCCGAGAGGTGGCCGATTTGGTGGAAAGGCATCGAAAGCGTCAAAACGCTTGACTGCGGCGAGGCCGACGGCCTCGGGGCCCGCAGGTGCTATACCTGCCGAAGCGTATTGCCCATGCGCCTGACATTCGTTGGGCGCGTGACCAGAGTTGTCCCCATGCATTTGATCGAGGGTCTGGTCGAAGGCGAACTGCAAGGCGTGGGCTGCTGTCGCCTGGAGCGTTCCGATGGCCTGACCGTAGTGCACTACGACTGGCAGGTGCGCACAACCACCCGCTGGATGGAGCTACTTGCGCCACTGGCAAAGTCTCTGTTTCGCTGGAACCACGACCAAATCATGCGCGCTGGTGGCATCAGCTTGGCGCGCCATCTGAATGCGCGCCCCGAATCAGGTGCAGACCGTATCCCTTGAGAGCGGTGCTATGTGGATGACTGCAGAGCAGCAGGGACCTTGAGTTGAGAGAGTGGCTCTCACCGATGGGAACCGACCGTTTCCGGCCAAATATCCGTTCACGACAGCAGTCTTTCGCTCATCGAAACGCTGACGGCTGCGGTCTCCGGCGGAGGAGCGCTGTCCGGCCATCCACCTCGCATGAAGCTCACGAGGCGCGCAACTGGATCAAGGCCAAAGTGCTCACACGCTTGATGCGATCGCTGCGCCACCAGCAAGGGCGTCGCAGCGGCCGCATCGGCGCCATTCGCCGGTTCATTGCCCCGCCGAGTGCCGCGCCCGGCCCAACAACCCTGAGACCAAGCCGAGAAACGCCACGCACCAGGCCGCCACCGCGATCAGGAAGAACAGGCGGGGAACGGCATCGAGGAATCCGATCCCCATCGCCTCGATCATGCGTTCGGTGCTCGCCGCGTACATGCCCAGCGGGAACACCGCGCCCCAGTAGAGCGGGTCGTAGCGCAGCGGAAAGCGCCGGTAGACATGGCGCCACAGCGCCAGCAGCAGCAGCATCGGGATCCACCAGGTTCCGGTGGCCCAGTAGAACACCGTGAACCCCTTCAGGAACGGCAGCACCGACTGCAGGAACGGCGCGTCGGGCGAGTTGAGGATGAGCAGCGAACCTGCGAGTGTCGAGATGGCCATCGCGCCCATATTGATCCAGTAGGGCGGCGTCAGGTCGCCGGGCTCCAGCGTGAAGAAAGTGTAGCGGTAGAAGATCAGCGACATCATCCAGATGTAGAGCATCCCGCCCCACAGCCACATCGACAACGCCAGGAAGTTCAGCTCCAGCCTCACGGGCTGGCCCAGCCGCGCGGCGAGCAGAGCGCTCAAGGCCGCGATCGACTGCGTGGCGACCACCGCGAGCAGCCAGGCGCCGTTGATGCCCTTGTCCAGCGATGGTTTGGTCTGCTTGATCGTGAGGCCCGTGAAGATTGCGTAGGTCAGCGTGACCCATAGCACGACCGCCAGGGCCCACAACCCACCGGCCACGCGGCTGTCGTCGGTCAGCAGCAGGAACTGGCTGCCGACGATGCTGGTGGCCGCGACGCTGGTGAAGAAGCCGGGCCCGCGCAGATGGTCGAACAGATCGCCGAAGAAGCGCTGCCGGTGACGCAGCGCACGCAGCAGGTTGAGCAGGCACAGCACCGCGTAGGCGACCAGGTTCAGCGCGAACAGCACGCGGGCGAGCAGCGGATGACCCAGCAGATGGGCGGCTATCGACACGATGCCGGTGGCCATCACCATGCCGAAGTAGGCGGGCGACAGGCCGGCAAGACCTGTCGTCGAGGGCGCAGCGACCGGGTGGCTGGTGTCGGTCATGGTCAAGTGGCCAACGGCGACGCGCGAGGACGTGCGCTTCAGCGCAGCCGGACCGGCACCCGACGCCAGCCGCCCAGGGGATAGGTCTCGCGCTCGGGCGATGCATCCGACGCGGGATCGATGAGCGCCGTGGCCTTCAACAGCGCCTCCACGGCGACGACCAGCTCCATCGTCGCCAGCGGTCGCCCTGGGCACGCGTGGATGCCGGTGCCATAGACGAGGTTGTGTGGCGCATGGCGCTCGGGCCAGTAGGCGTCGGGATTGCCGAAGACGGCCTCATCTCGGTTGGCCGAGGTCCAGTTGAGGTACACGCGGGTGCCGGCGGCGAGTTCATACTCCCCGATGCGCACGGCACGTGTGGTCACGCGCCGATTGACGAGGAAGGGGTCGTCGATGCGCAGCATCTCGTCGATCGCCGGCGCGAGGTCTTGGGGGCGGTCCCGCAAGGCCTGCTGCACGTCCTGGTGGGTGGCAAGGAACCAGACGACGACACCCAGGGCCGCCGCCATCGACGCGAGATCACCCGCAGTCCAGTTGCGCAGGATGGAGACGATGTCCGCTTCGCTCAACGGCTGCCCGTCGAGCGTCGCGGTGAGCAATGCGGTGGTCGGATCGACGGGGGCGGCCTGTCCCAGCGCGCGGCGCCTGCGCAGTTGCCTGCGGATGATCTCGTCGAACGCAGCGGCAACGGCAGCGCTGCGCGCGGTGTCGCCGCTGCGCGTGGCGGCGTGGTTGTCGGCCATCCAGGCGAGCAGTTCGTCCTCGATCCCCTGCCACCCCAGCCAGGCCGTCTGCGCGCGCACGGCGAACGGGTTGCCGAGCTCGGCGACTGCGTCGACCACGGTGCCGCGCGGCAGCGCTGCCACGACGGCATCGGCAATCGCGCGCACGCGGGGCTCCAGCGCGGCGATCCGGGCCGGTGCGAAGAAGTCGTCGACCAGTGCACGCCAGGGCGCGTGTTCGGGCGGATCCATGCCATTCGGGACCGCGCGCCGCGCCGACACGGCCGACGAGAAGGTCTGCGGGTCGTGCGCCGCCGCGACGACGTCGGCATGCCGGAACAGCGTAACGCCGCGGTGCGACCGGGCCAGCGCACAGGCGGTGCGCTGGCGGTCGTAGGTACCCAGTTGGTCGGCAAGCACCTCGGGTGACAAGGGTTCCCAGGCCGGGATCGATCCGCTCATGTACGCATCTTCGCATGTGCTCCTGCCGGGATCGATCGGCGTGACCGCGGCTTGCGGCCCATCAACGCGGCGGCTCATGGCGAATCAGCGAACCATGAAGTCGATGGCGATCGCGCCGGGCTCGCGCTGCCGGTACTCAATGGCCACGCGCTCGCCATAACGCGAGCGCAACTGCTCCAGCAGAGGCAAGGGATCGTGGTCGTTGACGAAGCGCATCGTTTCGCCGGGTTGCAGCGCATCGAGCGCGCCAAAGATCGCGGCATGGCGAAAGCGCTTGGCGACGCCTCGGGCGTCGAAGGGGTAGATGGCTGACGGTGCCAGGTGAAGATGGGGTTGAGACATCGCGGGATCCTTGGGTCGGGAGAAGGTGAAAAAGGTCGGCGAGTCGTGTTTAAGATGCATAGCCGATGCATCTATGGTATCTGCGCTCGAACGACAAGGCAATGAAGACCTGTGACCAGCTCACTCCCCTCATCCGGGGCCCGCCCACCATGAGGCCCGTCGTGCCGCGTGGCAACGATCGCACACTCGTGGTCTGGCGCTAGGGGCGCCTACTGGACACCCCTCATCGACTGTGCTTCTTCTGGGCCAGCGTGATCTGGGCCGCCGCCGCGTGGTGGGCGGGTCAGCGGCACTCCTCTGAGAGCCGACATACGTCGACTGCACCGGAGGAGATGCGGGGCGTTTTGATGGTGCCCGTAGCGGGCGCTATTTTCGGCAGACTGCGGGCCGACGATTTGCATCAGGCGCCCGCATCTACCCCTAGCACGTCAAGGGGCGGCGTCACCCCCGCTGCTTAAGCCTTCACTTCGACCACAGGCTCGAAGCCGCCGAAGATCATGCGTTTGCCGTCGAAGGGCATGGCCAGGTTGCCGGGTTTGGAGGGGTCCATGCGCGGGTCATCCATCATTTTTTTCATGCCGGCGTCGCGCGTGGCCTTGTCCGGCCATTCGATCCACGAAAATGCGACCGTCTCCTCGGCTGTCGCCTGGACTGCGCGGCGGAAATCGGTGACTTTGCCGTCGGGGACGTCGTCTCCCCAAGCCTCGATCACACGGATTGCGCCCAGCTCGAGGAATATGGGGTCGAGCAGGCGTGCGTGCTCGATAAACTTCTGCTTGTTAGCGGTGGGGACCGCGATCACGAAACCGTCCACGTATGCCATGTCTTCACTCCTGTTGGGTTGACGAGTGGACGCGCTCACCTGAGAGCGCCTCGCACCCCATCGACGAATGACGGGCAGCCAAATCGACATGACCTGCCCGACCGAAGGACACGCGCCCTGTGGCGGCTCAGGAGCACCGCCGTTGCAGGGCGCTCGCCGGGTCAGCCGCCTCGGCGCCCTCAGTGTAGACCCCTTCACCCCGCACGTCGCTCTAGACGTAACCGCGGCACACCAGACGCTCAAAAGAATCAGAACACCTGAGGTTCAGTCGCTCAAGCTTCGAACTGAGCGAGTGCAAAGACTTGTTCCCGTAAAGCACCAGCAGAATTACGGCAAGCAGCGTCAGGAACACCTTCCAGGCTGTGCCGCAATCAACGCCTTGATTGCATCCGCAGACACGAAAAATGAACGCATGGTGATGTCAGTCTTACGTTCTGACACCCGGGTGAGGAATACCTGCTCGCTGTTCATAAGGCGCTGTCAACAAGTACCCAGAAGACGGCATTCGGGCACGACGTTTCCATGAGAATCACGCCACTGGGTTTGCCCCGATCCAGCCGCAGGTGCCACCGGATCTGAATATTGCCGAGTGCTTGGAGGTACTGCCGGGTCATGTAAGACCGTCGACGTGCCCACGCCCGCGCCCACGCGCGCGCCGCCCACCGGAACTGAAGCACCCACCCCAGCGCTGCCCGTCACCTGACCGCGCTGGTTGACCCCGACGCCTACACCCACTGGACCGACACCTGTACCCACGCCCGCGCTTACGCCGCCGCTACCGACGCCAACTCCTACAGATACAGGACCTACCGGAATACCAATTCCAATACCTGCCGATGTCGCGCAACCCGCCAACGCCAGGCAGGCTGCAAAAGTCAAAATAAGTCGTTGCATCTAAACATTGTGCGCAGCTTGCAACTCCCTCGCAAATGGAGGCGGAATTGCTGCGCGAACCTTATCCGACCTAGGAGCAATCGGTGCTGGGTGGCGCCGTTTGTTGGGCATCGCTGCGCTCAGCGCCAATCTACGAAATTGGCGACTGCGGCTGGAGCGCGCCTCGTAGCTGGGGACGGGACGGCATCAAAACTCGAGGTTGTCAATCAGCCTGGTTCCAGCCAACCGGGCCGCACCGAGCACTACCAGAGGAGCGTTGACGCGGACCTGAGTATCAGCCGCCGGGGACAGCAGGTTGCTGCGCTGGCGCACGGTCAGGTAATCGGGCTCCCAACCTTGTTCGCGCAGGGCTTGCATGGCCTGAGTTTCAAGTTCCCGCAAGGGTGTGGCAGTCGTGCGTGTTGCATGTGCCAGCTGCCGCAGCTCCCGCGACAAGGCCGTTGCCTGCTGGCGTTGCGCTTCGCTCAGATAGCCATTGCGTGAGCTGAGAGCCAGCCCCCCGTCGGCACGTGCGGTCTCCGCCCCGACGATTTCTATGGGCAGGGCAAATTGCTGCACCATGCGCTGAATGACCATGAGCTGCTGATAGTCCTTCTTGCCGAATACGGCCACGCCACCACCGGTGGTCGCGAAGACAGCTGAGAAGAGCTTCATTACGACGGTGCAGACGCCGGTGAAGAATCCTGGACGAAACTCCCCTTCCAGAATGTCAGCAAGTTGTGGGTCGGGCTGGACCTTGAACACCTGCGGCTCGGGGTAGAGATCCGTCTCACGCGGCGCGAACAAGATGTCGCAGCCTTCAGCGCGCAGTTTCTCGCAGTCTGCCTCCCACGTGCGCGGGTAGCTGTCGAAGTCTTCGTGCGGCAAGAACTGCAGCCGGTTCACGAAGATGCTGGTGACGCAGGTGTCTGCGCGCTCGCGCGCCAGCCGAACGAGCGACAAATGGCCCGCGTGCAGGTTACCCATGGTGGGAACAAAGGCTGGTCGGCTACGCCCCGCCAGGGCTGCGCGCAATTCGTCTACGGTGTGGGCGATGTACATGAAAAAACAGGAACTAGTCTTCTAAGAGGCGACGGATCACCAGGCGTGCCGCTGGTCGTCTGGGAAGCTGCCTTGCTTGACGGCCTGCACGTATGCTTGCATGGCCCCCTGAATGCTGCCGGCTTCTTCCATGAAGTTGTGTACGAATTTGGCCATCTTTCCGAGGTTCATGCCCAGCATGTCGTGCAGCACCAGCACTTGCCCCGCAGTGCCGCTGCCGGCGCCGATTCCGATGGTGTGGCAGTGGAGCAGTTCTTCCGTCAGGCTGCGCGAAAGCGCGGCGGGCACCATTTCCAGCACGAGCATGCTGGCACCGGCGTCCTGCAACTCCAGGGCGTGCTGGCGCAGCACCGCCGCCGCCTCATCTCCCCGCCCCTGCACGCGGTAGCCACCCAGCGCGTGCACAGTCTGCGGCGTCAACCCCAGGTGAGCGCACACCGGTATGCCGCGCTCCACCAGAAAACGCACGGTGTCTGTGGTCCAGCCACCGCCCTCAAGCTTGACCATGTGCGCCCCCGCCTGCATGAGCCGCGTGGCGCTGTGCAGGGCCTGCTCGCGCGATGCATGGTAGCTGCCGTAGGACAAATCGGCCACCAGCCAGGCCGTGCCTTGAACGCGGTGCAGCCCCCGTGCCACGCAGGCCGTGTGATAGGCCATGTCGTCCAGGCTGACGCCGACGGTGCTATGGAGCCCCTGGCAAACCATACCGAGTGAGTCACCCACCAAGATACATTCAACACCTGCCGCGTCGGCCATGGCGGCGAACGTAGCGTCGTAAGCCGTGAGCATGGTGATTTTCTCGCCAGATGCACGCATTTGAGCGAGTCTGGGCAAGCTGACCGGGCGGCGCTGGGGAAGCGGCGAGGCCGGAGGGATGGTGCCGTAAGGCGTGGCAGAAGTTGAGTTGGAGGCGGTCATGTCTAGTGCTGGCTTACAGGTTTTGCGTCGGCACCTTGTGGCGCAGCTCAGTCGGACGATTGCTTTCGTCAACAAACACCAACTGCGGTTGGTGCTCAGGCACGTCTTTTTCATGCACCTGGGCAAACGCCGCGATGATGAGCAGGTCGCCCACGGCTGCCCGGCGTGCAGCGGAGCCATTGACCGATATCATGCCGCTGCCGCGCTGCCCCTTGATGGCATAAGTTACAAAGCGCTCGCCATTGTCAACATTCCAGATGTGAATCTGTTCGTTATCGGCGATGTTGGCTGCATCCAGCAAATCCTCATCAATGGCGCAGGAGCCTTCGTAATGCAATTCGCATTGCGTGGTCTTGACGCGGTGAATTTTGGATTTGAGCATGGTACGGAACACTGGACGACTCCCCTATTGATTCTGGAAAGCGCGAGTCTATTGCAAAAGCTCAAAGCAACTCCTTCGTACTAGGCCGCTCAAGGCGTTTCAAACCAGGCAGTGCGTTGAATGCGTTATGGGTGGTGGATTCCATTAGTTCCCCGGCCGTTATGCCTCGCAAATCTGCGATGACAGCCGCAATGCGCGGCAACTCGCCAGGCTCATTGCGTCCTTGACTCATTCCCAAGGCACGCTGTTCTGCCGTGGCATACAGCCAGTGAGGCGGAATATCTGGGGCATCAGTCTCGAGCACCAACGACTCGAGTGGCAAAGTGGCTGCAAGCTGGCGCAAGCGCGTGGCCCGCTCGTAAGTTACCGCGCCACCAAACCCAAGTTTGAATCCCAGGTCTATGAACATACGGGCTTGTTGAAGGCTGCCGTTGAAGGCATGGGCAATTCCGCCGGGTACGGAGATTTCTCGCAAGCCCTTGAGCACCGCGTCTACCGAGCGACGCACGTGCAAAATAACCGGCAGGCTGTGTTGCCGTGCCAGCTTGAGCTGTTCGCGATAGAAGAACTCCTGCCGCTCTGGCTGGGGCGAAACAAAGTAATCCAGACCGATTTCTCCGACCGCCACCAAGTGTGTGTCGCCCCGCGCCCCTCCATCTGGATGGCTCGCAAAGAGTTCCAGGGCAGCACGTAGTTGCGGCAGCGCGTCATCGCCGACCCTGCTCACATATAGCGGGTGAATACCAAGGGCATAGGCATCACCAAAACGGTGCGCCAAGCTGCGGGTCTGCTCAAACGCCGAAGCCTCCACGGCGGGTATGACACAGCGAGTCACATTGTTTTCTGTCGCCCTTGCACGCACGGCTTCGACGTCAGCCGCGAACTCGGGGGCATCCAGATGGCAGTGGGTATCGATCCAACCTTGCATGCGCCATCATGCCGCAATATTCGGGAGCCTTATCTGTGCAGAGTGCGCTGAACCGTGGTACTGTATTAAATCAACCTTGAAATGGCAGTTGGAAGCACTCGAGCAGGTCGTTAACTGCCATTTCCAGGTTCAACCTTAAGCCACGGTGCAGCAGCATGCCACGGACCGCGCTTTACAGTCGTTCAAACCCTGGTCGGGCCGCTAAGCCCAGCAGTCAGGTAGTCGCCGGCACCCCAGATGTCGCCAGCGCTCCTGCGGACGCCTTGCCGGAACCGCCTGGTCCTTCCCGCCGCCAGCGCATTGGGCGCAGCTTGAACCACCCGCGTAGCCTTTGGCTGGCTATTGGCGTTCTGACTCTCCTGCTGGCAATGTCTTTTGGTATGCCCTTCAAGCCGGGAGAACGAAGAATCACCCAGGAAGACATCAACGCCGCAGTGATGCACACCTTGACCAATCAGGTGCTGCCATCTCCCGCTGCCAGGGCCGCCGCCGCCGTCGCAGGGTCCGTGGTGCGGGTAGAGGGCTATGTGACCGGCAAGAAGGGTAAGCCAGACACTGAACAGGGTGTCGGTTCCGGCGTGGTGATCGTTGACGACGGCACGATCCTGACCAACCTCCATGTGGTGCAGGCCGCCGACACCCTCAAAGTGACATTTGCCGACGGCCTGGAAAGTCCTGCCACCGTGATAGGGCTCCAGCCAGAGAACGATCTGGCCGTGCTGCGTGCGCAAAAAATCCCCGACGATCTTCAACCCGCCACGATGCGTTCAACAAGCGATCTGCAGCCGGGAGACCAGGTGGTGGCCGTAGGGTTTCCGTTCGCCATCGGTCCTTCGGTATCGGCAGGGGTGATTTCCGGGCTTAAGCGAGGCTTCCGCTCACCCCAAGGGGGGCAGTTGATGAGCAACCTGATTCAATTCGATGCGGCGGCCAACCCTGGCAACTCAGGGGGGCCCCTGGTCACCATGGATGGGCAGGTGGTCGGCATTGTGACGGCCATTCTGAACCCTACATCGGCTCGAACTTTCATTGGCATCGGCTTTGCCGTTCCCATTGAGAATGCAGCCGCAGCAGCGGGCCAGCCGCCGTTCTAACGTCGTTGTCTTCATTACCGAGGGCTCTCATGGAAAGCATGCACACCCCCGCCACCTTGAATGCCGGTACCGCCGAGCTCATGGAGCAGATCCTGTATGAGGTCAAGCGCGTCGTCGTCGGGCAGGACCGTTTTCTTGAACGGATGATGGTTGCGATGCTCGCAGGCGGGCACCTGCTGGTGGAGGGCGTGCCCGGGTTGGCGAAGACGCTCACCGTCAAAACGTTGGCGCAAGCCATGAGCGGACAGTTCAAGCGCATCCAATTCACACCGGATCTCGTGCCCGCTGATTTGGTAGGCACACGCATCTATAACCAGAAAACCGGCGAGTTCTCCACGGCGCTCGGCCCGGTTTTTACCAACCTCCTACTTGCGGACGAGATCAACCGGGCGCCCGCCAAAGTGCAGAGCGCCTTGCTGGAGGTCATGCAGGAGAAGCAGGTCACCATTGCGGGGCAAACGCATTTCGTACCAGAGCCTTTTTTGGTCATGGCGACGCAGAACCCCATAGAAACAGAAGGCACCTACCCTCTGCCAGAGGCTCAGGTAGACCGCTTCATGATGAAGGTTCTGGTCGACTACCCCACCGATGAGGAAGAATTCGTCATTGTGCAGCGTGTTACCGGCCCACGCGTGGAGCCCAACGCCGTAGCTACAACCGAACAACTGGCAGCATTGCAGCGCGAATGCAGGCAGGTTTATGTGGACCCCTCCCTGGTGCAGTACGCGGTCAAACTGGTGGCTGCCACAAGACGGCCAATCAGCGCGGGGTTGAAGGACATGGCTCCCATGATCACATTCGGCGCCAGCCCGCGTGCCACCATCAGCCTGACAGAGGGAGCCCGCGCGTTGGCAATGCTCCGCGGTCGGGGCTACGCCCTACCTGAAGATATGAGTGACTTGGTGCCCGACGTGCTGCGCCATCGCCTGGTGCTGTCGTATGAAGCGTTGTCCGAAGGGCTTTCATCGGACGACATCATCATTCGCGTGATGGCCAAAGTGCCCCCACCACCCAAGCCTTTGCAACATGAGAAACTGGTGGCCTAGAAATCGGCAGCCCGCGCCGCACGCGCTGCCCAACGCGCCACGACCGGCAGGGACGATCGCGGCGGGGCCCAACATGGCCCATGACGCCGAGAAGGTGCTGCGTCGCCTCGAATGGTCTGTTATCCGTCGGCTGGACGGCCTTTTGCAGGGCGACTACCGTACGCTCATGCGCGGCAGCGGACTGGATCTGGCCGACCTGCGGGAATATCAGCATCATGACGATGTGCGCCACATGGACTGGAACGTCACGGCGCGCACCTCAGTCCCGCATGTGAGAGTGTTCACTGAAGACCGCGAGATGGCAGCCTGGTTCTTGCTGGACTTGAGCCCCTCGGTCGACTTCGGCTCAGGGACGCAACGCAAGCGCCATGTCTCTGCCGAGTTCGTTGCCGTGCTGGCACGCATGCTCACACGCCATGGCAACCGGGTTGGCGCCCTGCTCTACGGCACTGGGGTTGACAACGTGATCCCGGCACGCTCGGGCCGCCGACACGTGCTTCATGTGCTTCAAGCCATGCTGAGCCGCGAGAACGTTGCACCTGGTGGTGCAAGAAAGCTGGGAGTGCAAGAAAGTGCCTCTACGCGCCTGGCTGATCTGCTTCGAGCGGGTGCCAACGTGATCAAACGACGCTCCACGGTGTTTGTGGTTTCGGATTACATCAGCGAGCCGGGCTGGGAAAAGCCGCTCGCACAGTTGGCTATGCGACACGAAGTGGTGGCCGTACGCTTGCTGGACCCGCTGGAGCTTGATCTGCCCGACCTCGGCCTTTTGACACTGCGGGATGCGGAAACAGGAGAGCAAGTGCTCGTGGACACCCACAACCCAGGATTCAGGAGGCGTTTTGCAGCCCTTGCCGCGCAACGAGAAGGCGACTTGCGTGCTTCGCTCGCCAGGGCCGGTGTCGACACGCTGGAGTTGTCCACTGACGATGATCTGGTTGACGCCGTGGTGCGTTTTTCAGAGTTACGCAAGCAACGCACCCGGCTTTCTTCTGGAGGTGGCGTGCCGCGGCACCTGAGCGCGGCAAGCTCTTTACTTCATGGCCGCGCGGCCTGATCTGGCGCGCATGCGAAATACGTAAGATCATGAACACGACCTGGTCTACTTTCTTGAATTGGCTCGCGAGCATCCCTCAGCCGAGCTTCCTCTGGCCACAGCTCCTCTGGCTGCTGCTGGCGCTGCCGCTTCTGATGCTGCTTTATTTGTGGCTCCTGCGGCGCAAGAAGAAGATCGCCGTCCGATACGCGAGCCTGGCGATTGTGAAAGAAGCCATGGGAAAAGGCCCCGGCTGGCGGCGCCATATACCACCCTTGCTGATGCTGCTGGCTTTGGCTTGCATGCTGATTGCAAGTGCGCGTCCGGTAGCCGTGGTGGCCTTGCCATCGAACCAGCAAACCATCATCTTGGCCATGGATGTTTCGGGAAGCATGCGTGCGACGGATGTGGAGCCCAACCGGCTTGTAGCCGCTCAACACGCCGCCAAAGCCTTCCTCACCGAGCTGCCACGCCACGTCAAGGTGGGCATTGTGGCTTTCGCTGGCTCCGCCCAGGTGGCACAGTTGCCTACGGTCAATCGGGAAGATCTGGTTACAGCGATTGACCGATTTCAACTGCAACGCGCCACCGCCACTGGAAATGCCATTGTCATATCGCTGGCCACCTTGTTTCCTGATGCGGGCATAGACCTTCAGCAGCTTGGTTTTGACCGCATGCGCGGCGGCGGGCGTTCGCTGGATCAGGCGCCTCCAAAGCAAAACGAATTCGTTCCGGTGGCACCCGGCTCCTACACTTCTGCCGCCATCATCATGCTGACCGATGGCCAGCGCACCACGGGAGTCGATCCGCTGGAAGCCGCCAAAATGGCTGCCGACCGGGGCATCAGGGTGTACACCGTGGGCATTGGCACGGTAGACGGAGAAACCATTGGCTTCGAAGGCTGGTCCATGAGGGTGCGCTTAGACGAACCCACGCTGAAATCAATCGCTCAGACTACAGCGGCAGAATATTTTTATGCCGGAACAGCCGCGGATCTGAAGAAAGTTTACGAAACACTCAGCAACCGCCTGACCGTGGAGAAGAAGGAGACCGAGATTTCCGCTCTTCTCGCCCTGGCGGGTGCCGCACTGGCGATATTGGCTGCAGCACTATCCATGGCCTGGTTCAATCGGATCATGTGAACGGCCCTGTGGTGAGGCACTGACATCAAGCCTGCCGCGCTCCAGCCGCAATGCAGTGCCGCATCTTGCGGCCAGCGCGTTATCGTGCGTAACCAGGATGAATGCCGTGCCGTGCTCACGGGCCAACTGGAGCATCAGTTCAAAAACGCCGTCAGCCGTTACTCGGTCAAGGTTGCCGGTGGGCTCGTCAGCCAACACGCAGGCGGGCTGCGTGACCAACGCGCGGGCAATGGCCACGCGCTGCCGCTCGCCCCCGAAAGCTCCGACGGCCGGTGATGAACGCGCTCCTTCAGACCCACCTGGGCCAGCACTCGGCTGGCCACTTGGGCGGCTTGCGGGCGAGGCATACGGCGGATCCACAGCGGCATGGCAACGTTCTCCAGCGCACTGAACTCCGGCAACAAGTGATGAAACTGGTATACGAATCCCAGGTGCTGGTTGCGGAGCGCCCCTTGTGCTGCCGGCGAAAGGCCGCTGAAATCTTGGCCCATTAGACGCACGCGGCCTGAAGTGGGGGCATCCAGTCCGCCCAGCAGATGCAGCAAGGTACTTTTTCCCGAACCCGACTGACCAACAATGGCCAACGTTTCGCCGGGTCTCACCGTTAGATCGACGCCTTGCAGCACGGTGACATCTACCGGCCCTTCATGGAACCTTTTCGAAAGCCCGCTGGCCTCCAGCACCGGTGCCTCCTGGCTGCGTGCTACTTGTGGAACCGCATTACTCATAGCGCAGAGCCTCGGCAGGATTGACACGGCTGGCCCGCCAACTGGGGTACAACGTTGCCACGAAAGACAAAATCAGGGAAATGACGGCAATCGGCACGATATCGGCACGCTGCGGATCGCTAGGCATGTTGCTGATGAGATAGATGTCTTTGGGCAGAAAACTCGCCTGAAACAGGCGCTCCAGCGCTGGCACGATCACATCAATGTTGAAGGCAATCAAAAGCCCCAGTGCCAGACCACCCAGCGTACCGATCACTCCGACCATCGCGCCTTGCACCACAAATACCCCCATGATGCTTCCGGGGCTCGCGCCCAATGTGCGCAAGATGGCGATGTCGGCCCGCTTGTCCTGCACGGTCATGACCAGGGTGCTCACCAAGTTGAAGGCGGCCACGGCAACGATCAGGGTAAGGATGATGAACATCATGCGCTTTTCCAGTTGCACGGCAGAAAACCAGGTGCGGTTCTGGCGCGTCCAGTCGAGCAAGAGCAGGTTCCCGCTCACGCTGCCGGCCAGTTGTTCAGTCACTTCCCGGGCTTGGTGCAGATCGCGAAGCTTCAAGCGGATGCCGGTGGGCCCCTCAAGGCGGAAGATGCGCTCGGCGTCTTCAATGTGCAGCATGGCCAGCGCCGAGTCGTATTCATAGTGCCCGGAGTTGAAAACGCCCACCACGGTCATCTGTTTCAACCTGGGAACCACACCCGCAGGTGTGACCTGGCCGCTGGGCGCGATCAGCGTGACCTGTCCGCCCTCGGCTACACCCAGGCTACGCGCAAGGTCGCTCCCCAGCAGAATGCCGAACTCGCCCGGAACCAGCTTTTTCAGGGCCGTGTCCTGAAGTTGCGCGGCGAGGTCGGTGACCTGCGCCTCTCTGGTCGGGTCAATTCCACGAATGATGGCACCCTTCATGGTCTCACCACGAGCCAGCAGGCTTTGCGCCCCCACGAATGGTGCGGCACCAATCACCTCCGGATTGGCGCGCACTTCCGCAAGCGTGCGTTCCGGGTCCGGCAAGGCATCACCGCTGGGCGAGAACACTTCGATGTGCGCAATCACGCTCAGCATGCGACCAGCCACCTCTTTCTGGAACCCGTTCATCACGGAAAGAACGATGATCAGCGCCGCTACGCCAAGCGCGATGCCCAGCATAGAGGCGGCAGAAATAAACGAGATGAAACCATTTCGCCGCGAGGCCCGGCCCGCACGCGTGTAGCGCCAGCCGAGCAGCCATTCATAGGGCATGCTTTTGAGCATCAGGCAATCTTTGTCAAAACGCCTCTCCCATCTCCCATGGAGCGCGGGAAAGAACTGAAGGTGAAAATGGAGCCACATTGTGGCATCCCGGACAATAGAGCTTATGTCTTCCACCGAGCCGCTGCGACATCTGCTCATTCCTGGTGCCCTGCTTCCCCTGCCGGCTGATCAATTACGCCCGCCGCTACCGCAGTTACCCCACCTGGAACCTCTGCTGCGCCGCCTTAAACCCTCAGACACTATTGAATGCGACGAGCATTGCCCAAGCGACCCTGGCGAAATCGCCACGGCGCGGGCACTCGGCCTACCATCGGCGCCTGGCCGTATCCCGTGGGCGGCGCTGGAAAGCGGCACGATGGGTACACCCTGCGCCTGGCTCATGCCTTGCCATTGGCAACTTGGCATGGACCATGTGCTGCTGGCCGATCCCGCACACCTTCAACTGACCGAAGACGCGTCTCGCCGACTGCTGGCTGCCGCAGCCCCTTTGCTGCTCGATGATGGCATGGAGGTGCGCTACGTGCGAGCCAATGCCTGGCTCGCGCAGGGCGAGGTCTTTCGCGATCTGACCACCTGGTCAATGAGCCGGGCCATGGGCCGCCGCCTCACTCCGGACCTTCTGGCCAGCACGCCGACACCTTCTCACGCTGCATTGCTGCGGCGACTGCAAAGCGAGCTTCAGATGCTCTTCTACACCCACCCGGTGAATGATGAGCGAGAAAGCGCCAGACAGTTGCCCATCAACGCGCTGTGGATCTCCGGCGCCGGTGTATTGACGGTAGAGCCCCCACCCAAGCCTGAGATTCTGGTCGAAAACGGCCTGATTCTGACCGAGCAGGAACTGGCCGGCGCCTCCCTGACGCAGGCTATTGCAGCGCATCACGAGGCATGGCGCGCCATAGACGCCGACGCTGGTGCCCACCTCCTCAGCGCACTCAAGGCTGGCCATGACGTGCGCCTTACCCTGTGCGGCCCTAGGCGGGCGCTCAGTTTCGAGTCAAATCAGCAAGGCAAGGGACTGATATCCCGAATTCTTGATCTGCTCCCCGGAAGGTCAGGTTCGCTCGAAAAGCACCCCCTTGGTGAGTCACAAACTCTGCCCGACAAGGGAGCCTGGGGCTCATTATTCAACCGCCAGACCCTGACCGACCTAGTGACAAAGCTATGAAGATAGAAGTACGAGACATTCCGCCTCGCGCCGCCTGGGCGCTGGAGCAGGCGGGGGTGCACCCACTCCTGGCACGCCTTTTTGCAGCCCGCGGCGTGGCCTCCGCAGATGATCTGGACGCGAGCCTGGCACGCCTGCTGGCCCCCGCCGAACTCCTGGGCGCCCGCGAAGCGGCAACCCTGCTGGCAGACGCCATCTCGGCCCAGCAACGGCTGTGCATCGTGGCCGATTACGACTGTGACGGTGCCACCGCCTGTGCCGTGGGCATACGGGGCTTGAAGCTGTTGGGCGCAGCCCATGTGGACTACCTGGTGCCTGACCGGGTGGTGGACGGCTACGGCCTCACGGCCCCCATTGCCGAACGTGTGGCTGCGCGCCAAGCAGATGTGCTGATCACGGTAGACAACGGCATCGCCAGCATGGAGGGCGTGGCTGCTGCGCGCGCCGCTGGCCTCAAGGTGCTGGTGACCGACCACCACTTGCCAGGCGCCGAACTGCCTGACGCGAACGTGATCGTCAACCCGAATCAGCCTGGCTGCAGTTTCGAGAGCAAATCCATCGCGGGCGTGGGCGTGATGTTTTATGTGCTGATGGCGCTACGCGCCGAATTGCGTGCGCGGGGAGCGTTCAACGGCCCTGCCGGTCAGCCGAAGCTCGACACCCTTTTGCCTCTGGTAGCCCTAGGGACTGTGGCCGACGTGGTGCGGCTGGATGCCAACAACCGTCGCCTCGTGGCGCAGGGGCTTCGGCGTATACGCGCGGGTCAAATGCCCGCAGGCCTGAGCGCATTGTTTGCCGTGGCAGGGCGTGATTCGTCCAAAGCAACCACCTTTGATTTCGGCTTTGCGCTTGGTCCGCGCATTAATGCCGCTGGCCGCCTGGCCGACATGACGCTGGGCATTGAACTGCTGCTGACCGACGATGCGGCACGTGCCGCCGAATTGGCTGCCACGCTCGACGGCATAAACCGGGAGCGCCGCGAAATTGAAGGCGGCATGCGCGAGCAAGCCATGCAGATGGCCGAGTCGCTCCTTGACCCAGACGAAAAGACCCCTCCCACTGCCCTGTGCGTATTCGACCCGGAATTCCATGAAGGCGTCGTGGGCATCGTCGCTTCGCGCCTGAAGGACAAACTCCACCGGCCGACGTTCGTGTTTGCAGCCAGCAGTGCGCCAGGGAAGGAACATGAGTTGAAAGGCTCGGGCCGATCGATCCCCGGGTTTCATCTGCGGGACGCGCTCGACCTGATCGCCAAACGCCACCCCGGAGTGCTGCTCAAGTTTGGTGGCCACGCCATGGCCGCAGGATGCACCGTTGCCGAGGAGCACTTCGACATCTTCGATCAGGCCCTGCAGCAGGTGGCCGCCGAATGGCTGGACGCCGCCACCCTCATGCGCCGCCTCGCGACAGATGGCCCGCTCGCGCCGGAGTACCGCCGAGCCGACGTTGTCGAAACCCTCCACCGAGAGGTGTGGGGTCAGGGTTTTGCACCTCCTGTTTTCAGCGAGGAAGTTGAGGTGATCAGCCAGCGACTGGTGGGAGAGAAGCATCTGGCGCTTAAGCTGCGTCACCAAGGTCAGCCTGTCGATGGGATCTGGTTCAGCCACAGCGACCCCCTGCCCGCGCGCGTGCTACTGGCCTTCCGTCTGGAAACTGATGAATGGCAGGGTGTGCGGCGGGTGCGCTTCCTGGTGGAAGGTGCACAAGTCTCATCTTAGGGATGCCCTGGAAGCGGATTCGGGGCCTGATTTCTCAAGCGCATACATATATTTAAAAATATATGTATATCAATATTTTTATATCAAAAAGCCAAGTTGAAACCGGAATATGGAAATCCTGGTGCGACAATTGAGGGTTAAGGATGCATGGCGTCCCTAACACTCATGGTGTCGTCAACTGTGACGGCACTGCACTCAGTACTCAGCATTCATCATGGCCGCTTTCGACGAAGAAGAAGTCCTCACCGTTCGCCACCACACGGATCGCCTGTTCAGCTTTACCACCACGCGTAGCAGCAGTTTGCGTTTTTCAAATGGTCATTTCACGATGATCGGTTTGCGCGTTAATGGCAAGCCTCTTTTGCGCGCCTATTCGATCGTCAGCCCGAACTACGAAGAAACGCTGGAGTTCCTCAGCATCAAGGTGCAGGACGGCCCCCTCACCAGCCGACTGCAGCACATACAGCCCGGCGACAAGGTGATCGTGGGTCACAAACCTACTGGCACGCTTCTGATCGACTACCTGCTGCCCGGCAAGCGTTTGTACATGTTTGGCACCGGAACGGGTCTGGCGCCCTTCATGAGCATCATTCGCGACCCGGAGACCTACGAGAAATTCGATGAGGTCATCTTGGTACATGGCTGCCGGCTGGTCAGCGAACTGGCCTACCGGGAATACATTACCGAAGAGCTTCCCCAGCACGAATTCCTGGGCGAAATGGTGCGCCAGCAGCTCAAGTACTACCCCACAGTCACGCGGGAGCCCTTCAAGACGCAGGGCCGCATTCCTGACTTGATCGAAAGCGGCCAAATGGCTCGCGACCTGGGTGTACCTGATCTCAATCCGCAGTGCGACCGCGTCATGTTGTGTGGCAGCCCCGAGATGCTCAAATCCATCAAGGCGGTGCTTGAAAAACGCGGCTTCAATGAAGGCAATACAACCACCCCGGGAGACTTCGTGGTGGAACGCGCGTTTGTCGAGCAGTAATCGAGGAAACACCTGCGGGTGAAATGCGGAGGCCTTCTGCAGAAGGCTCTCTTCGGGATGCCCTGCATAACTCCCTGCGGTCTGTGGCAGCGCGGCCTCGGGCGATCCGCTGCGTTGCTTTTCTTGCCAATAGCTGGGCTATTGGCTACAACAAGACGCCTTGCGCCTCATCCCGCTCCGCACTACCACAGACTCGCGAGGGTCATGCAGGGCATCCCTAGCGCGTCTTTTTCTCTTGCAATCTCTGCAGGACCAGCGGCGACACATAAGGCGCCACGTCACCGCCAAGCTGCGAGATTTCCCGGATCAGGGTGCTGCTGACCGACTGCAGCGTTGCTGCAGGCGTTAAAAAGATGGTTTCCACGTCAGGCGCCAGATTGCGGTTCATGCCGGCCAGCTGATACTCGAAGTCGAAATCAGTCATGCTGCGCACGCCGCGCACCATGACCTTGCCTCCACGCGCCACTACAAAATCTCGCACCAGACCTTCGAAGGGCTCAACGGACACATTGCCGATTCGGTTGGCCGTGTCGAGGGCCAGCTCCAGGCGCTCATCGAGTGTGAACAAGGTTTTCTTGTGGTGGGCTCTTGCCACCGCAATGATCACTCGGTCGAACAACCCCGCCGCGCGGCGCACGATGTCCTCGTGGCCAAGCGTGATCGGGTCAAAAGTGCCTGGATAAACGGCAATCACGCCACGGCTCATTGAAGGGTCTCCTGCAGGTTCGGGTTAGGTCGCGCGCAATTATGCCGGGGTAACTGACCGCTGCAGCAAATGGGCGTGCACGGCACCTGCCTTCAGGTAACGATGAGGTGCCAAACCCAAGGCCTCCAACTCCGCATCGTCAGCCGGCGCAGGAGACTCCAAGTACACCCACCCCCAGGCCGCACGGCAGATGCTGCGGCCTTGAGGCCCGGGCTGAACAGGTCGGCCCCGAAGGGCGGATCCAGAAGCGCCAGATCAATGCTGCCAGCAGGCAGTGCGCGCATCGCGGCGATGCCATCACCTCGCTGAACGCGCACGGCTTCGGCTTTAAGGCGATCCTTCAGCGACCGCAAATTGGCAGCGAGCGCGGGATCCTGCTCGATCAACAGGACGTCTGTTGCACCTCTTGATGCAGCCTCAAACCCCAGCGCGCCGGTACCTGCAAAAGCATCCACGCAACGCCAGCCGGTCAGATCCTGACCGAGCCAGTTGAAGAGAGTCTCGCGAACACGGTCAGGGGTAGGTCGCAAACCAGGCTTGTCGGCCACGGGTAGCCGGGTGCGGCGCCATTGGCCGCCGATGATGCGCACCACGTGAGGTGCGTTCTCGGTGCGTCGAGCAGAAGGCTTTGGGGTCATTACCCGATTGTCGCGCGTAGCGCGTCGCACGCCACCACCTTATCTAGGGACGCCCTGCATAACTCCCTGCGGTCTGTGGCAGCACGGACTCGGGCGATCCGCTGCGTTGCTTTTCTTGCCAATAGCTGGGCTATTGGCTGCAAAAGACGCCTTGCGCCTCATCCCGATCCGCACTACCACCGACTCGCGAGGGTTATGCAGGGCATCCCTAGAAGACGCCCTGCCCACTCTTCATCCGATTTCCCGCCCGTCGTCCGTGAGCATGCTCTGCGTGACATAGGTGCTCCCCAAACCACGCGCGTCATAGGCCACCCGGAAGCCGCCCAGATCTACGGTCCGGCGCTGCCGAAATGCAGACAGCACGCTCGCCCGATCCAGGGGGCCAGAGAGTCCGCTCAAAACTTCCTGCGTGTAGCGTGCAGCCAGATAGCCTGCCAGGCTCTGCGGAGAGCTGGGCTCGTCAAAAAGTCTGGCGAGCGTGGCACGATAGGACTGAACGACAGGCATGGACGAGCGGGCCAAGGGCACCACTTGCGCCGCAATGACCGGTATGCGTGGCGATGCGCCCATTTGCCGCAGGGTCTGCAGGTTTACATCGGCCAGCGCGATCACGTAACGCTGGCGAGCCTGGTCGGCCAATCCTTGGGTGAAGCTCGCCAATTCGGGCGTTCCGCCGAAAAACTGCAGGACCGCAGGAGACTGCGCCGACACGCTCCGACCCAGTTCTCGGGTGTTGCCGCTGCCCTCGATCTCAACCAGCTTGACCTGCAGGGCCGAGGCAACCCGAACCACCCCTTCCCGATACAGTGCTCGGTCTCGCGCCGACGCATATACGGCTCCGAACTCACGCACACCCACCAGGGAGAGTGACTTCAACGCATGCATCATCTGCGCCTGGCGGTTGGCGAAGATTGGAAATGTCAATGCGTCGGCATTTTCAATGTTCTGCCACCAGGGAGCGACATGGGCGAGAGAAAGTTTCTCCGCTACCAAACGCCGAGCCAAATGGGAAGCCACTCCCTCCGAGACGGTGCCACTCACCGCAACAATGGAAGAGTTGTCGCGCAATTCAGCCAGCGCGGTCTGCCAATTGGCTTCGGAAGTGTTGACCTCCAGCTTGCGGTGCACCAGGGGACGCCCTGGCAGGCCGCCGCGGGCACCAAAATCTTGCCAGGCCGCGAGCGAACCGATGAAGAAATCCTTGGCCACGTCTTGCTGGGTGGAAGCGGTATCCACGATCTGCAAGACCGTGGGCGGGTCATTTCTGGATCTTGCCGATTGGGCCAGTACGGCTGGCGCGGCCAAGGAGCCTGCAGCCCCAGCCAAGCCAGTGCGCAGAAGGGCTCGCCGCGTGAGCGAGGAATAAGAAGACTTCATGATGAGTGACCAGCAGGCGGCCGCCAGGCCGCAAAGGACCGACAGGTGCATACCGCACCTGTTCAATCTCGAGCCTATTCACTCAATATGAAAACTTGATGAAAAATCCGCCTTCCTGCAACCCACAGAGGTTGTACGGGCGATCAATCCTTGCCGCCCACCACCACCGTCACCATTTTCTCAGGCTGCAGCTTGCGCGCAAAGGCAGCCTTGATGTCCGCCGCTGTGACCTTGCCCACCTGCTCTACCCAGGTGTCCAGATAATCCAGCGGCAATCCGTTCCAGGCAATTTCAGCGACGTTATCAAGCAGCTTGCCGTTGGAATCAATGCGCAGCGCGAACCCGCCTTGCAGAAAATCCTTGGCACCCTTGAGTTCAGCCTGGGTGACGCCGTTGGCAATAAAGTCTTTCAGTACCTGCCTGGAGACACTCACTGCTTCAGCCGCTTGGTCTGGTCTGGTCTGTAGCGTGATGGTGAACGCCCCGGCATGCAGGCCGGGTGAAAAATAGCTGCCGACCGAATAGGATAGGCCCCGCTTTTCACGCACTTCGGTCGTCAGACGAGAGACGAAACCTCCCCCTCCCAGGATGTAATTACCCACCAGCATCGGGAAAAAATCTGGGTCGTTCCGCTTGTAGCCAGGTTGACCGATCAGCACGTGGGCCTGTGCCGACTGAAACGGAATGCGCTCGTCCTTGAATTGGTTCAGGTCGGACACCTCGGGAACTGCAGGCAAGGACGGACAGGCGGCGCCTTCGGTTTGCGGCAGACGAGCGAGCAGCTGATTCACAACCGTTTCCGCCTGCGCTCGGTTGATGGCCCCCACCAGGCTGACCTTGGCACGGCATGGGAGCATTCCCGCCTCATACCGGGCACGCATGTCCTGTACTGTTATGGCCGCCAGCGATTCAGGGGTGACCTCATAGCCATAAGGGTGCGTGCCAAAGACGGCTTTGCTATAAGCCATGCCCGCAATGGTGCCTGGGCGCGTACGCGACTCCAGGATGGAGGCAGTGATGCGCTCTCGCTCTCTTTGCCACACATCTTCCGGCCACGCCGGCTCGCCGAGTTCGCGCGCTGCCAGATGAACGGTTTTCTGAAGCAGATCGGGTTCAGTCAGGGTACGCAACCGGAAGCTCATGCGGTCACGGCTGGCACCGCCGCCAAAACTGGCGCCCAGATCGGCCCAAGCCTCCCCGAGCTGATTTTCATCCAGCGCAGGTTCGCCATTTGCAGCGCGCACTCCCTTTCCGGCGATCAGTGCGGTGACGTCGGCCAGTCCGGCCTGGGCCGCAGTATCGCGGCGGCTGCCGGCGTCGAAATCGATCCGCACATCAAGCATGGGAATAACGGGGCTTTCCACCAGGAACACCTGTGCGCCATTGGGCTGCGTCCATTGCTGAATCGGGATGACTGCCCAAGCAGAGGCCATAAAGCCAAATGCTGAGGCAGTTGCCAGCAGCAAGCTGGCGATTGGTCTTGAAAATTTCTTCATATCAGTTGCTGCATTCAACACGAGATCGCGGGAATATCATCTCAATGCCTCATTCCGGCCGGTGGCGTGCGAGGCTTCTGGTTGGGATCACGTGGCTGCGGTATTAACGTAGCGACCGTAAGTTGATCGTCGCCAAAATATCGCGCCGCGACCGACTGCACCTGGGCGGCGGTCACCTGTCGCAAGCGCGCAATAAGGCGCTTGTCGGCGTCCAGCGGCATGCCCTGCACCCATGAGTGTCCTAACTCCTGCGCCTGCGCCATGACGGAATCAAGCTTGTAGACCTCGCTGGCGACCCACTGGGTCTTCACGCGTGCCAATTCAGCCTCGTTGATGCCCTCGCGTGCAATGCGCGCCACCTGCTCCCGCAGCGCGGCCTCCACTTCGGGGGCAGTCTTGCCTGCGGCTGGAACGCCTGAAAGCATGAAAAGCTGCGGCCCGCGCCCTACGAGGCCGTTGCCAGCACCCGCCGAATCGGCGACACGATCAGCCCCCTGAGTCAGCGCACGATCGAGGCGAGCGCCACTGTAGCCATCAAGCACAGCTGCGAGCACGGAAAGCGCGAGCGCGTCGTCATTGGTGGGCGATGGTTCCAGGTTGGTCAGGCGCGGCACCTTGAAGGCCAAGGAGACCACGGCCTGTTCGGCAGGCGCCTTGACTTGAATGCGCCGCATGCCTTGCTGTGCTGGCTCCTCGCGCGGCTTGCGCATCGGCACGGTGCGGGCAGGTATGCCGCCATAGTATTTACGCGCCAACGCCAGCACTTCTTGTGGGTCGACATCTCCCGCCACCACCACCGCCGCGTTGGCAGGCACGTACCATTTTCTATAGAAGGCACGCGCGTCTTCGGGTGTCAGCGAATCCAGATCCCCCATCCAGCCGACGATGGGCCGGCGGTAGGGAGAAGCCACAAAGGTCGCGGCGTTGCGCTGCTCACCCAGAACGGCACGTGGGTTGTCCTCGGTGCGCATGCGGCGTTCCTCCTTGACCACCTCCAGCTCCTTGGCAAATTCCTCGTCGCTCCAGCGATTATTGGCAAAACGGTCAGCCTCCAGGCTCATCACATCCGCCAGGCGGGCAGCAGGCACTTGCTGGTAGTAGCCGGTGTAATCGGTGGCGGTGAAGGCGTTTTCGCGCCCGCCCAGGGCCGCCACCCTGCGGGAAAACTCACCGGGCTTGAGCTTCTTGGTGCCCTTGAACATCATGTGCTCCAGCACGTGCGCGACGCCGCTGGCGCCGTCCACCTCATCCATGGAGCCGACCCGAACCCACAGCATATGCACTGCAGTAGGGGCACGATGATCAGGCTTCACAATGACCGTCAGTCCGTTTTCCAGCTTGAACTGGCTGACGGGCGCCGACACGGGAGAATTGGCGGCGCGGGCCGTTTGAGCAGAGCCGGCGAGAGGCTGCGGAGCGGCCTGCTTCTGGGCGAATGCACCGGGGGAAGCCACGATCAAGCCCCACGCCAACACGCCGCCCAAAGCACGAATAACTGTCGATTTCATGAGCATCAAAAGAAATTAGGCGATCAGGTCAAACAAAATGCACTTCAAAGTGAGTGCATACCTTAGAGTAAACCTTAGAGCAGAAGTTACAGCAAACGTTCGCCGAAGTGTGCTCCATCGGCGAAGCCAAGCGTAGGGAGCGCCTCATGAAGGACAATCACCCCCATGAGTGAAAAAACCGCAACACCTGACAATGAACCACGCCTGACCTCGCTCTCGCACGGCGGCGGTTGCGGGTGCAAGATCGCGCCCGGTGTTCTTTCGGGCATTTTGCGTGGCACTGGCGCGATGCCGATCCCTCCCGAGTTGCTGGTTGGCATAGAAACCTCTGACGACGCCGCGGTGTACCGGCTGAACGATTCTCAAGCCTTGGTCGCCACCACGGATTTTTTTATGCCTATCGTCGACGATCCGTTCGATTTCGGGCGCATTGCAGCTGCCAACGCGCTGTCCGACGTGTATGCGATGGGGGGCACCCCCATCATGGCACTGGCTTTGGTCGGCATGCCGATCAGTGTGCTTTCTACCGCCACGATTGGCCGCATCCTCGAAGGCGGCGCCTCCATATGCCGCGAGGCGGGCATACCCATCGCCGGCGGCCACACCATTGACTCGGTGGAGCCCATTTACGGCTTGGTCGCACTGGGACTGGTGCACCCTGATCGAATCAAACGCAATGCCAGCGCGCAGGTGGGCGATGTTCTGGTGCTGGGTAAACCGCTGGGCGTAGGCGTTCTTTCGGCAGCGCTGAAGAAAAACCAGCTGCCCGCTTCAGGCTATGAACGCATGATCGCCAACACGACGCAGTTGAACGTGGCTGGCCCCGCCCTCGCCGCCCTGCCCGGCGTGCACGCCATGACAGACGTCACCGGTTTTGCCTTGGCCGGCCACGCACTCGAACTCGCGCGCGGAGCGAAGGTAACGGCACAGATTGACTGGCCTGCCATTCCCCTGCTGCCCGGAGTGCGTGACCTGGCGTCACAAGGCATCATTACCGGCGCATCGGGGCGCAACTGGGCCGCTTACGGCCATGAAGTGACGCTCCCCGAGGACTTTGCCGACGCCGATCGCGCCCTGTTGACCGACCCACAGACAAGCGGCGGCCTGCTGGTGTCTTGCTCCGCCTCCAGTGTTGACGAAGTGATGGCAGTGTTCAGGCAAAGCGGATTTGCAGATGCCGCGGTGATCGGCAAAGTACTGCCTGCAGGCGATCGCCCACTGGTTGTCAAGCCTGCAGCTTGACAGGTGACGTTTAGAAACCCTTGTATATCGAATGTTCAGCTTCTTCCGTAAGAAAAAACCAGCGCCCGAGTCGACACCTGTCGCGGCGCCAGCTCAAGACGTCCAGGCTGCTCCAGCCGAGCCACCTGTCACCGTAAGCGCGGCTCCAGCTCCAGCTCCAGCTCCAGCTCCAGCCACTGTTCCGCCGGTCGCCCCTGTGGTCGCTGTGGCGGACGCGCCAGCCATCTCCACGCCGCCGCCCGAACCGGAACCTGCGGCCCGAGCGGGGTGGCTTGACCGCCTGAAATCGGGGCTGCGCAAGACAGGCAGCAGCATCACCACCGTATTCGCGGGGACACGCATTGACGACGCTCTGTACGAAGACCTGGAAACCGCGCTGCTGCTTGCCGACACCGGTGTATCGGCTACGGAATTCCTGCTCAACGACCTAAAACGCCGAGTCAAAGAGCAGCGCGCCACTGAGCCTTCGCAAGTCAAGGCACTGCTGCAGGATGCCATTACCGACATGCTGACACCGCTGGAAAAGTCACTTGTCGTGGGCGAATACCACCCCACGGTCATCATGGTGGCGGGCGTCAACGGAGCCGGCAAGACAACCTCCATAGGCAAGCTCACCAAGCATCTGGCCGATGCGGGCGCGACTGTGCTGTTGGCTGCAGCGGACACTTTCCGCGCCGCAGCACGCGAGCAACTCTCGATCTGGGCGGATCGCAACCGCGTCGAGATCATCAGCCAACAGGGGGCAGACCCATCCGCCGTCAGCTTCGACGCCGTGGCTGCGGGACGTGCTCGGAGCAAGGACGTCGTGCTGGTTGATACCGCTGGCCGCCTTCCCACGCAAAAGCACCTGATGGAAGAATTGAGCAAAATCCGGCGCGTGGTTACCAAAGCCGACGTGACTGCGCCGCACGAGGTGCTGCTGGTCATTGATGGCAACACCGGGCAAAACGCGCTGGCGCAGGTGAAAGCCTTTGACGCTGCGGCGCAGCTCACCGGCCTCATTGTCACCAAGCTCGATGGAACCGCCAAAGGTGGCGTGCTTTGCGCCATTGCCCGCGAGTATCCCGCTCAGGGCCGTCCCATGCCTGTATATTTCATTGGCGTGGGTGAGAAGCTGGAAGACCTCCAGACTTTCAAGGCACGCGAGTTCGCGCAGGCTCTGCTGGCCTGAAAAACCACCGTCCGAAAAGTGTCGTTACAACGCCTTGCAACGACTGAACGCCGAGCACCCCCTCATAGCCGATACACTGCTGTCCATGACCGTGAACCCCTCCCGGAAACACTTGGTGCTACTGGGCGCCGGGCGTACGAACCTGCAGGTGCTCAAAGGCCTCGCCAGGCAAGGTACTGGCGACTTGAACGTCACTCTGGTGGCGCCGCACCCCTATTACATCGACAACATCATGTTGCCAGGCTATGTGGCTGGCGACTACGTGCTGGAAGATATTCGCATTCCACTTGACGCGCTCATCGAGGCCAGCGGAGCCGCGTTCGCCCCTGCGCATGTTCAAGCGCTTGACCCGGCTGGGCGGAGAGTGCAGCTTTCCAGCGGCGATGCCTTGCCCTACGACGTCCTCTCCATCGACGTCGAACCCGTCATGGACCGCGATCAGGCTGAAGCAACCATGCCTGGTGCCCGCCGCAATGCGTTGTTCGTACGGCCATTGGAGAGCTTTGTTCAGTTGTGGCCGCAGTTGCATGCGCTGTCGCGTGAACGCGCGTTGCAGGTAGCCGTCCTTGGTAATGGCATCCCGGGCGTTGAACTAGCCATGGCAGTTGCCCATGCATTGGGTCATCCTCATGGCAGCCGCGTCACGCTGATCACTGGCGAAAGCGCCCTCCTGGCAGATCAGCCGCCCAGCCTCCAGCGGCGTGTGCTGGATCGGCTGAAACAACTGAACATCACGCTGCTGCACGATCGTTGCGTGGGCATGGACGGCCGCGCACTTCAACTGGAGAGCGGCGCCAGCCTGGTGTGCAACGCACCCCTTGTGGCACAGGGAGACACCCCTCCCGCCTGGCTTGCGCAAGCAGGCTTGCTCGACGAAGAGTCTGCCCTGCCCCTGGTCAACGAGCGGCTGCAGAGCGAGCATCACCGCCAAGTATTCATCGTGCCTGCGGAGGCGCCACCCGAGGTCGGTCCGGTGCTTGAAGCCAATCTGCGCACCGCTTTGCTGGGAGGCTCCTTCAAGAAAGCCCCACTCGACACCTCACGCCTGCGAGTGGTTGGCAGCGGAGACGGGCGCGCCCTTGCGGCGTGGGGCCCCTTGAGCTTGGAAGGCCGAGAAGTCTGGAACTGGAAAGACCGGCGGGACCGCAGGCACCTTGCCTCGCTCTTTCGAATCTGAATGCGCAACTGAGCATCTCAGCTTGCGCTCCGCACAGTGGGGCGCTCCCGGGAAAACCCCCATTCCCGCAGCCAACACATGAAATATACTGCCTCTCAATGCGCATTTTATTTCATGTTTTTGCCTTTAATGGGTCATGCAATGTGGGCATTGATTCCGTGTGAATCCTAGGCGAAAAACGCAAGCGCTAGCCTGCGGCGTTAAGTCTTAGGGATAACTCATATGGTTACAGACAGGCAGATCAAGAACAATCCCTCCGTCACGCTAGACATTTGACACCTAAAGGAGTTGCCGCAATGAATGAATCGTCTTCCCGTTCTCTTAGCCGTCGCCTGGTGCTCTCGCGCAGCGCGGCGGTGATCGGCGCCAGCTCTGCTGGCCTGCTGCTCCCGCAAATAGTGCGTGCCCAGAGCAACAAGATCCGTGTGGGTTTCATGCTGCCCTACACCGGCACCTTTGCGCAACTCGGTGTCGCGATTGAAAACGGTGTGCGCATGGCGATCGCCGAAAAAGGCGGAAAGCTGGGTGGGCGCGAAATCGAGTGGTTCAAGGTAGATGATGAGTCGGAACCCTCCAAAGGTGTGGAAAACGCCTCCAAACTGGTCCAGCGAGACAAGGTGGACGTGCTGATCGGCACAGTGCACTCCGGTGTGCAAATGGGCATTCATAAAGTGGCGCGCGACAGCGGGGTGCTGAACATCATCCCCAATGCCGGCGTCCTCGCGGCCACTCGGGCGCTCTGCGCACCCAACGTATTTCGCACCAGCTTCACCAACAGCCAGCCCACCCTGGCCTTGGGCAAGCCCATGATGGACAAAGGTCTGAAGCGCGCCGTCTGGATCAGCTGGAAATATGCCGCTGGCGACGACGCATTGGAGGGCTTCAAGGAAAGCTACACGAAGGCGGGCGGCACCATCATCAAGGAACTTAGCCTTCCATTCCCGAACGTCGAGTTTCAGGCTCTGCTCACAGAGATTGCATCGCTCAAGCCCGATGCCGTGGCCTGTTTCTTCGCAGGCGCCGGTGCCGCCAAGTTCATGAAGGACTATGCCGCTGCGGGCCTGAAAGACAAGATTCCGCTTTACGGCTCCGGCTTCCTCACCGAAGGCGTTCTGGAAGCAGCAGGGCAAGCCGCCGAAGGGGTTTACTCCACGCTGCACTACGCGGATTCTCTGGACACCCCACGCAATAAGCAGTTCCGTACCGCCTATGCCAGCCAGTTCAAAATGCAACCTGACGTCTATTCCGTGCAGGGGTATGACTCCGGTCAGTTGCTGGTTCAAGGGCTCACCGCTGTCAATGGCGACCTGAGCAAGAAAGCTGCCCTGTACAAGGCCATGGAAACCACGGTGATTGATAGCCCCCGCGGCAAGTGGACCATGAGCAAGGCTCACAATCCGGTCCAGGACATCTACCTCCGCGTGGTTGAAAAGGGCGACAACAAGGTCCTGGGCATTGCTGCCAAGGCGCTGGCGGATCCCGGTGCTGGCTGCAAAATGGGGTAACAAAGCCAATCTCCTGAAAGGATAGGCCACTCCCTTTTCGCGCTCACGCGCCTGCCCCCTGTGAAGGGGCGGCCAGGCGAAGCCAGATACGCGAGACTGCCTGCGAACGGCCAGTTTCACGGATCTGGCGTGCCCCTGGCACCTTGCTCGGCTGCGGCCTTTTTTTGCCCGGTTTTCGGTGCTTGCTTTTTTGACAGAACTCGGACTACTCCGTGGACTTCGCCAATTTTCTGATTCAGTTGCTCAACAGCGTCCAGTACGGACTGCTGCTGTTCATGCTTGCGGCCGGGCTCACGCTGATCTTCGGGATCATGGGCGTGGTCAACCTCGCCCATGGCAGTTTTTACATGCTAGGAGCCTACCTTGCCTACTCGCTGAGTGGGTTGCTGGGTAGCTTCACACTGGCCATCATTGTTGGAACCATACTTTCCGTCGCTTTCGGCCTGCTGTTGGAGCGACTGCTCTTTCGCTACTTCTACCACCGAGATCATCTCGACCAAGTCTTGCTGACGTTCGGTCTGATCTACATCTTTGAAGAGGCTCGCTCCCTGCTATGGGGCGATGATGTCCATGGCGTGGCCATTCCCGCACTCCTGAACGGCTCGCTTACCCTCACCGAAAACCAGTCATACCCCGTGTACCGTCTTTTCATGATGGGGGTGTGCGTGCTGCTGGCCGTGTGCCTGTACCTGCTCATCAACAAGACCCGCCTGGGCATGAAGATCCGCGCCGGTGCATTCAACAGCGAAATGACCGAATCCTTGGGAATCAACATCAAGCTCATACACGCGGTCGTTTTCGCGATCGGCGTGGCGCTGGCCACCATGGCCGGCATGATCGCCGCCCCCGTCTCCAGCGTGTACCCGAACATGGGGTCGCAAGTGCTCATCATGTGCTTTGTGGTGGTGGTTATTGGCGGCATCGGCTCCGTCCGGGGTGCGTTGATCGCCGCTCTGCTCGTAGGCCTGGTCGATACGTTTGGCAAGGTTCTGCTGCCTCAGGTAGCAGGCATGCTGGTTTACATGTTGATGGCAGCTGTGCTGCTATGGAAGCCTGAAGGGCTGTTCAAGCAATGAGCGCGCCAAAATCCCACCTCGAAACCCTGCCGCGCGGCATCCAGGTCGTACTGGCCTTGGGCTTTGTTGCCCTGGCCGCCTTCCCCTTCGTGGGCAGCGAGTTCTACCAGCAGATGGTCACGCGCATGATGATTCTGGCCATCTTCGCGATGAGCCTCGACCTCCTGCAAGGCGTCACCGGACTGGTCTCGCTCGGGCACGCCGCCTACTTCGGCATTGCAGGCTACACCCTCGCCTTTCTCACCCCGCAGGGTGAACCTGTGAGTCTGTGGTGGACACTGCCAGTCGCCGTGCTGGCGGCAGGCGCTGCTGCCCTGGTGATCGGTTTTTTTGTCGTGCGCACCAAGGGCATCTACTTCATCATGGTCACCATGGCCTTCGCCCAGATGGTGTTCTTCCTGTTTTTCGACAACAGAGCGCTCGGCGGGTCAGACGGCATTTACATCAACTTCAGGCCTGACGCGGGATTATTCGATCTTGAGAACAAGACCGTTTTCTACTACTTCACCCTGTTTTGCCTGATTGTGGTTTACGCCTTCCTTCGCCGCCTGCTGTGGAGCCCCTTCGGCCGCGCGCTGTCGGGTATTCGCGTGAACGAACACCGCATGCGAGCCGTGGGCTTTGGTAGCTTCAGCTACAAGCTGACGGCTTTCACCCTGGCTGGCGCACTGGCCGGCCTCGCCGGTTACCTCTGGGGTGCTCAGACGGGCTTCGTGAACCCGGAGCTGATGGGGTTCCACCAAAGCGCACACGTCATCATGATGATCATCCTCGGCGGCATGGGCAACTTCGCCGGGGCCATTGTCGGCGCCTTCGCATTCGAATTCATGCTGGAGCTGTTCAAGGACCTCCCAGACATTGGCAACTTCAGGGTGGGCAAGCATTGGCAGCTCTGGATGGGCATGTTCATTGTGCTGGTCATCTGTTTTGCGCCTCGTGGTTTGCTAGGTATCTTGCAAAAACTCATGCAGCGCAAAGGAGCCGGCGATGAGTGAAGTCGTGCTGTCTGCCAAGAACCTGACCAAGAAGTTCGGCGGTCTGGCGGCCGTGAATGACGTCTCGCTCGAGCTATGGCGCGACCGCATCCACGTCGTCATCGGGCCCAACGGTGCGGGCAAATCCACCCTCACCAACCTGCTCTCCGGCGACCTGCCCCCCACCTCGGGCAGCATCGTGCTGGGCGGGCATGATGTTACACGGGCGGCACCTGAAGAAATTTCGCGCCTGGGACTCGGCCGAAGCTACCAAAAGACGAACATTTTTCCGCCCTTCACCGTGTGGGACAACGTACGCCTGGCGGCACAGTCTCGTGCCACGCAACAGCCCTGGAATCCGGCCCGCTGGTTTCGGACCGCATCTGGCGATGCGAAAGTCAAGGAGCGAGCGGAAGCCGCGTTGGAACTGGCCGGCCTGACCTCCCGCCGCAACACGATTGCCGGTGCGGCCAGTCATGGTGAGCAGCGCCAACTCGAGATCGCCATGACACTGGCCACCGAGCCAGAAGTTCTGTTGCTAGACGAACCCCTGGCCGGCATGGGTGTGGCGGAAGCCGAGCGCATGGTCGAACTGTTGCTGCGTATCAAGTCGCGGCACGCCATGATGCTGGTGGAGCACGACATCGACGCCATTTTCGCCCTGGCCGACCATCTCACCGTGATGGTGAACGGCACCGTCATCGCGAGCGGCCTGCCTGCCGACATCCGAAGTGATCGCGGCGTCCAGGCCGCCTACTTGGGAGAAGAATGATGGTCACCAACGCCTTGGGAGAAGAGTGATGGCCACCAACGCAAACGCCAATCTTCCTGACGACCCCAACGATCCGCTGGGCCAGCGAAAGACCTGGGACCAGGCGGTCGCCCGGCCAGATGCCGATGAAATGATTCGCGCCATCGGGCTGCACAGCTATTACGGTGCCAGCCACATCCTGCGCGGGGTGGATTTTCACGTGCGGCGCGGAGAAACCATCGGCTTGATGGGACGCAACGGCATGGGCAAGAGCACCCTGCTCAAATCGATCATGGGGCTGGTCAAGCCGCGCGCTGGAGGCGTTCTGGTCATGGGCAAACCCATGACCGGCCGGGCGCCTTACGAGATCGCGCAGCTCGGCGTAGCCTACGTTCCTGAAGGGCGCGGCATTTTCGGCAACCTGAGCGTGGTTGAAAACCTGAAAATGGCCGCCCGCCCCGGCACTAAAGGCCAGCGCGACTGGACCTATGAGCGCGTGCTGGACACTTTCCCTCGTTTGAAGGAACGTTTGAATCATGGCGGCCAGCAACTAAGTGGCGGAGAGCAGCAAATGCTGACCATCGGCCGCGCACTTATGACCAACCCTGACGTGCTCATACTCGACGAAGCCACTGAAGGCCTGGCCCCGCTGATCGCCCGGGAAATCTGGCGCATCTGCGACGTCATTCGTCAAAGCGGCATCAGCAGCGTCATCGTGGACAAGAACTGGAAGCAAGTGACGCAAGTAACCGATCGCAACGTCATCTTGGTCAAGGGTCAGGTGGTGTTTGAGGGCACTTCAGAGGAAATCATCGACCAGCCTGAACTGCTGAAGCAACACCTGGGGGTTTAACAGGGCGTTTGGCCGGGCACTAGTGTCCTGAATTGCAAATTCGTTGAACAAATCCACCGACAATCGCCGCCATGCTGCGTCACAAAGCCTCGCGATACCAATCGGTATGACTGCGTTTTGTTCCTTGCCTGACACCGATTTCGGCAGATTTGTTTCTTCAACGAACTTACAACTCAGGACACTAGCTCGGTTCGCGACCAAAGCTTTTCAGCCCAGCCATGTCGAGCACGACAAGGCCGCCGAATTCCACCCGAATGAGTGACAACTCCTCCAGTCGCTTCAAGGCCAGGTTGGCTCTCTGGCGAGACACATTCGCCAGCAAGCCCACTTCCTCCTGATTGACTTCAAGGAAATAGGGTTCCTGGAACAGGGGCGAGTCAAACAGAGTCGCCAGGCAATGCGCCACTCGCTCGTCGGTACCCTGCAGGCGCTGACTCTTCAGCAAGCCCACAAACTGGGCCAAACGTTCGTTCAGCAGGTGCTGCAGGTAGTGGTTGAACGGAATGCTTGTCTCGCGCAGCCATTCAAAAATGCGTGCCGGCATTAGCGCAATTCGGGTAGGGCGCAAGGCCACCACGTCGTATCGCCGAGCTTCACTCTTGATCAGCGACCCTTCGCCAAACCAGGTTCCCGGTGGCGCGCCAATCAGCGTGGAAAGCCGGCCATCAGATGTGGTGACCGACATCTTTGCCAACCCACTGATCACGCCAATCCAGTCTTGAACCGGGGCGCCAGATTGAGCCACAAATCCACCTGTCGGCACATAGCGCTCATGCATGCTGCCCAGCACATGGTCCACCACCGACCGCTCGAGGCCTTTGGTCCACCCTGACTGGAGTACAAGGTCTTCCAAATCTCGAAACACGGCAGGCAGCGCCGGCTTCTCAGGGATAACCCCGCCAAAGTTTTTGTCCATTTGTCTTCGCGATGACTAATTGCCTGAGAGTCTGTTGCTAATCTTCGCTGAGCATACAAGCTTGGCCGACGCCGGAGGAAATTCGACTTGATTTCTCGAAGCAACGAAAAATTTCGCAGTGGCATTTCCCCCTATTCACTGCTGAAACCCGCGTGCTCGATTTTCCCGGGCATCCCATTACCAGGAAAGTGCGGCGCATGAGTTCGAGCCCACCTCCGCATCCAGCCAGCCAAGCCCCGTTGGCTCACCCATCCCTTCTTCAGGTTCAGGGCGTCACCCTCGCCTTTGGCGGGGTCAGGGCGCTGGCAGACGTCAGCTTTGACGTGAAGCCCCACTCCATTACCGCCGTGATCGGACCGAACGGCGCCGGGAAGACCTCTCTTTTCAATACCGTGTCGGGTTTCTACAGACCAACGAGCGGGCACATACTCTTCAAGGGGGAAGACATCACACGCGTGCCCACGCACCAGAGAGCAAAACTCGGGGTGGGTCGCAGCTTCCAGAACATCGCCCTGTTCCGCGGCATGACCGTGCTGGACAACATCAAGCTGGGGCGTCACTCACGCCTAAAGACCAACGTACTTGAGGCGCTGTTCTACATGGGGCGCGCACGGAACGAGGAAGCCGAGCTGCGCCGGGAAATCGAAGAGCGGATCATCGACTTCCTGGAGATTGACCACATACGCAACGCTTCCGTGGCATCGCTACCGTACGGGCTTCAAAAGCGTGTCGAAATGGCGCGTGCCTTAGCCATGCAGCCTGAAATACTACTCCTGGATGAGCCTGTTGCCGGCATGAACCGTGAAGAAACGGAAGACATGGCCAGATTCATTCTGGATGTTCGCGAGGAATGGGGTGTCACGGTGCTCATGGTCGAGCACGACATGGGCATGGTGATGGATCTGTCCGATCACGTCGTGGTGCTGAATTTCGGTCAAGTCATCGCGCAGGGCCTGCCTGCGGAAGTCCAGGCAGACCCCGAAGTGAACCGCGCCTACATGGGCTCTGGCGATGTCGGCGAGCTTCGCCGCAAGCTGCACGCCGGCATTGCCAAGGAGGTGGCGTAATGGATTGGGGCTACCTGTTTGAAGTGGCGCTCACCGGCATTGCCGGTGGCGGTCTGTATGCGCTGGCGGCTCTGGCCTTCGTGATCGTCTACAAGGCTACCAGGGTGGTGAACATCGCCATTGGCGAGCTCCTGATGATAGGCGGGTATCTGTTCTTCACCTTTGCATCAATGCTCGCCCTGCCGATCTGGGCCGCCATTCCAGCAGCCATGCTTGGCTGCGGACTGCTGGGGGCCATCGTCGAAAAAACGATGATCCGGCCGTTGCTCGGGCGCCCCCCCATCTCGGCATTCATGGTGACGGTTGGTTTGGCCTCGGTGCTGGCCGGTCTCGTGGAAACCATCTGGTCCGGCGACCAAAGGCGCTTGCCTGAGTTCATGCCCTCCCAACCGATCATGGTGGGAGATGCGTTTCTGGCTCCCAAGGTGTTCTGGGGCGCCATCACAGCCATCGTGTTCATTGCCGTCGTCTTGCTGCTCTTTCGTTTCTGGCGGGGCGGCGTGGCCCTTCGCGCGACCGCAAGCGACCAGGCGGCGGCCTATGCGGTGGGCATCAATGTCCCGCGCGTTTTCTCGTTAGCCTGGGTCGTCGCGGCCATGATCGCGGCCGTCTCCGGGATCATCGTCGGGGCAATCGGAGGCATTTCCTCAACCATGGGTGTCTTCGGGCTATCCGTCCTCGTCGTGGTCATTGTGGGCGGGCTCGACAGTGTTCTAGGCGCCCTCCTGGGCGGTTTGCTCATCGGACTGGTTGAAGCGCTCGCCGGCGCCTACCTGGGTGGTGAGTACAAGCTGCTGGCCACATTCCTGGTTCTCGTGGCGGTTCTGCTCGTGCAGCCTTATGGTCTGTTCGGCACACGCGACATCGAAAGACTTTGAGCAGCAGGCGCACCTCATGAGAATTGGAACCTTCAAGGAAACCTACGTAGCCGACGCGGCTCTTTTCGATTCCCAGACACAAAAAATCTGGTTGGTGGTAGCTGTTGCGCTGGTGCTGATTTTCCCGTTCGTGGCGAATGACTACTGGCTCTACCTCGCGTGTCTGGTCAGCATCAACGTCGCGAGCGCCACAGGCCTGAACTTGCTCACGGGCTACACCGGCCTGGTGAGCCTGGGCCAAGCCGCGTTCATGGGACTGGGTGCCTACACTGTAGCGATCATGCAGGCCCGGCTGGGCACGCCCTTCCTGCTGAATATTCTGGCCGGTGGGGTGGTAGCCATGTTGGGCGGCATTGTGGTGGGAATTCCGTCGCTGCGCGTGAAAGGCCTCTACCTGGCCATTGTGACCATCGCTGCCTCCTTCATAGCGCACTTCCTGTTCGCGAACTTTGATTTCACCGGGGGCACCGGCGGCCTCAGTGTTCAACCGGCGTCTTTTTTCGGGTTGCCGCTGGACACCTCGTTTCGGCTGTACTGGGTCATCATGCCGGTCACCATTCTTATGCTGTTCGGAGCGGCCAACCTGTTGCGCACACGCATCGGGCGAGCGTTCATTGCCATTCGCGACCGAGACATCTCGGCGGAAGTCCTGGGTATTCCGTTGCTCCGCTACAAGCTGATGTCATTCGGCCTTTCGTCGTTCTATGCGGGCGTGGCAGGTGGCCTGTGGGCCTATTTTTTCCGTGTGGTCACGCCGGAAAGCTTCCCACTGGTGATGTCCATCTTTTTCCTGGCCGCCATCATCGTCGGTGGCATGGGGAGCATTCTTGGCGGCATCCTGGGTGCTCTGTTCATGACCATGGTCCCCGAGCTTCTCAAGTTTGTAGTAGATGCGCTGCCGGGTGGAAACGAAATGACGGTGTACCTGTCGCCCATTCGGACCATTGTGTTCGGTCTGCTCATTGTTGGATTCCTTGTGTTCGAGCCCCACGGCCTGGCGGAAATATGGCGGCGCATTCGCCGCTTCTTCCACCTCTGGCCGTTCCGCAACTGAACAGGAACGAACGCGCATGCCCCGTTTTTTAACCGAGAAGGAGACAATCATGAACTCAGCAACCCCATCCCTTCGCCGCAGAACCCTGGTGGCCGCCGCTGGTGCCAGCCTTGCTGCTCCTTTGCTCGTCCAGGCGCAAGGCCGCAATGACGACATCGTGATCGGCGGTTCCATTCCCATGACCGGCGTCTTCGCGTTCGCGGGCGTAGGCATCAACGCAGGCATTTCCGACTACGTGAAGATCGTCAATGATGCCGGCGGCATCAAAGGGCGCAAGCTCCGTTACGTTCCTGAAGACACCGCTTACAAGGTCGATGTTTCGGTTGCGGCCTACAAGAAGATCATCAGCCAGAACAAGGTACACCTCTACTACGGCGACTCCACTGGCTTCGCCAAGACCATCAACCCGGAGCTGATGCGCACTGGCGAAATTTTGATGGCGGGCGCATCCTTTGCCACCGAACTGAACGACCCCAAGAAATACCCCCAGCAGTTCCTCGTAGGCCCGGACTACACCGAAATGTTCACGATTCTCCTGCGGCACATTGCCAAGGAAAAACCAGGCGCCAAGGTAGCTTTTGTCTATTCAGACTCCGAGTTCGGGCGCGACCCTATAGATGAAAGTGAAGCCGCAGCCAAGAAGCTGGGGCTATCGGTTCCGGTCAAGATCATGACGCCTGCGGGCAGCGTGGACGTGTCGACCGAAGTCATCAAGCTACGCCGGGCGGCACCAGACTACACCATCTTCCATGGCTACATCCTGGCGCCCATTCCTGAGTTCATTCAGCAAGGCAAACAGCAAGGCATGACCAGCAAATGGATGGGCACCTTCTGGACCATGGACAGCTCCACCGTCATGAAAATGGGCGAAGGTGCTGACGGCTTCATGGGCGTCATGCCGTTCCGCTACTACTACGACACGGAAAAAGCCCCGATGCTCGAGAAGATCCGCAACATGCGCCCCGAGTACCAGAGCACGGCCTACATCCAGGGCTTTTTAACCACCATGCTGTTTGTGGAGTCTGCCAAGAGAACGCTTGACGCAGGCAAGGAGCTGAACGGCAAGAACCTGAAAGAGGCATTGAACAGTATCAAGGACTTCGATACGGGCGGCATCATCGGCACCCCAATCACCATCAAGGGCAACTCCATTCCCGTCGGGCGCGTCTACAGGGCCGACATGAAAGCACAAAAAATGGTAGCCGCCTCAGACTGGATTGCCCTGTAAGACATGGCGACTGACGCGATGGCTCACAGTGGTGCGGATATTGTCCTCGAGGTGAACAACATCGAGGTCGTTTACAACAAGGTGGTACAGGCGCTGCGAGGACTCTCGCTAGTCGTGCCGCGTGGGCGCATCGTGGCCCTTCTGGGCAGTAATGGCGCCGGCAAATCAACGGCGCTCAAGGCGATTTCGGGTCTCCTGAAAATCGATGATGCCGAGCTGGAGCAAGGCAGCATTCTATTTGCAGGTGAGCCCGTCAACCAGCATGCACCGCAGGCGCTTGTCCGGGCAGGGATGTCGCACGTCATGGAGGGCCGCCGGGTTTTCGGTGACCTCACCGTACAGGAAAACCTGGTGGCAGCCACCTACGCGCTCAGCGGGCGCTCAGGCGTGAAGCCGGATTTCGACATGGTCTACACCTTTTTTCCGCGTCTGTATGAGCGCCGCAAGGGGCTTGCGGGGTACCTCTCGGGCGGCGAGCAGCAGATGCTGGCCATTGGCAGGGCACTCATAGCCAAACCCAAGCTGATGCTGCTGGACGAACCTTCCCTGGGACTATCTCCCAAGCTGGTCGAAGACATCTTCTCAATCATTGTGCGCATCAACTCGGAGGCGGGCACCTCCATGCTCCTGGTCGAGCAGAACGCGACGGTCGCACTCGCCGTAGCGCATCAAGGTTACATCATGGAGAACGGAAAAATCGTGATTGACGGAAGCGCAGAGCGCCTCGCCAATGATCCGGACGTACGCGAGTTTTATCTGGGCATGGAAGGCGATGGCGAGGCCAAAAGCTTCAAGGAACTCAAGCACTACAAGCGTCGCAAGCGCTGGCTTTCCTGAACTGTTTTCCAGACGGCGCTCATCAAACCGGCCATCCAGGCGAACCCCGACCTATGCAACCCTCCCCGCTTCCTGAACTCACTCTCCCGCAGATGCTCTGCGAGCGGGCTCGCACCGATGCCCATCGCGTGGCGATCCGCCAGAAGGATTTTGGCATCTGGACGCCATACACCTGGGCGCAATATTTCGACCGTGCCAGAGCATTCGGAATGGGATTGAAGCAGCTTGGCCTGTCGGAGCATGGGCATGTCGGCGTGCTTTCGGAGAACCGGATCGAGTGGGTATTGGCCCAGATGGGCACCGGCCTGGTCGGAGGCGTCACCGTGGGCGTATACCCCACCAGCCCGACTTCTGAGGTGTCCTACGTGGTCGGCCACGCCGACATCGAGATCGTCGTCTGCGAAGACCAGGAACAGACAGACAAAATCCTGGAGGCTCTGAACGAGCTTCCGAGGCTCCGCAAAATCATCATCATCGAAACCAAGGGACTTCGAAACTACCCTGAGGAAACCCGTGCACTGATCAGCACCTTTGCGGACGTTGAAAGGCTGGGAGCCTCGCAAGGCGACGTGCAGCAAGTCGAAAAAACCCTGGCCCGCCAACAACTCGATGACGTGGGCCTCATGATCTACACCTCCGGCTCCACCGGAAAGCCTAAGGGCGCACTGATCTCCTACCGTAACATGCGGGGTGTGGTCTACGGTATTGTAGAAAGGTTGCGGTTGTCAGTGGAAACCTCTCACCTCTCCTATCTCCCGCTGTGCCACGTGGCCGAGCAGATGTGCACGACCTTCGTGCCCGTTTACCTTGGGTCTCAGGTGAACTTCGGTGAATCGATCCGCACCGTTCAAGAAGATCTCCGCGAAGTCGCTCCCACGATGTTCCTTGGAGTGCCTCGCATCTGGGAGAAGATGCATGCCTCCATCAGCATCAAGATCCAGGAGGCTGGCGCGCTTCGGCAAGGAATTTTCAACTGGGCCATGCGCACCTGCGAAAAATTCTCCAACAAGCCGCGAATCGACTGGAGTCTGGCTGAGAAACTCAAGTTTGGGCTGTGTTACCTGCTAGTGCTGCGAGCCCTGCAAAACTTCACCGGTTTGCGCAAGGCCCGCGTGGCGCTTACCGGTGCGGCCCCCATTCCTCCGGACGTCGTGCGCTTCTTCCGTGTGATCGGCGTCCCGCTTCTGGAAGTCTATGGGCTTACTGAAACCACTGGCATGGTCACCGGCCATTCTCCCGACCAAGTGGTCATCGGCACCGTGGGTACCCCCACCTATGGCGTCGAGTGGCGCATCGGTGAATCAGGGGAACTTCAGGTCAAAGGAGAAATGGTGTTCGTGGGGTATTACAAGAACCCCGAAGCCACACTGCAAGCTGTTCAGAACGGGTGGTTGCACACCGGTGATGTGGTCCGCCTGGAACAAGGGCAGCTGAAAATCGTGGACCGCCTCAAGGACATCATGATCACTGCGGGGGAAAGAACCTCACGCCCTCCGAGATCGAAAACGCCATGAAGGCCAGCCCCTTCATCAAGGAATGCATTGTGGTGGCCGAACGACGCAAATTTGTGGGTGCGCTCATTCAAATCGACTATGAAACGGTTGGAAAATGGGCCGAAAACAGACGCATTGCCTACACCCACTTCCGGTCGCTTGTTGAAAATCCGGCCGTCAGGGAGCTGATTCAGCAGGAAGTGAATGCAGGCAACCAAAGGCTCGCACAGGTTTCCCACATTCGCAAATTCCACCTGTTCACCAAAGAGCTGGATCACGACGACGGCGAGGTCACCGCCACCATGAAGGTACGGCGCTCCAGCATTTACAAAACCTATGCGCCAGAGATCGAGGCGCTCTACGCCTGAAACGCTGTGAGCCTCCCCTTATCTACAACATCTGCCGCAACTCCCGCGCCGCATTGCGCAGACGCTCCAGCGCTCTTTCGAGTTGGGACGTTTCCTGCAACTGCCCTGGCGAAACGATCACGTTCAGCGCCGCCACCACGCGGCCTTGCGGGTTTCGCAAGGGTACTGCAACCGCATGCACGCCCAATTCGTGCTCTTCGCTCGCAACACAATAGTCTTTCTCTGCGACCTCTGCCAGCAACGCCTTGAATTCGCGCAGGCCGGTGGTGGTGCGTGGCGTCAGCCTGGGCAAAACCCGCCCCGCCAGCCATTCAGCCAATTCATCTTGTGGCAGCGCAGCCAGCAGAACCCGGCCTGTGGATGTGGCGTGCGCAGGCAAGCGCGCGCCGAGGTGCATTCCGTATGCCAGCATCCGGGTGACTGGGCCCGCACCGGCTCCGCGCGCGACGATCACCACCTCGTCGCTGTCCAGCACGACCGCAGAGTAGGCGTCTTGCGTTTCTGCCGCCAGCCTGTTGAGCGTCGGCTGAATGACACGCGGTAGACGGGCCGACGCCAGGTACGCACCGGAGAAGCGCAGCACCCGCGGGCTCAACCAATAATGGCTGCCATCGGTTTCCAGGTAGCCCAGGTGCGCCAAGGTCAGCAAGTGGCGTCGTGCGGCTGCGCGAGTCAAGCCGGCACGCTCGGCCGTCTGGGTGGCATTCAGGCGCTGGCGCTCGGTATCGAAGCTTTCAAGCACAGCCAGCCCCTTGACAAGGCCATCAATGGTATCGGCGCGGGCTATGGTCATCTGGATATGCGTGAGTATTGCGCGATTATCGCGCACATGATCTCATGATCGCGCAATTGACCAAAGTCACGCTGGCGCAGGCGGACAGGTCAAACTAAGCTAAGCGGTTGATTGCCCATCCACCAAAACAAGGAGATTCCCATGCGCACCCAAGTCGCCATTATCGGCGCCGGCCCTTCAGGCCTTCTGCTCGGCCAGTTGTTGCACAAAGCCGGCATAGATGCCGTGATCGTCGAGCGGGTCTCAGGTGAATACGTGTTGGGCCGCATCCGCGCGGGCATTCTGGAGCAAGTGTGCATTGATCTGATGGATGAGGCCGGCGTAGGCACCCGCATGCACAAGGAAGGCCTGGTTCACGGCGGCATCGAGATGCTGTTCGGCGGCGAACGCCACCGTGTGGATTTGAACAAATTGACGGGCGGCAAGAACGTCATGGTCTATGGCCAGACGGAATTAACCCGCGATCTGATGGATGCCCGCAGCAGCGTCGGATTGCCGACCATCTACGAAGCCCAGAATGTGCAAGTGCACGATTTCGATACGGCCAAACCTTATGTAACTTACGAGAAGGACGGCCTGAGCGAGCGCATCGACTGCGACTTTATTGCCGGCTGCGACGGCTTTCATGGTGTGTGCCGTGCAAGCGCCCCGAGAAGCGCGATCAAAGAATACGAAAAAGTCTACCCGTTCGGCTGGCTGGGCCTGCTCTCTGACACACCACCGGTAAACGACGAGCTGATCTACGTTAACAGCCCTCGCGGCTTCGCCCTTTGCAGCCAGCGGAGCCACACGCGTAGCCGCTACTACCTTCAGGTGCCACTGACCGACAAGATCGAGGAATGGACCGACGACGCTTTCTGGCAAGAATTGAAGCTTCGCCTTGATGACAAGGGCCGGCGCGATCTGATTACCGGCCCCTCGATTGAAAAGAGCATTGCACCGCTGCGAAGCTTTGTAACCGAGCCCCTGCGCTTTGGCCGCATGTTCCTGGCGGGCGATGCCGGCCACATTGTGCCGCCAACGGGCGCCAAGGGCCTCAACCTGGCAGCCACCGACGTCAAGTTTCTCTTTGATGCGATCGTGGAATACTATAAAGACCAGAGCGAAGCGGGAATCGATGATTATTCGCGCAAATGCCTGGCGCGCATCTGGCGTGCGGAGCGATTCTCATGGTGGTTCACGCAATTGATGCACCGCTTCCCGCATGACGAAGCGATTACCGCCAAGTTCCAAAACGCAGAACTGGATTATTTGATGCATTCTGAAAGCGGATTGAGGACAATCGCAGAAAACTACGTTGGCCTGCCGCTGGAATTTGGTTCAATCAAACCCTGAATGAATGCGGCCGGCCTTGCTTAATAGGACAGCATGACCGGCCCTTCCAAAATCAAGCCCCTGCGAGGCGTGCGCGTTGCCAGCCTCGCGCTTAACCTTCCCGGACCAGCCGCCCTGATGCGGCTGCGAAGCTGGGGAGCCAAATGCACCAAGGTGGAGCCCCCCAAGCCGCCCGGCGCCTCAACGTCTGATCCCATGGGTCAGTATGCCCGCCACGCCTACGATGCCATGCATCAAGGGGTTCGCGTTCTGGCGGCAGATCTGAAGAGCGAGAAGGGCCAATTGGCATTGCATCGGGAACTGGCCCGTACGGATGTACTGGTCACCTCCTTTCGCCCCTCAGCCTTGACCAAGCTCGGGCTCGACTGGAAGACGTTGCAGGCCCACCACCCTCAGCTTTCGCTGGTGACCATCGTCGGCGCGCCGGGCAAGCGAGCGGAGGAGCCCGGGCACGACCTCACCTATCTTGCAGAGGCCGGACTAGTGCCGGGGCTTGATCTTCCGGCCACACTTTTCGCGGACATGGCAGGCGCCCTGATGTGTAGCGAAGCCGTACTGGCCGCCGTGCTGACCGCCAGAACAAGCGGCAAAGGCACCCGTCAGGAAATCGCACTCTCTGACGCGGCACGGTGGCTCGCACTGCCACGCACATGGGGTTTGACGCAGGCCACCGGAACCGTGGGCGGCGCGCATGCTGGGTACAGGGTGTACGCATGCAAAGACGGGCGTGTAGCCTTCGCCGCCCTGGAGCCGCACTTCGCTGCTGCCTTGTGCAAGCTAGTCGGTGTGCCCGCAGCCAACATGGAGGCGCTTTTCGCGCCTGAAACACGTCACGCTATCGAGCGATGGGCAGCCACCAAGACGCGGGGGCAACTGGATGCGTTGGCGATTAAACACGACATACCCCTCTTTACGTTGGAGTGAGGTGGTAAACAGAGGTGCATGGCGGAATCATCTGATACCTTTAAGATGGCTCATAACTCGCAGCTTGGCCGCGAAGCAATCTTCTGAAAGCCCTCATGCCATTGCACCCTCACCAGAAAGAAGAATTGGCCGAACTGGCCGTAGCCGCCATGCGCGAGCGTGGTTTGAAGCCGGAGTTCTCCAATGCCGCGCTGCGTCAGCTTGAAGCCATCAACAGCGACGAAGCTGATGGAGAAGAAAGCCTTCCCGATCTGACTGGTTTGCTGTGGTGCTCCATCGACAACGACGACTCTCGCGATCTTGATCAGCTCACAGTCAGTGAACTGCTACCGGACGGCAAGATCAAGATCCTGGTGGCGGTAGCGGATGTCGACACCCTGGTTCGCAAGAATACGCCGATCGATCAACACGCCGAGGCGAACACCACTTCCGTCTACACCTCCGCACGGATCTTTCCGATGCTCCCCGAGAAGCTCTCCACGGACCTGACTTCGCTCAATCCGGGCGAAGTCCGGGTGGCCACCGTCACTGAAATGCTTTTCAAGCCCGATGGCACGATGGCCGGCGCCAGCATCCGTCGGGCACGCGTGCTCAACAAGGCCAAGCTGGCCTATGACGCTGTATCTGCCTGGCTTGATGCAAAAGCGCCGTTGCCAGAAGCTGCCGCCCAAGTACCGGGCATGGAGCAGCAGTTGCGTACGCAGCATTCCGTGGCCCAGCAATTGCGAGCCGTGCGGCGCGAACAAGGCTCGCTGGAGTTTCAAACCTTCCAGCCTCGTGCCGTCTTCGAGGGTGATCAGGTCGTCGACATCCGCCAGCAGGAACAAAATTATGCGCGCCAGCTGATCGAGGAGTTCATGGTCGCCACCAACGGCGTGACAGCGCGCTACCTGGCCAGCAGACACCGCGGCTCTATTCGCCGCGTGGTGCGCTCCCCGGAGCGGTGGGCGCGCATCGCAGAAGTGGCTGCAGAATATGGCGAAACGCTGCCAACCGAGCCCGACTCGCGTGCGCTGGAGGAATTTTTAGCCAAGCAGCGCCGGCGTGATCCCTTGCGCTTTCCTGATCTGTCGTTGGTGATCGTCAAACTGATGGGTCGCGGCGAGTATGTGGTAGAGCGCCCTGGTGGCCCCAAGATCGGCCATTTCGGACTGGCCGTGCGCGACTACACCCACTCCACAGCCCCCAACCGACGTTTTCCCGACCTCATTACCAGCCGCCTGCTCAAAGCCACCCTCTCCAACGGCCCCTCCCCGTATACCGACAGCGAGCTTGAATACCTGGCTGCGCACTGCACTCGGCAGGAAGACGCGGCCAACAAGGTTGAGCGGCGGCTCAGGAAGTCCGAGGCGGCGATGCTGCTCGAATCCCGCATTGGCGAGGTGTTCGATGGTGTCATCACTGGTGCCTCCAATGGAAACACCTGGATGCGCATTTTTCGCCGCCGGCTGAAGGCAAGCTGCTGGTGGCGCGCGGCACTGAAGTGAAAGTGGGAGACAAGGTGCGGGCCAAACTGCAATCAACGAACGTTGAGCGCGGGTTCATTGACTTTGAGATGCTGGACTGAGCACAAGCCAACTTCATAAAACCACTTGTGCATCGACCGGCACACCGTTAATCTCTGCCAAGGAGACACGAACCATGCCCGTCGCAGCACACGAATCCGTTCAGGCTGTCCGCACCCTGGCTTTGGTCGGCCCTGCCGCGAGCGGCAAGACCACGCTGGCCGAAGCTTTGCTGCACCACACCGGCGCCATTACGACACACGGCAGCGTGGAACGCGGCACCACCGTGAGTGACCATGATCAACTGGAGGTCAAGGCGCAGCATTCGCTGCAGTCGTCGTTGATGCACCTGACTCACGCGGGGTGCCGAATTCATCTCATCGACACGCCGGGCTCTGTGGATTTCATCGGGCAAAGCCTAGCTGCCCTGGAGGCCGTGGAAACGGCAGCGATTGTGCTCAATGCTTCCTCCGGCATCGAACCCATGGCGCAGCGCATGCTGGAGTACGCTGGCGAGCGGCAACTCGACTGCCTGATCATCGTCAACCAGATTGATGCTCAGGATGCCGACCTTCCTTCGCTGCTGACCGACATTCAACAAGCCTTCGGCAAGAAATGCCTGCCTTTGAACTTGCCCGATGCCGGCGCCACGAAGGTGGTGGATTGTTTCTACAACCGAGAGGGGCACAGCGATTTTGGTGACGTGGCCGATGCCCATCGTGCACTGGTCGAACAGGTGGTGGAGGTTGATGGCGAATTCGTTGACCGCTACTTGAACGAAGGCGATGTAGACGCGAGTGAGCTACACGCACCGCTGGAGCGCGCGTTGCGTGAAGGACACCTGATCCCGGTGTGCTTTGTGTCTGCGCGCAGCGAAGCCGGAGTGGCCGAACTGCTCGACATTATCGTCAAGCTGCTTCCCAACCCCACCGAGGGCAACCCACCGGAATTTCTCATTGACAAGGGCTCCCGAGGTAACGCAAGTAGCACCCCTGGCTCTGGCTCCCGGTCTGAATCTGCTTTCCGGGTAATGCACGCCCAGCCCGATCCGGCGGCTCATGTTCTAGCCCACGTGTTCAAGATCAGCATAGACCCCTATGTCGGGAAGCTGGCCTTTGTGCGAGTCCACCAGGGCACGATCACGCCGGGCACGCAACTGTACATCGGCGACAAGCGCAAGCCGTTCAAGGTGGGCCATCTATTCTTGCAGCAGGGCAAGAACCACATTGAGGTCGGTAGCGCAGGGCCGGGGGACATTTGCACCATTGGCAAGATAGACGATCTGCACTTCGACGCCGTGCTGCATGATGCACCAGAGGACGACAACATACACCTCAAACCCTTGCCTTTCCCGGTGGCCGTGCACGGGATCGCCATTGAACCCAAGCGCCGGGGCGATGAACAGCGCATGTGGGAAATCGTCGCCAAGCTAGTGTCTGAAGACCCGTGCCTGCGCATTGAGCATTTACCCATCACCAATGAAACTGTGGTGTACGGGCTGGGCGAACTCCATCTGCGAGCGCTTCTGGAGCGGTTGCGGGACGTACACAAGTTTGACGTCGCTACGCGCCCGCCGCGTATCGCCTATCGGGAGTCCATTACCGCCCCCGCAGCTGCCCAGTACCGGCACAAGAAGCAATCAGGCGGCGCCGGGCAATTTGGCGAAGTCCATCTGAGGGTGGAGCCTTTGCCGAGGGGTGCCGGTTTCGAGTTTGTTGATCAGGTCAAGGGCGGCACCATCCCGGGGCAATTTATGCCCGCGGTAGAAAAAGGCGTACGAGAAGCTCTGGCCGAAGGCGTCATTGCAGGCTTTCCCGTGCAAGATGTGCGTGTGATCGTGCACGAAGGCAAACACCACCCAGTCGACAGCAAGGAAATCGCGTTCGTGACTGCTGGGAAGCGGGCATTTCAGTCTGCCATTCGCGAAGCCAAGCCAGTGGTTCTGGAGCCTGTTGCGCGAATACAGATCACAGCGCCTGAAAGCGCGATGGGTGCCATCACAGGTGATTTGTCTTCCAGGCGCGGCATGGTCAGCGGCACCGACAGCGACCGCCTCGGCCAAGTAACCATCACCGGCCAAGCCCCGATGGCGGAACTTGCTGACTATCAAAGCCGGTTGAATGCCATGACATCGGGACAAGGACGCTATGCACTGGCCTTGGCACACTATGAAGTGGCGCCTCCCGCCGTGCAGCAACAACTCACACGTGAGCACCAGGCCCCGGTAGACGATTAGGCTTACTTCCCTCGGCGCGGTGGCAAGCCTGTGTGCTGGGTCAGCATGCCGCCTCGCTTCGGTTGTGCCGGGACCTGGCGCCTTGCCTTGTTTGTAGCTGGGGTGGTCGCCACCGGCGCCGCTGCCACAGTCGAGTTCTTGCGCCGAGGCGACTGATACCCTGTGTCTCCTACCGGCTGCCAGGTGGGAATGAGGTGATGCTTGCTGTTGCCAATCAGCTCGGGATGACCCATTTCGTTCAACGCCTGGCGCAGCAGCGGCCAGTTGTTGGGGTCATGGTAGCGCAGGAAAGCCTTGTGCAAACGTCGGCGGCGCTCACCCTTGACGGTGTCCACTTTCTCCGCGCGTTCATCACGGTGCACGCCCTTGAGAGGGTTAAGGCCCGTGTGATACATGGTGGTAGCAGTGGCCATGGGCGAAGGGTAGAACGCCTGCACCTGATCAGCCCGGAAGCCGTTTTTCTTCAGCCAGAGCGCGAGGTTCAGCATATCCTCATCGGTCGTGCCTGGGTGCGCGGCAATGAAGTAAGGGATCAGGAACTGCTCTTTGCCCGCCTCTTTGCTGAACTTATCGAAAAGCTGCTTGAAGCGGTCGTAGCTGCCGATGCCCGGCTTCATCATCTTCGACAGCGGCCCCTCCTCGGTATGCTCCGGCGCAATCTTGAGGTAGCCGCCCACGTGGTGCTGCACCAGTTCTTTCACGTACGCTGGCGATTTGACTGCCAGATCGTATCGCAGACCCGAACCAATCAAAACTTTCTTGACGCCCGGCAGCTTGCGCACATTCTTGTAGATGCTGATGAGCGGGTCGTGGTTGGTCGTGAGGTTCTGGCAAATGCCAGGATAGACGCAACTGGGCTTACGGCAGGCAGCTTCAATGGCCGGCGAGCGGCAGCCCAGTCTGTACATGTTGGCCGTGGGTCCACCCAAGTCGCTCACGATGCCGGTGAAACCCTGCACTTTGTCGCGCATTTCCTCGACCTCGCGGACGATCGACTCCTCCGAGCGCGACTGGATAATGCGGCCTTCATGCTCAGTGATGCTGCAGAAAGTGCAACCACCAAAACAGCCGCGCATGATGTTCACCGAGAAGCGAATCATCTCCCATGCGGGGATTTTCGTTTCTCCGTCGTGTCGGCCCCGTGCGTCGGCATAACGAGGGTGGGGGTTGCGCGCATAGGGCAGCCCAAACACATAATCCATTTCGGCCGTGGTCAGCGGAATGGGCGGGGGATTGATCCAGACATCGCGCGCGGTGGTGCCCTCCCCATGCGCTTGAACCAGCGCCCGCGCATTGCCCGGGTTGGTCTCGAGGTGGAGCACCCGGTTGGCATGGGCGTAGAGAACGGGGTCAGACTTTACCCGCTCATAGCTGGGCAGCCGAATCACGGTGCGTGCACGCACCGGGCGGAAATCCGTGTTTGTGGCTTGTGCAGTGGGCGTACGTGCGGCTTGCGGCACAAAGCGCAAGGGTTGCTCGCCAGAATTCTTTGGCGCTTTCCGACCCGCTTCGGCGTCGCAGGTACTGCCCTGTGCAGCCGCCTGCTCGCTGGTCGTCTGGTAGGGATTCAGGTGCGCCTCGACGGGGCCGGGCCGATCCACTTCGGTGGAATCCAACTCTAGCCACCCCTGCGGCGCATGGCGTGCCACAAAGGCGGTGCCGCGCACGTCCGTGATGTTTTCCACTGGTTCGCGGCGCGCCAGCAGGTGCGCCACTTCTACCAGGGCACGTTCGGCATTGCCGTAAAGCAGCAGGTCGCACTTGCTGTCAACCACAATGGAGCGCCGGACCTTGTCGCTCCAATAATCATAGTGCGCTATGCGGCGCAGGCTTCCTTCGATGCCACCCAGGACAATAGGCACATCCTTGTAGGCTTCGCGGCAACGCTGGCTATAGACAATGGCAGCCCGATCAGGCCGCTTGCCGCCCACGTCGCCGGGGGTGTAGGCATCGTCGCTACGGATTTTGCGATCAGCCGTGTAGCGGTTGATCATGGAATCCATGTTGCCGGCTGTCACGCCCCAGAACAGGTTGGGCCGACCGAGTACCTTGAATGGCTCGCTGCTCTGCCAGTCAGGCTGCGCAATGATGCCCACCCGAAAGCCCTGGGCTTCCAGCACCCGCCCGATCACCGCCATGCCGAAGCTCGGATGATCAACATAGGCATCGCCGGTCACGAGCACTACGTCGCACGAATCCCAGCCGAGCGCGTCCATTTCTGCCCGGCTCGTGGGCAGAAATGGCGCGGTACCGAAGCGCTTGGCCCAGTACGGCTTGTAACTGGAAAGCGGCTTGGCGTCGCGCGGGAAGAAGGAGACGTCGATGGTGGCGTTCACAAGGGCATTTTCGGAATAACCTTACAGTTTACTTTTTTTGCCGTCTTGGTGCTGACGGGAGCAGCATTAGGCTTGGAAAACACAGGTCAATATGGCGAGTACTTGTCGGCTACCCCACTACGACTGATCGACCGCACTAGTGGACCAGTCGTGGTCTACTTTTCTATTAACTGGCCCCGAATCTCTCCTTCGGGATGCCGCTCGGTAGTCAGGTTCACATACCACTGGCCGGCCAGCAGATCGGCCCGCTGGGAGGGCGTCAATACGGCCCGACCCTCACTGGGGCTAATGATGCCCCGCTGACCCAGCGCGACGAGTGGGCTCGCGACCTCATCGTCCATAGCAGGGCCATGAAAATGAGCAGCACGCACCGGACCACTCAGCCCGTCGAAGCTGAGCTTCCAGCGTAACAATCCAGTTTTGCGATTGAGCACCGCCACAATCGTCCCCTGCCCGGCGCTGTTGCTACGAGGCACCGCATTGCGGCCACTTAGTTGAGCACTGAATGCGGCCAATTCGGGCTGACGATCAGGCACCTTGGAGGGAGTGGTGCGAACAGGAGGTGCAGTTGGGCCGATCGGCCGAATAGCGCAGGCTGAAAGTACTACGATGAGCGCGAGGCCCAACGCATTCCGGGCAGCACGTACAGCAAGAGCAGGTCGCCATGTGGTGGCGAAGCAGGAAAGTCGAAGGTTCAAGACAGACTGCGGCAACATTCCCGGACCATATCACCCCCAGCATGATTTTCATCGTTGCAAAGTGCAACAGGCGGCTTCATCAGCCTATATGAGCGGATCTACTGAAAGCTTGCTACCTGCTATATTTCCCGAACCAATCCAGTGTCCTGCCTCCGAGGGCTGCCATGACCGCACGACCGCTTAGCCAATCCATCGCCGCTGGTGTTGCCGTGCTCTTTGGCGTCGCGACAGTTTTTTCGGGAGGTCGCGCACTCTTCGGCAACGTCGACATGGGTGCGGTGGTCCCATTCGTGCTGTGGTTCAACTTCTCGATCGGGTTCGCCTATGTGCTGGCAGGGCTGGGCCTTTGGCGTGGGGCGACTTGGGCAACCGCCTTGTCCGTCGGCATTGCAGCGGCGACGGCCATGGTCTTCGCCGCCTTTCTTTGGCATGTGTGGCGCGGCGGGGCCTACGAAGTTCGCACAATGGCCGCCATGATCCTGCGGCTTGCCGTGTGGATCGCCATCGCGGCAGTTGCCGCACGGACTATTCGGCGTTAGTGCGAACTTCGACAGCGGACAAAGTGATCCCACCTGGAAACGGCAGGCCTGCGGCTTTCATTAGGATCACGAGCGGTCAGCTGCGGTTTTCAGGTTCAACCTGGATCCGGCAGTTGGACGCGCCCGAGCAGGTCGTCATCGGGTGCGCTGGCAAGACGTGAGGACGCGGCAGGCTCGTGCCTGCAAGAACGAGCAACGCCGCCAGCGTGCCCGAGGGCGGCCTGATCGGGTGCGTAGCGCTCTCACCTAAAGGGTGAGCGTGATCGGAGCATCGAGTTCGAGTGTTCATGAGGCTTTCCGGAAGATTGCAAGCGGTCAACTGCCGGATCCAGGTTCAATTGTCACCGCGGAACCCCGAGGCTTCCACTACCGCTTTCCATCGCTGCGAATCGCCGGCGATCATTCGGGTCACCTCATCGCGGCTCGTACCGGTCACGGAGAAGCCAGCTTCGATCAGCGTTTTCTGGATTTCCGGATCCTTGACCGACGCCGCCACTTTTTCGCTGAGAAGCTTCATGATGGGCTCAGATGTGCCGGCGGGGGCAAAAACCGCGAACCAGGCTGAGAAGTCGGCCTTGGGGTAGCCCTGCTCGGCAAACGTTGCGATTTCTGGCAACAGGGTGGATCGCTGGGGTGCCGTGGTGGCCAAGCCTCTCACCTTGCCACCTTTGATTTGCGCCATGGCCAGCGGTGTGGACATCAGGATGCCATCGATCTGACCAGCGATGGTGGCCGTGACGGCATCGCCTGTTTGCCGGTAATGAATGGTTTCCAGCGGAAAGTTTCCAATCTGACCCAGAATGACCGCGCCAAAATGACCTGGGCTACCCGCGCCGAAGGTTCCAAAATCAACCTTTCCGCTCTTGCTTGCTGCCATTTTCATGAAGCTTGGCGCGTCCTTGGCCGCAGAAGTACCTGGCACGACAAGGACAAAATCTGTTTTGGCGACTTCGGAGAGCGGAATCAGTTCCTTGGCCGGGTCATAGCCGATCTTGGTGAATGCGGCAGGTGCAATGGTGATAGCGGAAACATCTGCCAGCAGCAGGTTGTAGCCATCTTTAGCGCCCTTCGCAACGTTAGCGGCTGCAATCTGCCCGCCTGCGCCGGTACGGTTTTCAACGACCACCTGTTCATTGAGTTGGCTCGCCATGCCCCTGGCAAGGGTGCGCGCCAGAATGTCAGGCCCCGTTCCGGGAGCAAAACCCACTTGTAGACGTATCGGGCGATCCGGATATTTGGCCTGTGCATGAGCGCCGACGGCAAGGCTTCCCAGAGCCACAGCCATACAGGCCTGAACAATTTGACGGCGGTGTTTGAGGTACTTGGAAATGAAAGACACGGTTGCTCCTTGTTGTGATGGTTTTCTCTGCAGGGTGTGCTCACCCGGACTAACGCCCAGTGAACTTCGTCGGTCGCTTTTCCATGAATGCAAGAGGTCCTTCTCTTGCGTCCTGCGTGCTCATGACTTCTCGCTTGGCGGCGTCTTCCAGTACAAACGCGCTGCGCAGCGCAAGCCCGCTGCCTTGGATCGCAGCACGCCGCACGGCTTGAACGGCAACGGGACCATTGCCGGCGATCTGATCGGCGAGCTCAAGCGCTCGCTCAAGCAGGCGCTCTTTAGGCAGCAATTCCGTCACCAAGCCCCACTGCAGGGCTTGCTGTGCGGTGATGGGCCTACCAGTGAGGAGCAATTGCATGGCCAATGCCGAAGGCACCTGACGGGGAAGCCTGGCCATTGAACCCGCGAAGGGCAGCAATGCGCGCTGCACTTCAGGCAAACCGAACTGAGCATGCTCGACCGCAATCCGAATGTCGGTACCCAGCATCAGCTCAAATCCGCCCGCCAAACAAGTGCCGTTAATGGCGCAAATAGTGGGTTTGACAATGTCAAAATCGCGGAGCGAAGACACCTCCATGGTGCGCGGATCTTCGAGCAAGCGGCGGTCGTATTCGTCCTGCGGCGCCCGTGCCCCTGTCATGAGCGGCAAGGTCAACCCAAGATCCCCGCCCGAGCAGAAGGCAGCATCGCCCGTGCCAGTGAGCACGACCGCCCGGACATCCGGATCGGCCCTCACCGCCAAAAAGGCATCTGCAAGAGCGCAAAGCATTTTCGGCGAAAGAGCGTTTCGCGCTGCTGGCCGGTCAATGCGGATCAGCGCGACATGTTCGCCATGGGATTCGATACGAATGGCTCCGCTCATGCGCCCTCTCCTTGCGCGCCGTTTTGATCGGCCAGCCGCCAGCGCAACGCGAACGGTCCCATCATTTCCTTGACAGCGGCGGCGGCTTCCAGATCGCCCGCACAGTCGAAAACCACTTCAATACCTTTGTTGTCTGCACAGACTTCGGCGGCCACCTTGCCGATCAGCGAACGCTGCGCCAATCGGGCGTCGATGACCTCCTGCGTCACCATTTCCCTGAGCCTGGGCTTGAAAAACTTGCCGATCGCAGTCATCGGCAGCGAATCGAGGATGAATATTTTCTTGGGAACAGCCGGGCGCTCCGGCATGTGCTGCTCTGCAAACGCCAGCAAACTCTCCACGCCGGCCGTCGCACCGGGTTTCAAGGTAACGTAGGCTACCGGTAGTTCTCCCGCGTACTCATCGGGCGCACCGACTGCAGCGGCCATAGCCACCTCCGGATGCTTGTGCAATGTGTCCTCAATCATCATCGGATCGATGTTGTGGCTGCTGCGAATGATCATGTCCTTCGCCCGGCCCGTCACATACAGCCGTCCTTGGCAATCGAGGTGACCCACGTCGCCGCTGTTCAGCCACCCACCCTCCAGGAACACACCGCTGTTCTTGGTCGAATCGGTGTAGCCAGGACTGACATTGGCTCCTTGAATCTGCAGCTCCCCATCTTCACCCGGAGGCAAGAGGCCACCATCAGGACTGACCGCCCGGACTTTTACGAACGGTATCGGCAAGCCCACGGAACCGGCGGTACGCGGCATGGCGCAGGGCTCGATGGCGATCACGCCACCACACTCCGTCATGCCCAGGATGTTCCGAACTGAAATGCCAAAACGCCGCTCAAATGCATCCGCCAGATCTGGCGGCAGAGGCGAGCCTCCGGTCAACAGACACCTGACAGGCGCCAGGTCGACTCCTTCAAAGGGCACTGTAAGAAGCGAAGACATGACCGTGGGAACCGCCGCCAGCAAAGTCGCTTTTTCGCGCTCGGTGAAACTCCAGTATCGCGAAACAAACCCTGTGTTACGCAAGCCCAGCAGCGTCGGCAAAACGACCGTGGCACCCACCAGGAACATCGACAAGCCGTATACAAAAGAACCCGCCACGTGAAATAGCGGAAAGCCGTTGATGATGACATCTTGATCAGATGCGCCATACATGCACGCCGCGCCGGCTGCCGCGCAAAGCTGGTTGCGGTGTTGGTGCTGTGCTAGCTTCGGGCTGCCTGTGGTGCCGCCAGTGTGAAAAAGCGCGGCAACATCATCCAGGGATGCCGACGTAGTCAGCGGAGCGTCACTCTGCGCCGCGACGGCCTGGTCAAAATCCAGCTCCTGACCAGCTTGCGCTGCACCTCCCACCACCACGACGTTCTTCAATTGCGGAACGCGCTGCCGAATACCCGCTACCCGCGACCATATGTCCAACTCGGGGTTGGGGCCAAGAACGACCAATACGTTGACCTTCGCGGCATGCAGGAGCTCCGCGATATGTTCCTCGCCGAGCAAATAATTAATGGGACACGCGATGCCCACCGCTTCAGCACCCCAGAGCGTGAAGTGCGCCTGCGGAATTGCAGGCAGCAGGAATGCCACCCGCGGTTTTTCAGCGCCACAAAGCGATTGAAACAGTCTTGCTGTTCGCCGAACCTGCGCCACGAACTGCGCATAGGTCCACTGCTCTGCAGGTTCGAGCAGATCGTCACTCTTGATGTATTTCAGCGCAATGCGGTCGGCGTGCTTGTCAGCCTGAACCTCCAGCGCGTTCATGACGCTCGTGTAGGGCAAGTATTGCTCAAAGGGCTGCGACTCGATCGTACGTATATCGTCAAGAGAATGAATTGGGCGAATACTCACTGGAGCTCCCGGAACCTGAGAACGTGTTCACGTTCCAACAATCAAAACTGCGAAGAATTTGTTGGCCGTACTTTCCGAACCCAGCACCCGGCCGACAGGTGCATTGTGTGCATTTGCGAAGCTTTCGTCTGTCCTCTGCGATGTGGACAAAATTGCGCGCACCACCAAGGGAAAACCCTCACTCCAGTCTCGGGTAGCATCGCTAAATTCAATCCAGTTCACCCGATCAATCAGAATAGACCAGACTCCTGGCATGCAGCTCATTTCCGCCAGCCGCCCCACGCTTATTCGCCCTTGGACCAGCGCCCGAGCGGTGGAATCCATGGCGGGCGTCATTGGATGCATAGGCCACTACAGTTTCGCGAACGATGCGCTCGTCCAGATCAACCGACTCCTGCCCGTGGCGTGGTGGTCGGTGTTTCAACTGTTTCCGGATGCGCCGCCCTGCATGTCGCTGACAGCCAGCTTCGAGGGCTCCGACGGACCTATGGATTCCTGGCAGGCTTATCGAAAGTCGCTGTATCTGCGCGACCAGACTTTCCAGGAAGCCCGCGAGCGAGCGAGTGGTTCAGAGCAGGTGCTGGTGCACTGGAACGCACGCGAAATGCGCCGTGCACACCGCGAACGTATTTACAGCAAGCATCGCCTGAGGGAACGGCTGTCCCTGGTATGCGAGGACGAAGGTTCCTGGCTGGCGGTCAATTTCTACCGACTGGAGGAGCAGCCGCTGTTTTCCGACGTCGATATCGATACGGTGGGAGGCGCTTGCCCCCTGATCCTGTCGAGCGTGCGGCGGCACCTTCACCTGCACTCAAGAGCCGCGCCCGCGGCCATGGCATTGAACGCCCTCACACCGCGAGAGCGCCAAGTCTGCGAACGCATGCTGAAGGGCTGGACTCATGAGGGAATTTCATCAGACCTTCAGGTTTCCCCCGCCACTGTCAAGACCTACCGTGACAGGGCCTTCGAAAAACTGGGAATCCACCATCGGAACGAACTCTTCGCGCTCCTGAACGGCTACTTCGAGGAAAGCCAGCTAGTGGGCTAGCGCACGATGCGCATCTGCCCTCTCACCTCTCCTGAGGGATAAGTGTTCGTCATGACGTTGACATACCAACGCCCATCCAGCAGATCAACCGCTTGCTGGGGGGTCAGTGTGGCGCGGCCTTCGTAGCGAGGCCCGAACGGACCTGGCCAGATCATGGAGGCGGGCGCTGTTTCGCCGTTCATGGCAGGTCCGTGGAACTGCACTCCCGTGATAACGCCGGAAAGTCCCGACCATGACGCCTTCCAGCGGAGAACCCGCGTGCTGGAATCGTAGAGTGCATCTATCTGGCCGCTGCCGCTGCTGCGGGCAGGTGGCACCACGCTGGCGGCGTCCAGGGGAGACGTCAGTGTGACCAGGTGCGCGTCCGGGCGAGGAGCCTCTATGGGCAGAGAAGGCTGCGCCAGGGGCACCGCGCCAACAGGCGGAATGGGCTGGGGCACCGGTTGCGACGGAGAAACGGGTTGCGCCTGAACGACTGAGGGCACTACGGGTGCAGTGGCTTGCGGAGCAGGCAGCGGCTGCGGGAGCAGCACTGGCGGCGGATCATAGCGCTGGCTCAGATCAACCGAAGCGCAGGCGCTCGCCAAGCATGCCGCGGCAAGTACCGCCAATGCGTGTCGCGAGGGGACCAAGACGGTGGTCGTGGGCATGGCTGAATTCCTTTGGGTCTATGCGTAACGCTTGTACAAAAGACCGGGCTCGTGTGTTGGCCCGACAGCCGAAATTGTAGGCAATCGCGGAATTAGAGCATTTCCGCCGTTTGCACGGTGACCAGCACCGTTTGCTGGGATGCATCCCGCTCGCGGCTGCGAAGCCACCAGACGGCGCCTTTCTTGACCGAGCACTCGGGGTTGGCCATCTGCAGCAAGCGGGAGATGGTCTCACCCAGGGTGGGCTGATGACCCACAATCAATACGGGCACCTTGGCGTTGGGCCAGCCCGCCAGCTGCAACAATTGTGCCGGAGACGCTCCGGGGAGCAATTCTTCGTGAACTTTGTATCTGCGCCCCAGCGCCTTCACGGTCTGCTCCGTTCGAACGGCGGGACTGCACAAGATGCGCGTTCCCTCAGGCAACTGCCGATCCAGCCAGGCGGCCATGCGAGCCGCTTGCTTGTCGCCTCGACGCGTGAGCGCACGTTCCAGATCGCTCATATCGCCTTCAGGTTCTTGCGCCTCAGCGTGGCGCCACAGAATGAGATCCATTATTTTCAACTCCGTTCTTAAGACCGTGGCGCGCCTCGTAGCGCTCCATCAGGGCGGCTTGGGCGCCATATCCAGGGTTGATGCCTTCCTGCATCACGCGACGATACTCGCCTCCGTCGCTCATCTCCCAGGCATCGCGGGCATCGTGCAGGTAGGCCATCAGGCATTCGTCGATGATGCGCTGACGCAAAACAGGATCGGTCACCGGCCATGCGGTTTCAACGCGGCGCAGCATGTTGCGGTTCATCCAGTCGGCGCTGGAAAGCCAGAGCTCTTCCTTGCTGCCTGCCAGGAAATAAAACACCCGCGAATGTTCGAGAAAGCGTCCAATGATGCTGCGTACACGGATGTTCGCGGTCAGGTGAGCCGGCAGCATACAGGCCCCCCGCACGATGAGGTCTATCTGCGCCCCCGCATCGCCAGCGAGCAACAGAGCCTCGATCAGCGCTTGGTCGGTCAACGAATTCATCTTGGCGACGACACGCGCCGGCTGACCACGGCGTGCCGCTTCCGCCACACTGCGAATCTTGGCAATCATGCGCCGGTGCAGGCTGAAAGGCGCCAGCAACATGCGTTGCATTCGCGGCAACCGACTATGACTGGCCAAATGAACAAAGAGCTGATCCATGTCGGAAGTCAGGCGTGCATCGGCGGTCAGGTAGCTCAGATCCGTATAGAGCGCAGCAGTGCGAGGGTTGTAGTTGCCGGTCGACAAATGTCCATAACGCTTGAGGAATCGCCCCTCGCGCCGCGTCACGAGCAGCATCTTGGCATGCGTCTTCAGGCCCACCACTCCGTACACAACTTGTGCGCCGACACGCTCGAGCTCCTCCGCCCAGTTGATGTTGGCCTCCTCGTCGAAGCGGGCCTTCAATTCAACGACGGCGGTCACCTCCTTGCCGCGCCGCTGTGCTTCAATGAGCAGGTCCATCATGCGACGATCGTTGCCTGTGCGGTACATGGTCTGCTTGATCGCAAGCACCGCCGGGTCCTGGACGGCCTGGCGCAGGAATTCGATCACGCCCTCGAAGCTCTCAAAGGGCAAATGAATAAGCGCATCTCCTTGGCGCAGGCGTTCGAACACCGATTCCTCGGGCTTGAGCTGGACAGGGTAGCTGGGCCGGTATGGCGGAAACAGAAGCTTCGGTGCATCCACCAGCTGTATCAACTGCTGCAGGCGCACCAAGTTGACTGGCCCCTGAACCTTGAACATGGCCTCGGGTGGCAATTTGAACTGCCGCAGTAGAAAATCGGCGAGCCCATCTGAGCAGGCCGAAGACACCTCCAGTCGCATCGCCTCACCATAGTGCCGCTGATGCAACCCCTTGCGCAACGCCGTGCGGAGGTTCTTGACCTCTTCCTCATCCACCCACAGATCGGAATGACGGGTCACGCGAAAATGCGAGAAATCTCCCACTTCCCGCCCAGGAAAAAGATCAGCCAGGTGTGCCCTGATCACACTGGAGAGCATCACGAATGAAACTCCACCGTTGGCCACCCTCGCCGGCATGCGCAGCACGCGCGGCAGCACGCGCGGCACTTTGACAATGGCTATCTCGTTGCTGCGGCCGAATGCATCCTTACCTTTCAGCTGAACAATAAAGTTGAGCGACTTGTTGGCCACCAGAGGGAAAGGGTGTGCCGGATCAAGGGCTACGGGTACCAGCAAGGGTTTAACTTCACGCAGAAAATGCTCGCGCACCCAGCGTCTTTGGGCGTCGCTGCGTTCCAGGTGCGAAACGATCCGCATGCCTTCGGTCGCCAGCGCGGGCAGCAGCGCATGGTTGAAGATGGCGTACTGCCGCTCCACCAAAGCCCTGGCCGCCGCCATGATCTTGTGCATTCCAGAGGCCGCGCTGGGCGCCTCACGCCAGGCGTCGATGTGCGACTCGGCACGCACTTCAAAGAACTCATCGAGATTCGAAGACACAATGCATAAGAACCGCAGGCGTTCAAGCAGCGGCACATCGGGACGATCCGCCCAGTGCAGCACGCGATGGTTGAAAGCGAGAATGCTCAGATCCCGATCTTGCAGAGGATACTTCTGCAAAATAGGGGACAGATCAGAAGCGGGAAATGTCATCGGCGTGAAACAGAAGAACTTGGCTATCTTTTACCATGTTCGAGCCTCAAGCGGCACTCTGCTGCACGGCAGGCAAACAAATTTGCTCAGGCATGCTCGGCCTGCACCGCCTTGGCCACATTCGGGGCCGCAATAGCCTGCCAGTAGATCAGTTCGAGCCGGCCATCGTGATGTTCCACCAGCGCGCTGCGGCTTTCCACCCAGTCACCGTCGTTACAGTACAGCGTGCCGTCGATTTCGCGGATCTCCGCGTGGTGTATGTGGCCGCAGACCACGCCATCGAGACCCAGGCGGCGTGCCTCCCCCGCCACCGCCGACTCGAAGTCGCTCACATAGTTCACGGCCTTCTTCACCTTATGCTTGAGATAGGCCGAAAGCGACCAGTACGGCAACCCCAGCCTGGCCCGAAGGCTGTTGACGTGGCGGTTCACGCGCAGGGTCATTTCATACGCATAGTCGCCCACATAGGCCAGCCACTTCGCGCACTGGATCACACCGTCAAAATAATCTCCATGGGTGATCCACAGGCGTTTGCCGTCGGCGGTCACGTGCACAGCTTCATTGAGCACCTCAATGCCGCCAAAGTTCAGGCCTGAGAAGGCGCGCGCAAACTCATCGTGATTCCCAGGCACAAAGACCACTCGACAGCCCTTGCGCGCACGGCGCAGGAGCTTCTGAACCACGTCATTGTGCAGTTGCGGCCAATACCAGCGCCGGCGCAGTTGCCAGCCGTCGATGATGTCACCCACCAGATAGAGCGACTGACTGGTGTGCTCCCTCAAAAACTCCAGCAGGGGTCCGGCCTGGCACCCCGGCGTACCGAGGTGCAGGTCTGAAATAAAGACGGCGCGGTAACGCGTCTTTTCAGGGGGTGAGCCTCATGCGTTTCGCCACTATCCTGCCCTGGCAAATCATGCCCTCCAGCCCCGAAAACCGATGCACCCCAAGTATCCACGCCGAGCCAAGCCGGCATTCGACGAATCATGTGGCTCATGGGGGCCTCATCACTCTGCTCACGCAGAATCTGGCCAAAATTGGTAGCGGGTGCAGTCATGTTCAACCCTGATTCAGGCGGATCCCAGAAAATGCTTGCGGTATCGCGCCGGTAAGTCCGCGATGCGCATGAGCATTGGCAAGTCGGCGGTATTGAAATCTGGATCCCAGGCTGGAGGGCCCAAGACCTTGGCTCCCAGGCGCAGGTAGCCGCGAATCAAGGCTGGCGGCTCAATATCGAGGCTTCCGTCCAGCTGCTCCACGGGCAGCGGCAAGCGCGGCCGCACATGCCACTCGATGGGCGCCATGTGCTTGGAACTGACTTGGCGCCAGATGCTGGCCGCCGAGTCACCGCTGACCACACCGTTGTGCAGCATGGGAATGCTGGCGCAACCGATCATGGTGTCGAGCTGGTTGCGCACCATGAACTCAGCCAGCGCCCCCCACAAAGCCATGATCACGCCGCCATGGCGATGATCAGGGTGAACACAACTGCGGCCGAGCTCCACCATGCGGGGGCGCAGCAGCCGAAGGCGCGTGAGATCAAACTCGGTGTCGCTATAGGTACTGCCCACGCGCTTTGCCTGCACGGGCGTCAGTACGCGGTAAGTGCCAATCACCTCCCGCGTGGCTTCGTCCCGGACAATCAAGTGTTCGCAGAAGTCGTCGAACAGATCGATGTCGTGCCCGGGCAATGGAGTGGTCAGACGAGCACCCATTTCGCCGGCAAACACCTCATGGCGCAAACGCTGGGCTTGCCTTACTTCGTCCTGATGTCTTGCCCAGGCCACCTGAATCCCTTGAGCGACACCCTCTGCAGACCGTGCAGGAGTTTCCCCTTGGCCGCTTTGATGAAGAGACCCCCGAGGGAGGGCAGCCGGATGGGACGCGGGTGACAGCGCAAACGTGGGCGTGGGCACTTCTTTCATCTCTTCTCTCCTTCCAAGGTGTTCTCCGTACCCATCCATCTTGGTCGGACAACTTGACCTTTGAATGACAGACTTGTGAAAAATTGAAGTCAATCGCACAGATGATCAGAAGCCAACACGCAGCATGGAACGCTGAAGAGGTCACCCATCTACCGATCGTTGCCCTGACACAATACGGGGTCATGACAACGCCGTTTTCCCAACGTTTTGCACACGCGCTGATTCGGCACCCGGCCACTCCTTGCGATTTCGTACGCTCGATCACAGTGGAGGCCCATAGGTGCACAGAAGGCGCCACCGAAGGACTTCATCTCCGGTATCGGCTCATTGGCCAAGTGTCGCAATTACGCCTGCCTTCCCCAGCTCAGGAGCCGGGCCCTCGTGACGGGCTTTGGAAGCACACCTGCTTTGAGGCCTTTATCGGCCAGCCCGGCGAAGAGTGCTATCGGGAGTTCAATTTCTCGCCCTCCGGGCACTGGGCTGCATATGCTTTCAGCGAGGAACGCGTTCGCGATGCGGAAGCCCCAGACCTGCCTTCCCCGCGCATCACGTTCACCCCCGGCCCGGATGAGCTTATCCTCGAAGCTCGCTTGCCCTTGGCCGCCATGCTGATCGCATTCCAGGGCCCCCTGCACATGGGGCTGACGGCGGTCATCGAAACGCAAGACGGCCGCCTGAGCTACTGGGCCTTGCATCATCCCGCCGAACAACCCGACTTTCACCGCAAAGACGGCTGGACAGCATTGTTGACCACACCATGAAACTCGGAATCGAACGCCTCCTTAACGACCCCGCCCTGCGCGCGCCGCTTGCCGGTCGCCGTGTGGCCTTGCTGGCCCACCCTGCTTCGGTCACGCGCGAGCTGACCCACTCACTCGATGCCCTGGCAGCTTTGCCAGACATCCAGTTGACCGCCGCCTTCGGCCCGCAACACGGCTTGCGCGGTGACAAGCAAGACAACATGGTCGAATCGCCTGATTTTTTCGATCCAAGGCTCGGCATTCCGGTATTCAGCCTCTATGGGGAGGTACGACGGCCGACTGATGCCATGATGAGCAGCTTCGACACCTTGCTGGTCGACCTTCAGGATCTCGGCTGCCGAATCTACACCTTCATTACCACCCTGCGCTATGTGCTGGAGGCGGCCGCCGCCCACGGCAAGGCCGTATGGGTGCTTGACCGGCCCAATCCGGCTGGCCGGCCAGTCGAGGGGCTTACGCTGCGCGAGGGCTGGCAAAGCTTTGTTGGCGCCGGGCCGATGCCCATGCGACATGGCATGACGATGGGCGAACTCGGCCACTGGTTCATCGATACGCTGGGGCTGAAGCTTGAATACCACGTCATCAAGATGGAGGGCTGGCAACCGGACGCCGCTCCAGGTTTTGGCTGGCCGCTTGAGCGAAGCTGGGTCAACCCCAGCCCGAACGCGGCCAATCTCTCCATGGCACGTGCATATGCCGGCACCGTGATGCTGGAAGGCACCACGCTATCGGAAGGTAGAGGCACCACACGCCCGCTAGAACTGTTCGGCGCGCCAGACATCGACGCGCACCGCCTGATCATAGACATGCGCGCCATGGCACCCGATTGGTTGCGTGGTTGTGTTCTGCGTGAGTGCTGGTTCGAGCCCACCTTTCACAAGCATGCAGGCAAACTGTGCGCCGGCGTGCAAATCCACGTAGAAGATCCTACCCATTACGACCACACTGCCTTCAAGCCATGGCGGCTACAGGCGCTGGCCTTCAAAGCGGTGCGCAAGCAGTTTCCAGACTATCCGCTGTGGCGCGATTTTGCCTATGAGTACGAAACCGGCCGCTTGGCCATTGACCTGATCAACGGCAGCGAACTCCTGCGCGAATGGGTAGACGACCCCTCGTCCGCGCCCACCGACCTTGAAGCACTCGCTGCCACCGATGAAGCCGCCTGGCTCGACGCGCGCAAACCTTACCTGCTTTATTGACCGATTCAGGAACCAGTCATGAGTACCGTCACGATTTACCACAACCCAAAATGCAGCACCTCCCGCAACGCGCTGGAAATGATTCGCGCCAGCGGCGAGGAGCCCCGCATTGTCGAGTATCTGAAAAATCCGCCCAGCCGCGATGAGCTCAAGGCGATCGCCAAAGCCACGGGAGAGCCACTGCGCGCCTTGGTTCGCACCAAGCAAGCAGAATACCTCGAACAAGGTCTGGACAACCCTGCCCTCACCGACGATCAGTTGATTGATGCCATGCTGGCTACCCCGGTACTCATCAACCGCCCTATCGTCGTCACCGCACTGGGTGCTCGCCTCGGCCGCCCCCTTGAAAAGGTGCTTGAGGTCCTACCGAGTGCTTCTCGCCAAGTAGCGTCTGGTGCGTAACGTACTCAAATTTCCAGCAACATCGGCAGTACCTGCGCAGAGGTATCCCGAAGCACCAAGTGCGCCACGTCATCTAGCTCCGTAGGCTCGGGATTGACGATGATGACCTTGGCGCCCGCCTCACGCGCGAGATGAGCCAGGCCCGCCGCAGGATAAACAACACCTGAAGTTCCCACGACCAGCATGGCTTGGCATGTTCGTGCCGCCTGCTGCGCTGCATCAATTGCATGCATGGGCAGAGATTCACCAAACCAAACCACTGCCGGCCGAACCATGTTGCCGCAGTGGGCACAACGCGGGGGGACACCTGGTTCGGCCTGACCCACGAAGCACGCATCCTGGGACCTGCGGGCCAGGGCGCACGGATCAAGCCATTTGTCTTCGAAGAGATTGCCATGCAGGGCGAGCACCTCGGTGCTGCCCGCCTTTTGATGCAAGCCGTCCACGTTCTGCGTGGCGAGCGTTAGTCGCCCCGGAAAACGGCGCTGAAATTCGGCCACCGCCAAATGGCCGGCATTGGGTTGCACACCCCCGGTATTCTGACGTCGTTCGGCATACCAACGCCACACCCGTTCAGGGTCGCGCCGGAAGGCTGCTTCCGTGGCCAGATCTTCCGGCCGAAAACGAGCCCAGTGACCGGTTTGTGCATCGCGGAATGTTGGGACGCCAGATTCCGAGCTCATGCCCGCGCCCGTGAGCATGGTGATGTGCTGGGCTTCTCGCAACCATAGGCGGGCCTGCACGACCTCTTCCGACATAAGCACGTTCGTCATATCAAAGTCCCAACTCAACCATGCGCAACAGTCTCCTGCCGAGTGAATCAAGCTCCTCAGGCTGCGCCCTGCGCAACGGCCCATCGATAATCAAGAGAGCCATCCCGTGTACCGCGGACCATGCCAGATACTCCGCCCCGGAACGTCGTTCAGGGGGAAGCACGCCCGATTCAACCATGGCGTCCAAGGCTGCACCCAACAATTCAAACGGGTTGAGGCCCATGCGCCCGGTTCGAGCCGGGTCTGGCGACACGACCACATCATGCGTCACGGCGAAGAAGGCTGTACGAAAGAGACCAGTTTCAGCCTGCGCAAAACCCAGGTAACCTGAACCCACTGCAGCCAATCGCGCGCGCGATCGCGCGGCAGGGTCAGCTATGACATCTGTCTTGGCCCACTCGCGCTCGATAGCCTCGGCCAAAGCTCCAAGAGCCGCGGCGCGCACCGCATCAAACAGTTGCTGATGGCTCGCAAAATGTCGGTAAGCCGCATTAGGAACGACTCCCACTCTTCGAGTTGCCTCTCGCAGAATAATCGCCTGAGGTCCACCTTCACGTGCCATGGCCAGCCCTGCATCAAGCAAAGCACGACGAAGATCTCCGTGGCGATAGGTACTGCGCGGCCTGTTAACGGACAAATCCTCGTGACGCATAGGGTTTTATGTGGACAGCGTCCATTTTAAAGCTCAGGATAAGTGTACATTGTCCACAACCGGCTTCTGAAGTACAGAAGGTCACTAGGAATGCGTTCATGAGCATTGTTTCCACTCGAATCCAGCCTTGCCTGTGGTTTGACGGTAAGGCGGAAGAAGCTGCGCGGTTCTATGTCAACACTTTCCCAAATTCGAGGATGGGCGGGATTTCGCGCTATCCGGATGCTGGACGTGAACAACATCGACAAGCGCCCGGTAGCGTGATGACTGTCGCTTTCGAACTGGACGGACAACCCTTCCTTGCCCTCAACGGAGGGCCTTACTTCAAGTTCAGCGAGGCACTCTCGCTGATGGTGTTCTGCGAGACCCAGGAAGAGATCGATCACTACTGGGGCGCACTGTCAGAAGGTGGAGATCCGGCGTCTCAGGAATGTGGCTGGTTGAAGGACCGTTACGGCCTCTCGTGGCAAATCACGCCTGCCAACTCTCTGCAGATGATTACCTCCCCTGACCAGGCAGCGGTAGAGCGCTACATGTCGGCCTTGATGAGCATGAAAAAGCTCGATATGGCCAAGTTGCAGGCGGCTTTCGACGGTCGCTGAAGACGACCCGATTTCCGTCAATCATGCAGACCATTTTTCACTAGAAGAAAGGAGACGATTGTGCAACTCACGCCTTATTTGAATTTTGACGGCAACTGCGCCGAAGCCTTTGCGTTCTACAGGGATTTGTTCAAAGGCACGATCACTTACGAGGGAACGTTCGCGGAAATGCCCGAGGGTCCACCCATACCTCCTGAAGCGCGTGGCCGGATCATGCATGTCCATCTGCAAATTGGACAGCAGTCCCTGATGGGCTCTGACAGTATGCCGGGCGCCAGTGAAGCTTGTGCCGGCGGCTACGCGAAGCCTCAGGGCCTTTGGGTTTCCATTGGAGTCGAGTCCCCCGACGAAGGTCGCCGGGTATTCGACGCTCTGTCCAAAGACGGTCAAGTGACCATGCCATTCCAGAAGACGTTCTGGTCGGAAGGGTTTGGCATGGTCACCGATCGCTTTGGCACGCCTTGGATGGTGAACGCCTCCTGAACAACTTTGCGCGTTATGTCGAACACGAAGTGACCTGATGCCCCCTCAAGGTCAGCACTCAAGGAGCGTCGCATGAAACCCAATCCCGTTGTCTGGTTCGAGATCTACGTGCAGGACATGAATCGGGCTCGCAAATTCTATGAGGATGTCTTTCAATGCAAGTTGGAAGCCATGGCAGCCCCGGGCGCTGACTCCGCAACGCCCCGTGACTCAGCCATGCTGTCGTTCCCGATGAGCATGGATGCCACAGGTACCGGCGGAATGCTGGTTCAGATGAAAGATGTGCCGTCTGGTCCGGGGGGAACCACGGTGTACTTCACCTGCGCTGACTGCGCGGAGGAGCAGAACCGTGCCGTGAAGGCCGGAGGCCAGATTCACCGCGCGAAATTTTCCATCGGGCAGTATGGCTACTGCGCTCTGGTGCAAGATACCGAAGGCAACATCATCGGCCTGCATTCGATGCAGTGAGCCAAAGGATCTTGGCGATCCGCGGTTGACTTCAGCCAGGGCTCATCGGTTGACCGACAAGAGCCAGAGCGAACCGCCTCAAAACCCTCGCTGCCGCCGCGCCTCATAAAGGCATACGCCGCTGGCCACCGAGACGTTCAGGCTTTCCACCGCGCCCATCATGGGAATGCGCACCAGTTGATCGCAAGTCTTGCGCGTCAGTTGACGCATGCCCTGCCCTTCTGCACCGAGGACCAAGGCCGTGGCAACTGCAAGGTCGACGCCGTAAACCGTCTTATCTGCATCGTCAGAAGTGCCCGTGACCCAGATATTGCGCTCTTTCAATTCGCCAAGCGTTCGCGCCAGGTTGGTCACCATGAAATAGGGCATGGTCTCGGCCGCACCGCTGGCTACCTTGGCCACGGTGGCATTGATGCCCGCCGCGTGATCTTTGGGAGCAATGACGGCGTGCGCGCCAGCACCGTCTGCCACGCGTAGGCAAGCACCCAGGTTGTGAGGATCCGTCACACCGTCCAGCACCAGGAGCAGCGGGGGCTCCTTCAAACCATCAAGCAGATCATCAAGAGAGCGAACTTGCACAAGCTCACTCACTCGCGCGGCTACGCCCTGGTGACCATGGCTACCAGCGAGCTTGGCCAGACGTGCACCGTCGGCCTCTATGACCCGCGCACCGGCTTCCGCAGCCCGGGCGAGAAACTGCTTCATGCGGGCATCGCGCCGAGTAGGGTCTGCGTAAATTTCGAGAACGGAGGCTGGCGCGGTCTTCAGACGCACGCCGACGGCATGAAAGCCGAACAGCACTTTGGGTGTGGACATCCACCGATTATCGGCTGTGGCAGCCTGGCGTCTCAAAAAACTGTGATTCCAAAACCGGACTGGCTTCAGGCCCTGGGATCGCCAGGCTGGACTTTGGCGGTCCCAGAGGGAAGAAGCCGTCAATGACTCAGGCTACCGTTGCGGCGCTTTCACTGTCGTGCACGATTCGCCCAGCCTCGACGGTGAGCCGGCGACTGCACAGATCAGCGATGGCGCGATCATGCGTGACCAGAACCAAGGTTGTGCCCAATTCGCGATTCAGGTCGAACATCAGGTTCATGATGGTCTCGCCGGTGGCGAAATCCAGGCTACCGGTGGGTTCGTCGGCCAGCAACACGGCCGGGTGCACCACGAAGGCCCGCGCCAATGCGACGCGCTGCTGCTCGCCACCCGAGAGCACCTTCGGATAATGGTTAAGGCGCTCGGCGAGCCCCACGCGCACCAACATCTCGGTGGCCGCCTTGCGAGCGTCCTTGCGGGCGGCCAGCTCCAGCGGCAGCATCACGTTTTCCAGGGCAGTCAAATTACCCAGAAGCTGAAAGCTCTGAAACACAAAACCCACCTTGCGCGCCCGCAGCGCCGCCCTTGTGTCTTCGCTGACTGCGAAAAGATCTTCGCCGTCCAGGCGAACGGTGCCACGCGTGGGCGTATCCAAGCCTGCAACAATCGACAACAGCGTGCTCTTGCCCGAACCGGAAGCGCCCACGATGGCCACGGTTTCCCCTTGATGCAGGCTGAAGTCAATATCACGCAAAATATCGAGCGTGCCCGTGGAGTCCGAAACAGACTTGAAAACACGCTCCACGGCAATGATCGGAGGGCGGGAGGCGCCCGGCGTTGCGCCGTGCGTTAGATTAGGGCTTGTCATTTAGGAAATTCAGTCTTGTATCGACGACACTTTATCCGCTTCGCCCTTGCCGGCCTTCCGCTCGGGGTTTTCGCTGCAGGCAAACCGCCCGTGGTTCTGGTGCTGGGCGATTCGCTCAGCGCTGAGTATGGGCTGGCACGGGGCACGGGTTGGGTTGCACTTCTTGAAAAGAAGTTCCAGTCCGAGAAAATTTCTGCCAAGGTGGTGAATGCGAGCATCTCGGGCGACACCACCTCTGGAGGCCGATCCCGCCTGCCCGCACTGCTGAAGACACACCAGCCCAGCGTGGTCGTAATCGAGCTTGGCAGCAATGACGCCCTGCGCGGCCTTCCCTTGAGCATGACCGAAGACAACCTCACAGCCCTGGCTCGTGCCGCGCAAGAGGCCGGTGCCAAGGTCATGTTGGTGGGCATGCAAATGCCACCCAACTATGGGGCGGACTACGGAAATCGATTTTCAGCGCTGTTCGAAAAGGTGGCCAAAGCCCGCAAGACCGCGTTGGTCCCCTTCATGCTGAAGGATGTGGCAGACCAGCCAGACGCCCTCAAATTTTTCCAGGCTGACCGCATCCACCCCACGGCCGAGGCGCACCCGATCATCCTGGCCAACCTGTGGCCAACCCTGAGGACTTTGCTCAAGTGAGTGTCATACGCATCTCTGCCGCGGACACTCTTGCGCGCTTGAGCGAGTTCGACGCCGTCATCGACGCTCGCAGTGAGAGCGAGTTCAATCTTGACCGACTGCCAGGAGCTGAAAACTGGCCCAGCCTGAACGACGAGGAGCGTGTACGAGTAGGCACGCTGTATAAGCAGGTAAGCCCCTTTGAAGCCAGGAAGCTTGGCGCCGCACTGGTGGCCAAGAATATCGGCCGCCACATCGAGCGCGAGGTGCAAGACAAGCCCAAGGACTGGCACCCCGTCGTCTACTGCTGGCGCGGTGGCCATCGAAGCAGTTCCCTCGCACTTGTACTGGGGCAGATCGGTTTTCGTGTACATGTGGTGGAAGGCGGCTACAAAGCCTTTCGCGCAACCATGCTGGAAGACCTTCACGCACAAGCACAACGGCTGAGCTACCGGGTCGTCTGCGGGCCCACTGGGTCGGGGAAGACTCGCCTATTGCATGCGCTGGCTCAAGCGGGGGCACAGGTGCTCGATCTGGAAGGCATAGCCTCTCATCGGGCTTCGGTGCTGGGCATGATTCCTGGCCAGCCGCAACCCTCGCAAAAGCGTTTTGACACCCTGCTTTGGCAAACTCTGCAAAAATTCGATGCAGCGCAGCCTGTATATGTGGAAGCGGAAAGCAAGAAGGTGGGGAACGTGGCCCTGCCCGACAGCCTGATCACTGCCATGAGAGCCAGCAAGTGCTTGCGGGTGGAGTTACCCGAAGACGAGCGCGTCGAACTTTTGCTTGAAGATTACCCCTTCTTCGTCTCCGACCCCGACTTCTTCTGCGAGAGGCTGGAGGCACTGACCATGCAGCGGGGTAAAGCTGTGGTTGAGGAGTGGAAAGCAATGGTGAGTGCCGGCCAGTTCAAGCCCGTGGTGCGTGAACTGCTTCGACTCCATTACGACCCAGGCTACGCCAATTCGACACGGCGCAACTTCGCACACTTTGATGACGCGCAGGCCGTCTATCTGGAAAACCGGAGCAAGGAAACTTTGGATCTCAACTGTGCCGAGATTCTTGCGCTTGAAAGCGGCATGTCTAAGAAAACCTCATGAGAATCAAAACTTTGAAAGCCCAAAACGGCCTCCATCGCCTCTGTCTTTGTAGGAGCGGCTTCAGACGCGAAGGGTCACCGTCATCAATGGCGCCTTGTGCTCCGAAGGAAACCCATCGCGGCTGAAGCCGCTCCTACAAGCAAACCCTCATTGTTTCTCCCCGGAACGCCGCTTGCCCGAAGGTGGCTGAGAGGCTCATGAGACTCATCTACAGCGCATGGAATCTCGCCGGAAAGCAAAAAGGGCCGCTATTCCTTCATGGAGCGCACGCCTTGCTGCCTTTGACGGCGCGAAGGCCCTTCGCCTTGGCGTCTGATTCGCTCATGTATTGACCACCCTTGGTCTTGCCAAAAAGTCTGTCGCCCTTGCAGTGATAGACATCGGAACCCTCGCTCACCCACACCTGACCGGCAGCGCCTTTGTCGACACCTCCGTGGCCGCTGCAGGCGCCGCGCATTGTGGTGCCTTCAAAGGCCGTGCCATCCTTGCAGACAGCTCTCACGGTGGGCGCGTTGGCTGCAGCCGGTGCTGCTGCAGTAGCGGCTGCTTTGGAAGGTGCCGATGCAGGGGGCGCTGCCTTGGAGGGTGCCGCCGCAGTTGGAGCTGCCGCAGCCGGTGCTGCTGTAGCGGGTGCGGCCGTGGACGGTGCCTGTGCGAAGGCCGCTCCGGCAAACAACGTACCCAAAACCAGCAGAAGAGAAGACGTCTTCATGAGGAGAACCCCAAGTTCAGCATGAAATTACATGCATTTCTCGAAAACGCTAGGCCGCCGGAATTGGTTGACGCTTGCGAAGGGCCGTGGCTGCTTTCAGGCAGACGCGCGACTAACCACCACCACTCGGCCCCCCTCCGCCGCACCAGGCGCGGCAGGGTTGGCTTCATCGGGCATGGGCTCGTCCTCGCCTTCAGGATGATCGACTTTTCGGTCGGCCTTGGCCCTCAGTTTGTCTTCTTTCTTGCGCTTTTTGGCCAGTTCGCGCTGGCGCTTCTCAAAGCCGTAGTTCGGTGTTGCCAATGTGCTAATCCTTATAGTCAGTAGTCACTTTACCATCTCCGCCGGTGAACCCGAAACAGGGGCCTGCCAGCGTACGGCGCCCCGGTAAGCGTGCCAGCTTGCATGGCCCAGTAACGGCCCCACGACGATCAATCCCAACCCCCAGGGAATGAGCGCAAGCGAGACGAGAAGCGTAATCAATATGCCCCACCAAAGCAGGGTGAGCGGATTGGCAAACACCACCCGGATACTGGTAATAGCAGCCGAAATGGCATCGGTGTCTCGGTCAAGGATCATCGGGATAGACACCACCGCCGTCGAGTACACCAGCATAGCGAAGATACCACCCACCGCCAAGTACACCAGCACAAATTCAATGTTCTCAGGATTGAAAATCGCCTGCAGCACCCCCGTCGTGGAAGGCATGCCGGTGTTGAAGAATACCGCGAAGACGACCAGCGACGCCCTGCCCCAGAGCAACTCCAGCACAATGAGCACCAGGACGAGCATCGCCATGCTGCGTATGTGGCTGTCCCAGCATGTGAGCGAAGCACCGAATTCCGGCGATATGCCAAGATCCCGACGGCGACTCACCTCATACAGGCCCATGGCAAGAAACGGCCCTATCAGCAAACAGCCCGAGGCAATCGACATCACATACTCAGGCTGCTTGCGAAACACCATCGTGAGCAACATGGCCATCAGCCAGAAGCAGACACCGTAGAAAATGCCGATGCCCGGCGCGGCCACGAGATCCTTCCACCCTCTGTAGAGCCAGCGCAGCGGATCGCCAAAACCAAGCGGAACCATCAGCGCCTGCGGCACGGTGGAGGGTGGCGGCACGTAAGGCACGTAACCTGGTTCTGCCGTGGTACCAGAGTGATCGGTGGGTGAATCGGTCGAAGCAGGGACTTGGTCGGTCATTCGGTGCAAAGGGTCGAGTTCACGGCCAAAAAAATGGAACTTGGCAACATGATAATGGTGCTGAGCAATAAAGGAACTCTCGTGGCCTTGGTGTTCCTAATCAAGTGCCGTCAACCTGCTGCCGAGAACAAGTGAAACCTATGACTAGCATCACCGCGAATCCTGCCAGTACCCTGCCCCCCAGTAGATCTATTTCAGTTTCTGAAAATGAAACATGGCAGCTTGACCAAGCCGAACTGGATACCGAATTCCCAGAAGATGACTGGGTTGAATTCAGCGCCGATGATGGCGAGGCTGCCTCTTGCAAGCCCGCTGCAGAGTCATATAAACCCGCTGACAGCGCCATTCAAAATGAGCTGACGGAAAGACTCCGGGATGGCGAACTGGATAAAGATCCAAAATCAACGCTCCAATTCATCGCCAAGAACACAAACCCCAATTGGGCGTCGTTCGCCTGGAATAGCTTTGTTTCGGCACTTAAGGAGTGTTATGAGAAAAAATCGCTGGCCCCGTTGCTTGGGGTTGGCCTTCCGTTGAACTGCGCATATTGCACACGCGCCGTGGACCTAACACTTCACCAGATCCTCGCCAGCCAAGACAAGGACGGCCAAAGCCCGCAGTTGCTTCAGGTGGCAATGGGTGAAGCGGGCCTATTCAACGTTGTGTTCGAAGATGTCAGCGGCGCGTTCTCTAGCCGCGACGATGGCGGGCACTATCTTGAGAAACTGAAATCTATGGTTGCGCCCGGACAACTAGCGGCCATTTCGGTGCCTGTTTCGGGGGTCAATGGCAGATACTCCCACGCCATGAATCTGGTCAATCTAGGCCCCGGATCGCAAGGTTCTGACGACCGGATGTTCATCATTTGCGGCCAAAGCGGTCGTGTATTTGATTTGAACGACGATGGCGATGTACAGGCTTTTTATGCACGCCATACCAATGACAGCTCAGGTGACGCAGCGCATGACGTGAAGTTCGCGATCACCTCGGGTCAAAAAGAGGAACTTGCATCCGTGGCCCAGCAAGTTACCACTGCCGCTCTGCCCGTAAGCAAACCGGACTTCGCGTGAGGCCTTGCGTAAGGGATTGGGGCGATGAATCGGGGGCGTGATCGAATCCGTCTCGACCCCTGCACCAAGGGTGATTTACCCAAATACTGGAAACCTGTCGGACTTGGAGCGATTTCCAATTTCTACAGGGTCCTAGGCTGACAAGGCGGCCTTCAGCGCTTGCGCCAAATCTTCCCGCAGGTCGGTGGCCGCTTCCAGACCCACGCAAAAGCGAACCACGAAGCCCCGCGCCAAATGGGCCTGGGGCTTGGAGCGCATTTCACCCAGGGCATACGGCATGACCAAACTAACTGCACCACCCCAGCTGAAGCCAATCTTGAAGAGCTTCAGGGCGTCACAGAAATGATCGACCTGAGCGGACGTAAACCGTTCATCCACAATCACGCTGAAGATGCCTGCTGAAGCATCTGCGGCTCCGCATACTTCCTTCCAGTGCGAGTGTCCCGGGGCTTGAGACAAGGCTGGGTGCAGCACCCGAGCAAACTGCGGCTGTTCAGCGCACCAGTGCGCAAGAGTACGGGCAGCCTGATCCTGAGCGCGGTAGCGCAGGCTCATGCTGGGCAATGCGCGCAAGATAGCCTCCGCATCGTTCGCCCCTACCCCAAAGCCTAAACGCATATGGGTCAACTTGATTTTTACGTGCAATCCCTCGTCGCGCGTGGTCACGCTACCCATGAGTACATCGCCACCGCCGCTAGGGTATTTGGTGAGCGCGTGAACCGAAATGTCCACGCCAAGCCCTTTGCCGTCGAGATCGAAGGCATTGAATGCCAGCCCAGCACCCCAGGTGTTGTCGAGCGCGCAGATGACACCACGCTCTCTTGCAATCCGCACCTGACCGAGCAGATCCGGGAACTCCATCGTCACCGAGCCAGCAGCCTCAAGCCAGATGAGCTTGGTTCTTTCGTTGATACGAGCGGACAAGTCAGCGGGACTCATCGGGTCGTAGAACTGGTGCGTGATGCCAAAGCCAGCCAGTTCCCCCTCGGCAAGCGCTTTGCTGGGACCATAGGCGTTATCCGGAATCAGGACCTCATCGCCAGACTTCAGAAGCGCCAGCGCCACGTTGGCGATGGCCGCGAGTCCGCTGGGCACCAGCACGCATTGCAAACCGCCTTCCAGGCTGGCAATGCGCTCCTCCAGCGTGAAGGTGGTGGGGGTACCGTGCAGGCCGTATGTATAGCCGCTCTTATGTCTCCAGTCGCGCGTGCGCATGGCCGCCACACTGGGAAAAATGATGGTGGAAGCCTTGAATATGCCTGGCTGAGGCGCGGCGAAGCCCTCTGGTGGGCTGTACGGATGATGAATGAGCTTTGTGGCGGGTGCAGTCATGGTTGCTTGAATAATCCGGTATGACGCATTCTGACCGAAGAAGATGCAGACTCCCCCGAGATCACGCACCTATCAGCGCCGCACCCACGCCCAGGCGCACCACTTACGAGACTAGGGGGCTAGATCTTCCACTTGGCCAGCAACTTCTCTGGCGTCATGTTGTCGTAGGCTTCGAACGGCTGGTGAATCCAGGGATTGGTAGGAAGATCCTCCACCGCATAGTCAGCCGTGAAGCTGGAGCAGCCTTTCTTCCAGATCACCGCCGTGCGCAACTCGGTAATGGGTTCGTAATTGGTTCTCAGGCGATCAACCACCGCTTTCAGGGTAACACCCGTGTCGGCCAAGTCATCGACCAGCAATACGCGCCCGGCTATCTGCCCCTGCGGCGTCGTGATGTAGTGCGCAATGTCCAGGTGGCCCTGGACTTTGCCAGCCTCGGCCCTATAGCTGCTGGTGGACATGATGGCCAGCGGCACGCTGAATATGCGCGAGAGAATATCCCCCGGCCGCATGCCACCGCGTGCCAGGCACAAGATGGTGTCAAATTTCCAGCCCGACTGGTGCACCTTGATGGCGAGCTTCTCCACCAGGTTGTGATACTCGTCGTAGCTGACGTAAAGATGCTTGCCGTCTTCTGTCAACATCGTTTGGTTCCTTGATTTATGGGCGATTCAGGAATGACAGCACCTTAACCCTCCAGGAAGGGATGCCGCATCATGATGGTGTGGTCCCGATCGGGGCTGGTGGAAACGACGTCGATCCGCACACCAGTGGTGTGCGCAATACGTTGAAGGTATAGGCGCGCATTCACCGGCAGCTTGTCGTACTCGGTCACACCAACCGTGCTTTCGCTCCAGCCTTCCAGGGTTTCGTAGATCGGCTTGCAGCGGGCGATTTCATCCGCGCCCAGCGGGAGGATATCAATGGTTTCGCCGTCGAGCTCGTAGCCCACACAGAGCTTCAACTCGCTTAGTCCGTCGAGTACGTCCAGCTTGGTGATGCACAGCCCGCTCAGGCCGTTGACTTGCGCCGAGCGCTTGAGCAGCGCAGCGTCGAACCAGCCACAACGCCGGCTACGCCCGGTGGTCACGCCCTTTTCGGCGCCGACGGTGCTCATGTGGTAGCCGGGGGTGCCGGGAGTTTCCCAATCAAGCTCGGTTGGGAAAGGGCCGCCACCGACGCGAGTGCAATACGCCTTGGTAATGCCCAATATGTAGTGCAGCATGCCCGGGCCGACACCTGAACCCGCGGCAGCGTTGCCCGCAACCGTGTTGCTGGAAGTGACATACGGATACGTACCGTGATCGACGTCGAGCAAGGTGCCCTGAGCGCCTTCGAACAGCAAATTGGCGCCGCTCAAATTTGCTTCGTTCAGCTCGCGGGAAACGTCCGCGATCATGGGCCGGATCAAGGCGGCATGCCGCATGGCTTCCTCGTACACCACGTCGTACTGAACAGCGCCATCCTTCAGGTAGGGCTGCAGAGCTTCCCCGAACTCCAGGTTGGCCGAATCCAGGAATGTGGTCAGCATGTGGTTATGCAGTGCCAGCAATTCGCGCAGTTTGGCCGCAAAACGGTCAGGGTACTTCAGGTCTTGAACGCGCAAGGCTCGGCGAGCGATCTTGTCTTCGTATGCGGGTCCAATGCCGCGCCCCGTGGTGCCGATTTTCTCGTTACCGCCGCTCGCACGCGCGGATTCTCGCGCCACGTCGAGCACGGCATGAAAGGGCAGAATCAGTGGACAGGCTTCACTGATGCGCAGGCGGTCACGCACCTCTACGCCAGCCTTTTCCAGCCCTTCTATCTCCTCGAGAAGCTTGGCGCAAGAAAGGACGACACCGTTGCCGATATAGCACTTGACCCCGGCGCGCATAATGCCGCTGGGGATCAGATGCAGCGCGGTCTTGATGCCGTTAATAACCAACGTATGGCCCGCGTTGTGTCCGCCTTGAAAGCGCACTACGCCCTGAGCGCTTTCAGTCAGCCAATCTACCAACTTGCCTTTGCCCTCGTCGCCCCATTGCGTGCCGACGACGACAACGTTACGTCCGTTAGTGGTTTTCATCCTGAGTCCTGTTTACCTTGATTTCATGCTGGGCCGCGGCGAGGCAAAGACATCGGCCAGCGGCGTCGTCTTTCATGCCCGCGGCGCTACCGCAGCTTGATCTGCTGTTCTCACCACCCACTGCCCGCCCACCTGAAGCAACTCGCGGTCGCAGCGGAATTCGTCGATTTCGCTCTCGTCGCCAGGCAGGGCGCAGACCACGGTTTCACCCTGACCCCGCAATGCTGACACTGCCGAGCGCAGACCTGGTGCGTCGCTCCAGGGAGCGCGAATAGCGGTTTTCAGAGGCAGCGGCGAGGCTGCTCGCACCAGGCATTTCAAGTCCATGCTGAAGCCGACGGCAGGACGGTCACGGTCCAGCTTGTGCCCGAAGACCGCGCCAACGCCGTCGTAGCGGCCACCGCGCACCAGTGCTTCCCCAACCCCTTGGGCGTAAACCGCGAAACGAGCGCCGCTGTAGTAGGAATATCCGCGCAGGTCTGCCAGATCGAAAGTGGTCTTGACCCCCTCAAGCCGCGCTGCCAGCCATTTCAGATCGGTCAGAGCTTCTTGCACCAAGGGGGTTGATTCGAGGCTTCTCTCCGCCTCCAAGAGCACTTTTTCGTCGCCGTACAACTGGACCAGCGCCAGCAGACCATTGCGGACCGAAGCAGGAAATTCGCGTGTCAGGCGCCCGAGTTCACTTGCATCCTTGTTGGCCAGCGCTGCGTGAACCTCTTCCAGGAGCGCAACCTCCGCAGTGACACCGGACAACAGACTGCGCACTATGCGTGCATCGGCCAGATCGACGCTGGGGCTTTCTATGCGCGCCGCTTGCAGGCAATCAAGAGCGAGAGAGATGATCTCGAGATCAGCCTCCCGGCCCGCATGCCCGTAAAGCTCTGCCCCGAGTTGCAGGGGCTCACGAGTACCATGAGGTCGCTCAGGGCGAACATGCATGACGGGGCCGCAATAGGCTAGGCGGGTAATACCCTTGCGGCCCAGCAGATGAGCATCAATTCGTGCGACCTGGGGCGTGGTGTCGGCACGCAAACCCAGCGAACGGCCTGAGAGCTGATCGACCAGTTTGAAGGTTTGGAGACCAAGCGCTTCACCTGTGCCGGTTAGCAGGGACTCCAGATGTTCGACCAATGGCGGAATAACCAGCTCGTAGCCGTAGCCACGCGCGGTATCCAGCAACAAGCGGCGCAATTCTTCGATGTGCCGTGCCTCGGAGGGCAAAACATCGGCTATGTGATCCGGCAGGAGCCAGGCTGACATGGCTTTTGGGGGGCTGTTAAAAACGTGATTCTAAAGGTTCCCCCGGAACCAGTCGGATCGGGGGGCATTGCATGAGTGGCTCCACACGTTCAGGCACCCCGGAACAGCCTCTGCGCGGCCGCCCGAAGCGGCCCTCAGGAGCCCGAGCCTCAGCGCTTCAAGGGAGAGCCACGCATGGCATCGAAGAATTCGGAAGAGGATGGATCAATCACCAATACATCACCCTTCTTGCCGATGCTTGCCTTATAGGCGTCCAGACTACGGTAGAACTCAGCGAACTGAGGATCCTTGCCGAATGACTCACCGTAGATACGGTTGGCCGCGGCGTCGCCTTCACCGCGAACCTTCTGGGCATCGCGGTAGGCATTGGCCACTGTCACCTCGCGCTGACGGTCTGCAGCGGCGCGAATGGCTTCGCCTTCCGCAGCGCCTGTCGAACGAAGCTCGTTGGCAACCCGCTGGCGCTCTGCCTGCATGCGGCGATACACAGATTCTGTAATGGCCTCAACATAATCCGCGCGGGTGATACGCACGTCAATAATGTCTACGCCCCAAGGCCTCTCACCCTTGACCGATTCAAGCACCTCACGCTTGACGTCTTCCATCAGCGTTTCGCGACGGGTAGAAATGAGCTCGCGCACTGTTCGGCGGTTGATCTCTTCCTGGAACGCGTTGCGCACCACCCGGTTGAGTTGCATGGCGCCGGCATTCTCGTCGAGGCCCACGTTCCGGATGTAGGCACCCGGATCAGTAATGCGCCAACGGACATACCAGTCGATCACGACCCGTTGCTTCTCGGCCGTGAGCATGGGTTCGGTGTCGACGCTATCGAGCGTGAGAAGACGCTTATCAATGTATGAAACGTTCTGAAATGGCGGGGGCAGCTTGAAGTTAAGCCCCGGCTCGGTAATGACTTCCTTGATCTCGCCAAGTGCATAAACCACACCAAACTGTCGTTGGTCAACCACGAAGAGGGTGGAGCTGAGCAAACCCAGCAACACTATGACTGCGGTTCCGATGAATCCGATTTTGTTCATCTGTTGCCCTTATCTGGATTCGCGATCGCGGCTGCGTGCAGCATCGCGGGAGCGTGCGTCTGTGGCAGGCGGCACCGCAGCGGGCGCGGCCGGGGAAGAGTTGACTGGAGACGTGGTCGCGTCGGTGCCGGCAGGGCCGCCCGCCGACTGCATGATTTTGTCTAGAGGCAAGTACATCAGATTTCCGCCACTTCGGCTGTCGATCAGGACCTTGTTGACCCCGCTATAGATCTGCTGCATGGTGTCCAGGTAGAGACGATCACGCGTGACCTGTGGCGCCTTCTGGTATTCAGCCAGCACAGAAGTGAAGCGCTGCGAATCACCTTCTGCTTGCGCCACGATACGAGATTTGTAGCCCTCTGCTTCTTGCGTGAGTCGAGCTGCCGTACCAATGGCACGCGGCACCACATCGTTGGCGTAGGCCTGTGCTTCATTCTTGACGCGCTCTCGTTCCTGGCCAGCTTTAAGCACGTCGTCGAATGCAGCCTGCACTTGCTCAGGCGGACGCACACCACCCTGCTGCATGTTCACGGCGACCACTTCGATGCCAACCTTGTACCGATCCAGAATGATCTGCATGAGGTCTCGCACTCGTGGCGCAATTTGATCGCGCTCTTCGGCCAAAGCCGAATCAAGCTTGATCTTGCCGACCACCTCACGCACAGCAGACTCGGCGGCCTGCACCACAGCTTCGTCCGGACTCCGGCTCTCGAACAGATAGGCGCGGGCGTCGTTCAGGCGATACTGCACAGCAAACTTTATCTCGACGATGTTTTCGTCTTCCGTCAGCATGGCCGATTCGCGCAAACCGGTCGTTTTGATGACGCTGTCTCGACCCACGTCGACCGAGCGAATCTGCGTGACGCGCACTGTTTCATGGCGCTGAACCGGATACGGCATACGCCAGTTGAAGCCTGCGCCCACTGTGGCCTTGTATTTGCCGAACTGGGTGATCACTGCTTGCTGGCCTTCCTGCACAATGAAGAAGCCCGTACCCAACCAGATTAGGGCCGCGATACCGGCGATCACGCCGATGCCAAGGCCTGCACTCTTCATATCGGGTTGGTAGTTATTTCCACCTCCCCGGCCACCATTACCGCCGCCTTTGCCGCCAAAAAGGCCACTCAGCTTGCGATTGAAATCACGCCAGAGTTCGTCGAGATCAGGCGGGCCTTGATTAGGCCCCCTGCCTCCGCCTCCGCCGCCACCCCCACCAACGCCACGCAGCGGTTGCTGCGGGCGATTCGGGGCCGACGATCCGGTGTCGTCTGCCGGCGGGCGCGATTCGTCTTGGCCGGAGGGCGGCTCATCACCACGTCCCCAACGCTGGTCGTTGAGATTGAACATGCCCTGCATACGACCAAGCCAGGAAGCAGGGCGCAGGGTACTGAAGCGATCATTCATTCGTCTGGGTCTCTACTGTGCAACCCGTGATTGTGCCCAATGGTGAGAGCACTTCCGGTCAGGTCGGTCAAGTTGGTGGATTTTTCCTCTTGGCTTTCGCCACGCGTCTCGCGCGAAGCCAAGGCCCGGCGTGCAAGCTCAGCACGCAAAAGCTGAAGTCCTTCGCCCGTTTTTGCACTGACGAACACACGCCCGACAGGTTGACCGTCGAGATCGATCAAGTCCTGCAGAGCGAGTGGGCGGCGCGCGCTATCAAGTGAGTCAAGCTTGTTGAATACCAGCAATTGCGGTACGCCATCAGCCCCGATCTCCCTCAACACCCGCTGCACCTCAGCCATTTGTTCGTGGTAGCCCGGATTGGAGGCATCTACCACATGCAGCAATAAATCAGCATCAACGGCTTCTTGCAAGGTCGCCTGGAAGGCATCGACCAAGCCGTGCGGAAGGTCGCGAATGAAACCCACGGTGTCTGAAAGAGAAACCGAATAGCCGGCATCTCCCAGGTAAAGCTGCCGAGTTGTGGTGTCGAGCGTGGCAAATAACTGATCGGCCGCGTAAGCACGGGCCTTGACCAGTGAATTGAACAGGGTTGATTTTCCAGCGTTCGTATAGCCGACCAGGGAGATATTGAAGGCTCCCTGGCGCTCTCGCTGCCGACGCTGGGTCTGACGCTGCCGCTTGACTTTCACCAAACGATCCTTGGTCCGCTTGATCGACTCGCCGATCATTCGCCGGTCGAGTTCGATTTGAGTTTCGCCCGGCCCCCCTCGGGTACCGATACCGCCTCGCTGACGCTCCAAGTGACTCCAACGGCGCACCAGGCGGGTGCTCAGATACTGCAGGCGAGCCAACTCGACCTGAAGCTTACCCTCGTGACTACGCGCACGTTGCGCGAAGATTTCGAGGATCAGCAACGTGCGGTCATTGACCGGCAGGCCAATAACACGTTCGAGGTTGCGCTGCTGCACGGGACTGAGCGACTGATCGAAGAGAACTTCGCTGGCACCCTGTTCGGTGGCAAGCGCACGGATTTCCTCAGCCTTGCCGCTACCCACAAACAAGGCTGCATCAGGCGCCTTGCGCTTGCAGGTCAGGCGCCCCACGGGATGCAGGCCCGCAGTTTCGGCAAGAAGGCCAAGCTCTTCCAGTTCTGCGTCAAAATGTGGTGCACCGAGGTCCACACCCACCAGCACGGCAGAGGCACCATTGGATTGATCAGCGTTTGCCAAAATTTTTGAGGTGCGAGGAAAGAGTATGCAAATGAATTCTGGTGTCGCTAACGCTGCCGCCTGAAGCTCCTTCCGGAAAGACTATGCAAGCTACTACGCAAGTTAGAAAGCGGTCGAATGCATTCAGCGGAAGCGATAGCGGGAAACCGGTCAAGTTTGAGCGGGTTCCTGAGTCTCGGTGGCAACCGAGAAATTGACAGCACGACCCGGGACGATGGTAGAAATGGCGTGCTTGTAGACCATCTGGGTGACGGTGTTGCGCAGCAGCACCACGTATTGATCAAACGACTCTATTTGCCCCTGCAACTTTATGCCATTGACCAAATAAATGGACACTGGCACGTGTTCGCGGCGCAGAGTGTTTAGGAACGGGTCTTGTAGAAGTTGCCCTTTGTTGCTCACGATATTCTCCGTGTTCAAGAATTTTGTTGAAATGAAAAGGAATGGAACTTACCACATGGGGGCGGTAAAACCCATCTCAAGAGAACCAATATGACGCGATTTACGCCAATTGGCGAATTCGGCCTACATATCTGCCCTAAAACAGGGCGAAAAAGAAAACTAACCGAACTCAAATCAGAGCGCAATTCTGCGCTATGGTTCCGCCAGATGGCAAAAAAAGACACTAGGGATGCCCTGCATAACTCCCTGCGGTCTGTGGCAGCACGGCCTCGGGCGATCCGCAGCGTTGCTTTTCTTCCCAATAGCTGGGCTATTGGCTGCAAAAAGACGCCTTGCGCCTCATCCCGATCCGCACTACCTCCGACTCGCGAGGGTTATGCAGGGCATCCCTAGGCGTGCTCAACGTCTCGACGCAAGGAGGCGCGAGGAGACTTTGAACACACTCTCAGGGAGATCTCAGGGAGACTCCGCATACGGGTTATGGGAGGACTTCATCTCCACCCGTAGCGGCGTACCCGTAAGGTCGAAGGCTTTGCGGAAACGCCCTTCAAGATAGCGTTTGTAGGCGTCGGTAACCCCTTCAAGGGAATTGCCATGAACCACGATGACAGGAGGATTCATGCCACCTTGGTGCGCATAACGCATCTTCGGACGGAACATTCCGCTGCGCTTGGGCGACTGGAACTGCACGGCTTCCAGAAGCAGGCGTGTCAGTTGCGGTGTCGGCATCTTGCGGTTCGCAGCCTTGTAAGCTTTCGCTATAGATCCCCACAGGGGACCCAAGCCTTGGCGCTTCTGAGCCGAGATGAAATGCACTTCTGCAAACTTCATGAATGGCAGGCGCGTCTCGATAGAGCGCTGCACCAATTCACGTTGATAGGAATCGATGGCGTCCCACTTGTTGACAGCCAGCACAACGGCACGGCCTGCCTCGAGTACAAAGCCGGCAATATGAGCATCCTGGTCTGTCACGCCTTGCGTGGCATCCAGCAGAAGCAGCACCACGTTGGCCGACTCGATGGCCTGTAGCGTCTTGACGACGGAGAACTTCTCGATCGCTTCAAACACCTTGCCCTTGCGGCGCAGACCTGCTGTGTCGATTAACTCAAACCGCTGCCCTGCCCGCTCAAACGGCACTGAGATGGCGTCGCGCGTCGTACCAGGCATGTCGAACGCAACCAGCCGCTCCTCGCCCAACCATGTATTGATGAGGGTGGACTTACCCACATTGGGCCGACCGGCAACAGCCAGACGGATAGGCGCATCTTCCGTGGCTTCGGGCTCATCGAGCTCAGGCAGATTGAGTGCGTCCAGCGCCAACTCAATCAGACTGCGCACCCCTTCACCGTGTGCTGCCGATACGGGCAGCACCTCACCGAGTCCGAGTTCATAGAACTCAGCCAGCCTGATGCCTTCCCGCATGCCCTCTGCCTTGTTGGCCACGAGCATGCAGGGTTTGCCCAGGCGACGCAGGTAGTTCGCGATGTCATGATCCTGCGCGGAGAGGCCTCCACGGGCATCAACCACGAAAATAACCACGTCGGACTCGGCCACTGCCTGGCGGGTCTGCTTGGCCATCTCCTTGAAAATGCCGCTCTCGGCATCGGGTTCGAAACCGCCGGTATCGATCACGATGTACTCGCGCTTGCCAAGGCGCCCCTGACCATAGTGCCTGTCTCGGGTGAGTCCGGCAAAATCCGCCACGATGGCATCGCGGCTCTTGGTCATGCGGTTGAACAACGTGGATTTTCCGACGTTGGGACGACCGACAATGGCAATAACGGGTTTCATACTGATGACCTCCCGCGCAGCTGGCTTAGCCGCGTCGGGCATTGGTTTCCTGCTCTGTAATTCATTCCGGCACAAAGCCGAAGACACCGCCTGCGCGCGTCACTACGACGAGCGTGTCGGCAGCTGCAACCGGGGCCGCCGCAATGCCTGATGAGTCGGTGGTCAATCGGTTTAGTGACCCCCCGTCTTCGCGCGAGAGCATGTGCACCAGGCCGGTGCTGTCGCCGAAAATGACTGATCGACCAAGCACGAGAGGGCTGGTCAGCACACGCCATTGCAGGCTGTCGTTGAGCCAGGCGCGCTCACCTGTCGCGGAGCGCCAAGCCAGAACCTTGCCGTCTGACTCTGCGCCAAACACCAGATCAGCGTCTCCGGCCAGTCCGGTGGCGCCATTGGCCGGCTTGCTCCAGCGCAGTGTGCCGTTGGCGGCGTTAATGCAGCCCACCGCGGTCTGGAACGCGCGTGCGCAGACTTCGGTGCCTTGGCGCCTGACACCCCCGACCAGATCCACCAACCGCTCTACGTCGTTTGTGCCACGAGAAGCGCCCACAGGAGCCTCCCAGCGCACGCTGCCGGTGTCGGGATCGACTCCCACCAGCCGCCCAGAAAGGCCAGCCACCAATGTGTCACCCACTGCCAGCAGCACCCCTGCCTGCCGGAGCACAAGCGGTTCTGCCGGACGTGCCAGGTTCCACAACTGTGCGCCATTGCGGCCGTCAAAGGCTGTTACAGATCGGTCGGCGCCCAGTACGAATACGCGGCCGCCCGCCACCAGCGGGGCGGTGTAGCTTTGCGAGCCCAGCTTGTGGCGCCACAGTTCGCGCCCACCCTGAAGCGCGACCACTTGATTGGACCGGGTGACGACGGCGTTGATGCGGCCATCGCTGCCGACTCCGGCCGCCAACGGTTCGCCCACGGCTGCCCGGGACAACTCCCTGCCAGTGGCCGCGTCCAGCGTAATCACAGTTCCGTCGTCGCTGGCCAGCACGACCTGACTGCCCTGGGCGCTCACTTGCAGCGGAAAACCCACCGTAGGCACCTTCACGGCCCAAGCCTGCCGGACGCCAATCTGCGTGATGTTGGCAGGCAATGGCGCCGGTGTGGGCCGCGGCGTACCGACAGCACAGCCTGCCACTGCGGCAGCCATTAGCACAGAAGATACCAGTGCCAGTGCACGCGCGAGAGGAGAACGAGTTCCCTCGATCATGCTGCACCTCCCGTGCCCGACTCGGGATCGATGCCCAGGGAATTCAGTTTGATGCCGACAAGGCGGCGGTAGTCGCCACCTGTCTTGGCCATACCCTGATAGGCCTTGCCAAACTCGGCGGCTGCCTCAGCGCGCTTGCCTTGCATAAGGAAGACATCACCGCGGCGATCGGCTGCCAGTGGCACGAACTCTGCCGGGAAACTGCCCGCAAGCTGCTTGAGGGCCTCGTCGTAGGCTTTTTCGCCTGCCAGGAGAGATGCCAAACGCAATCGAGCCACGGCCTTGAGGCCGTCATCGGTGCTTTTTTCAGCGACCCAGGCAAGGGCTGCCTTGGCTTCGGTTACTTTGCCTTTTTCAGCGAGCGCCTTGGCGGCCTCCAGACCAGACTGCGCGGCTTGGGTTGTGCTTCCAAATTTTTCCTTCATGTCGGCCAGTGCACGCTCGATTCGAGCCGGGTCGCCTGAACTGACGGAACGTTGCAATTCATCGTGCATCAATGCCGCTTGCGAAGCTTGCGAACGCTGCCAATACTGCCAGCCGTTATAGGCTGCGTAGGCGCCAAGAACCACAATCAGCACCCAGGTGATGATGTTGCCCCATTGTTTCCAGAAGTGCTTGATCGCATCGATCTGCTCTTGTTCTTCCAGGTCAAAATTTGTGGCCATATGTAGATAATCCGATTCAAGCGTTGGATTTTAGGGGTTGCCCCAGGGTACCAGCCCAAGCGCGCGCCTGGTCGAGGGATTGGCGTTGCTGCGCGCCGGTACCGTCGCGCAGTGCTTTGACGGTCACTTCACCGGCAGCCAGTTCGTCAGCGCCGAAAACCAGGGCATAGCGTGCGCCACTTGCGTCGGCCTTCTTGAACTGGCTTTTCATGCTACCCATACCCTCCCCTGTGCCAGCGTGCATTTGCACCGCGATGCCAGCAGCACGCAGAGCCTGGAGGCATTGCATGGCGACAGGCAGCGCTGCCGCATCCGGGATGATCGCATAGGCATCGGGTGCAAGTGCCGGAGATGATACGCCCTCTTCTTTGAGGAGTTCGAGCACGCGCTCGACCCCGAGCGCCCACCCTACGGCAGGAGCCGGCTTGCCGCCGATTTCTTGGATCAGATAGTCGTAGCGTCCGCCGCCACAGATAGTACCTTGTGCACCCAGTTTTTCCGTGATGAACTCAAACACTGTGAGGTTGTAGTAGTCCAGTCCGCGCACCAGACGAGGATTGAGGCTGTATTCAATGCCGTTGGCACGCAAAATAGCCTGCACCGCCTCAAAGTGCTTCTGCGAACCTTCACCCAGGTAATCGATCAGCCGGGGAGCGCCTTCGACCAAAGCTTGCATCGCCGGGTTCTTGGTGTCGAGAATACGCAGCGGATTGGAATGCAGGCGGCGGCGCGCATCCTCGTCAAGTTGCTCAGCGTGGGCTTCAAAATAGGCAATGAGCGCAGCCCTGTGCTCACGTCGCTCCTCGGGTTGCCCCAGGCAGTTGAGTTCGAGGCGCCAGTTCTTGATGCCGAGTTCGTGCCAAAGTTGCGCAGCCAGGAGGATCAATTCAGCATCAAGCTCTGGCCCGCCGAAACCCAAGGCCTCCGCTCCAATCTGGTGAAACTGCCGATAACGGCCGCGCTGAGGGCGTTCACGACGGAACATGGGCCCCATGTAGTAGAGCCGCTTGCCACCTTCATACAAGAGGTTGTGCTCGCTGACCGCGCGCACCACCCCAGCCGTGGATTCCGGCCGCAACGTGAGATGCTCAGCATCGCCGAATTTATCTGCACGATCCTGGAAAGAGTACATCTCTTTCTCGACAATGTCCGTGACCTCGCCCAGCCCACGCGTAAACAGTTGCGTGTGCTCCATGATCGGAGTCCGGATATTGCGGTAGGCGCTGCGTGCCATCACGCCCCGGACCACTTCTTCCAGCCACTCCCAACGCGCCGATTCCGGCGGAAGTATGTCGTTCATGCCTTTTACGGCGGTTATCTGTTTTTCTTTTGACATCGCAAATCAGTCTTCGTGACAACCAACTCCGTCCGAGTTGGCTGTTTTTTGAATTTATAGAGTTTAGATAGCCCCGGGAATCTAGAGAGCCCGAAGTGTCTGAAGTGTCTGACGCGGCTCAAGCATCCCGGAGTCTGTGACGGTCGACCGTCTGCAGGATTCACTCACACGGATCCGGCCACGGTACCGAAACGCTGCGCAATGTAGCGCTCGACAATGGAGTGAAATTCAGTGACTATGTTTTCACCCCGCAGTGTCATGGCCTTCTCGCCGTCAATAAACACCGGGGCGGCCGGGGCCTCGCCCGTGCCAGGCAAGCTGATGCCGATGTCGGCATGCTTACTTTCTCCTGGCCCGTTGACGATGCAGCCCATCACAGCCACCTTGAGCGTTTCCACGCCGGGGTATTGCGTGCGCCATACCGGCATCTGTGCTCTCAAATAATCGTCAATCTGCTTGGCCAACTCCTGGAATGTGGTGCTGGTGGTTCGCCCACAGCCAGGACAAGCGGTCACGCTGGGCACGAACACGCGCAGCCCGAGTGACTGAAGTATTTCAGATGCAATCACTACTTCCTGGGTGCGGGCTTCGCCAGGCTGGGGCGTGAGACTAACGCGGATGGTGTCACCGATGCCCTCCTGAAGCAATATAGCCAGTGCGGTGCTGGAGGCCACGGTTCCTTTCGTACCCATGCCAGCTTCGGTCAGGCCCAGATGCAGCGGATAGTCGCAGCGACGTGCGAGTTCCCGATACACCGCGATCAGATCCTGAACACCGCTAACCTTGCAGCTCAGGATGACCTGATCGGGACTCATACCCAGCTCGACAGCAGCGCGCGCCGACTCGATGGCTGACGTAATCAGCGCCTCGTACATGACCTGCCGCCCCTCCCAGGGCTTGGCACGCCTGTTGTTGGCATCCATCAGGCTCGCGAGCAACTCTTGATCTAGACTACCCCAGTTGACGCCGATGCGCACAGGCTTGTCCCATTTGAGTGCGACCTCAATCATCTGCCCGAACTGGCGATCTTTCTTGTCGCCCTTGCCAACGTTACCCGGGTTGATCCGGTACTTACTCAAGCTCCTGGCACATTCAGGAAAATCGGTGAGCAGGCGGTGTCCGTTGTAATGAAAATCCCCGATTAAGGGCACATCAACACCCATACGATCCAGTTGCTCGCGGATATAGGGCACTTGCGCGGCCGCTTCTGGCGTGTTGACAGTAATGCGAACCATCTCGCTGCCCGCCAGCGCCAGTTCTTTGCACTGAATGGCGGTTCCAATGGCGTCGACGGTGTCGGTGTTGGTCATCGACTGCACTCGTACCGGAGCATCGCCCCCTACGGTGACAACGCGGTCTCCCCATGCCACGCGCGCCTGACGCGTGCGACGTGGTGCAGGGGAAGCCAATTCGATCGGGAGGAATTCAGCGCTGTTCATCGAAGTACCTCAATGGTTACTTGCCCCATGGTTCACTTGACTTGAAAACGCGCCACATTGGATGCGCCCAAGGATCGAATGTCCATAGGCTCCCCTCGCACTTTCACAGTCACCGCGTCCTTGCGCCCAATAGTGACGGCCAGCGGCAACGCCCCCGTCATGTTCACTGTTTCTCCCGCTGCAACTGCGCGATTGAAGATGGATTTGCCGGCCGCGTCGCGCACGGTAATCCAGGTTTCCGCAGTCGCAACAATGACGAGAAGCTGATCATTTGCGACCGCTGGTGGCGATGTGGTTGAAGGCCCCGCAGCGGGAGCGGGAACGGGAACAGGTGCCGATTCGGCTGACGCGACGGCGACCGGCGGCTCTGCCGGAGCGACGGCTTCCACCGGCGGCCCAGGGGTGACGCTCTCACTCACGCTACCATCGGCATTGATGCTCTGCGTGGGCTCGCCAAGCTGAATTGGCAGAGTAGGCAGCAACCACAGCAAAGCAGCGCCAACCAACAGCAGCCCAACCACTACCAACAGCGGCTTGGAAAGGCCGGTTTTCAATATTGGCGTGGGGCGATCACTGGCCCGGCGAAATGTCTGGTTGAGGTCTGTATTTTGAGTGCGCAGACCATGCCCCGCAGAGGGCATGCGTGCCAGCACCGGCGCAGGGTCCGCGTCAAAAGCACGGCAGATGGCTGCAGCCAGACCACGCGCGAAGGTCACATCGGGCAACTGATCCAGGTGATCAGATTCAAGTGCCTCAAGCTTCTGCTGAGGCACCTTGAGCACACTGGCCAGCACAGCGGCATGCACTCCAGCCGACTCTCGCAGCTGACGCAACATGGCGCCGGCGGAAATCTCCGTTTGAGCCTCGGTTCTCTCTGCCATCTCGGCCACCTCGACTCTCTCGGGAGTCTGGCTGGATGTAATCTCGTTCTCAGTCATCGAAAGATCCACGTTCGTAAGACTGCAGCTCGCGCGATTGCGGGAATCGCCTCTGCAGTTGCGAGGCCAGTTGCTGCATGGCCTGGCTGTTGTTCATGCGTCGTTCCACCTTGATGCCTAGCCAAAGCGATTCCGCATTCGCCTGCGCACTGTTGTTCAGGCGCCGAATGTAGAACTGTGCACGTGGATAGTCAGCACGCAGATACAAGAGCTGCGAAAGGTTGTAACCCGTGATCGGATTTCCAGCATCCAGCTCATAGGAGCGCATCAGGGTGGCCTCGGCCGCAACGCGATCTCCGGAGCGCGCCTCGCAGATACCCTGGGTCAATAGCGTACGGGCGCGTTCAGGATAGCCGGGCACCGCCAAGGCCCTCTGGAAAGACTGCACCGCCTCACCATAGCGGCGTTGTTCGCATTGCAGCCATCCAAGGTTATGCAAGGCATTGGCGTCTCGAGGGTTGAGACTGATGGCACGCTGAAAATTCGCTTCCGCGACTTGCATGTCCTGGAGTGCCATATAAATCATGCCACTCAGGTTGTAGGCATCTCCAAACCCCGGGTCGATCTGGAGCACGCGCTTCACCTCGTCGAGAGCAACCGTGTACTGACCATTTTCAAAATAACCGGAGGCCAACGCCAACCGCGTCGTCGCGCGTCTGCGCTCGTCGGTATCGTCCGAAGGCGTCTGTATGGCACCGGAAAGAGAGGCATCCACGCTCCCAGTCTGCGTTGCGCAGCCCGCGAGTGAGCCCAAAGCACCCAGCATAGCCAGCGCATACAGTGCTTGCCCTGCAACAGGAGCGCCAGACGCAAACTTGAAAAAACGGGACATGAAGGCCATCAGGAGGTCTTTCCGTTAGCGTCGACGACTGCACTACCAACTTGGTGCAACATCACGGTGCGCTGGCGCGCAACGCGTTCATGAACCCGGGTACGATCCTTCACATCCCCCGCCAACTGGCCGCAGGCCGCATCGATGTCGTCGCCGCGTGTTTTGCGCACAGTAGTGACAATACCTGCGTCACTTAAAATTTTTGCAAAACTCTGTACGCGGGACGCGGGCGAACGAACAAGACCAGACTCCGGAAAAGGATTAAACGGAATCAGGTTGAATTTGCACCGCAGACCTTCACCGGCGTGCCGGCGCACCAGATCGATCAGTTTCTGCGCCTGCTCGGGTGCGTCATTCACCCCATCGAGCATGCAATACTCGAAGGTAATGAAATCTCGCGGAGCATGCTCCAGATAACGCGCGCAGGTAGTCAGCAATTCGTCGAGGGGATACTTGCGATTGAGCGGCACCAGATGGTCGCGCAATACATCATCAGGCGCATGCAGGGACACCGCCAAGGCCACTGGGCAATCGCGCGCAAGCCGATCAATCATGGGCACCACTCCAGAGGTGGATACCGTCACGCGGCGCCGCGAAAGGCCATAGCCGTGGTCGTCCAGCATGGTGCGCAATGCTGGCACCAGGGCGCTGTAGTTCTGCAGAGGCTCGCCCATCCCCATCATCACGACATTCGAAATGACGCGCTGATCGGTCTTCAGGTGCCGGCGCAGGAAATGCTCTGCGAACCAGAGTTGCGCGACAATTTCTCCTGTGGTCAGGTTGCGGCTGAAGCCTTGGTGACCGGTGGAACAAAAGCGGCAATTCACCGCGCATCCGGCCTGGGAGGAAACGCAAAGCGTACCGCGATCGAGTACGGAGTCGTCTCCGTCGTCGGCGTACTCGGGTATGAACACCGCCTCTACAGCGTTACCGCCACCAACGTCGAACAGCCACTTGATAGTGCCGTCCTTGGATTCGTGCTGAGTGATTACTGGCAAGGCTGTCACGTGAGCCACGCCAGCCAGCTTTTCCCGCAAAGATTTGGCCAGATCGCTCATGGCCGAAAAATCCGAGGCTCCGCGCTGATGGATCCAGCGAAAGAGCTGCGTAGCACGAAAACGCTTTTCACCCAATGTCTCACAATAGGCTGCGAGACCATTCAGATCGAAGTCGAGAAGATTGACACTGGAGGTCATACCTGATTCTCCTTCCATCTTGACGCGCCATTTACCGCCACCAGCGCTCCGCTGATGCGCGCTGAGCATGGTAAAGCCACACGAACGTGACGCACCATGGTAGCGTTGCCTGTACTTAGCCCTGAGCCGCGGCCCAGGACCCCGCCTGACTTGAAAATCGACGACTGCAAATGGGGCGCAGCGGTCCAAGCCTGACAGGCTTCCGGGCCATTCAAGAACGCAAAGGGGCTCAGCGGCAAGTTCAACTGACTAATTAACGATTGAAAATCTCAGCGCCCGGGAAGAAGAACGCTACTTCGTTGGCTGCGGTCTCGGGGGCGTCGGAGCCGTGCACGGCGTTGGCATCGATGGAATCTGCGAAGTCAGCGCGGATGGTGCCAGGAGCAGCTTTTTGGGATCGGTAGCACCCATCAGGTCGCGGTTCTTGGCAATAGCGCCTTCACCTTCAAGCACCTGGATCATCACAGGGCCGGAAATCATGAAATCCACGAGATCCTTGAAGAAGGGACGCTCTTTGTGAACGCCATAGAAAGCTTCGGCTTCGCGGCGGGAGAGGTGCGCCATGCGGGCAGCAACGACTTTCAGGCCGGCAGCCTCAAAACGGGCATAGATCTGGCCGATGACGTTCTTGGCCACAGCGTCAGGTTTGATGATGGAGAGAGTGCGTTCGATAGCCATGAAATGATTTCCTGTTAGGTTTTGAGATGTTTTTTGAGATATTTTTTGCCCGCCATCGGCAAAACCTTAGATTTTAACCGGGCGAGCCACCTCGCGGCATCGCAAGGATTCTTGCGGCTGACTGAAGCAACACGACAGCCGCGGTTTTTGTGGGCGCAGTGCAACTGGCGCAGTGCTACGGGCGCCGTGCACCGAGCGCCACGGGACCGCATGGAGACTTTGAACACGCTCTCAACGCCCCCGCCCACCTCCGCCTCCTCCACGCCGTCCGCCAGCGCCTGGACCGCCCCCATAGCCCGAACCCCGCGACCCGCCAGGACCCGAACTCCCCCGTAGCCTGAACCACGTCGCCCACCGCCCCCTGAGCCGCCAGGGCGGGGGCGCTTTGACGCTGACGCGTCAAGGCGTCGGCACCAATATAGCCCTGCGATGTCTTCATCGGATCAGGTTGATGGCTGCCACCCTGCGAGGCATCGTTGCCCCGGGGGGCATTTCGCCACCGATTCCCAGGCGGCCCCAGTCGCGGATCAGTGGGCTCGCCGAACCCTGCACTGGATCGATTGGGACGCGGACCGCTGGCACGTCCGCGATCGCCACGACCACTTCTGCGGACATCCTTCCCGCGAGCGGCAAACGGCTCCTCGGGTGGCGAGCCACGCAAAGTGGCACTGGAAACGCCAGCCGCCTCGCCGAGCGAGCGGATGTCGCGCTCATGCAATTCCATCCAGTGCCCGCGCCTTAGACCACGGGGCAAAAGCATGGCACCATAACGAATGCGGATCAGGCGGCTAACCGCGTGACCAACCGCCTCGAACATGCGGCGCACCTCGCGGTTGCGCCCCTCGGCGATAGTGACTCGGTACCATTGATTGACGCCCTCACTGGAACCCTCAGCCTGAATCGTCTTGAACTGGGCGGGCCCGTCGGTCAAAGTTACCCCATCGAGCAAGCGCTGCCGCTCCTCGTTGGTCAGCGCGCCGAGCACACGTACTGCGTATTCCCGCTCCAGGCCGAAGCGCGGATGCATCAAGCGGTTTGCCAACTCGCCAGAGTTCGTGAACAGCAAAAGCCCCTCGGTATTGAGGTCCAGGCGCCCCACCGACTGCCACTTGCCTTGCGGCAGGCGCGGCAACTTCCGAAAAACAGTAGGCCGGTTTTGCGGATCGTCATGCGTGACAACCTCGCCCACCGGTTTATGGTATGCCAGCACTCGGGCCGGCGGAGTACGCAGTGTCACTCGTACCGGCTTGCCGTTGATCTTGACTTGATCACCGTACTGGATGCGCTGCCCGATGTGGGCGGGCTGATTATTGACAGAGATCCGACCTTCAAGGATCAACTGCTCCATTTCCGTGCGCGAGCCCAAGCCGGCCTGGGCCAGAATTTTGTGCAGTTTGGGCTGTTCGGCCTGGGGAGTCAGCACGCGCTTGGGCGGCGCCAGGGGAGCGGACTCTGAGTCCTGGTCGAACTTGCCTGAGAGCAGATCCTCAAAAGCTACGGCCTGCTCAGCCTCCAACTGCTTGCCTGAATCGGCCGCTGATGCACTGGCCGCTTCACCGCCCGGGGATGTCCCGGGGCCATGCGCCACTTGCTGTTCAGGTGCAACCTCCGCAGGCTCTTTGGATGGCTCGTTGGGAAGGGTTGGCTGGTCTTCGGAATTCATAGCTTGTTCTCGTTGGATGATTGGGCAAGCGACTCAGGTTCGCCGGCCTGCTCCTGGGTAACTGGCGGCAGAGATGCTTCGCGAGCGAGTGGCAACTCAGGCGGTGTTGATGCAACCTCGGTGGTCGCGATTTCGAGTTGAATTTCTTCGGTTCCTGGCGTTTCCGGCCCCGGCTGCAGGGCATCGAACATGCTCTCGACCAGGTCGGGGGCTGATTCCAGCAAGGGAAGCTGATCCAGTGACTCCAAGCCAAGATCGTCCAGAAACTGCCGCGTGGTGGCGTAGAGCCCTGGTCGGCCCACGGTTTCGCGGTGGCCTATGAGCTCTACCCAGCCGCGATCTTCCAGCTGCTTAAGCAGCTGAGAATTGACGGTCACACCCCGAATATCCTCGATATCGCCGCGCGTCACAGGTTGACGGTAGGCAATGATGGCCAGGGTCTCCAGGGTGGCCCGAGTGTACTTGGGCGGCTTTTCCGGGTGTAGGCGGTCGAGATACTCGCGCATCTCTGGACGACTCTGAAAGCGCCAGCCACTGGCAACCTGTGTGAGTTCCACGCCACGCTGGGCCCAGTCCTCCTGCATTTCGAGCAGCATGGACTTGATGGAATCAGCACCGATCTGGTCAGCGAACAGCGTGCGCATTTCACGCACAGTGATCGGCTGGTGGGCACAGATCAGCGCGGTCTCCAGAATGCGCTTGGCCTCAACGGTGTTCATGGAGCTATTGAATTGAGGGCGATGCAACGCCCATGAAAGATTTGACTTGGCCGATGGCGGCGCCAAAGACTGGCATCGTGAACGCTTTCGACACCAAAAGGCTTACTCCGAACCAAGGCGTTCGGTGACACCATACCGCAATTTGCAGCTGCGGCAAACTAACCTGCAGCCTGCACTTAATGCTCAATTGTAAGCCCCCAGTCGTCGAATGCCCCTCTGAGATCGGGTGGCAAAGGTGAAACGAACTGCATCCGTTCCCCGGTGACAGGGTGGTTCAGCTCCAACCGCTGGGCATGGAGCGCTTGCCGGGTCATGCCTGCGGCCAGAGCCCCCCGTACAGGGTGTCCGCCACTAGTGGATGCCCGACACTCGCCATGTGCACGCGTATCTGGTGTGTGCGGCCCGTGATCAGGCGGCATCGCACCAGACAGCCTTGGTCCACATTTTGCAGAAGCTCAAATTCGGTCTGTGCCAATTTGCCAGCGTGTCGGGTCAGATCCACCACAGCCATGCGCAGGCGGTTACGCGGATCGCGGCCAATCGGGGCGTCGACCGTTCGATTCTCCGGACCCGTCCAGGGGCGATGCGCCAGCGCCAGATACTCGCGCTTCACATCTCGAGCAGCGATGCTGGCGACCAGTGCGTCCATGGCCGCTCGGCTGCGCGCAACGACCATGAGGCCGCTGGTGTCCTTGTCAAGCCGGTGCACGATGCCTGCGCGCGGCAACTGTGCCGCCCTGGCGTCTCTGGCGAGCAGACCATTGAGCAAGGTCCCGCTCCAGTTTCCCGCCGCAGGGTGAACCACCAGCCCCGCGGGCTTATTGATGACCAGGATGTGTTCGTCCTCGTGGACCACGTCCAGATCCATCTCTTGCGCCACGAACGCTTGTGTCTGGGGCGTGGGACGCAACTCAATTTCGAGTCGTTCGCCCGCCTTCACACGATGCGCAGGTTTTCGCACGGGCGCGCCGCTCAACTTGGCCGCGCCGTCTTCAATCAACTGACGCAAGTAGTTGCGTGAAAATCCTGACACCAGGGCTGCCAGAGTACGGTCCAGGCGCTCACCATGGAGTACGGCCGGAACCTCTAGCAACCGCTGCTCCGCCTCTGGCCCGGCGTCCGCGGCGTCGTCTTCGACTTCAGAGAGTTGAAGGGGCTCGCCAGAATGTTCACCCGCTTTCGGGAGGGTGCTCGATATAATTGGGTTTGTCTGAATCAAGAGGATCGCCTGTGATGCATCGTGCCCGATTATCAGCCGCCGCAAGCGGAACGCTTGCGCTGGTCATGCTGCTCGCGGCCTGCTCCTCCAAACCGATCGATAAAACGGCTGGCTGGAGCCCCAATCGTATCCATGCCGAGGCCAAGGATGAAATGAATTCCGGTGGCTACGATGTGGCCATCCCTCTGCTGGAAACCCTGGAAGGCCGCGCCGCCGGCACACCACTCGCCCAGCAGGCGCAGCTTGAAAAGGCTTACGCTCAATTCAAGAATAACGACCGAGCCGAGGCACTGGCCACGCTTGACCGTTTCATCCGCCTGCATCCGGCCAGCCCGGCCCTGGACTACGCCCTCTACATGAAGGGAGTGATCAACTTCAACGACGAGTTGGGCTTGTTCTCCTTCCTTTCCCAGCAGGATCTGTCCGAACGGGACCAGCGCGCAGCCAAGGAAGCCTTCGAGTCATTCAATGAGCTCGTCACGCGTTTTCCTGAGTCGCGCTATACGCCGGACGCCCGTTCGCGCATGATCTACACCGTGAACGCACTGGCTCAGTACGAAGTTCACGTTGCCCGCTATTACTACACCAGGGGCGCCTACGTGGCGGCAGTGAACCGAGCGCAACAGGCTATTGGCGACTATCGCGACGCTCCCGCACTCGAAGAGGCTCTTTACATCCTTGTTCAGTCCTACGACAAACTGGGAATGGAACAACTGCGCGACGACGCCAAGCGCGTGCTGGAAAAGAACTATCCCAACAGCGCCTACATAGCCCGGGGCTTCAAGCCCAAGGCTTCGGCATGGTGGCAGCTCTGGTAATACCAGCGCGGTAAAGGCGCCCTCCGGCCCCCGACTCAGCCATCTCTTTCCTCGGGGTGGCTTTCAAATTCAGCCATGCCATCTGAGGGCTGCACCAACTCCTGCAGCGCCGCCTGAAATTCCGCGTTGTCCGCCAACCGCCGCATAGGCGGTAGCGCTGCCAGCAGCCGTTTGCCGTATCCCATGGACGTCAGACGCGAGTCGCAGATGACCAGAAGTCCTGTGTCGCTCTCGCGCCGGATCAGCCGACCTGCCCCTTGCTTGAGGGACACCGCAGCCTCGGGAATGGAATACGCTGAAAATGCACTCCCCCCTCAGCTTCAATACGACGGCACCGAGCTTCAACCAGCGGATCTCCCGGCGGGGGAAAGGGGAGCTTATCTATCACCACCAATTGCAGCGTGTTACCCGGCAGGTCAACGCCCTCCCAGAATGACGCGGAAGCCACCAGCACAGCGCCACCCTGTCCCGGTGTGTTCCCCAGGCGGAAGCGCTCCATGAGCACTCGTTTGGGCAATTGCCCCTGAACCAGCACTTCAATGCCGCTCTCAGCAAATCGCTCGGCCAGCTTTTCCCCGATCACGCGCAGCGCACGCAAGGTCGTGGTCAAGACCATGGTGCGTCCGCCCAAGCGTTCAGCCGCATCACCTGCTATGAGCGCCACCTGCTCTCCATGAGCGGGGTCGTTGGGTTTGACCATCTGGCGCGGCACGTACAAGCCGGCTTGGCGCTCATAGTCGAAAGGACTTCCGACTCGAAGCACCTCAGAATCGCCCAACCCGCAAGGTTCGGTAAACCAGCTCAAACGCTCATCATCTCCCAGCGTTGCAGAGACGAAAATCCAGGCGCGTTCCCGCCCGGGTTCAGCCCCAGCGTCCTCGCCAGCAGGCGCTCCTAGTAGCCGCTCGCGGACCACGTCGGCGATGTCGAGCGGAGACTCCACCAGCCTGAACTGGTTGCCTAGATCAACCCAGCGGATGGCACCAGGTTCACATGGACCGGAAAACCGCAGCACCCGCTCGCCGAGGAGCAACGCCCGCTCGCGCAGGCGCACGAAATCCGGTGCCATTTCGCTCACCAGATCAAGCGCTTCAGCCGCGCTCGTCAGCGCTTCTCCCAAGCGTACCAGAGACCCCTGCCAATCGACGGGATCGAGCCCTTCGGGAACCCCGTCTACCCAACGCAGGCGCGAACTTGAGCGACTGGGCCCCAACAACATGCGCAAATCGCGCGCTGCCATCTCCACTCCATTTGACACCGCAGACCAGTCTGCCAGGCCTCGGGCCTGCTGCAGACCCGCAGCGAGTAAATCGCGAGCCAAATCGAGCAACTGCGCACTACCGAGATGTTGACCCAGGAACTGGATGCCGGTTTCATTGAGCTGATGGGCCTCATCGAAGACCACGACCCGCACGGTGGGCAGCAACTCCGCCATGCCGGATTCCCGAATGGCGAGGTCCGCAAAAAACAGATGATGGTTAATTACCACCACGTCGGCCGCCATGGCCTCGCGCCGAGCGAGGTTGACGTGGCAGGCACGCCACTTCGGACAGTCGGCGCCCAGGCAGTTCTCGCGCGTGGAAGTTACCAGCGGAATCACAGGCGATTGTTCGTGCAACCCTGGCAACTCAGCCAGATCACCCGTGCGCGTGGACCGCGCCCAACGCTCAATCTTGGACAAGGTATGCTGCGCGCCCCGCTCGTGACTTCCCAGTGCTTGAGAGGCGAACTCAAGGCGATGCAGACACAGATAGCTGCCTCGCCCCTTGAGCAGCGCCATGCGTACCGGCAAGCCGAGCGCCTTGGCTAACGCAGGCAGATCTCTACCGAAAAGCTGGTCCTGCAAGGTTTTGGTAGCGGTGGAGAGCAGCACGCGCTCCCCGGAAAGCAAGGCCGGCACAAGGTAAGCAAAGGTTTTCCCAACACCCGTGGCCGCTTCTGCCACCAGAACGCCCCCGCCGGCCACGACTCGAGCTACAGCCTGGGCCATGCGAGTCTGACCCTCTCGCGGACGAAACGTATCGGCGGCAGCTCGCGCCAACGGTCCTTGTTCGTCGAAAACCACGCTCACAGCGTCTTGCAAGGCGCGCACAGGGTCGAGCTCCGCAGACTCGGGCAGTAGTTCGTTTGTCGAAAACGCGAGTGAAGATTCTGGCTCGCTCATGCTGCTTCTTGGGAGTTTAGGAACACCCCCAGAGGTTGCGACCGCTTCTCCCGGCTCATGCGCAAGATCGGCTCATACAGAGCCCATCGGCAATTTTTCAGGCACATGTGCAACAACAGTTCAATGGGCGGTCGGTGTTCTGGGAAATGGATATTAGGAAGCACGTGAAATTTTCTACACAGCCAATTAGCAGCTTCGCTCAATAATACGGGCTAGGAGGCTGTCGGAGTTGGAATGCCCACATAGAAAGTGGACTCGGCCGGCAAAATAAGACTTGATCGCATTCATCGCATTCAATTGCTCATGCACGGCTGTGTGTCAAAAGGCTCTAAAGAGCGACTCACTATGGCCAACATGCCGAAGGCAATTTCCAATTCCGACAGCCTCCTGACTAAACTCGGCTATCGGTTCATCTCTTCATGGAGGCCCCATGGGCAACAAATTTCAGGCACCCGCTCTGCTCCCCACGCTGAGTCACTGCATCGCACTGAAGGTGTCTGCGGGTTCAAGCGCGGCTTCATACGCCCGCGCATGAAACCCATGGAACAGGGCTACCGAATCAGCGGCTCCGTGGGACTGCACAAGGGTGACCGCGAACACCAGCAAGATCAGGCCACCCTGCTTGTCCATCCTCGGATCGCCGGCTGCGTACTGGGTGTGGTAGCCGATGGCATGGGCGGACGAACAGGCGGGCGCAAAGCCTCAGATCAGGTTCTCCTGACTACTCGCCAATTGTTCGAGCGCTACGTTCCCGAAACCGACGATCCAGCCGCGCTGCTCCGGCAGATCGCCGAGGAAGCGCACATGGTGATCAGACTCACGGCCATTTCCTCGGAGCAGGAGCCGCATAGTACGTTGGCAGCGTTTCTCGTCCAACCAGGCGGCGAGTGCCATTGGCTGCACGCGGGGGATTCACGCTTGTATCATTTCCGGGGCAACGCCTTGCAACTCCGCACCCTGGATCACTCCTACGTGCAGTCACTGGTTGATCAAGGCAAGCTCACTCCTGAAGAAGCGGTGACCCATCCGAAATCAAACATCATCATGGGGTGCCTGGGAACGAAGGAGACTCCCAAACTCGAGACCCACCGCATCACGCAGTTGGAGATCGGAGACTCACTGCTCGCGTGTACGGACGGCCTGTGGCATTACTTTACGCCGGAGGAACTAGGCTCAGCGCTCCACTCCCTCTCCCCACGCAAGGCCAGCGAATATCTCGTAGCCAAGGCCCGCTCTCGCGCCATGGGGAGTGGAGACAACCTATCCATGGTGATCGTCAAGATCGAGCCCTTGGCAAAACCTTCGAAAAAGTCAGCGTCTCGCCCCTTCAGGAAACCTTGACGGCGGTTTCCAATACTCCGGAACTCCGGGGCTACCTTCCGCAAAGCGGTTCGCAGGCTCAGCGGCCCTGCTTCTTCTCGAGATCACGCAAGCGCTTGGCGGCACCGCGTTTGCGCTCCAGATCGTTCAAGGCCAAGTCTTCCTGGCGAAGTCGGTCGAGTTGCAGACGGCGCTCGTCACTTGCTTCACGTAAGCAATCATTGACCGCAAAGCGCCGCCAGCAGTTCTTCTCAGCGTCGGCAAAGCGCTGCGTAGCCTCGGTGCGCGCAACTTGTATTCGCGTACGCTCCGCTTTCAACCAGGCAGGCAAGTCGTCGCCGGCCGGCGCTTGCGCAACCAATGCACGCGCTGCCTCGGCATCGATCGCCCGCTGCGCCGCGATACGCTCCTCATGCTGAGAGCTGGAAGCGCATGCGTAAAGCATGGTGCATGCGAGGAGTCCGATAAGAAGGCGCATGGTTTTTGGAAGCATTAAATCCAGGAGGGACAGCGGTGCGCGCTCCAGAACCACCTGGAAGTTATCAACCGCCGTTTCTTGGCTCAAGTGAGGTTCGTGTCCACCGTACGGTGCTCCAGCGCCAGATATTCGGCAGACTGCATCTCGTTCAAACGGCTCACCGTGCGTGGAAACTCGTGTGCCAACGGCCCTTCAGTGTATAGCTCCTCCGGCGGAACCGCAGCCGACAAGATGAATTTGACGCGCCGGTCATAAAGTACGTCTACCAGCCAGGTGAAACGCCTAGCCTCCGAAGCGTTGCGCACGAACATCTGCGGCACATCCGAGAGCAGCACGGTATTGAACTGGCTGGCAATCTCCAGATAATCGTTCTGCGAACGAGGCCCGCCGCACAGGGTCTTGAAATCGAACCAGACCACGCCGCCGGCTCGCCTGCGCGACTTGATTTCGCGCGCCTCAATGTGCAACACCGGGTCTCCGTCGTGCACCGCCGCCAAACGACTGAACGCCTCATTCATGGCCTCGTCGGCCTCCGAGCCCAGCGGCGTGTGATACAGCTTGACCTGCTCAAGCGTGCGACGACGGTAATCTGTGCCGTTGTCGACGTTGATTACCTCCATGCGCGTGTTTAACAGCTCTATGGCCGGCAAAATGCGATCACGATGCAGCCCGTCAGGGTACAGACCAGTAGGCGTAAAGTTGCTCGTAGTGACAAAGCCAACGCCATTGTCAAAGAGCGCGACCAGCAGGCGGTGCAGGATCATGGCGTCGGTAATGTCCGCCACGTGAAACTCATCGAAGCAAATCAGCTTAAAGCGAGCTGCGATGCGTCGTCCGAGTTCGTCCAACGGATTGACGGTCCCCTGCAAGCCCGCCAGTTCGCGATGCACCTCACGCATGAACTCATGAAAATGTAGCCTTGTCTTGCGGCGAATTGGCACCGCATTGAAGAAGCAGTCCATCAGGAAGCTCTTGCCGCGGCCGACGCCACCGTACATGTACACGCCTCGTGGAATTTCGGGGCGGTTCAGTAGCTTCTTGAGCCGATTGGAACGCTTTGACTTATAGGCCGCCCACTCATCAGCGCAACGCTGCAGCGCATCAATGGCACGTAACTGGGCGGGATCGCTTTGAAACCCCCTGCTTTTCAATTCGGCCTCGTAGGCCCGCCGCACAGCATTCATCCGCAGCTACCCAATCGTACAAAAAACAGCTTCATGTGAAAGACAAACCTCCCCCGTCCCGCGGGGGAGGAGCCCCGCCCCCAGCTGGGGCATGAACTTAGAAGTTCAGGGTGCGCTTGTCCACCGCGAGCGCGGCTTCTTTAGTGGCTTCGCTCAAGGAAGGATGGGCGTGGCAAATGCGGGCAATATCCTCGCTGCTGGCACGGAAGGCCATGGCCAGGCAGGCCTCAGAGATCAGCTCGCTCGCCATCGGACCGACGATGTGCACGCCCAGGATTTCATCCGTGGCTGCATCGGCCAGCATTTTCACCATACCTGTGGTGTCACCCAGGGCGCGGGCGCGGCCGTTCGCCAGGAACGGAAAGCTACCGGCCCTGTATTTCACGCCTTCGGCCTTGAGCTGCTGCTCGGTCTTGCCTACCCAGGCAATCTCGGGGCTGGTATAGATCACCCAGGGAATCAGGTTGAAATCAACGTGACCGTGCTGGCCGGCCATGCGCTCGGCCACTGCAACGCCTTCTTCTTCGGCCTTGTGCGCCAGCATGGGGCCGCGCACCACATCACCCACCGCCCAAACGCCGGGCAGGCTGGTGCGGCATTCGCCGTCTACGATGATGGCGCCGCGTTCATCCAGTTTCAGGCCCACGGCTTCGACATTCAAGCCCGAGGTATTTGGCACGCGGCCAATTGAGACAATGAGCTTGTCCACTTCAAGCGTCTGTGCCTCGCCCTTGGCATTGGCGTAGGCCACGCGCACGCCTTTCTTGAGCGACTTGATCTCTCCGACTTTCACTCCCAGTTCGATCTTCAAGCCTTGCTTGTCAAAAGCCTTTTTGGCTTCCTTGGCGATTTGCTCGTCCACGGCACCCAGGAACGTCGGCAAGGCTTCCAGCACGGTGACCTCCGCACCAAGTCGACGCCACACGCTACCCATTTCGAGACCAATGACACCGGAGCCGATCAGTCCAAGCTTCTTGGGGACGCCGCCAATGCGCAAAGCGCCATCGTTGGAGAGAACGTTTTCCTCGTCAAAGGGCACTTCGGGCAGCGCGCGGGCGCTGGAGCCGGTAGCCACCACAACTTGCTTGGCAGTCAGTGTTTCATTCTGCGCACCAGACACTGCGATCTCGTACCCCCCTCGGTGGCCTTCACAAAGGAGCCGCGGCCGTGGAAGAAAGTAACCTTGTTCTTCTTGAACAGATACAGGATGCCGTCGTTGTTCTGTTTCACCACCGCATCTTTGCGGGCGATCATCTTGGCCGCATCCATTTTCAAACCACTCACGGCAATGCCGTGGTCGGCAAAGTGCTTCGCGGCGTGCTCAAAATGCTCTGAACTTTGCAGCAACGCCTTGGAGGGAATGCAGCCCACGTTGGTACACGTACCACCTGGAGCCGGTCCGCCCGCGGCGTTTTTCCACTCATCTACGCAGGCTACATTGAAGCCCAGCTGTGCGGCTCGAATAGCCGCGATATAGCCGCCAGGGCCGGCACCGATGACGATAACGTCGAAATTCTTGGACATGATGTTGGAGTTTTCTGTCAGGGGATTCAGCGTGCCGTCATTCCTCGGGCACGAAGATCCAAAAAAGCACATAGACCACGATGCCCATGCCACCCATCAGCAGGAGCACGGCAAAAATCAGGCGCCAGGCCCAGCTTTCCAGGCCCGTGGAACGAGCCAAACCACCGCACACCCCTGCCAGCCATCTGTCGGACCTGCTCCGCCGCAGTTGATTGAAGGCATCTACCAGCGGGGTACCCCGCATCGAAATGCCAAGCAATCTTTCCTTGGCTTGCTGGAACTCAGCCTCGTTCAACGCGCCATTGCGGCGCAGTTCATCGAGCTTGGCAAGGTCTTCAGTGAGTGACATGGCTGCATGGGTGCCTAAATGCACCAGTTAGCACTTAGAACGCGTTCACGTTCCAAGTGCGGTCAGGGTCAGATGTCGAACAGAAGGCGCGCAGGATCTTCCAGCGCCTCCTTCATCGCCACCAGACCGAGGACGGCTTCACGGCCGTCGATGATGCGGTGGTCATAGCTCATGGCTAGGTAGTTCATCGGGCGGATGACGATCTGACCATTTTCAACCATGGCCCGATCCTTGGTGGCATGCACACCCAAAATAGCTGCCTGAGGTGGGTTAATGATCGGCGTGGACATCATGGAGCCGAACACGCCGCCATTGCTGATGGAGAAGGTGCCACCTGTAAGATCATCAAGTCCGAGTTTGCCATCGCGCGCCTTGGCGCCAAACTCGGCAATCTTCTTCTCGATGTCGGCAAAGCTCATCTGGTCGGCGTTGCGCAAAATCGGCACCACCAGGCCACGCGGGCTTCCCACAGCAATACCGATGTCGAAATAGCCGTGATAGACGATGTCGTTGCCATCAACGCTGGCGTTCAAAATGGGGTACTTCTTGAGCGCATGAACGGCCGCCTTCACGAAAAAGCTCATGAAGCCGATCTTGACGCCGTGCTCTTTCTCGAATTTTTCCTGGAAACGCTTGCGCATCTCCATCACCGGGGCCATGTTGACCTCGTTGAAGGTGGTCAGAATGGCGTTGGTCGCCTGCGACTGCAGCAAACGCTCGGCCACGCGGGCGCGCAGACGTGTCATAGGCACGCGCTCTTCCGGACGATCTCCCAGGTTGGGCGCCATCGGTGTCGGCACTTGCTGCAGCGTCTTCGTGGGTACGCCGGTAGGAATCTGAGCGGGTTTCTGTGCAGAGGCACCTGCAGTGCCGGAGGCCAAGGCGCCCAGTACATCTCCCTTGGTGACGCGGCCGTCCTTGCCAGTGCCTGACACGGAGCCGGCTGCAAGCTGGTTGTCGGCCATCAGTTTGGCGGCTGCGGGCATGGCGACATCCGACTTACTGCCCCCAGCGGGCGCCGCACTGGCACTCACGGCCGAAGCCACCGTTGCGGGTGCTGCCGCCGCTGCCACGGCAGCAGGCGCGGCCGCTCCGGCAGTTGCCTCAGTGTCGATACGGGCAATCAGTTGATCTGCCACCACGGTTGCACCATCCACCTGAACGATTTCAATCAGCACGCCAGCTGACGGTGCAGGCACTTCGAGCACAACTTTGTCGGTTTCGACTTCGATCAGGATCTCATCTGCGGAAACAGCTTCGCCCGGCTTTTTCTTCCACTCCAGCAAAGTAGCCTCGGCCACGGACTCAGACAGTTGCGGGACCTTCACATCTACGATAGCCATTATTTCTTCCAATTCTTTCTGTTTAGTCTGTTCAGCAAGAGGAGCCGGAGAGCAAGCATTTTTTTGCGCTCGTCATCGGCCCTCGCCTTGATTACTTGCTCAGCACAAAGCCCTTGAGGCGGCCAAAGGCGGCATCGACCAGTGCCTTCTGCTGCTCCTGGTGCAGATGCGCATAGCCGACCGCCGGAGAGGCTGATGCGGCGCGGCCGGCGTAGCCGAGCTTCTGCCCGGAGACCATGTTCTCGTGGATGTAGTGCTGAACGAAGAACCAGGCACCCTGGTTTTGCGGCTCATCTTGGCACCAGACCACCTCGGTCGCGTTGGGGTACTTCTTCAGCTCGGCAGAGAATGCCTTGTGCGGGAACGGATAAAGCTGTTCGACACGAATAATGGCTACGTCGTCAGCGCCTTTTTCTTCACGCTTCTTGGCCAGGTCGTAGTAGACCTTACCTGAGCAGGCCACAACCCGTTTGACCTTGTCGGCCTTCAGATCACCCTTGTCGCCGATAACTGTCTGGAAGCTACCTTCGGTGAATTCCGAGATGGGAGAGGTGGCGTCCTTGTTACGCAGCAGACTCTTCGGCGTCATGATGATCAGCGGCTTACGCAGCGGACGGATCATTTGACGACGCAGCACGTGGAAAATCTGGCTGGCCGTTGTGGGCTGAACCACTTGCATGTTGGTGTCTGCCGATAGCTGCATGAAGCGCTCCAGACGTGCCGAAGAGTGCTCAGGCCCCTGCCCTTCGTAGCCATGAGGCAGCAACAGCGTGATGCCGTTGACCCGGCCCCATTTGACTTCGCCAGAAGCGATGAACTGATCGATCAGCACCTGCGCACCGTTGACGAAGTCACCAAACTGGGCTTCCCAGAGGACCAGCGTGTTGGGGTCGTTCGAGGCGTAACCATATTCGAAGCCCAGCACCGCCTCTTCAGACAGGATGGAATCGATGACAACGAACGGCGCCTGGTTTTCGGCAACATGCTCCAGCGGAATGTAAGTTCCTACATCCCACTTTTCGCGCTTCTGATCGTGGAGCACCGCATGACGGTGCGTGAAGGTGCCACGTCCGCAGTCTTCACCCGACAGGCGCACCGGATAACCGGAAGCCACGAGCGAAGCGTAGGCCATGTGCTCGCCCATGCCCCAATCGACATTGATTTCGCCACGGCCCATGGCAGCACGGTCTTCCAGCACTTTCCTGACCAGCGTATGGACCGTGAACCCTTCGGGCACAGTGGTGATGCGTTCGGCCAGGCGCTTCCACTCAACCAGCGGTATGGCCGTTTCGGCTGCGTCGGTCCATTTGGTGCTCAAATAGGGCGACCAGTCGACTGCGTACTTGTTCTTGAAGTTGGTGAGGACAGGGTCCGAGGTAAGTTTGCCCGCATCCATGTCGGCACGGTAGGCCTTGACCATGTCGTCGCCCAGCGTTTCGCCAAGGCCTTGCGCGGCAAGCTTGTCAGCGTACAGCTTGCGGGTGCCGGGGTGCTGCGTAATCCGCTTGTACATCAGCGGCTGGGTCAGCATGGGCGTATCCTGCTCGTTGTGGCCGAGCTTGCGGAAGCAGACGATGTCGACCACCACATCCTTGTTGAATTCCTGACGGTACTCAAGCGCCAGTTGGGTGGCCAGCACCACGGCTTCTGGATCATCTCCGTTAACGTGCAATACCGGCGCCTCAATCATCTTGACCACATCGGTACAGTACAGGGTGGAACGGCTGTCGCGCGGATCGCTGGTGGTAAAGCCGATCTGGTTGTTGATCACGATGTGCACCGTACCGCCGGTGTAGTAGCCGCGCGTTTCAGCCAGCGCGAGCGTTTCCATGACCACGCCCTGGCCAGCGAAGGCGGCGTCGCCGTGAACCAGCACGGGCAACACCTGGTCGCCTTCAGCGTCTCCGCGGCGGTCCATGCGTGCACGCACGCTGCCTTCGACGACAGGATTGACGATTTCCAGGTGCGACGGATTGAATGCGAGGGAGAGGTGTACCGGTCCGCCGGCTGTGGACACGTCGGAGCTGAAACCCTGGTGGTATTTCACGTCACCGCTGGGGAGATCCTCAGGCGCAGTGTGATCGAACTCAGCGAATAGCATCGAGGGCATCTTGCCCAGTGTGTTCACCAGCACGTTCAGCCGACCCCGGTGGGCCATGCCGATCACAATTTCCTGCACGCCAGCGGAGCCGGCGCGATTGATCAACTCGTCCATCGCCACGATGAAGCTCTCGCCACCTTCGAGCGAAAAACGCTTCTGGCCGACATACTTCGTGTGCAGAAAACGCTCCAGCCCCTCGGCTGCAGTCAGGCGTTCCAGCACGCGCTTCTTTTGCTCGGCGTTAAGCTGAGGATTGGTGCGCTTGCTCTCCAGCTTTTCCTGCCACCAGCGCTTTTGCGTCTGGTCGGTCATGTACATGTACTCTGCGCCGATGGTGCCGCAGTAGGTTTCGCGCAGAGCATTCAGCAAATCACGCAGGGACATGGTGTCCTTGCCGAAGAAGGTGTTGCTGGTATTGAACACCGTTTCCATGTCGGCATCGGAGAATCCGTAGAACGCGGGCTCCAATTCAGGAATCGCAGGACGTTCGGCGCGCTTCAGGGGATCAAGATCGGCCCAGCGAGCACCGACGTTGCGGTACGCGGCGATCAGCTGTTGAACTGCCGTGCGCTTGCGGCCCAGTTCGGAATCAGCGCCGCTGGCTTCCACCACGCGCGTGCCGCCCTGTTTGGCGCGCTCCGCAAAGGCGTTGACCACGGGCAGGTGCGGAACATCGCGGGCGTTGCTGCCATCAGCAGCGGGAACATGCTGGAGCGCGTCAAAATACTCGCGCCAGCTCTCAGGCACACTGCCCGGATGGGCAAGATAGCTTTCGTACATCTCCTCCACATATGGCGCATTTCCGCCAAATAGATAGGAGTTGCCCTCGAAAGTGGCGTAGACGGTTTTCGTCTCGTTCATGCTTCGCAGACCTTTCGTTCCCCTTCAGGGAACATGGGTTGGTTTAATTGACCTTCCGCGTCACGGCTGAACCGGTTGGCGGACGCGACTGGCTGGGAAGGGCCTGAAATTTCGCAATCCTCAATTGTGCCACTTCTGCGTCAAACCTGTGTGACAGCCAATACCCTGCGAAATAATGAGCCAAATAGATCTACTGCCTCGGTCACCCGCGTAAAAAGCCGGGCGCTGGCCGGGAACTGCCCAGGAGCTAGCCAGGACGAGGGCATTCAGGAGTGGTGAAACGTCACGCAATCAGCATCTCATTGCAGCGCTCTGAGAAGTTCGCCAAGGCGTCTTTCGACCCAGTGCGCGATGCCACTGAGCGGTCTCCCCTGCAACCAGAGCACGCGCGCGGACAGCAAAGGCAAGGCAAGCGATGAGCAATGCACTTGCCGCAAGGATCTTGAGTACCCGTCGGCAGCAATACTGACCGGCAAAATCGCCCATCCGAGATTGTCATCAATCATTTCGGCAATGGTGTAGAAGCTATCGGAACGCCACACCTTTGGGCTGTATACGACTTCCTCGACTCCTTCAGCCCGCATGACAAGCTGCCGGTATTGGGCCAAGTCGGTTCTCGTGACGTTCTGCAGGCCAGCCAGAGGGTGCCCTGCTGCCACGAACACGGCTTGCGGCAGCAGACCGATGTGCCGCTGGTCAAAGCAATCGCGCAATTCACCCCGATCCAGCTGAAAAGCGACATCCGCGCGGCCCAAGCTCACGTAATCTGACACCTCCGTTGCCGTGCCGTTGAGCAAGGTAAGTTCAAGATCGGCGAACCGCTCTGAAATTTCACGCGCCAACACTTTGATGGCGGTATACGGAAGCGCCTCATCCAGCGCCAGCGCCAACTTGGCCTCGCCCACCACGGCCAATGAGTGGGCGCGCTGATCCAGAGCATGCGCTTGCCGCAGCAACTCCTTGGCCTCAAGAAGCATCAATTGCCCTGCATCTGAGAGTGTGGCGCGGTGCTGCGTTCGATCGAAAAGTTCAAGCCCCAGGTCCGCCTCCAGAAGGCCAATGGCAGTGCTCACAGCCGACTGCGCCTTTCCCAAGTGTCTCGCAGCAGCACTGATGGAGCCGCGCTCGGCTGTGGCCACGAACTGGCGCAGCTGGTCAAGACTCCATCTCATGGACAAATCCATCAAAAAAACAGATGAACTTCAACTTTCCCAACCTGGGAATATGAATAGAATAAATTCAAATCTCGAAAGAAATTATTATAAATTTAAATACTATGCTGCCGCGACCATGGATTTTTCTCGCCGCCGCGATCACCGCCGAAGTGCTCGGCTTAAGCACCATGAAGATGGCATCAGAAACCAACTCTCTTGCATTTTTCGCGTTCATGTACGCCATGATTGGCCTGGCTTTCTACTTTTTTGCCACCTCTGTCAAAGATCTCCCAATTGCCTTGGCTTACGCCACTTGGGAAACCTGCGGCCTCATTCTCATCACAATCATCAGTGTCCGATTTTTTGGCGAAAACCTGAGCCCGCAGAAAATGGCTGGCATATTTATTCTCATCACCGGCGTCGCCATGATCAACTTCGGATCCAAAGAAAGTCCTGAGACATCAAAATAAAAATATCTTCGCGAGGAAGAAATGAACCACACCGAACCAATACATTATTTTTTTATGGCGCTAGCCATTTTTCTCGAGGTCGCCGCCAACATCCTGATTAAATATTCTGATGGATTCGAAAAGCGGAGCCTGGGCCTGCTAGGAATTGTCTCCATCCTCACCTCGTTTGCCGCGCTCTCTCAGGCCATCAAAGGAATCGATCTTTCCATCGCGTATGCGTTGTGGGGAGGCACTGGCATCTTGCTAACAGCCTGCGCTGGAAGGATGCTCTTCCAGCAACAACTCAATCGTGTAGGTTGGGCGGGGATCGCAACCATCTCACTCGGAATGCTGGTGCTCAAAACATCCTGACCCCCCGCACTCGGGCGGAGGAACAGGCCAACAACCCACACAAGCGGAAAGGCTAACTAACCACCATGTTCTTGATCTGCTGCAGTGCAGCCGGGTCTTCCATGGTGGTCAAATCGCCCGGATCGCGCCCCTCACAGACCGCCTGCACGGCGCGACGCAACATCTTCCCGCTACGGGTTTTGGGCAAGGCACTGACGAAACGTACCCGAGCCGGCCTGGCAACTGCGCCTAGAGATCTCTCGACCACCTTCATCACCTCACCCTCAAGCTTTAGCATGGCAGCCTCATCGTCAAGTTGGCTGGCATCTTTCAGCACGGCAAAAGCCATGGCAACCTGACCCTTGAGATTGTCAGCAACCCCCACTACGGCCACTTCGGCTACGTTCGGGTGACCAGAGATCGCCTCCTCGATTTCACGCGTACCAAGACGATGCCCTGCGACATTGATCACGTCGTCCGTGCGACCAAGTATGAAATAGTAACCTTCTTGGTCACGAATACCCCAGTCGAAGGTGCTGTACACCAGTTTGCCCGGTACAGAAGACCAGTAAGTGTTCACAAAGCGATCGTCATCGCACCACACCGTTTGCATGCACCCCGGCGGCAACGGCCCTTCGATGGCGAGCACGCCCTTCTGGTTCGGGCCAGTAAGCTCGGCACCTGTCTGATCGTCCAGCAGCTTTACGTTGTAACCGTATACGGCCTTGCCTGGTGAACCGAACTTGGTGGCCATAGGCTCTACACCATTGCAGACCGTCAGAATGGGCCAGCCCGTTTCGGTTTGCCAGTAATTGTCGATGATCGGTTTGCCCTTGAGGCCGTCGCTGATCCACTGCGCAGTTGGCTCGTCCAGCGGCTCGCCAGCCAAAAAGAGTGCTCGCAAGCTTGAAAGATCGTATTTGCTGAGATAGGCGGGGTCATGCTTTTTCAGAACGCGCACCGCCGTGGGGGCACTGAACATCACCGTGACCTTGTACTTTTCGACCAGATGCCACCATATTCCGCCATCCGGCCGGATGGGTAGGCCTTCGTACATGATGGTCGCCATGCCTGCAATCAGCGGGCCATAAACGATGTAGCTGTGCCCGACCACCCAGCCGATGTCGCTCGTAGAAAAATAGGTTTCGCCCGCGTTGCCCTGGAAAATATGCTTCATTGAAGCGGCCAGCGCGACCGCGTAGCCACCGGTATCGCGCTGGACACCTTTGGGTTTCCCCGTGGTGCCACTCGTGTAGAGCGTGTAGCTGGGGTGAGTGGCGTCAACCCATTCGCACGGCACCTCTGCGTTCAGATGCTTTTCCCGCTCGGTGGCCCACAAGTAATCTCTCCCTGCCTCCAGGCTCATAGGCACAAGACCGCGGTCTATCAGAAGCGCAGCGCTTGGCTTGTACTTGGATAGCTCAATGGCCTCGTCCAGCAGAGGTTTGTACGCGACGACCTTGCCACCCCGCGAACCAGCATCAGCGCTGATAACGACTTTAGGCTCCGCATCTTCGATGCGCGTGGCGAGTGAACCAGACGCAAAGCCACCGAACACCACGGAGTGCAATGCGCCAATGCGCACGCAGGCCAGCATGGCGAATGCGGCTTCAGCAATCATGGGCATATAGATCAAGACCCGGTCCCCCTTGCCAACACCCAGGCTTTTCAGTGTGGCCGCCATGCGCTGCACCTCGCCATGCAGTTCGCGGAAGGTGTAGACCTTTTCCTGATCAGTCTCCGTGGAAACGAAAATCAGCGCCGGCTGATCGGCACGATCTTTCAGGTGCCGGTCTACCGCATTGTGGCAAAGGTTGGTGGTTCCACCTGCGAACCATTTGGCAAATGGCGGGTTGCTGTAGTCGCAAATCGTTTGCGGCGGAGTCTGCCAATCGATCAAACGGGCCTGTTCTGCCCAGAATTCGTCGCGTTGGTCGATGGACCGCGTGTAGAAATCGGCGTAGCGTGTCATGAAGTTGTCTCCTCGGATCCCGATCTGCCCGTTTGAATGGGCGGAAGAATTCTGTTGCTTAAGAGCCTGTCGGACTTGGAAATCGCCGGCTGCAAATTAGCTCCAGGGGTCTCCGTACCATGCTGGCTCCGGCCCGACCCACATTTTGAATTCATAATTATGGCGGATCAACTTGCGTAAACCTGACTCGCGAAAAGCTGTGTGACTGGGCAACTCGTGTTCAATTTTTGCCCAGCGAACTACTTCACCATCGCTTGCATGGCCTTGAACTCAGGGTGCTCCGCCGTGCGAATCCATTCAAAGCACACCATCTCGGTCGTCACGAGTTCGCACCCCGCCCCCGCCAAACGATCGTAAGCAGCATCGCGATTGCGCTCCGTCCGAGAGCCGCAGGCGTCGGTGACCACCCATACGTCGCACTCAGCCTCCAGCAGCATGAGCGCCGTCTGCATCAGGCAAACGTGCGCCTCACACCCGGCCACGACTACGGTGCCGCGCTCCGGCAACTCTTCGACAGGTTTTTGCAGGTGCTTGGGCAAGCTGCGCGCGTTACCCCGCTGCACCTTGGGCGCCGGACGCAGCAGCGGCAACAACTCATCCGCGGCGCTGAAAGCCATTTTTGACACAATGCGGTCGCACAGAGGTGCCAGCGATTCATCCAGGCCACCAAGCTTGTCTGGATTTTGCTCGGTACCCCACACGGGCACCCGTAGCAGATTCGCCATGCGCGCCAGACGTTGAGCATTGGCCAGCACGAACTCGCGTCCGTCGATGGCCGGCATCAGACGTTCCTGGTAATCAATCAGCACGAGTTGGCAGTCGTCGGCATCAAGCAGCATTGCATAAACCTCAAAAAATGGTGAACTCTGATCACCTTGAGCAGTCTTTGCCCATGGGTGTCAGTCTGTTATGTATTGTGGGATGCTATCGTAGTAGATGTGGAAGCGATGGTGCGTGCAGTCTGGCACCTTGATTAAACCCAGTTCTATGAAAACGCTTCCAGGTTAAAACGCGGGTGCCTTCCCTTCACGGTGATAGCCCCCTTCACCTACGCACATTTTGTGCTGAGAATTGCCCTCGCAACTCACTCTCTACTACCACGCCATGCAAAGACGCTCACTTTTCCTTGCCAGCATTGCTCTCGCCGCAAGTGCCGCAGCCACCGCCCAAACCAGCAAGCCTATCCGTCTGATCGTGCCCTATGCGCCTGGCGGACCGCTGGATGTCACCGCGCGAGCCCTGGCCGAACAAGTCAAGGATTCGCTCGGCACGGTCATTATCGATAACAAGCCGGGCGCTGGCGGCAATATCGGGAGTGATCTGATCGCCAAGGCAGCGCCGGACGGCACCACCATTGGCATCGCGGCAGTCGCCACGCATGCCATCAACCCTTGGCTCTTCACCAAGATGCCTTTCGATGCTGCCAAGGACTTTGCCCCCATTACACAAATGGTGCGCGTGCCCAACGTTCTGGTCATGAACGCGGACACTGCCGCTCGCCTGAAGATCAACACGCTCAAAGATCTGATCGCCTACGCCAGGAAGAACCCGGGCAAGCTCAACTACGGCTCCGGTGGCAATGGGTCCGCAGGTCACTTGGCGGGCGAAATGTTCAAGCAAGGCGCCGGCATCTTCGCAGTACACATTCCCTATAACGGAGGCAACCCGGCTCAGCTAGCTCTGGTCTCGGGGCAGGTGGATTTCAATATCGACAACCTGGCCACTGCTTCAAGCAACATCAAGGCAGGGAAACTTAAGCCTTTGGCCGTTACCACCGCCAAGCGCTCGGCGATGCTGCCCGACGTTCCTGCCATCGCCGAGACCATTAAAGGTTTTGAGGTAGATACCTGGTGGGGCCTGGTGGCTCCGGCCGGCACCCCAAAGGAAGTCATCGACAAGCTCAACGCAGCCTTCACCACGGCACTTAAAACGCCGGCCACCCAGCAACGCTTTGCACAGCTCATGGCCGAACCCGTCCCCACCACGCCGGAGCAGTTCGGCTCCTTCATGGCAAAAGAGCGCGCCCGCTACGAGCCCGTCGTGAAAAGATCTGGCGCCAAGGTGGACTGAGGTTCCTCGCCGAAAGCGTCCAGCCGCCCACCAGTGGCAAGGTTAATAGGAGTTGTCGGCGACGCAGTGGATAGTTATTTTGCGGGGAGCTGCCTTACGAGGTTGCGTCCTCGCGCTGATTCGACACTGCATTCGACGCTAAGCCGCGCCTATGGGGCAGCGGATCTGGTTGCCCTGAAGGACACTGGTGTGCTCGCTGCTTCCTTCGGCCAGCAGTTCTATCGCCTTGTTGAGTAGGCTAATGGCAAGCGCTGCATCGCGGCTCAGGACTGCATCCATGATGGCTCGATGCTCTGCGATCGAGGCTTCCGGGTCAATCCACTGCGCAGATGCCCGCCGCGCCCAGTCGGCGCGGTCGAACAGAAGCTCATGAAAGTCGCGCATATATTTCGAGGGGCACGCCGCAATCAATGATGCATGGAATCTGCGATGAAGTAGCTCCCACTCTCTGCTTACCTGCCCTCCGGGCAAAAGCATCGGACAGCGCCAGAACCGATGGAACGCCAGAACAATGGCTTCCTCCCAGGCATCATCGCCGTGGGCGACTGACTCCCGGATCACGATTTCATTGACCCAGCAACGCGTGCGACTGAGTTCCATCTGATCTTCCGTGCCCAAAGCAAGCACACGAAAGCCACGCCTATCGACTTGCTGCACGAGGCTGATAGACATCAGCCGGTTCAGCGCTTCTCGAATCGGGCTGGAGCCCACCTGATAGCGCTCTTCCAACACACTGATCCGAAGTCTCTCTCCAGGCTGAAAGCGCCCTTCCAGAATGTCCTCGCGCAAACGCTCGAACACCGTGGAAGCGAGAGTGGCTCCCTGGGTGAGTTCTGAGGCGATCGTTTCAATCGGAAGTTCCATGCGAGTTGGCAGCAAAGTAATCTCAAAGTATCCGGTTCATCGATATTTTGCTCCTAAAGGCAGTCAACTTGAACCCTGCGATGCCTGTAGGAAAAAAATCGGTAAAACGAACTCAATGCACGTCGACTTGGCCCCCATAGGGCACGTCCTCGCCAGCGATCAAGGCGAAAAGCTAGCGAACCTCTGCCTGGAGCCTGTCCGGACTTGGAAATCGCCGGCTGCAAATGAGCCGCAGCAGTCCATTTTTTACAGTCTTCTTGACCCATAGCCTGCTGTGGGCCTGCGAATGCTGCAAAAACTGTCATCCCTGGGGCCCATTTTCGCTTTCGTCGCTCCAAGTCCGACAGGCTCCTCAGCTAGGGTTACTGCTGATGCCGAGCCGCCTCATCATAAACAAAATCGAGAAAACGCTTCCAATAACAAACTTCTCGATTTTTTTGCTCAAACAGCTCAACCGTCGATATTTTTGACATTGACCTGAATGCGCATTCAAAAAAACTCTGCCCATGGAACATATCGACCGCCCCACGAAGTTCGCACACATCGTCTATCGCACCTACCAGTACGACAAGATGATTGCGTGGTACCAAACGGTCTTCGGTGCGAAGATCCAGTTCGGCAATCCGGCGCTCACATTCCTCACCTACGACGATGAACATCATCGAGTCGCGCTGCTGAACCTGGATCTGCTGCTCCCGCAGGCGCGAGAGCTTGCGGGGCGCGCCAAGACCGGGGTGGACCATGTAGCCTACTGCTACAAATCACTGCCCATCCTGCTGTCCAACTATGAACGCCTGCGAGACCTGGGCATTAAGCCGTACTGGTGCATTCATCATGGCATCACGATTTCGATGTACTACGCGGACCCGGATGGCAACCAGATGGAGTTTCAGGTCGACTGTTTTGAGTCGAATGAGGATGCCAATGACTTCATGTCAGGACCGGGCTACGGAGTTAACCCGATTGGCGTGGAGTACGACCCTGAAGAGTACCTGGCTCGCCTGCGCGCCGGCGAGCCAGAAAAGGCCCTTCTCACACGCAACGTCCACCTGCCAGTGTCCGACATTCGGGGCTCTTTCGCAGCCTGAGAGCATGTTCAAAGTCTCCTCGCGAATCCGTTGCCCCCGCAAAAAACGCGTCTGCCGCGTTGAGACGTTGAACAAGTTCATGAGCAATTTTTCGATGGAATGCTCCGCACGGGCACCGGAGCCTGCGCCTCAAGACCCGACTCCAGGAGATAGACCATGACCCTTGATCGACGCGCGTTCGTTGCTGCAGCCGGCACAATTGGCGCCTCAACCCTATTCGGCCCATACGCCTTAGCTCAGCCTACTGGCGCCCCCGTCAAGGTGGGCGGCACACTCGCCTTGACCGGTCCGCTGGCATCGCCGAGCCTGATCCACAAGATCACTGGCGAACTCTACGTGGAGGCACTCAATAAACGTGGCGGCTTGCTCGGGCGCCCAGTGGAATGGATACTCAAAGACGATCAGTCAAAGCCTGATGTAGCCCGCACGCTCTATGAGCAGTTGGTCACTTCGGACAAAGTCGACCTACTGATCGGCCCCTATGGCACCGGCAACATTCTGTCTGCAATGGGCGTCGCACAGCGCTACGGCAAGACGCTGGTGCACCATACTTTCGGCATTCCGAATCTGGCCAAGTACGACCAACAGTTCCACGGATGGGCGCTGGGGCCGGAGCCTGAGAAGGCTATTCCCGCAGCCTTGTTTGATGCGCTGGCCGCATCGCCCCGGCCGCCGAAGACTATCGCCGTCGTCACAAGCAAATTCCCTTCGGTGCATTTTATTTCTCAGGGTGCAAGAGAGGTAGCCAAGCAACGGGGAATTACTGAGGTTCTCTTCCTGGAATGGGACTTCGGAAACCGCGACTTCGGGCCCATTGCGGCGCGCATCAAGGATGCCAACCCGGACCTGCTTTTCTGCGGGGCTTTGGGGCTGGAAGGCAACATGCTGCTAGACGCGCTTAAGAAAATCGACTTCAAACCGCGTCACCACTTCTATCAACTCCCTGCCCCCGGCCCCATGGTCAAGGCTCCGGAGGCAGATGGCGCGCTGTCTATCACCATTTTCGAGGAGCACCCGCCATTTACGGACAACCCGGTGGCAACAGAGTTTGTGCGCGCCTATCGTGAACGCGCCACGCGCGCCAACCTTCCTGATCCATCTGTGGAAACTCAGGCCGCTGCATCTTTCTCTGCCTGGCAGATCCTTGAGGCTGGGGTCAAAGGTGCCAATAGCCTGGACGACAAAGTCATTGCCGCATGGCTACGCAAGAATCAGGTCGACACCATCCAGGGGCGCATGAGATTCAACGAGAAGGGCAACTTCGGCGCCGACTACAACCGTATCAAGCAGGTGCAGAACGGAAAGTGGGTAACCATCTGGCCGCAAGCGTACGCAGCGCCAGGGGCCAAGTTGCAGGTAAGGTAAGAAGATTTTATGACCTTGCCCAGTCTGAATCTGCTGCTGCAATCCATACTTTCAGGCATATTCCTGGGCGCGCTCTACGGCCTCATCGGATTAGGCTTGGGACTGACCTGGGGCCTATTGCGCCAGATCAACCTGACGCACTTCGGTTGGGTCTTCCTCTCGGCGTACTTGTGCTACCAAATGGCTGAGACGTGGCACCTCGATCCCTTGCTCAGCCTCCTCATTCTGCCGCCCATATTCTTCTTGATCGGTGTGGCGATGCAGTGGGCGATGGAACGGTTTCAAATCGAGGCATTCCGCTCGCTGCTCGTCACTTTCGGCTTGACTGCTGTGGTCGAAAGCCTGATCCAGGGCATCTGGACAGCGGACTTCCGGCGCCTGGAGACTCGCTATAGCGACATCAAGCTTACTCTGGGATCACTTTATCTCCCGGCGCCCGAGCTCGTGACGTTGCTGCTGTCAGTCGTCATCACGATGTCGATCTGGGCTGCCATGAAATACACGGACCTCGGTCGGGCGCTGCGCGCGATGGCAGAAGACGGCCCTATCGCCGCTGCATACGGAATGAATCAGAAAGGCATGGCGCTTTTGCTCGCCGGCACTTGCGCCGCATTGGCAGCCGTGGCCGGGATCTGCTTGGCTTTGAGCTTCACTCTGGCGCCTTCTCAGATCTTTGCATGGGTGGGCGTAGTGTTCGCCGCAGTGATGCTGGGAGGACTCGGCAGCGCGCTGGGTCCATTGATTGCGGGCGTGGTGATTGGCGTTAGCGAGGCGATCACCATGGCCGTGGCATCGCCCTCCTGGGCGCCCATCGTTTCCTTCACCCTGCTGATCGCGATGCTGCTGCTGCGTCCCGGGAAGCTGCGCTAAACCAAGAACATGAACAAGACCGTAGTCGCAATACTGGCGACAGGAGGGGTACTTGCCAGCGTCCCATGGCTGGGGCTGCCAGCATTTGTCGAATCGCTCCTTTACCTCATGTGCCACTGGATCATCCTGGCACTGTCGTGGAACATCCTCTCAGGCTATACGGGATACTTTTCGTTTGGCCACGGCGCGTTCTTCGGAGCAGGCATGTACACCACAGCGGTTCTCACGGGAAAGCTGAATTGGCCTTTTATTGCCACATTACCGCTCGCTGCCGCCGTGCCTGCCCTGCTCGGGCTGGCAATTGGCTTCGTCGTGTTTCGCGTTCACTCAGTACGCGGCGAAATGTTTGCATTACTCACGCTGGCCGTCACCTTTGTACTTGCAACGGTGATCTTGAACACACCTATTGATGGCGGGCCAGGCTTGTACCTCAACGCTGTTGAGGTGCCTGCCCTTGGGCCCACGCAATCATCCGCCCTGTATCTCATGGCACTCATCGGCGCCGTGCTCGCGATGCTCATTTCGTGGCGCGTCCAATACAGCAAGCTGGGTACTGGTCTGTTCGCGATTCATGACGATGAAGACGTGGCCGAAGTGATGGGTGTGCCGACCTTTCGCTACAAGATGGTGGCCATTGCCATTTCCAGCGCCATGGCCGGCTTAGCTGGCGGCATTCACGCGCTCTTCGTGTCATACGTAACGGTTGGCGAGACGTTCAATCTTGCCCTTCCCCTCACTGTGGTGCTCATGAGCGTACTCGGGGAACTCGGCACTGGGCGGGCCCTGCCGTAGGTGCCGTGTTCATTACCCTTTTGCTGTACTACTTCACCGCAGGCACCAGTCCTCTCGTGGGCAAAGCGGCAGTCGGCGTGATTCTGATCGCAGTTATCCTGTTCATGCCTCAGGGCGTCATGGCGTACGTGCAGAAACGTTGGACTCGAACGCCCGAAGCGCTCCCAGTGCCCCCCACAAAGCCATCTGTTGAACTCGGAACCATTACAAAAGCCGGACAAACTGAGACTCCATCAGGTGCGCCCTTACTGGTGGTGAGCGACCTTTCCAAGGCTTTCAAAGGCGTTCAGGCACTTGACGGGGTCAGCCTGGAGGTTCGCCAAGGCGAGATTCTGGGTCTGCTCGGTCCGAACGGTTCGGGGAAATCCACTTTCATCAATGTTGTTAGCGGACATTTCGCAGCCAGTGGCGGCCTGATCAGCTTCGACGGTCGCGAACTGTGCCATCTGGCAGCGCACGAAATCGCGCAAAGCGGCATCGCGCGCACTTACCAGATTCCGCGCCCGTTTCCACACCTTACGGTGCTGCAAAACGTCTCACTGGCCGCTGAGTTTGGTGTAAGTCAGCAAGACGAACGGGCCGCCAAGGCTGAAGCTTGGCGCTGCCTGGAGTTCACGGGCCTCGCCAGCAAAGCACATGCGCTGCCTGACGATCTCAACCTGCACCAGCGGAAGTTCCTTGAACTGGCCCGTGCGCTTGCGTCTCGCCCGCGGTTGGTTCTGCTCGATGAGGTGCTCTCGGGTCTCACGCCGTCGGAAATCGAAGAAGCGATTGCGCTGGTCAGACGCATCCGGGATAGAGGTGCCACGATAGTCTTTGTCGAGCACGTGATGCGCGCGGTCATGGCACTGGCCGATCGGGTGGCCGTGCTGAACCACGGGCGTCTCTTAGCTATCGGCCCCGCCCAAGAAGTGATGCGCGACCCTGCCGTCGTTCAGGCCTATCTGGGAGGCAACCATGCTTGAGGCACGCGGCGTCTCAGTCAGCTATGGCGCAGCGCCCGCACTGTGGGACATTGATCTGGAAGTTTCGACAGGCGAGTTGGTATGTGTGGTGGGCCCCAACGGCGCGGGAAAGACCACGCTGATCAATGCGATTGCTGGCCTGCATCGCGTGCGCAGTGGTTCCATCCGCTACCAAGGCGAGGACATCACGCATCTGCCGCCTCATCGCTTCTGCGACAAGGGAATAGCTTTGGTTCCCGAGGGTCGACGACTCTTCACGCAAATGAGTGTGCTCGACAACCTGGAACTGGGAAGCTACATTGGTCGCGCCAAGAAGCTGCGGCGCCAATCTCTGGAACACGTACTCACGCTGTTTCCCGCGCTCAACGCCAAATTGCACCACCTGGCAGGATCCCTATCAGGTGGACAGCAGCAAATGGTGGCGATTGGGCGCGGCCTGATGGCCCGACCCGGGCTTTTACTGTTGGATGAGCCCTCTCTGGGTCTTTCGCCGTTGGTGGTGCACACCATGTTCGAAGCGATTCGACAGATCAATCAAGAAGGCACATCGATCCTGCTGGTCGAGCAAAATGTATCCATGGCAATGGCATTGGCGGAACGCGCCTACGTGGTGGAGGAAGGGCGCATCGTCACCCATGGCGCTGCGAGTGAGCTGCTGCGCAGCCCTGCCATCCGCCGAGCCTATCTGGGGTTGGATGATGAACCTGGAACTTCCCCTGCAGCTCCCATCGTCACCCCCGCATCCGAGATCTAATTTTTACAGGAGTACACATGAACACATGCAAAATCGGACTACTGGTAGGTAGCCTGCGCCGCGAATCAATCAACAAGCGTTTGGCCGCCGCTCTGGTCAAGCTCGCGCCGCCTTCTCTATCGTTTCATCCAATCTCCATTGGCGAGCTGCCGATCTACAACGGAGACCTCGAATCCAACCGTCCTGACGTCGTAAACCGTTTCACCGACGCTTGCTCCGGAATGAACGGCATGCTGATCGTCACCCCAGAGTTCAACCGCTCTCTGCCGGCAGTCCTGAAGAACGCCATCGACTGGGGTTCCAAGCCGATGGACAAGAACGTGTGGCGCGACAAAGCAATTGCGGTGGCGGGCACAACGCCTGGCTCGATCGGCACCGCTGCGGCTCAATTGCACCTGCGCCAAGTACTTGGCGCACTGAACGCCAACGTTGTCGGCGGCGAGTGCTATGTCACCTTCAAGCCGAACCTCATTGAGGAAGACGGCACGGTGACCGAGGAATCGACCCGCCAATTCCTGCAGGCCTATATCAACCGCTTCGCCGCGTTCGCAACCAAGCTGACACAGCAGTAACGCAATGACCAAGCCCCGACTCTCGACGCAGGCCGACATCCAAGCAGCCTGCGGCCAGCTTATTGTTGACTTCGCCAATGGGCTGGATCACAAGGACTATGCGAAGGTGCTTGGTGTATTTGCAGACGACGCCACACTTGACCGCGCAGGCCAAGTCATACGAGGGATCGAAGAAATTCGCAGCTTCCTCGGGAAACGACCGGTGAATCAGGTCACACGCCACCTATGCACCAACATCAGCATTCGCGCGCGCAGTGATGACCAAGCTGACGGCACCTGTTATGTGCATTTCTTCCAATCTCCAAACGAGGAAGGCCACCCGTTGCCTGTGAAGGCAGCTGTCACCGCCATCGTCGAATACATTGTCGGCTTTTTCCAGCGAGACGGGGTTTGGCAGATCAAAGAATTGAAAATTCAGCCCGTGTTCGATGCATGAACTGCGTGCAGCTGGCGGTTTTTTTCTTTAACAGGAGATCCTTTTCATGAAACTCGTAACCTTCACCTGCAGAGGGCACACAACTATCGGCAGGGTCGTTGGCGATGCTGTGATTGACCTTCCGGCCAGTGACCCGCTCCTGCCTGCCACGATGCTTGAGCTGCTCAGATCCGGACCTGCGATGCTAAAGCGCGCTCAAGCCGTGTCAGGTGGAGCGTCTTACCCATTGACTGACGTAGAGCTGCAGGCCCCCATCCCAAACCCTTCAAAGTACCTCGCGATCGGACTGAACTATCGTAAGCACGTCGAAGAAGCTGTTCGTTTAGGCATGAAGGCGCCCGAAACACAGTTGTGGTTCAACAAACAGGTTTCTTGCGTTCACCCTCCATTCGCGCCAATACACCTGCCGCGAGTCTCAGACAAACTTGACTATGAAGCCGAACTTGGCGTGGTGATCGGCCAACGCTGCCGTCACGTGAGCGTTGAACAAGCGCGCTCATTGATCGCGGGCTATGTCGTCTGCAATGATGTGTCCGTTCGCGACTGGCAGAGCCGCTCACAGACCATGACGTTGGGTAAGTCGTTCAATACGCACGGCCCGATCGGCCCGTGGATTGTGACTGACGACGAGGTTCCCGATCCGCACGCGCTAAGGCTTCGCGCGTTCGTCAATGAAGAGGTACGGCAGGACAGCAACACCTCAGACATGCTCTTCAACATCTACGAGCAAATTGCCCATTTATCCACGGTAATGACGCTCGAGCCCGGAGATGTCCTGGCAACCGGAACTCCTTCAGGTGTCGGCGTGGGCATGGTGCCACAGGTCTTCCTGAAGGCAGGCGATGTGGTGCGAATTGAAATCGACGGCATCGGCCACATCCAGAGCACGGTCGTTCCCGAGCCGCTCGGCATCTGAACACTGACCAGAACAATTGAGCACCCAGGTGCCCGGCCGACGGGCTCCCTGCGATCTCGGCGCTCCCCCGTCATCAAGGCGTGTGTTTTCGATCTTCTCAGACCGAAATCGTGTATGCGAAGCACAAACACGCGCAGCGCTTTTGGCGTCATGACCTCCAACCGGGTGGTGCAGGACTGGGGCAAGTACCTGGGTGACGCCACCATGGCCACCACCATCCTCGATCGGCTTATGCACCGCTGCGCGATGCTGGAGTTCGAGGGCAAGAGCTACCGGCTCATAGAAGCCACCGCACGCATCGCCATCAACCAAGAATAGTCATAATCCAACCGTCCTGCCATGGGGGAATTTGACTGGCCATAGTGGGGGAATTTGAAGTGGCCATCGGGGGGACTTTCGTACCTGACGTTATTCGGCGATCTGGTACCGTTAGCCGGGTACAAAGAGGTTTCAATAGCGCAACTCAACGCTGGCGCCAATGACCCACGCGTCCCTCCGGCTGACCCTCTCACTGTCCTTCGGCCAGAAATACCCGACATTGGCGCTCCCTATCAACCAGTCCTTGTAGATGGGCTGCTGCCAGTTCACCCGCACACCGTAGTTGGAGACTTTCACCGCACGGGTTTCTCCTTGGACAATCGCCTCACCCGAAAGCAGGCGATCCCTCGGCAACGCCTTGAACAAACCCAGACTGGAATACCATTCGAAACCATTGCTGCGCAGCGTTGCTGTGCCCGTGTTGGCCCAACGCAAACTGAGCGATGGATCAAGAATACGCACGTAATCCACCACGGTGGTGGCTCCCAGGCTCTCACTGACAGACCAGAACAGAGTTTGCCGAAAGTACAACATTTCCCGTTCAGAAAGCGCCCATTGATTGGCATATCGCCCCTGAACATAGGGCTTCAAGCCACCGCGCACCCCTATGCGGAAATCCACCGAATCACGAAAATCATAGCCAAGCCCTGCAAAGAAGGATTGGTCATCCCGGCGGCTTTCCGTGAGCAGAAGCTGTTCCTTACGGAAGGCTTCAGGCTGGTCGATCACTTCTTCACGTTCATTGTCTTTTCCCACAAACGCATAGGCACGGCTCTTCAGGTTTGGGAAGTTTGCCCGCAGTCGAAAACGCACATTGCCTGTCGTTCTCTGCCCCTCTTCCCACAGACCATTGAGTCTGACGTAGCCGGTGACCTCTCCCCCATTCGCCCTATAGTCCTTGTCGCCGAACCAGCTGTCTACGGATTCCGCCAGCCAAAAGGCTGCGCGGTGCGTGATGTTTCTGGTCATCTCCAGCCACTGAATGTCGCGTGCGCTGCGTTCCGTATCGCTGCCGGCGTTCGCCTGAGCCTTGAAAGGCTGTGTGTTTTCCGCCGCCACTGACGGCACCACGCCAACCAGCAATGACAGACAGCCCAGAACTGCCATTGCCGCTGACCGTGCCCTCCATACGCCATTGTTGGTTTTGACTTTATTCATATGCAGCTCAGCCCTCGTGGTTTCCAAATGCGTTTCTATCCGGCCATGCTCTGCGTTTAAATACAGCGTGGAACTGATTTCTGCCTTGATCTTAAGGGCGCTGCCCTTGGCTGCGACTTGTCATGAGGTGTAGCAACGCTTGGTGATACTGGGCATCCAATTCTCCTCGCCCCTGCGGCTCGTGTGGAGTTCATGGGCGAAAAATTAGCACCAAGTCATAAATAAGGATGAGCCAACCATGTGCAACATGGCTGATCAGGGTACGTTCGAAAAATAAAAAACCCTCTTAAATCGTTGACTTAAGAGGGTTTTGAATTTGGTGGGTGATGCAGAGTTTGAACCTGCGACCCCTGCCGTGTGAAGGCAATTAAGCGTTAGTGAAATCAGAGGTTTCAGAGGGGAGTGGCGCAAGTTGGCGAGCCTGAATCGGTACTGATTTGCACCGAAATGCACCGAGATTGCACCGAATCACCAGCGCCAGTCACTTCAGGCGCGGCCTTCAAATTTACCTTAAGTGGACGAGGCGTTTTCGTTCCCTCGCGCTCTGCAGCAAGATCGCCAAGGCCTTCCATCAGTTCATCAAACAGCTTGCGTTTCTGCATCGCTTGCGTCGAGCTGCGCCACACGCAGGAGAATCAGACGTGCGAAACAGGCTGCACGCTGAGCTTCAGCCCCATTGACGACAGCACTTTCATGATGGTGTCAAAGCGCGGCTGAGATGTAGGGCGAAGCGCCTTGTACAGCGCTTCGCGCGTCAGGCCGCTTGACCTGGCTACTTCGGTCATGCCGCGGGCGCGAGCAATGGTGCCCAGAGCGGCCGTTAGTTCTGCCGGGTCATTTTCCTCAAGCACAATGGTCAGGTACTCGGCAATGGCCTGGTCACTGTCAAGGTGTTCGGCCATATCGAACTCAGGCAGTTCGGCAATATTGATTTTTGCATTCATGGGTTCACTCCTTCAAAGGCTCCGCGCCAATGCTTTGGCGGCAGCAATGTCGGCCGATTGAGTGGACTTGTCACCGCCACCAATCATCACGATCAGGGTGTCGCCTCGCATGCACGTAGTACATGCGCCAACCAGGGCCGAAGAATTCGCGCATCTCGAATACATCCTCGCCCACCGGCTCCACATCGCCCAGCAAACCGCGCTGAACTTTTTCAAGCCTACGGGCAAGGCGTCGCCGTGTCATGCCATCGCGCAAGCCAAACAGCCACTTCGAAAACTCAGGCAGTTGCTTGACGTTGTACATGCCTACAGTGTAATCACTTATTCACGAATTCACAACAAGGGCCCTGGGTCGCAGTGGGCCCCCTAATAGAGAGGGTTAGCGGTACAGGTTCTGCTGCGGCAGATGCTGTCGATCTGGGAATCTCACCAGACTGCGAAGTCTTCGCCCAGCCGCTGTGCGAGCCGAGCGCCCAGCTTCGGGTACATCCCCTGGCCACCACCTGCGCCTCTCTTTGTTCTTAAATGCGGGATATTCCCGTATTTGGGTTTGCACGCAACGAGAGAGAAAGCCGTACTATGCAGGTAGCGCGCACTGCTCGCGCGACGGCGCATGGCATGGCATACAGGAAGGTATTAATGTGGGTAGTCCCTGCACAGGCAGAGATCGCCCCAGTGGTCACGATCCTCCCAGCCGACCAGACCAAGCCCAGTGTGACTAACGACGAACGATTCATCGCCGTGTGCACTGCGACCGTGCGCGACGACGTGAGCTGCGCGACCTGCGGCATCTGCGCCCACCCCAGGCGCAGAGCCATCATCGGGTTCCCGGCGCACGGCACCGGTGCCAAAAAGCCCACAAGGTTTTCTACACGGCCCAGGAGCGACCGTGACACGCACCGTGACACGTTCATCGTCGCTAAGGGGCGTCAAAGACACATCGTCTGGACGTCGAAAACAGATAAGGGCTTGGAATGATGTTCCAAGCCCTTGATCTATATAGGAATTTTGGTGGGTGATGCAGGGTTTGAACCTGCGACCCCTGCCGTGTGAAGGCAGTGCTCTACCGCTGAGCTAATCACCCTTTACCGAAAAAGCCTTGGCCTTCCGGTGAAAGATGAGATTATGCCATATTTATTTAGGAAATCTGCGCGGACTCGGCTTGGCGCCACACAGTTTTTCCGCCGCTGGCCTTGTCCAACTGTGTGAGAAGGTCTTCATGTGCGGCCAACTCCTGCTCGTTGGCGGCGAGCACAGGCAGAACATAACCCGTCAGGTCTATGCGTTGCGCCCCTGCCATTTCGTCTTCGCCAGAGGTGGCCACATCAATCAGCAATGCGTCTTGACCGCGCGTGAGGTTGATGTAGACATCGGCGAGCAACTCTGCATCTAGCAGAGCGCCGTGGAGCGTACGACCCGAGTTGTCCACGCCTAGCCTGTCGCAGAGCGCGTCAAGGCTGTTGCGCTTTCCGGGGTAGAGCTGCTTGGCCATGGCCAAGGTGTCGGTCACAGCTTCGACGTGCGCTTCTATGCCTGGCAGCCCCAGGCGCTCGAACTCCTTGTTCAAAAAGCCAACGTCAAACGCGGCGTTGTGAATGATGAGTTCCGCACCCCTGATGTACTCCAGAATCTCTTCGGCCAGCTCGCCAAACTTCGGCTTGTCGCGCAGAAACTCATTGCTGATGCCGTGTACCTTTAGCGCATCTTCATGGCTGTCGCGCTCGGGGTTTATGTAGAAGTGCAGGTTATTGCCGGTCAGCTTGCGCGCAACCAGCTCTACGCAACCTATCTCGATGATGCGGTCCCCCGCATCGGCAGAAAGGCCGGTGGTCTCGGTGTCTAGAACGATCTGACGGGACATACAGCCTTAGTGATTTTCCTTGGCGTGATTGATAGAGTAGCGTGGAATCTCCACGGTGAGATCCTTCTGCGCCACTATGGCCTGGCACGACAGACGCGACTGAGGCTCCAGGCCCCAAGCGCGATCCAGCAGATCTTCCTCTTCCTCTTCTGCCTCGTTCAAGGACTCATACCCCTGGCGAACGATCACGTGACAGGTGGTGCAAGCGCAACTCATGTCGCATGCATGCTCTATCTGGATGTTGTTTTCCAGCAGGGTTTCGCAGATCGTATGGCCGGGCGTGGCCTGAATTTCGGCACCCTGCGGTGCATATTCTGGGTGTGGGAGTATTTTTATGACAGGCATGGAAAAAATTCAGAGTGTGTCGACCCGCTTGCCGGCCAGCGCTTGCTGAATGCTATGGTTCATGCGGGCGGCAGCAAAAGCCTCGGTTCCGTGGGCCAGGGCCTCGGTAGCATCTTCGATCGCCTGGGCATCTGCGCTGTTGGCCGCAATGGCCCGTAGCGAGAGCATGAGGGCATCAATAGTGGCGCGTTCCGCAGGTTCCAGAAGTTGCCCGTCAGCGTCCAGCGCGCTTTGTGTGGCCAACAGCATGCGGTCGGCGTCAACGCGGGCCTCGGCAAGCGCACGCGCCTTGATGTCGGCCTCTGCCGTGCTGAAACTCTCCTGCAGCATGGTGGCGATCTGTTCGTCACTTAGGCCGTAACTGGGCTTGACGTCGATCTTGGCCTCCACGCCGCTTGACTGCTCCTGCGCGGTCACACTCAGCAAGCCATCAGCATCGACGGCGAAGGTAACGCGAATGCGAGCTGCGCCCGCAGCCATGGGCGGAATACCCCGCAGTTCGAATCGGGCCAGACTGCGGCAGTCTTGCACAAGATCGCGCTCGCCCTGCAAAACGTGCAAAGCCAGAGCGGTTTGCCCATCTTTGTAGGTCGTGAAATCTTGTGCCATGGCAACTGGAATGGTCTGGTTGCGGGGAACAATACGTTCCACCAGACCACCCATGGTCTCGATGCCGAGAGACAGAGGGATCACGTCGAGCAGCAGCAGATCTCCGGCGGCATCGTTGCCAGCCAGTTGATTGGCCTGAATGGCTGCCCCCAGGGCCACGACTTCGTCAGGGTTCAGGTTAACCAGCGGCGCTTTGCCAAACATGTCAGCTACCGCGCGCTGGACTACCGGCATGCGCGTGGAGCCACCTACCATGACGACTCCTTCGACGTCTTGCGTAGACAGCTTGGCGTCGCGCAGGGCACGTTGTACTGCACCCATGCAGCGCGCCGTAAGTTCGGACGTGGCCGACTCGAAATCGTGCCGCGTTACCGTGACTTCCATGATATCGACCCCGGATTCCACCCTGAATACGGTGGAGTCATGGGCGCTCAGAGCCTCTTTCGCACTGCGTGCCGCTGCTTTCAGCGCAGCCCTCGCCTCTGGGGAGGTCATTGTTGCGCCAGTTTGAGCCAATGCCCAATCAATTAACGCACGGTCGTAGTCGTCTCCGCCCAGTGCTGAATCACCACCGGTGGCAATGACCTCGAACACGCCTTGCGTAAGACGCAATATGGAAATATCGAACGTGCCGCCACCAAGATCGAACACGGCGTAGACGCCTTCACTGGCGTTGTCGAGGCCGTAGGCGATGGCCGCTGCCGTAGGTTCGTTGATCAGGCGCAATACGTTGATGCCGGCCAGTTGGGCGGCATCTTTGGTGGCTTGGCGCTGCGCGTCGTCAAAGTACGCCGGCACGGTGATGACAGCACCATAGAGGTCGTCATTGAACGTGTCCTCGGCGCGCTGGCGAAGCGTGGCCAGGATCTCGGCACTGATTTCGACCGGAGACTTCGATCCGTGAACAGTGTCTATGGCGAGCATGCCTGGCTGATCGATGAACCGGTAGGGCTGCTTTTCAGGGTTCGCGATGTCGCTCAGGGCGCGCCCCATGAAGCGCTTGGCGGAATGAATGGTGTTTTGAGCATCCTCTGCGGCGCCTGCGGAAAGGGCGGCATAGCCGATCTGACGACGCCCGCCAGCGAGGTAGCGCACGACGGAAGGCAGAAGCACCCTGCCCTCATCATCTGGCAGGCATTCGGCCACACCGTGACGCACGGAGGCTACCAGCGAGTGCGTGGTGCCCAAGTCTATGCCAACCGCAATGCGCCTTTGATGGGGATCAGGCGATTGGCCGGGTTCTGAAATCTGAAGCAGCGCCATGAAGGGGTTTACTAGTCTTCTTGCAAAAATTCTTGGAGATACCTGGAGCCAGTTAGATGCCCGAAGTTCAGGAGGTGCGGCTTTGCGGTCAAAAGCCCCTGAGCCGATGCTCACGCAGCGAGTGTCTCACGCTTGCGCGCGACATCTGAGGCGAACTTATCCAGGAACATGAGTGCCCGCACGGATTGTGCGACCTGGGGCCAATCTTTCTCCACGTCCGCCTTATGCTCGATTGCTTGCAGCGTATCAAGCAGCAGGGACCCAGACAACTGTTCGATGCGATGCAACTCCTCTGAGGTGTCGGCATCGTCCAGGTGTTCGCGCAATTCCATCTGCTGCATGAGGAATTCTGCCGGCATAGCGGTATTGTTCTCAGCCTCAATGGGCGAACCATGTAGTTCGCACAGGTAAGCAGCACGCTTGAGCGGATCTTTCAGGCGTCGGTAGGCTTCGTTGATGCGAGCCGACCACTGCATAGCTACCCTCTGAGCGGCCGCACCCTGTGTGGCGAACCTGTCGGGGTGTACCTGTCGTTGAAGCTCTTTCCAGCGCGCATCCAGGAAGGCGGCATCTTGCGCGAAGCAAGTCGGCACGCCGAAGAGTTCGAAATCGGTGGACTGGAGGTTCATGGGAGTGGTCTTTTCTTCCGGCGAAGCGCAGGGGTATGCAGCCCGCTCAACCTGAAACACGAGTGCGTCCGCCAGCGTGGCGTTGGGCTTCCTGCGTCAGCCCAATCTACAAAGATTGCTCCGTCAGACGCGGAACGACTCTCCGCAGCCGCAGCGATCTCGCTCGTTGGGGTTGTTGAATCTGAAGCCTTCGTTAAGCCCCTCACGCACGTAGTCCAGCTCGGTGCCATCAATGTAGGCCAGGCTCTTCGGATCGATCATGAGCTTGATTCCGTGCTGCTCGAACATCACGTCATCAGGGACAACATCGTCCACGTATTCAAGCTTGTAAGCCAGTCCGGAACACCCGGTCGTCTTGACACCCAGCCGCACGCCCACGCCCTTGCCACGCTTGGCGAGATACTTGGTGACGTGCCGTGCGGCGGCTTCAGTAAGGGAGACGGTCATTTTTCTAGAGCTGAGAACGTACGCTTCGAGTTGAAAGAGCTATCTGCCGCTCAGGCTTGGGCGTGCTTCTGCTTGTAATCGTTGACCGCAGCCTTGATGGCATCTTCGGCCAGGATCGAGCAGTGGATCTTCACCGGCGGAAGAGCCAGTTCCTCGGCGATCTGGCTGTTCTTCAGCTCAGCGGCCTGGTCCAGTGTCTTGCCCTTGACCCACTCAGTGACGAGTGAGCTGCTGGCAATGGCTGAACCGCAGCCATAGGTCTTGAAGCGGGCGTCTTCGATCACACCGGTGGTCGGGTTGACCTTGATCTGCAGCTTCATGACGTCGCCGCAGGCCGGGGCGCCGACCATGCCGGTGCCCACAGATTCGTCGCCCTTGTCGAAACTGCCCACGTTACGGGGGTTTTCGTAGTGGTCGATGACTTTTTCAGAATAGGCCATGTTCGTATCTCCTAGGTTGGGTGTTCAGCGCGGGGATTCGTGCTCGGAAATCGTTCGCTGAATGCCTGTATTTAATGTGCCGCCCACTGGATGGTGGAAAGATCCACGCCGTCCTGATGCATTTCCCATAGAGGGCTCAGCTCGCGCAGCTTGGTGACGTTTTTTCGGATGGTGTCGACGGCGTAGTCGATTTCCTCTTCCGTCGTGAAACGGCCAATGGTCATGCGCAGGCTGGAGTGAGCGAGTTCGTCGCTTCGACCCAGGGCACGCAGCACGTAGCTGGGTTCCAGAGACGCAGAGGTGCAAGCCGAGCCACTGGAGACAGCCAAGCCCTTGATGCCCATGATCAGCGACTCACCTTCCACGAAGTTGAAGCTCATGTTCAGGTTCTGCGGGACACGGCGCTCCAGGCTGCCGTTAATGAAGACCTGGTCAATTTCTTTCAGCCCGTCGAGCAGGCGCTTTTGAAGGCGTGCGGCGTGAGCGTTGTCGTCTGCCATTTGCTCTTTGGCAATACGGAAAGCCTCGCCCATGCCAACGATCTGGTGCGTGGCGAGCGTGCCTGAGCGCATGCCCCGTTCGTGTCCACCACCATGCATCTGAGCTTCGAGACGGACGCGCGGCTTGCGGCGAACATACAAGGCGCCAATGCCTTTAGGGCCATAGGTCTTGTGAGCCGTGAGACTCATCAGATCAACCGGCAGTGTCTTCAGGTCGATTTCGACGCGGCCAGTAGCCTGAGCACCGTCGACATGCAGCAGCACGCCTTTTTCACGGCAGATGGTACCGATGGCCGGGATGTCTTGAATGACGCCGATCTCGTTGTTGACGAACAGTATGCTGGCCAGAACGGTGTCGGGGCGAATGGCCGCCTTGAATTTTTCAAGATCCAGCAAACCGTCTTCCTGCACATCGAGGTAGCTCACCTCGAAGCCCTGACGCTCAAGCTCGCGCATGGTGTCAAGAGTGGCTTTGTGTTCGGTCTTGAGGGTAATGAGGTGCTTACCCTTGCCTTTGTAGAAATGCGCAGCGCCCTTCAAGGCGAGGTTGATGGACTCAGTGGCGCCGGAGGTCCAGACGATCTCTCTGGGATCAGCACCGATCAGGTCTGCGACCTGCCCGCGGGCATTTTCAACGGCGGCTTCGGCCTCCCAGCCCCAGGCATGGCTGCGGCTGGCGGGGTTGCCAAAATGCTCCCGCAACCAGGGAATCATGGCGTCGACCACGCGAGGATCTACCGGCGTGGTGGCGCCGTAGTCCATGTAAATTGGAAAGTGAGGAGTCTGGCTCATGGTTGGCGTAACTAGCTAGAAAATTGAAACTGAGAAATTAAGAAGACTTGGCTGCGATTCCACCCAGTGCAAAGACTGAGTTGGGCGCGTTCACGCGAATCGGCTTGACCACCGGCGCGCTGGAAATAGCGCGTTTGGTAGCGGGCTTGTCTTCTATTTCGATACCTTTGGCGAGCTGATCATCTACCAGCTTTTGCAGCGTGACCGAGTCCAGGAATTCAACCATGCGAGCGTTGAGCGATGTCCAGAGGTCGTGCGTCATACAACGGCCGCCGTCGCCGTGGCAATTTTCCTTGCCGCCACAGTGAGTGGCATCAATGGGCTCGTCGACCGACACAATGATGTCGGCCACGGTGATGTCAGAAGCTTTGCGCCCGAGCGAATAGCCACCCCCAGGACCCCGGGTAGACTCCACGAGGTCATGCCGGCGCAGCTTGCCAAACAGTTGCTCAAGGTATGATAGAGAGATCTGCTGGCGCTGACTGATGGCGGCGAGCGTCACGGGGCCATTGCCCTGACGCAGCGCGAGGTCGATCATCGCGGTGACCGCAAACCGACCTTTGGTGGTAAGGCGCATAGCGAACTCCTTGATTCAGTGGGTTGAACATACGCATACAGGCTGCTTCCCAATGCGCGCGGTCTTCTCTGGACCGCCGGATAACCAATGACTGCCGCTACCCCTAGCGCTCAGCTTCATTTATTTCCGAGTATTTTTATCAAGTATACACCTATTTCCCCTTCTTGACAGCGGGACTCTTGCGGTGTACCCGAGCAGGGACCGTTCTTCAGCCTAAAAAACGGTTCTTCAAGCCTGTACAAAGTCTCAGCGCGAGGGCCGTTGAACAGACTCCCTGATGCAACCAGCAACAGGTTTGCAGAGCGGGACTAGCGCGCCACCCGCCCTCATTGAGAATTCGGCCCCGGCGAGCAGCTTTTGGCATGCGAGAGCGCTGGGTTTCTCCTACAGAGATTTAGTCCCTAGCCGACATGCTGGCCGCGAATGAGCACCTAAATTTGAGCCATCCAAACGTAATTCAACTCCAGGAAGGTGATCCTCTATGAAAAACCATTTACAACGCTTGTCCCTTCTGGCTGCCGCTGCTGCGCTGGCGACCGGGTTGGTCGCTTGCAACAAGGCAGAAGATCAGACCGCAGGTCAGAAACTTGATTCAGCCATTGCCAAGACCGAGGACGCAGCACGTGAAGCAGAGGCCAAGGCAGCCGCCGCAGCCGCGGAAGCCAAGGAAGCTGCGTCCCGCATGGGTGAACAGATCAAGGAAGGCACCGCCGAAATGCGCGCCGATGCCAGCGCTGCGGCAGAACGCGTAGCAAGCAGCGTAGATGACGCCGCGATCACCGCCTCGGTTTCCGCAGGCTTGGTCAAAGACCCAGATCTGAGTGCGGTCAAGATTGATGTGGACACCTCGGGCGGCGTGGTAACGCTGAACGGACCTGCGCCGAATCAGGCAGCCAAGGAACGTGCCGAAACCATTGCCAAGGCGGTGAACGGGGTCAAACAGGTCAACAACAAGCTGGAAGTGAAGGGCTAAAGAACCAGCACGGCATCTATACGAAAGATTCGGTGCCTGATCGATTCACTTCACGTTCCATCGAGCGCTTTAGAGCTCCCGGCCCGCATCCTTTCAGGCGGCGGCGCTGCCCTCCCCCGCAGCGCCCAGAACCCTGACTTTGAGCACCGCCAGCTGATCCCTTACGCGCGCGGCCTGCTCGAACTCCAGGCTGCGGGCGTGTTCCAGCATGAGCTTCTCCAGCCGGCGAATTTCCTTGGCGAGATCCTTCTCGGACATCGCTTCTTCTGGTAATTGGGCTGCCCTGACGTGCAGGCGCTCCGCATCACGACCACTGCGCTCGCTATAGACGCCGTCTATCAGGTCACGCACCTCTTTGACGATGCCGCGCGGCGTGATGCCTTTCTCCAGATTGTGTGCCATCTGCTTTTTGCGGCGGCGCTCCGTCTCGCCAATGGCTTTCTTCATGGATTCCGTCATTTTGTCGGCATACAGAATGGCCTTGCCATTGACGTTGCGAGCGGCGCGGCCAATCGTCTGAATAAGTGAACGTTCAGCCCGAAGGAAGCCTTCCTTGTCGGCATCCAGAATGGCAACCAGCGAAACTTCGGGAATATCCAGGCCTTCGCGCAGGAGGTTGATGCCCACCAGTACGTCGAATGTGCCCAAGCGCAGGTCGCGGATGATTTCCACACGCTCGACGGTGTCTACGTCGCTATGAATGTATCGAACCTTGACGCCGTTGTCTGTCAGGTATTCGGTAAGCTGCTCTGCCATGCGCTTGGTCAAGGTGGTGATCAGTACGCGCTCGCGCTTGTCGGTTCTGATGCGAATTTCCTGCAGAACATCGTCGACTTGATGCGTGGCAGGGCGAACCTCGACTTCGGGATCCAAAAGCCCCGTGGGTCGAACCACCTGCTCGACCACTTTGCTGGCATGCTGCTTTTCATAGTCGGCCGGAGTGGCCGAAACGAAGACCACCTGACGCATGCGCTGCTCGAATTCAGCGAACTTCAACGGACGGTTGTCGAGCGCGCTCGGCAAGCGAAAACCATACTCGACCAACGTGGTCTTGCGTGCGCGGTCTCCGTTGTACATGGCGTTGAGTTGCCCGATCATCTGGTGGCTTTCATCCAGGAACATGATCGCGTCGCGAGGAAAATAGTCGGTCAGCGTAGCGGGAGGGTCGCCTGGGGCGGCACCCGACAGGTGGCGGGTGTAGTTTTCAATACCTTTGCAGTGGCCAAGTTCAGTCAGCATCTCCAGATCAAAACGCGTGCGCTGCTCCAGCCGCTGGGCTTCAACGAGCTTGCCTTCTGCCACGAAAAGCTTCAGGCGCTCATTCAATTCAGCCTTGATGGTCTCCACCGCGGCCAGGGTCTTCTCGCGGGGCGTGACGTAGTGGCTGGAGGGGTAAATGACAAACCGTGGCACCTTCTGCTGCACGCGGCCAGTGAGTGGGTCGAAAAGCTGGATGCTCTCGGTTTCGTCGTCGAATAATTCGATGCGCACGGCCAGTTCGCTGTGCTCTGCCGGAAACACATCTATGGTGTCGCCGCGCACACGAAAGCAGCCACGCGCAAAATCGGTGTCGTTGCGCTGATATTGCATGCGCACCAGTTGGGCGATGGTCTCGCGCTGAGGCTGTTTGCCACCAACTTTCAAGATGAGCCGCATCTGAAGATAATCGTCCGGCGCGCCAATACCGTAGATGGCGCTCACCGTGGCAACAATAACCACGTCACGCCGCTCTAACACGCTCTTGGTGGCCGACAGACGCATTTGCTCGATATGCTCATTGATCGCGCTGTCTTTCTCGATGAAAAGATCGCGCTGGGGAACGTAAGCTTCGGGCTGGTAGTAGTCGTAGTAGCTGACGAAGTACTCCACCGCGTTCTTGGGAAAAAACTCGCGGAACTCACTATAGAGCTGTGCCGCCAGCGTCTTATTGGGCGCAAAAACGATCGCTGGCCGACCTAAGCGTGCAATGACGTTCGCCATGGTGAACGTCTTTCCCGACCCGGTCACGCCAAGAAGAGTCTGGAAAGATTCACCGTCTTCCACACCTTCAACCAAGGCATCAATGGCCGACGGCTGATCGCCAGCAGGCGGATACGGCTGGTAGAGCTGGAAGGGTGAATCGGGGAAGGTCAGGAAACTGCCCTCAACAGGCACTTTGGACACAACATTGGAAGTCATAATTTGAAATTCATTCAGGGCAAACCGCTAAAATTCAAGGGTTTCCCCCTCCAGCGTAGCGCATGCGGCCTGGCCGCGTTTGGCAGCGTCTGGTCCTTTGACATCCTTTCTGCAGGATTTTGCCGCCATGTCTCTCTTTTCCGCCGTCGAAATGGCCCCCCGCGACCCCATTCTGGGTCTGAACGAGCAGTTTGCCGCCGACACCAATCCGAACAAGGTTAACCTGGGCGTAGGCGTCTATTTCGACGAAAACGGCAAACTGCCGCTGTTGCAATGCGTGCAAGCGGCTGAGAAAGCTCTGATGGACTCCCCAAAGCCGCGCGGCTACCTGCCGATCGACGGTATCGCAGCCTACGACACCGCTGTCAAGAAGCTGGTGTTCGGCGCTGATTCTGAAGTTTTCAAGGCTGGTCGCATCGCCACGGTGCAAGGGCTCGGTGGTACGGGCGGCTTGAAGATTGGCGCTGATTTTATTAAGAAAATGCTGCCTGACGCCAAGGTGCTGATCTCCGACCCCAGCTGGGAGAACCACCGCGCCCTGTTCACACAGGCTGGCTTTGAGGTGGGCACCTATCGCTATTACGACGCCGCCACCCGCGCCCTGAATTTTGAAGGTATGCTGGCCGATCTGAAAGCCGCTGCGCCCGGCACCGTGGTGGTGCTGCATGCATGCTGCCACAACCCCACCGGCTACGACATCACGCCCGCACAGTGGGATCAGGTGATCGAAGTGGTGAAGGCGGGCAAGCTGACACCCTTCCTCGACATGGCCTACCAAGGTTTTGCCAACGGTATCGCCGAAGACGGCGCAGTGGTGGGCAAGTTCGTCGCCGCAGGCTTGAGCTTCTTTGTCTCCACTTCCTTCTCCAAGAGCTTCAGCCTGTATGGCGAGCGCGTGGGTGCGCTGTCGGTACTTTGCACCAACAAGGAAGAAGCTGACCGCGTGCTGTCACAGCTGAAGATCATGATCCGCACCAACTACAGCAACCCGCCTACACATGGCGGCGCAGTGGTGGCCATGGTGTTGGAAGACCCCAAACTGCGTGCTCAGTGGGAAGAAGAGCTGGCCGGCATGCGCACTCGCATCAAGGCCATGCGCCAGAAGCTGGTTGATGGCTTGAAAGCTGCCGGTGTTCAGCAGGACATGAGCTTCATCACCACCCAAGTGGGCATGTTCAGCTATTCTGGCCTCAGCAAAGACCAAATGGTGCGCCTGCGCAGCGAGTTTGGCGTGTACGGCACCGACACCGGCCGTATGTGCGTGGCTGCATTGAACGAGAAGAACATCGACTACGTGTGCCAGTCGATCGCCAAGGTGATCTAATCAACCGCCACTAGCAAAAAAGCCGGCTCTCGCAGCCGGCTTTTTGTTGCCCATTTTTCTAATTCTTTGGATTAGAAATCGTCATGGCTGCCGTGAGCCAAACTCTCGAAGCGCGTAAGGTGCTTCTGGAATGCCAGCTTCACTGTACCCGTGGGGCCGTTACGCTGCTTGCCAATGATGATCTCAGCGACACCAGGCTCACGCGAGTCCTTGTTGTAGTAGTCGTCGCGGTAAATGAACATGATGATGTCGGCATCTTGCTCAATGGCACCTGATTCTCGCAAGTCGCTCATCATCGGGCGCTTGTCGGTACGCTGCTCCACGCTTCGGTTGAGCTGAGACAGCGCGATCACGGGGCACTGGAGTTCCTTGGCGAGCATTTTCAAGCCCCGGGAAATTTCGCCAAGCTCTGTGGCTCGGTTGTCTCCGTCAGAGCTACTGCCGCTCATAAGTTGCAGGTAGTCGACCACGATCAGGCCGAGCTTTCCGCACTGGCGCGCTAGGCGCCGCGCGTTGGCGCGCAGTTCGCTTGGCGTCAAGCCCGGTGTTTCGTCAATGTGCAGCGAAATCGTGCGGAGTCGTTCAATGGCCTCGGTAAGGCGCGGCCATTCTTCATCTGTCAGCTTGCCGGTCCGCAAATGCCCTTGGTCGATTCGCCCGATGGAGCCGACAATACGCACCGCCAACTGGGCGGCGCCCATTTCCATGGAGAACACTGCAACGGGCAACCCCTCGTTCAAAGCCACATGCTCGGCGATGTTGATGGCGAACGCCGTCTTTCCCATGGAAGGGCGAGCCGCCAGCACCACCATATCCCCCGCTTGTAATCCCGAGGTCATACGGTCCAGATCGACAAAGCCGGTGGGGACACCAGTTACATCGTTCGGGTTGTCGGCCATTTCCTGAACACGGTCGAGCAAATCGACCACCAGGGAGTCCATAGCCTGAAACCCCTGCTTCATGCGGGAGCCTTCTTCACCGATCTTGAAGATCTTGGACTCCGCCTCGTCCAGAATCTTGGCTACGGGCTTGCCGCCTGGATTGAAGGCGCTGGTCGCTATCTCGTCGCTGGCCGTTACTAGCTTGCGAAGAATGGAACGTTCCCGAACGATCTCGGCATAGCGGCGGATGTTGCTGGCGCTGGGAACATATTGCGCCAACGAGTTCAAATACGCGAGGCCTCCGATCTCATCAGCCTTGCCCAGGCGCTGAAGTTCCTCGAAGACGGTAATCACGTCGGCCGGCTTGCTCTCGTTGATGAGCTTGGCGCACGCGGCAAAAACCAGGCGATGTTCGTGGCGGTAGAAATTGGAGTCGTTCAGCAAGTCGCCGACTCGATCCCAAGCATGGTTGTCGAGAAGCAAGCCACCGAGCACGCTCGACTCGGCCTCAATGGAATGAGGCGGAATACGTAGCTGTGCTACCTGACGATCCCGGGGAACATCGTCATCAAAATCAGGATAGCTGGGGGGAATAACGGACGACATGAGAGATTGAACCTAGATCCGGCAGTTGGACGCGCCCGAACAGGTCGTCATCGGGTACGCTGGCAAGACGTGAGGACGCAGCAGGCTCGTGCCTGCAAGAACGAGCAACGCCGCCAGCGTGCCCGAGGGCGGCCTGATCGGGTGCGTAGCGCTCCCACCAAATGGGTGAGCGTTATCGGAGCATAGAAATCGAGTGTTCATGCGGCTTTGCTGAAGATTGCAAGCGGTCAACTGCCGGACCTAGGTTGAAGCTCCAGGCTGCATGCTACGCTGGCTCCAACTTAATGTCGAACCCTAATGCTAGGAAGCAGCTGAACAACCTGTGCATGAGTTGTGCATGTGTTGTGCACATCCGCCCTCAAACTGTGGACAAGCTTGTGCACAAAAATAAAAAAGCCGCCGCCCTCTCGGGCTGGCGGCTGATAGAGCCGTGTCAGGAAATCAGGCGGTTTCGCCGTACACCGACACAGTGATCTCTGCTTGCACATCAGTGTGCAAAGACACAGTCACGGTGTTGTCGCCCACGACCTTGATCGGGCCAGAAGGCATGCGCACCTGCGACTTGATCACGTCGAAGCCTTGCTTCTTGAGTTCGTCGGCGATGTCGTGGTTGGTTACCGAGCCGAACAGACGGCCGTCAACGCCAGCCTTCTGGGTCAGCTTGATGGTCTTGCCAGCCAGCTTCTCGCCTTGGGCTTGAGCTTCTGCCAACTTCTCAGCAGCTTGCTTTTCGAGTTCGGCACGGCGTGCTTCGAACTCGGCTTTGTTGGCTTCGGTAGCGCGGCGAGCGCGGCCGGTAGGGATCAGGAAGTTACGGGCATAACCGTCTTTGACGCGGACGATTTCACCCAGGCCACCCAGGTTGACGATCTTGTCGAGAAGAATAACTTGCATGTTGCTTTTCTCCTTCAGACGCGGTGTTGGTCGCTGTAGGGCAGCATTGCCAGGAAGCGAGCACGCTTGATGGCAGTGTTTAGCTGGCGCTGGAAGAACGCGCGCGTGCCGGTCAGGCGAGCGGGGATGATCTTGCCGTTTTCGCCAATGAAGTCGCGCAGAGTGTCGACGTCTTTGTAGTCGATCTCTTTCACGCCAGTCACGGTGAAGCGGCAGAAGCGCTTACGCTTGAATAGCAACGACTGAGTGTTGCGCTTAGGACGCTTGTCCTTGTTGAATTTCTTGAACGTGGCCATCTGGGCCTCCTTACAAATCTTGCTGAAAATCCTGAATATGGAGCACTACGTGCTTGCCGTTGCGGGGGCTTGCCAGAAAGCCGGTAAAGCGCCACTGCGACCCTACCGCCTGCTTGCCGAGCCTTTCGGCCATCGCGCCAATGGCGACGGCCTTGAGCGAAGCCTTCACTTGCCTCGTTACGCCAGCCTCTTCGGCACTGGACTCATGCTCAAGCCTTAAGTCCAGAGCCGGCAATCCTGCCGGGGTGTACCTGATAACGCCGCACTCGGCGATACAGGCAGTGAGGTCAGTGCGGTTCACGCCCGCAAAGCCGTCATCAGTTGCTTGTTTCTGCCTGCTGAGCCTTGCGAGCCTCTTCGCGCTCGACGGTCTTCATCATTGAAGACGGGCCGGTTTCAGCGGTGGGCTTTTGCACTGTGAGGTGACGCAGAACGGCATCGTTGAAGCGGAAAGCATGCTCCAGCTCGCCCATGACGGCTTGATCAGCCTCAATGTTGACGCACAGGTAATGCGCCTTGGCCAGCTTGTTGATCTGGTAGGCCAGTTGACGGCGACCCCAGTCTTCAACACGGTGAATTTGACCACCGCCAGCGGTGATCATGCCCTTGTAGCGCTCCAGCATGGCGGGAACTTGCTCGCTCTGATCCGGATGGATCAGCAAAATAATCTCGTAATGACGCATTCAAACTCCTTGTGGATGAATACGGCGCCGGGGCATTGAAGACCCGGCAACCAAAAAGCCGCCCCCAGCGTCAAGATGGGGTGCGGCAAGGGAACTGCGGATTATATTGCCATTTGAACGGCAATGCCAGTCCGCAGTGCTATTTCATTTTCGCGAGGCGGTCGCGACCCGCCTGCGCAGCCTCTGACTGCGGGTAGGTCTTGACGAGTGACTCCAACGTGGCCTTGGCCCCGCGCGTGTCCTTGAGCTCGGTCTGGCAGTTGGCGATGGAAAGCATGGCCTCAGGCGCCCTGGCATGACTTGGCGCTGCTGCCAGCAGCGATCGGAAGTTGGTAATGGCTTCCTTGTAGTTGCGAGTGGCATATTGCGCGTTGCCCAACCAGAACAGGGCTGACGGTGCCAACGTGCTGCGCGGGTGGCGCTTGATGAAGTTCGCAAAGCCAGTCTGCGCGGCGGTGAAGTCACCCGAGCGGAACACGGCAAGGGCCGCTTCATACTCTTGCTTTTCCGCGGCCTCGGCTGCGGGTGGCGTGCCGGGTGCGCCGTCTGATGCACCTTGTTCTGGGGGAGCCGCGCGCGTCGCTTCGCTTGCTTCGAGCTTTTTCAACCGTTCACTCAGCTCCTGCTGCACGCCGCCCTGGCGCTTCTGCAATTCAGACAACTCGCGTGCGAACTGCTCCTCTTGTCCACGAGATTTTGCCAACTCCGCGCGCAGTGATTCGATCTGCTGCTGGAGATCAAGCATGCCGCGGCGCAACTGAGTGTTCTCGTCCACCAAACGGTTCTGCGCATTCACGGACGCGTCAAAACGCTGGCGCAGATCCAGAATGGCCTGGCGGGCCTGATCGTCTCCGAACAGTTGCGCTTGCGCGCCCTGCCCTGCCAAACACGCCGTGGCCAGCACCACCGCACGAAGATAAGGCTTATGCATGAAACCGCTCATGCCTTAGCGGTAACGCAATTCAACGCGGCGGTTTTTCGCGTATGCGTCTTCCCCGCCGCCGTTAGCAGCCGGCTTTTCTTCGCCGAAACTGACCGCTTCGATTTGCGCATCAGAAGCGCCTACAAGGGTGAGTGCACGACGCACTGCTTCGGCACGTTTTTGCCCCAGCGCCAGGTTGTACTCGCGGCTGCCGCGCTCATCGGTATTGCCTTCAAGCACAACACTGCGGTTGCGATCACTTTGCAGGAAGCGTGCGTGCTGATCGACAACTGGTTGGAAATCAGATCTGACAACAAAGCTGTCGTAGTCGAAATAGATGATTCGCGCCACCCCAGCCGGTCCGGCCTTGTCGCCGCCTGAAGGGCCGGCCTGCACCGCTGCGACGGAGCTCTGGCCTCCTGCCCCTTGGCCCACCGCACCAGCATCTGCACCTGAAGTACCTGCGGCGCCAGTAGTCCCCGACGCGCTGCCCTGAACAGGCGGGTCGAGTTTGACATTGGAGCCGCAACCAGCCAGTGCCGCCGCGATGGTGGCCAACATGAAATAACGCTTGATCATGAATGATTCTCCCTGGATTAATCCGAGTAAAAAAACTATCGTTGAAACGGGCCCCACGAAGGCTCGCGAAGTTCGCCGCCCTTGCCCGCCAAAGCTGCCTTGATCTTGCCGTCGAGCGTGGTGGTCATCAAAGCCTCACGCCCGCCCTGCCGAGTGGCGTAAACAATGAGTTTGCTGTTGGGTGCAAAACTTGGGTTCTCGTCTTCGGAGGAGTCTGTAATAGACGCCACGTTACCCGAGGCGAGTTCCATGACCTGCAGCTTGAAGGCACCGCCAATGCGGGAGACATAGGCCAACCAGCGCCCGTCAGGGCTGATGGAGGGCGAAACGTTGTAGTTTCCGTTGAAGGTCACGCGTTGCACCTCGCCACCACTGGAGGACATGCGGTAGATTTGAGGTGCGCCCCCGCGATCGCTGACGAAGTAAATGCTGCTGCCGTCGGGCGAGAAGACCGGTTCGGTGTCAATACTTTGCGATTGAGTGAGCCGCCTGGGTTCGCCGCCGCTTGCGCTGATCAAATACAACTGCGAGCCACCGTCGCGCGAAAGGGTTACCGCGAGATTTCGACCATCAGGAGACCATGTAGGCGCGCTGTTCGAACCACGGAAGTTGGCCAGCAACCGACGTCGACCCGTGGCCACATCATGCAGGTAGATGACGGGCTTGCGAGATTCGAACGACACATAGGCCAACTGCGTGCCACTGGGTGACCATGCAGGCGAAATGATCGGCTCCGGACTTCCCAGCGCAGCCTGGGCGTTCTCGCCATCGGAATCGGCAACCCAGAGCGTATAGCGGCCACCCCCCTTGGTGACGTAGGACAGTCGGGTGGAGAACACCCCCTTCTCCCCGGTTAGTTTCTCGTAGATGTAGTCGGCAATCTTGTGAGCCGCCAGCCGAAGGTCGGCCTGTGGCACCACATAGCCCAAGCCCCCTAGGTCCTGGTTGCGCACCACGTCCCAGAGTCGAAAGCGCACGTCAAACCGACCATCCGAAAGACGTGTGACACTACCGCCAACGAGAGAGTCTGCACTCCGCTGGCGCCACCCCGACATGTCGGGACGCGTGGTTTCATCCATTACCTCGCTGCCAGGATCGACGCCCCGAAAACGGCCGCTGCGCTCAAGATCAGCACGGATAATTGCACTGATTTTCTGCGGCGAAGAGCCTTCGTCCCGAAACGGCACAAGCGCTATAGGCATTTGTGTCAAGCCAACGCCTGAGACTTCAACGCGAAACTGCGCCAATGCGGGCAGTACGGGCGTGGCCATGAGGGCGGCCACGATACCTCGGCGTCGAACGCCGGGAGAAAACCAAACTGGAGATGCGGATTTCATGCGATGAAATAGTGAGCTGGGTAATTCCAAGCACAGGATGAATGTTACACACTCGGCGTGAAGGCTCGTGACAAACTGTGTATCACGTTGATGCTTTAACACGCTCTCAGGATCGCAAGTACGACAATTGGGAGCCTGCAAGGTTCCCTGAAATCGGCCGAACAAGAGAAAACCCCAGGCACCGACACGCCCTAAACTTCAGCCCCATGCCCTCACCCGATCCACAGCCCAGCCCCTCCAGCCAACGCCCCATGAAGGAACGCTTGCTGCGTTTATGGGGTTATTTCAGACAGTATCGTGCCGGGTGGGCCCTGGCCATCGGATCCACAGTCGCCACGGGACTCACAGAGCCGGCCATTCCGGCCTTGTTGCAACCGCTGCTTGACAAGGGTTTTACCCAAGGCCAACTGCCCATCTGGATGGTGCCGGTGACCGTGATCGGCTTGTTCCTGATCCGCGGCTTGACTCAGTTCGCCGGGCAGTACGCGCTGGCCCGAATAGCTGGAGAAGGCATGTTGGTGCTGCGGCGCCAACTGTTCGAGCGCCTGCTGACAGCCGATCTTTCATTATTTTCTCGCCAATCGGCCAGCCAGCTCGCCAATACCATCGTCTATGAAGTGCAAACAGGTGCCTCGCAGCTGGTTCAGGCAGTGATCACTGGAGCGCGCGACAGCTTCACGGTGATTGCGCTGCTGGCTTACCTGTTTTACTTGAACTGGTCGCTCACTCTGATCGTGCTGGTGTTGGTGCCGTGCGTGGCCTGGATTCTCAAGGTGATGTCGCGGCGCCTGTACAAAGTGACGAGGCAAAGTCAGGTGGCTACCGATGAGCTTGCCTACGTTGTGGAAGAAAACGTTCTCGCCCATCGCATGGTGCGCCTGCATGGTGCTCAGGCAGCTCAATCGGAGCGCTTCGAAGGACTCAGCCGCCGACTGCGTGATTTGGCGCTGAAATCCACGCGTGCGTCGGCTGCCACCACGCCACTCACTCAGATGGTGGCTGCAGTGGCGCTCTCGACCATGATTGGCATCGCGCTGTCGCAGGGACAGGGCGCAGACGGAAGAGCGATTACCGTGGGCGGCTTCGTGGCCTTTATTGGTGCCATGCTGATGCTCGTGGCACCCACGCGTCGACTGGCCGACGTGGTGAACCCCATTACACGCGGCATGGCCGCCCTTGAACGCGGCCTGGACATGATGGACAGCGTCCAGTCCGAGCCTGACATTCGCGCCGGCACAACGCCTTTCCCGGAGCGGGTGCTCGGCGAGATTGAGCTACGCGATGTGATCGTTCGATACCGCGACGACGCGTCACCTGCCCTGGATAAAGTAAGTCTGTACATCCGAGCCGGTGAAACCGTTGCGCTGGTAGGCCCCTCGGGTTCCGGCAAAAGCACGCTGGTGAACTTGCTGCCGCGGTTTGTTCATCCGGTCGCTGGGAAGATTTTTCTCGACGGCACGGACCTTGACGCAGTGCCCTTGAGTTCGTTGCGTGCACAGTTTGCCATGGTTAGCCAGGATGTCACCATGCTCAACGACAGCGTAGCCGCCAACGTGGCGCTCGGTGCTGCGCACATCGACCGCGCCCGCGTGCAAGCGTGTCTGGAAGATGCCAACCTGGCGACCCATGTGGCCACACTGCCTGATGGCATCGACACCGTGCTGGGCCACAACGCCACCGAATTGTCTGGCGGCCAACGCCAGCGACTGGCAATTGCCCGTGCACTCTACAAGAATGCACCCGTGCTGCTTTTGGACGAGGCCACTTCTGCTTTGGATACGGAAAGCGAGCGACTGGTACAACAAGCCATGGCCCGCGTCATGGCAGGGCGCACGACCCTGGTCATCGCGCACCGGCTTTCGACGATTGAACATGCCGATCGCATCATCGTGATGGAACATGGCCGAATCGCCGAGCAAGGCACTCACGCCGAGTTGCTTGCAGCAGATGGGCTGTACGCACGACTGCAGAACCACGCAGGGCTGCCGATGTTGTGAGTGCAGGAGGATCACAGGTCGTAGCAGCCCGTGTGACACCGGCATGGTCGCAACATTTTTTAGTTATCTGCTTTTAATCAGCCCGAATTAGGAATCATCATGGCTTTTGCCGACAACTTGCGTCAACTACCCTCCATTGCTCATCTGGCGGCCGTCGAACTTCTTGACGATACGGGAAATGTTGTGGCCAGCATACCCAACCAGCCGGGGAAAACCGGCTCGCTAACCGTGTACGCGGCGCTTGCAGCCAAGCATGGCAGCATCAATCCGGCGGCGGCGCAAGAAGGACTGACGCTGTTTGCCGAGCACACAGATGATGCACGACAGAACCCTGGGAAGCATCCCAACATTGATCGGCTTCTGGAGGTGATCTCCAGCGGACTGAGCTATGCAGTGAGAACCATTTCAGCTTGAGTGATTCGCTGGATGACGTGGACTGATTAGCTCCATTCAATTTCCTTCTCCCGCCTGCGCATGATCACTCTTCCACCCCGGATGGACCATTGCGCACAGGCTTGGGAACGTAGCACCTCATAGTCGCTCTCGGCCGACATCACCACGAGGTTGGCTGGCCTTCCCACCTGGATTCCGTAGCGCTCACCCAAAGACAATGTTCGGGCGCTATGGTCCGTCACAAAATCGAGCGCCCGCTGCAAGTTCTGGTAGCCCAGCATGTGGCAGATGTGCAGGCCGGCGTCCAGGATGCGCAGGATGTTTCCGTTACCTAGCGGGTACCAAGGGTCGACGATGGAATCCTGCGCAAAGCAAACGTTTAGTCCCGCGTGATCGAGCTCCGGCACCCTGGTCAAGCCCCGTCTTTTCGGATAGTTGTCGTACCGCCCCTGGAGATGAATGCTCTCGGTGGGACAACAGATGAAATTCAGTTCCGCTTGTTTGAGCAGTCTGAATAACTTGAAGCAATAAGCGTTGTCATAGGAGCCCATGGCGGTGGTGTGACTGGCTGTCACATGCGCGCCCATGCCTTTCACGCGAGTCACCTCGGCCAGCACCTCCAGAAATCGTGAATGCGGATCATCGGTTTCGTCACAGTGCACATCCACCAGGCGACCATGTCGCTCCGCGAGGTCCATCAGAAAATGAATAGAGGAAACGCCTTGATCGCGAGTGTTCTCGAAATGGGGAATCCCACCAACGACATCGACCCCCATTTCGACCGCCTCGGTCATCAATGAGCGGCCGTTTGAGAATGACTCGATGCCTTCCTGGGGAAAGGCCACAATCTGAAGATCGACCAGTTCACGCGCTTCTTCGCGCACTTCCAACATCGCTTTCAACGTACCCAAGCCTGGCTCGGTCACGTCTACATGCGTACGCACGTGCTGAATACCATGAGCTGCGAGCATGCGGATAGTGCGGAGCGCGCGGGATCTGGTGTCCTCTTTGGTTACGATGGCCTTCCTCTTGGACCACAGCTCGATACCCTCAAACAAAGTACCCGTGAGGTTCCAACTGGGCTCACCCGCGGTCAACGCCGCATCGAGATGAATGTGAGGTTCTACCAAAGGCGGTATGACAAGATTGCCACCCGCATCAATAACGTCATCAGGACTGTGCCGACCTTCGACTCGAGATGATTGCAGTTCAACCGCGCTGAAAAGGCCGTGCTCCCACTTAATGTTAAAGAGACCCTCTTGGCCACGGAGTCGGGCATTGATGATCTGGTTCATGCTGAAGCTTTCGAAGGAAATTGAATGAAAGTTTTGTGAAGAAGCTACTTCCTGTTCATTTCAAGCCGCTTTTGAGCGGCTTGAAAAATGCGTCCTCTTATCAGTCGCGCGGCTTGACCTCGTTGCATGCTGTCCAATGACACCGTGGAGTTCACCGCAACGACCAGATCCAGTGGCGTATGCACCCAGATAAATTGCCCGGCGTAGCCGCTGGCGATGTACGTTGAGCTGGATGGGGTCCACCAAAAAAGTCCATAGGGCATACGAGCCGGGAGCCCACCCTCACTTTGCGGTTTGACCAATTCGGCCGCGAACCCAGGGGGTAGCAGTTGGCGGTCTGCCCAGCGGCCGTCGCGCAGCAGCAGATAGCCCAGCTTGGCCATGTCTGCGGTTCTCATCCAGGCGCCGCCCCGAACGTATCGTGGCTCCTTCAAATCAAGGGGCGTGACGAGTTGATTGCGCACGAGTTCGTCGATAGTGCGGCCAGTAATTTTCTCGATGACCGCCTGAACGATGGGTGGCCCACTATTGTCATAGGCAAACTTTACGCCGGGCTCTGCATGCATCGGCCTTGCCCACGCCACCTCCGGGGCCAACTGAGCGGCTGTTCCAGTAGGGTCGTTCACCTCAAAGCCAGTCGTCATGGAAAGCAGATGCCGGAGCGTGATGTCGTGGGTACGAGGGTCCGGATTGAGGGAGCGCCAGTGAGGCATGAAATCGACCACAGGCTGATCCAGCGATTTCAGTTGTCCATTTTGCAGGACGGTCCCCACCAGCATTGCGAGTGCACTCTTGGTCACGGACTGAGTACTTCGTAGAGTGTCGGGATTGCCATCGCGGTAGTACTGGTAAACGGTACGGCCCTGTAGAACCACCACCACGCTTTGAACGTCACCCATGGCTGTGGCTATGCCGTCGTCGAAACCCTCGAACGCTGCGACATCCAGGCGCTGTTCGTCTGGTGTGGAAAGTCGCCAATGCGGTAGGTCTTGCGCGAAAGCTGACCCCAGCATCAGCCAACAAAGAAAGAAGATCAAGTTCCGCATGGTGTCCCCGAATGGTTATTGGTTAGCTCACTTACCTGAGCACATTGTGCCCATACGCCGATTAAATAGCTTCGAACGGCCGCAGGATTGTTTCTCTCTCGATCGGCGAAGCAAAGGTATCTGGTGGCGTCAATTCGAAGCAACAGTAAGTCGTGCTTTCTTGCTGCAATGCAAGCATGCCCTTTCACACCGATCGCTCAGGTTCGATATACGGGCTAGATCTCAGCTGACTAGCGACCCGATTTCTGTGAGCATGCATGCAACTGGAAACAGTACCTGGCGTGACCTCCCCCACTCTATCGGAAGCTCTGCCTTGCCAATGCAGTTGCGTATTTGACAATTTCGGCTTTGCAGCGCAAGCGGCCCATCAACCCTGTACGGTCGCGCCGCAGCTTAGCTGCTTCGTAGGAAGCCGCGCAGCGGTCATTCGCCAGGGCTTGCGATCGCCCCATTCCGACTGCTCAACAAATCCAGCAAAGTGTCTGCTTACACAAAACAAGCGGACTTCGCCCCAACGCGCGGATCTCATCTCTACTGGTTCAATCTCTTTTGCGCGACGCCCAGCAATGTAGAAGCCGGCAGCGACCGATGTCACTCAGCGTTCACGCACAGGGTCAACTTGGACTCGGGAATGAGATTGTCGGCCATCCGCCTGCAAGGTATTGCCTCTGACCTGCGATGCCATCGGCCCATACCGCCAATTTGTGCAAGAACTTCGTCGCATGCTGGAACAGCAGCCCGACCGGCAAGTCACACGCCGCCTGTTGGCGGATTTGCTTGAAAGCCCCGTTCTAGCCCTATAGCGGCTCCTGGAAAAACTGGACACCGATGCCAGACCAAGCAGCCCCAAGATCGATCCCACACTGGGAACGTACGTCAATGTTCCCAAATCGATAACAACATGATATGCTCTTAGCCATGAACAAGGTCAAGCACACCCATGCGAATCATTGGACGAGAAAAACTTGACCAGTTCTGTGCTGCGCATGCCGATTGTCGAAAGTGGATTGGCACATGGATTTCAGACGTTGGTGGAAGTCAATGGTGCACCCCCAGGACATCAAGGACAGGTATGCCTCTGCCAGCATGCTTGAGAGAAATATCGTGATATTCAACGTGAGAGGCAACGAGTACAGACTCGTCACCGTCGTTGCATATCAAACAGGTGTCGTAGTCGTGGAGTGGATCGGAACCCACGCCGAATACACAAAGAAATACTGATGGAACCGAAGATCATTAAGACGGAAGCCGACTATCGCTTGTACCTGAGCGAGGTGGAGCGTCTTGCCCTTGCAGACCCTTCGCCAGACTCTTCGGCAGGCGCTAGACTTGAACTGCTTTCTCTCCTTGTCGAGGAGTATGAAAAAAGCCGGTTCAAGTTCGACACGCCTAGTCCCATAGATGCAATCCAGTTTCGGATGCATGAACAGGGGCTTCGACAAGCTGACTTGGTGCCTTACTTTGGATCAAGAAGTCGTGTATCTGAAGTGCTGGCAGGCAAGCGTCCGCTTACGGTTCAGATGATCCGTGAGATTTCGATGGGCTTGGGTATCTCGGCTGACGTTCTTGTCGCTGACTCAAATCTCCCAGTTTCAGAACCGATCATTGATGTCGTCGATGCTGAAGTTGATTGGAATCGCTTCCCCGTAAAGGAGATGGAGCGTCACGGCTACTTCAATGAGGTACCAAAGAGGAATACTCGAACGCTGAGTGAATTGGCACGAGATTTTGTGACCAGCATCCTCCCTCCGAACCATGGCTCTCCGATCTTGGCTCGGCAAGGACTTCGGGGTGATGCCGTCAACCCAAAATCTCGTTACGGTCTGCTGGCTTGGAAAGCTCGTGTCGTAGACATAGCAAGAAAGCGAAAGGCTAGTCGGCGTTTGCCGACCTATCAACCTGAGGCCATTGACGCTGCATTCTTGACCCAAGTCGTGCATTTGAGCTGGCATCAGAACGGCATGCGGTTGGCCCGTGAGTTGATTGAAGGAAAAGGCATTCCGGTCGTGATTGAGCCGCATCTTGCTGCAACGCAACTTGATGGCGCTGCGTTTCTCGATCAAGATGGCTCCCCAGTTATTGGGCTGACGCTTCGATTTGATCGCATCGATTCCTTCTGGTTCACGCTCCTTCACGAGCTTGCGCATGTGATGAAGCATTTAAGCAATCCGGGGGATGCATTCCTGGATCGTCTGGAAGACAGCGATGCAACGGAAACGCTGGAGATCGAGGCAAACCGTATAGCTCGTGACGCGTTGATATCAAGAGCAGCTTGGCGACGAAGCGAAGTCGTTTCCGCGCCTAGTCGGGAACGCATCATTCGGTTTGCAAAAGAACAGATGGTCCACCCTGCGATTGTTGCCGGGCGCATCCGTCGAGAGAGTGGAAATTTCCGTGTGTTTGGTGATTTGCTGGGCACGAACGAGGTTCGCAACCAGTTTCCTGAAGTCTCATTTGAGTGAGGTTGGCAGTGAACGCAAAGACTCTGTACTCGCCGATTCTTAAAGGCAAAGCTAACGATCTCAAGGCGCTTGGCAAGATCCCGCATTCACTGGCTCCTCACGTTCATGCTCTCGTCGAGCTTTTGTCTCCGAATGAGAACGAATCCATCGAGACAGCGTGCGTTCGGTTTGCTGATCAGTTGCGAAAGCACTGCCCACAAAATGCGGTCAGCGTCGATCTGCATTCCATTGCCCCTGAGCATGTGACCAATGATGGCAGCCCGGCACTTGAGGCGCTGTGCGCCAACTTGCGCGGCTTGGGCATTTTGTTCACCCCAGTGTTCGGCTTCGACCACGAACCCGAGTTGTGGGACCGCATTGCTCCTATTGCAGCCCGACAGGGGCGCGGCCTCACGTTTCGCCTCAAGATCGACGACCTCGAAGCCGGGGAAGACGCAATCGCCGACATTGTTGAACGTCTACGCTATGCAGGCATTCCGACAAGCGACACAAAGATTTTGATTGACCTCGAATCCCTAGGGGGGCTGGATGCGGTGTCGCTTGTTCGTCTGCGCGGCCTCACACAAGACTTCATTGACGATGCGTTGACGGTCGCGAAGTTCGGGCTGATTTCCGTCATAGGTTCCAGCATGCCAAAAGATGTGAGTGGTGTCGAAAAGGAAGACACCAAGGCGTTCTATCGACAGGAGATGCCGCTCTGGCTCAATGTCGCCACCGGCGTCCCCTCTGAAGGAATTGCCTTCGGAGATTACGGCATCGTGCATCCCAACTTCTCAGACAAGATCATCCCCAAGCATCCAAACGCCAAGATCCGATACACAAGAGGCCTGCATCATCACATCTTCCGTGGCTATAGCCTGAGGGAAGGCCTGAAGTACCAACAGTATTACGAGTTGGCCCGTCGCGTTTTGGGCTCGCAGGTGTACATGGGCCGCGACTATTCCTTCGGCGATGACTATGCATGGCGCTGCGCCAACGGGGAAGCAAGTTGCGGAAATTTGGGCACCTGGGTCGAAGTTGACATGAACCACCACATGGTGCACGTGGCGGCCCAGTTGCCACAAATTCTCACGAGGGTGGCGGCAGGTGTAAGTGCGAACGAATTGTTGGCGTTGACTACGTAATCGCCCGACATGGGCAACGACGAGAAAAGCCCTCATCAGCGCAGGACGACCGTCCCGACACAGAAAATGAGGAGTACCTATGTCGGCCAGCACCTTGGCCTGCCTGTACGCCAGGTACAGCACAGACAAGCAACGCGAGACCTCTGTCGAAAACCAGTTACGCGAAGCCAGAGCCAGAGCGCAGCGTGAAGGCTGGCCCGTCCTGGGACTACAGCGGTTCTGACCTGCCCCCTCGGCCAACCTCACCGCCAGAGAGCAGTCGCTCAGGGGGCGCATCCTGAACGACTGGTATAGGGCGAGCAATTCAAAAAGCTGACGGGCTCCACCCGGCCAGGAGCTGTCATCCGGTTCATTGCCGCGATCGGCAGGTCTAGGCAAGGTTGGAGTGCCCGAAAGCGGAGGTTGACACCGTGCGGGTCTTGGTCGCGCGGTTTCAAACGGCGGCCAGACCACAGTGCAAGAAGAAGTCTGCGCACGGCCAATGATTGCTTGCACGTCGGCGCGCAGTCGTCGAAAAATCGCCATACAGTATCTGCATACAAGCTAGCTACAACCGAATGGCACGCGACGACTTCACGAAACCGACCAAGAATCAGGCTTACCAGCGAGTGGCGGGCCGCTGCTCCAATCCCGCCTGCCGTGCAACCACCTCCGCTCCGGTGGGCAACGATGATTTCTCCAATGTGGGGGTCGGCGCGCATATTCATGCAGCATCACCCGGTGGGCCACGTTATCTCGCTGCGATGACGGCAGACGACCGGCGCGGCTTCGGTAACATCATCTGGCTATGCCAAACCTGTTCAACGATCATTGACCGGGACCCCGACGCGTACCCGGCGGAAACGCTCAAAAAATGGAAGTCATCGGCTGAAGCAAGCGCTCTGATGGAGCAAGGCAAACGACTTCCTGATCAGAAGGACATCTATCGCATGGCAGCCATGGCCATGGGCAACCGAACGCCCGGTTTTTATCCAGAAGCGATAGGCAACGTGCACAAAGCCTTAGTCGATCAAATGGAAGCTGTGGATCCGAGGTTCACTGTTTCAACCGCGTATTCGGGCGGCAACACAACGATTACTTTGAGTGCGAGGGAAACGGTGTCTTTCTCCATCAAGGTTGGATCGGAATCGGCTGAGGCTTGGCGAAAAGGCCTTCAAGCGGCCATTGACGATGGGAGAGAGGCGACTCTACCACTCGATGGCGTGGTGTTTGAGGGATCAAAGCTCTTTGACGTGCTGCATAACGACGCCGATCTGGCATCTATTACTATCATGCCAGCGGCGCGTCCAGCCGTGTTGAAGATATTTGCACCCCAGACTGCCCCCGCCATTTTTGAGAGCGTCGCTGGACAATTGACCGCTGGGCGTAAGCAAATCAGGTTTTCAGGCTCCGGCTGCGGCGGTCTTCTAGACGTAGAAATTATTTATTCTCAAACCTCAGGCGATGGTGTCCACTCCCGATTAACCTTGACCACAAATTTGAAAGCCTGGCAAGGAAAGGAAGCTGCCAACCCTCCCTATTTGGACGCCTTAACAAACCTGCTTGAAGCAATTCTCGATCCATCGGCTGCCATTTCCTTTGCCATGGAAGTCGATGGAAATCATGCAGCGGCTGGGAAATTTCAAAATCCTAAGCATATCGAGGAAATAGCCGAAACGCTTGTATTTACTCACTACGTGAGACGAGCGAGAAACGTGCTCAGATATCTTGGTCAGAGTCCACCAATCGATATTTTCGCGAGCATTTCCGCTGATGATTATCGAGCCTTAGCGCGAGTCAGCGATATCGTTGAGGGCAAGTTATCCTACCAGCGATCGCAGATTACCGCTTCACCTACGATGAGGATTGCGTGTGCCGATGGGGGCGAATCGCTAATGAGGATCGTGCGCAAAGGAGAGTTTTCTACCCTGCAGCTGAAAGAACCTGCGTCCTTGGTCACCATCTATGGGAAGGAATATGAAGTTCCTCCGACCACAAGCTACTACTCGCCGGTGAAACTGCATATCCTGAGCAGGAAGAAGAAAAAGGAGGTCATTGACTTTCGCCTGCAAATCGAAATGGCGGACAACTTCACCAGTCAAACGTTTTTCGATGTGCAGCATTGATAGGAGGCCTATCCTGAGGTTCGGAGGCGGATAGAACATAATCAGCCAGCTACAAGGCCCCCTCAAATCAACCGCAGTGGTGCTCAAAACGACTGCGATCTAGCAGAAATCGGTACTTCGATTAACAGGTTTGCGCGACAGCAATAGCTGGAAGTAGGCATTGGTCAATGGAGCTTGAATTTCCGCAATGGGTCGATCGACGCCTCTGATGAATGACTGCTGATGGGCATCCGATCCAGCGTTCGTAAGCAACGAGGTCGACGAGAGGTAACCGGCTGCAACCAGCCTGAAACCGACACTTCGCTCTCTGCCTCACGGGCAGACTCGTGGTCGGAATCCGCCTCATATCTGGGTTTCCTCGGAAAATTTCGGCCAGAAGGGACCCACGATGAACTCACCGTAGTTCACGAACTCGTTCATCCCTTACTCGAGGGTGAATCCCACCTTTACCGTTACCTGCCAGTGGGCGACCTTGCCCTCGTGAATATGGCCGCGCGTCTCCACCACCTCGAACCACTGCATATCGCGGACGGTCTCGCTGGCCTTGGCAATGGCCGTGTTGACGGCATCTTCTATGCCAGAAGGCGAGGAGCCTGTGAGCTCCAGGATCTTGTAAACGTGCTTGGACATGGCACCTCCTGACAAGTCGGCCAATTGGGCAGCCCGACCTTGGAACGAGGACGAACGGCAAACACAGTATGGCCGCATTCAACTCCGCTGCTGTCCTTCGGTTTGCAACAAATCGTGACGCCTATTGACTGACTGCTGTCTCTCTACGTCAGAAGGCGCAGTTCCCTGAAAGCGAGATGCATCGCGTTGAAGCGCCCGGCGAGACGCTTCCAGAATGGTGGGTTCGGGCAATGCAAAGAATCGGGTTTCAGCGCGGAAGCCGCTCCCAGCCCGTGGGAAGCTCTATAGCGGTGAATCAGCCATGTCGATCCGTCTACGCCAATTCAAGCTCTAGCTCTCGACCGATGCGCAGAACGTCCTTCAATAGCGCTTGCGCGTGTTCATGATTTGTACGTGCCCCAACAAAGCAAGGACGCAAAGCCAATTTCCCGTTTACCTGCGTGGTGCTTGGCATGTTTTGATTCTCTCGAATCAGCCGTTGGTGTAATTGCCGGTTGAACGCATCCAGGCTGGAAACTCCTGACGCAACATATCGAAAGCAGCAAATGGATAGGGTTGGCTCTATGAGAAGTTCGAGGTTTGGATGCTCTTTGGCAGCCTTGGCGACATAGGCTGCCATATCGTTGTGGCGCTTCACTCGGTGCCTCATTCCTTCAACGCCGATTTCACGGAGCATCGCCCATACGACCACACCTCGGCACGGGGAACTTAGTTCAACACCGAAATCGTAGTAAGGCACACCAAAATCATCGAGTGAGTGCTCAATTTTCGGTGGCGACTCAGTGGCCTGCTCTATTGCACCTTCAAGGTAATCTGCCGGCTCTTGGGTAAACGCCCGATACAACAACTGACGATCACGCACAAAAGTAGCTGCGACGCCCACGGCCGCGCCCAACTACTTGTGCGGGTCCACGATTACTGAGTCAGCCATCTCCAGACCGGCATACAGATGGCGGACGCGTTCATCCAGAATGCCTGGCAATCCATATGCACCGTCGACGTGGAACCAAATTCCATACTCTTTTGCGATCTCGCCGATTTCTTTCAGCCGGTCAATCGAACCGGTATTCGTAGTGCCCGCGTTGGCAACAATTGCCATTTGCACAATTCCCGAGTCTCTATCTCTTTCGATGGCGGCACGCAGCAAATCTACACGCATCCTGCCTTGACTGTCGCATCCAATGGCTTGCATCGCCCGCCGGCCAACTCCAAGGACGCCGGCCGATCGCTGAATTGTGTGATGCGACTCGGCGCTGGCATAAAGATGGACCGGTGTCGTCATGCCGTTGGCACCTACGTCATGCCCCAGCCTTTCAAAGGCATGCTGCCTTGCTGCGCCCAACGCGAGCAAGTTGGCTACGGAGCCGCCACTGCTGTAAACGCCCTGCAGATCTCCAATGTTGCACATGGTGGCGAGCCAGCGCAGTGACACATCTTCCAGAAGATTGAACGACGTAATCCCATAGCGTTGGGGTGAGGCGATGCTGGCGGCAGTGCTAGCCAACACCGACGCACTGGTCGCGCCGGTGGTGATGAAAGAGGTGAAGCCTGGCCTTGGTACAGCAGACCCATTGGGTATGACTTGTTCTATTAATTCTTCTACCACTTGATCAATACCTACACCATGTTGTGGCAACGGCACATCCAAGTACGCCTGCCAATTGGCGCCAGGGTGTACGGCATCCGGGTGCTCAAATCTCAAGAACTGGTCAAGACCCCCGCCAATTTTGGCGATGAGACTTTGAATGCGCATGGTTTCAGCGAGATCAGTTTGCATTGCAGCCCCAAAAAAGGTCAACACAACTCCAAGCCGATGCAGGTGACACCCGAACGATCACCTGTTTCCATTGTGCATCGAACAGGCCACAACATGGGGGATTTACATATTGCTAACCTTCGCGACCGTCCGCAGTGGCGACGGAGCGATCTTGTGCGCGGCTGCCATAGGTATTTGCTTCGGATCGGCAGCGCCAGTTCGCGGCTTACAAGAGCTACCGTTGGATCATGCCGTGCCTGCCCTACGCACGCGCATCCGACAGATCACGCCGTCGAAAACCATTCCCAACCAGGGCGGGAACCCCTGAACGCTCAAAGCAAGACGATATCGTATTGATCCGGCCCAATCGCCGATTCGGCCTGCAATGAGATGGGCTTGCCAATAAAGTCCGACAAGCCCGCCAAGTGCGGGCTTTCCTCATCCAGCAGCATCTCGATCACTGCGGGTGCGGCGACAACTCGGAACTCCTTGGGATCGAATTGTTTGGCCTCACGGAGGATTTCGCGCAGGATGTCGTAGGTTACGGTGCGCGCGGTGCGTACGCGGCCGGCACCCTGGCATTGCGCGCAGGGCTCACATAGCAATTGCGCCAGCGATTCCCGGGTGCGTTTGCGCGTCATCTCTACCAGCCCCAACGCAGAAAATCCGCCTACCTGCGTTTTCACACGGTCGCGCGCCAACTGCTTCTTGAATTCTGAGAGTACTGCCTGCTGATGTTCGGGCTGCGTCATGTCAATGAAGTCCACAATGACGATGCCGCCCAGGTTGCGCAGCCGCAGTTGCCGCGCTATGGCTTGCGCTGCTTCCAGATTGGTTTTGAATACCGTGTCGTCGAAGTTGCGCGCACCCACAAACGCACCGGTATTGACGTCGATCGTGGTGAGCGCTTCGGTCTGGTCGATCACCAGGTAGCCGCCAGATTTCAGATCGACACGGCGGCCCAGTGCCTTGGTGATTTCATCGTCCACCGAGTAGAGGTCAAAAATAGGCCGCTCGCCTTTGTAGTGCGACAAGCGCGCAGCAGCAGCCGGCATGAATTCCTTCCCAAAGGCAGAGAGCAAGTGGAATTGCTCCTTGGAGTCGAGCCTGATGGCTTGTGTTTCCTCGTTGACCAGATCACGCAGTACACGTTGCAGCAGATTCAAATCTTGGTGAAGGAGGCTGGTGGGCGGCTTTTGCACAGAGACCTCCCGAATGCGCGTCCAGGTCTTGCGCAGGTAGGCGATGTCTTCAGCCAATTCGGCATCGGATGCGTCTTCGGCGTTAGTACGCAGGATATACCCGCCTCGCGCCTGCCCCGGTTGGCTGTCCCCTGCCAAGGCTTGCACGCGGGCTCGTAGCGCGTCTCGCTGGCTGGCCGGGATTTTCTGGGAGATGCCGATGTGCTCGTCTTGCGGCAGGAACACCAGCATGCGTCCGGCAATGCTGATCTGGGTCGACAAGCGCGCACCTTTGGTACCGATCGGGTCCTTGATGACCTGCACCATCAGCGTCTGGCCTTCAAACACTTGCTTTTCTATTGGCTTGGCAGGAGTGCCATTGGTGCGGTGAGCTGGCAATGTTTCACCCGCCAGCGGACGCTGCCATACATCCGCGACATGCAGAAAGGCCGCGCGCTCCAGACCGATGTCTATGAATGCCGACTGCATACCCGGCAGCACACGCACCACTTTGCCAAGGTACACGTTGCCAACAAGGCCTCGCTCCAGCGAGCGCTCTACGTGCAGTTCCTGGACGGCACCGTTTTCGACGATGGCCACGCGCGTTTCCTGCGGGGACCAGTTGATGAGGATGTCTTGTTGCATTTGTGTCAGCCTAGGTCAGGTATTTAGCCCGGCCGAGCGTAAAAGGTTTGCGGTTTCGAAGAGTGGCAGCCCCATGATGCCGGTATAGCTGCCGCTGATGTGCGCAATGAAGGCAGCCACCCTCCCCTGTACCGCGTATGCGCCCGCTTTGCCCATGGGCTCTCCACTGGCAACGTAGGCCTGTATCTGCGCAGTCGTCATGGGAGCAAAGCGCACGCGCGAAGCGCTCAGAGCCTGCGTGGCCTGCCCTTGCGCCGACACACCTACGCAGGTAAGCACCCGGTGCGTGGTGCCTGCGAGTTCCCCCAGCATGCGCGCCGCGTCTTGCGGATCCGCCGGCTTGCCATAGATAACGCGCCCCAGTGCGACCGTGGTGTCTGAACACAGCACGGGTGCTTCGGGCAGACCTCGCCGGCGCAAGCGCTGCACGGCGGCATCGAGCTTGAGTGAGGTGACGCGGCGTACGTAAGCCAACGGTACCTCTCCAGGCAAGACAGCCTCCAAGCTTTCCGCATCTTCATCATCCCCCGGCAGCAGGAGTTCGTGGCGCACACCAATTTGGTCTAGCAATTGGCGCCGGCGAGGACTTTGGGAAGCGAGGTAGATGAAATCAGGCATGAATGCTGGATGACAGGTAACACATAGGCCCGGTACCGTTCAGGCAGCTTTAGATGAACTATCTCGCAAAGCTCAGTTTCGGGAGGAGGCCCTCAATAATAGGATCATTCCCGATGGTAGGGGTGCCCTGCATTGACCGACCAGGCGCGATACAACTGCTCGATGAGCAGCACTCGCACCATGGCGTGCGGAAGAGTCAGGTCGGATAAACGAATGCGCTGATGCGCTGATGCGCGTAGCGCAGGATCCAGCCCATCGGGGCCGCCGATGATCAGTGCTACATCCGTGGCATCCTGCTGCCATTGCTGCAGTTGGCTGGCAAGCGCTGGGGTGGACAACGCGGTGCCGCGTTCATCAAGCACCACTACACGGGCACCGCGCGGAATGACCGCCTCAATGCGAGCCCGCTCAGCAGAGTAAAGTTGCTCTACTGTCTTGCCGCCGGCCCGCGGCTCGGTCTTGACTGCTTTGAGCTCGATCCGGATTTCGGGCGGGAAGCGCTTGGCGTAGTCATCCCAGGCTTGCTGCGCCCAAGGGGGCACCCGCTGGCCAACCGCGACAATGACAAGCTTCATGCGCTCGCGTTAAGCCTTGGTGGCTTTCTTTGCGGGTGCTTTCTTCGCGGGTGCTTTTTTGGCAGGTGCCGGCTTACCTACCACCTTTACCGCAACCTTCTTGGCGGGAGCTTTCTTAACTGCCGAACCGGAGGTCACAACAGTGACCTTCTTGGACGCTAATTTTTTGGCAACGGTCGCGGGGGTGGCTTTTACGGCTTTCTTGGCAGGAGCAGCGGTAGATTTCACAGCGGCAGACTTGGCAGCCGGGGTTTTCGCCACTGGAGCCTTGGCGGTGGCTTTCTTGGCTACAGCTTTCTTGGCCGGCACGGGCTTTTCTTCCGTCTTGGCCGCCGCGGCCTTCTTGGCCACAGCTTTTCCAGAGGCGGCTGGGCCCTTCAGGCGTACCGGCTTATCGCCCCAAATCTCTTCCAGGTTGTAATACTGGCGGATGGTGGGCTGCATGATGTGTGCAACAGCGGCCCCACAATCGACGATGATCCACTCACCGTTTTCTTCGCCTTCAATGCGCGGCTTGGGGAAACCGGCCTCGCGCACTTTGTCGCGCACGCTGGCTGCAATAGCCTTGGTCTGCCGGTTTGAATTGCCGGTGGCCACCATCACGCGCTCGAACAGAGGCGATAGGTGTTCGGTATTGAACACCTCGATATTGTGGGCTTTGACGTCTTCCAGACCATCGACGATGGCTCGCTGAAGTTTCTGGATGTCTTTTTTCTGGGCGGTTTCGCTCATTAAGTGCTCAGGGGCGCTGGTAAAGTTGATGTTCAGCAATATAACGCGCCACAGCGGGCGGCACCAGATGCTCGATCGGGTAGCCTCTACCCGCGAGGGTGCGTACTTCCGTCGAACTGACGACGATAGGCGGAAGATTGATGGGCTCGTAAGAGCCCGGCGGAAGATTGGAAATATCTGCTGGCGGAGCGTCCGAAACGGGCCGCGCTCTCGCCGCAATACTCAAAATGGCAAGTCGTGCAATCTCGGTGCTGTTTTTCCAAGTATGCAGCGTTTCTGCCTGATCCGCCCCTATTATCAATAGTATTTGTGCTTTCGGCGAATCTTGATGAAGTTCGCGTAGCGTATCCACCGTATAGGTAGGGCCTTCACGCAACACTTCGCGTGTGTCTATCACCACGCCGGGTACCTGTGCGAATGCGAGTTTCGACATGGCCACCCGGTGAGCGCCGTCGCTGAGCGTTCGTGCCTTGTGCCAAGCCTGCCCTGTGGGGAATATGCGCAGCTCGTCGAGTCCCAATTGCTCGACAGCGGCGCGCGCAAGCGCCACATGACCATTGTGAGGCGGGTCGAAAGCGCCGCCAAACACACCTATGCGGCGGCGTGACAAGGTCACAACCAGCTCCTGGGCACCAAGAAGTGTTCTGTCAGCCGCGCCTCAGGCGAACCCGGCTCGGGCTGGCGCTGGTAAGACCAACTGACCAGCGGCGGCATAGAAAGCAAAATGGATTCGGTACGGCCGCCTGATTGAAGCCCAAAATGCGTACCACGGTCCCACACCAGATTAAATTCAACATAGCGCCCGCGCCTATACAGTTGGTGCTCGCGCTCTCGCTCACCCCAGGCCAGGCCACGGCGGCGCTCCACAATCGGAAGATAGGCCTCCAGAAAGGCGTCGCCCACGGAGCGGATCATGGCAAAACCGTTCTCGGCCCCGCCTTCGGAAAAATCATCAAAGAATATGCCACCAATACCACGAGGTTCACCCCGGTGTTTATTGAAGAAATATTCGTCGCACCATTTCTTGAATCGGGGGTATTTATCGTCCCCGAAGGGGGTTAGTGAGTCATGGCAGGCACGATGAAAATGGACCGCATCTTCATCAAATCCATAGTAGGGCGTGAGATCCATCCCGCCACCGAACCAACTAACCTGCTCCTGCCCGGGGTGACCGGCCGAAATTGTGCGCACGTTCATGTGCACCGTGGGAACATACGGGTTCAGCGGATGAAACACCAATGACACGCCCATGGCTTCGAACGGAGCGCCAGCCAACTCTGGCCTATGCTGCGTTGCAGAAGGAGGCAATCGGGGCCCTCGCACATGGGAGAACCCGCAACCGGCGCGCTCGAATACTGCACCAGCTTCCATGATCTTGGTGACACCATCGCCCTGCAACGGCTCACCCGGCGCCTTGGACCAGGCGTCGGTCAGGAACCGGGCTTGGCCGTCGACGGATTCAATGGCGTCGGTGATCGATTGCTGCAAGCCCAGGAGGTATTTCCGTGCTTGGTCAGTATCTAAGGATTTCATCATTCAGGAGAACCCGCTTGCTCGCACACCAACCCTCTCACGGATTGAGAGGGGATGTGTTGCATGACACTCGCCAGGCAATCATTTAATGGCGCGATGCCCGATATCGCGCCGGTACTGCATACCGTCAAAATGGATGCCGCGCGCGACGTCGTACGCTCGAACCTGCGCCTGTTTGACCGAGTCTGCCAGCGCAGTCACGCAAAGCACTCGACCTCCGGACGTGCGGATTTCCTCGCCTTCCAGCGCCGTGCCAGCATGAAACACCATGGCATCGTCTTCGGGCTTGGGTAGACCGGTGATCAGATCGCCCTTCCTGGGGTTCAGCGGATAGCCACCCGCGGCCATGACAATGCCAAGCGCAGCGCGGCGGTCCCATTGCAGTTCAATGGTGTCGAGCTTGCCTGAGGTGGCCGCCATCATCACGTCGACCAGATCCGATTTGAGCCGCATCATGATTGGCTGCGTTTCAGGGTCGCCCATGCGGCAATTGAACTCCAGGGTTTTGGGTTTACCCTCCTGGTCGATCATGAGGCCGGCATAAAGAAAACCCGTGAATCCTATGCCGTCTAGATCCATGCCCCGGATGGTGGGCAGGATGATCTCGCGCATGACGCGGGCATGCACCTGCGGGGTAACCACGGGCGCGGGAGAATAGGCCCCCATGCCGCCGGTGTTGGGGCCTTCGTCGTTGTCTTTCAGGCGTTTGTGGTCCTGACTGCTGGCCAGAGCAAGCACATTTTTGCCATCGCACATTACGATGAAGCTGGCTTCCTCGCCTTGCAGGAACTCCTCGATCACGACCCGGGGCACCGCCACGCCATCAGCGCCGGCATTGTGCGTGACGCCGAACGTGTTGGACTCGAGCATGTCTGCCACTGCGGCGTGCGCCTCGGCCAGCGTCTGAGCCACCACCACGCCCTTGCCCGCAGCCAAGCCATCAGCCTTCACCACAATGGGTGCGCCGATCTTGTCAACGTAGGCATGGGCGGCAACGGGGTCGGTAAAGGTCTCAAAGCGCGCCGTAGGGATGTCGTGGCGCTGCATGAAGTCCTTGCTGAACGCCTTGGAACTTTCTAGCTGTGCGGCTGCGGCCGTTGGGCCAAAAATGCGCAACCCGTGAGCACGGAAGTCATCCACCACGCCAGCAGCCAGTGGCTGTTCGGGGCCGACGACGGTCAGCGCGATTTTTTCCGCCAGCGCCCACTCGCGCAGCGCCACGAGATCGGTGATGGGAACGTTCTTGAGAGTAGGCGAAACCGCTGTGCCGCCGTTGCCCGGTGCCACATAAACCTGTTGCACCTTGGGCGACTGCGAGAGTTTCCAGGCCAGCGCATGCTCGCGACCGCCCGAGCCAATAACCAGAATTTTCAAGGTAAGCCTTACTCGTTGATCTCGGCGTTATGGAATACGTCTTGAACGTCGTCCAGATCCTCGATGACGTCGAGGAGCTTTTGCATCTTCACAGCATCTTCACCTGAGAGCTCCACCGTATTCTCCGCACGCATGGTGATTTCAGCCAGTTCGGGCTGCAGTCCTGCGGCAGCAAGCGCGTTCTTCACGTCCTCGAAGGCTGCGGGGTCCGTCAATACCTCGATGGCACCTTCTTCATCGGTGATGACATCGTCAGCGCCTGCTTCCAGGGCCGCTTCCATGACCTTGTCTTCGTTGGTGCCAGGTGCAAAGATAAGTTGGCCGACGTGCTTGAACTGAAAGGCCACCGAACCTTCGGTGCCCATGTTGCCGCCATACTTGCTGAATGCATGACGAATTTCCGCCACAGTGCGCACACGGTTGTCGGTCATGGTGTCGACAATGATGGCGGCGCCACCGATGCCGTAGCCTTCGTAACGGATTTCCTCGTAGCTGACGCCTTCAAGGTTACCCGTAGCCTTGTCAATATTGCGCTTGACAGTGTCGGCCGGCATGTTTGCGGCCTTGGCTTTTTCGATGGCCAGGCGCAAGCGCGGGTTGGCCGTGGGGTCTCCACCACCCGTACGCGCTGCCACCATGATCTCGCGTACCACGCGCGTCCAGACGCGCTGGCGTTTTTCGTCCTGCCTGCCCTTGCGGTGCTGGATGTTTGCCCATTTGCTATGGCCGGCCAATGCTGTTCCCCTCGTGAAAGAATCAATTCCAAAGCGAGATTTTACGTTTCAGCAGCGCAGTCACCAAAAATGCCAATGCAAAGCTTCGCTGGCTATACTCTTTTTTGCCAAGATTCACCTGGAAAGTGCCCCCATGTCCGCCCAACATCTGCTCATCGCCAAGCATGGCGAAATCGAATGCGCCATATTGTCCAGCTTGGCCAATCGCCACGGACTCATCACCGGTGCCACTGGTACCGGCAAGACCGTCACGCTGCAAAAGCTGGCTGAATCGTTCTCAAGCATCGGTGTGCCCGTGTTCATGAGCGACGTCAAAGGCGATCTGTCAGGCATCAGCCGGCAGGGCCAGGTCGGCGCCAAAATGGCCGCCATTTTGCAGGAGCGCGGCGTTCCGTTACCTGAGCCGATGAGCCTGCCCAGTGACATTCTGGGATGTATTTGGCGAACAAGGCCATCCCGTTCGCGCCACCATTTCCGACATGGGCCCACTGCTTCTGGGCCGCATGCTGGATCTTAACGACACGCAAGCCGGCGTTCTGAACCTGGTTTTCAAGATTGCGGACGACAACGGTTGGTTGTTACTGGATCTGAAAGACCTGCGCGCCATGCTGCAGTATGTTGGTGAGAACGCGAAGGAATTCACCACGCAATACGGCAACATCAGCGCCGCAAGCGTGGGAGCCATTCAGCGCGGTCTGATGCAGATCGAGACCCAGGGGGTGGCAAGTTCTTTGGCGAGCCTATGCTCAACATTCAGGACATGATGCAAACTTCTGGCGGCAAGGGCGTCGTGAACGTTCTGGCCGCAGACAAGCTGCTCACATCCCCCCGCCTTTATGGCACCTTTCTGCTGTGGATGCTCTCGGAGCTGTTCGAGCAACTACCCGAGGTTGGCGATCTCGACAAGCCCAAGATGCTCTTCTTCTTCGATGAAGCGCACCTGCTCTTCGACGATGCACCCAAGGTGCTTCTGGAGCGCATTGAACTGGTTGTGCGGCTGGTGCGCTCCAAAGGCATAGGCGTTTATTTTGTAACGCAGAACCCCATCGACGTGCCCGACAGCGTGCTGGCTCAGCTCGGTAACCGCGTACAGCATGCATTGCGCGCGTTCACCCCACGCGATCAGAAAGCAGTCAAGGCTACCGCGCAGACCATGCGCTCGAACCCCGACCTCAACATTGAGACGGTCATCACAGAGCTCGGCACCGGAGAGGCGCTGGTCAGCTTTCTGGATGAAAAAGGCCGACCCGGCGTCACCGAAAGAGTGTTCGTCATTCCTCCAGGCAGCCAGATCGGCCCCATTACAGATGTCGAACGAAGAGCCACCATGGCCAACTCGCTGGTGGCCGGCATCTACGAAAAAGAAGTGGATCGGGAGTCTGCCTATGAAATCCTCCAGGCGCGCACACAGACAGACAAGGGCCAGGGAGCCAGCGCGGGCTCGGGTGGCGCTGCCACTGCAGCAGAATCCGGCGGCATGATGGATATGGCCAAGGACATTCTGTTCGGCAGCACCGGCCCACGTGGCGGAAAACGCGACGGCCTGGTACAGACCATGGCCAAATCGGCGGTACGCACCATGGGCACCACGGCTGGCCGTCAGATCTTGCGCGGAGTGCTGGGCGGCATCTTCGGCGGCAAACGCTAGGGCGTTAGTGGCACACTAAAGTCCTCACATAAAAATAACGCCTACCCAAACCTGTCATCACCATGTCTCAAGTCCATCACATTACCCACCCCCTGGTGCAGCACAAGCTTACGCTGATGCGTATGAAGAGTGCGAGCACCAACAGCTTTCGCAGGCTCTTGAACGAACTGGCAGCGCTGATGGCCTATGAAGTGACCCGCGACATGCCGGTCGCCGACGTGGAGATCGAAACGCCGCTGGAAACCATGCTCAGTCCCATGATTGATGGCAAGAAGCTCACGTTCGTCTCCATTCTGCGTGCTGGCAACGGCATGATGGATGGGCTGCTTTCAGTCGTCCCCAACGCACGCGTAGGACATGTAGGCCTGTACCGCGATCCCCAAACTCTGCAAGCAGTGGAGTATTACTTCAAGATGCCCACTGGCATGAACGAGCGCGATGTCATCGTGGTTGATCCCATGCTTGCCACGGGCAACTCTGCTGCGGCAGCGGTCACCAAGATTAAATCCACCGGGCCACGCTCGATCAAATTCCTGTGTCTGCTGGCAGCGCCCGAGGGCATTCGGACGCTACAAGCTGCCCACCCCGATGTTCCGATCTATACAGCAGCCATCGACCGGGGCCTGAATGATCACGGCTACATCGTCCCCGGCCTGGGCGACGCCGGCGACCGGATTTTTGGCACCCAGTAACTGCATTCAACGCGTCGTCTTTGAACAGGCTCTTAGAGCGTGTTCAAAGTCTCTGCGCGAGGGCTGTTGTGTTCGAAAAGCTGTGGCTGCAAGCGGTGCGCCGATGCGACGAAAAACGCAGGGATACCTCGTGGTATCACGAGGATTTTCAACGCCGCAGACGCGGTTTTTGCGGGCGCAGTGCAACTGGCGCAACGGACCCGCGAGGAGACTTTGAATACGCTCTTAGGGAGGCTCAGCCCTTGGCGAGCTCCCTGAAGGTCTTTCGGAATTTGACCACCTTGGGCGCCGCCACGGCCATGCAGTAGCCCTGCGTGGGATTGCGTTCAAAGAAGTCCTGATGGTAGTCCTCGGCAGGCCAGTAATCAGCCAAGGGCACTACCTCCGTCGCGATCGGCCCGTCGAAAATCTGCTCGCGTGCAATTTCCTGAATCAGCTCTGTGGCTACTCGCTGCTGCTCCGGGTCGGTAAAGTAAATTCCGCTCCGGTATTGGCTGCCCACGTCGTTACCCTGGCGGTTAAGTTGCGTCGGATCATGCACGACGAAGAATATTTCGAGGATCTGACGCGTGCTGATGATGGCCGGGTCGTACTCAAGCTTGACCACTTCCACACACCCTGTGCGCCCAGTGCACACCTGCTCGTAGCTGGGCCGCTGCGACTGCCCGTTGCTGTAACCCGACTCCACATCCGTGATGCCACGGACCTCCTTGAAAACTGCTTCGGTACACCAGAAGCAGCCCCCGCCAAGAACGATTGTTTCGGCTTCACTCATGATGATGGTCTCCAAGATTCGGAAAACTGCAGATTCATGTACAAATATTTGTAGATATGTGTAGATACTAGCCGCCGGAAGCAACCTCACGCACGGCTGACAAGAACAACCCTAGCGCAGGATTGTCGCGACCCGCCTTCCACAAACAGTGTGTTTCGTAACGCGGCCAATCGTGCTGCGCACCTTTCACGGACACGAAGGCCGCACCCGCCATGCCGGATTGCTGCAAAGCAGCCGGCACCAGAGCGACGGCCAACCCCTGCCCCACCAGAGACACTACGCTCAGCCAGTGTTGCAGTTCATGAATTGGGGCCGGCGTAAAGCCCGCTGCACCGCATAGTGCAAGAATGCGCGAGTGGTAGTCGGGTGATACATCCCTGGCAACCAGAGCGAACGGCTCATCAGCGAGCGCCTTCAGCGGAACGCTTCTTGCTCGCGCCAAAGGATGAGTCTGCGGAACACAGGCCACCAGCGACTGGCTTGAAACCAGTATTTGCGATAGTCCTTCCGGCACCTGCGTGGTGTGCACAAATCCGGCATCGAGTCGCTCGTGCTGAAGATCGAGCAGCTGGTCGCTGGAACTCAGTTCGCAAAGCACGAGTTTCAAGCGGGGGTGCTCAGACCGAAAACGCTGCAGCATGAGCGGTAAACCTCTGTAAAGCATGGTGCCGGCAAATCCTATGCGCAGGCTTCCTGCCTCTCCACTGGCCACGTCTCGTGCTTCGGCCAAGGCTTGCGCAGCACGCTCGAGCACAGCACGGGCGGCCGGCACAAAGGCCTGTCCTGCAGCAGTCAATTGCACACCACGGCTACTGCGGGTGAACAGGGGCGCACCCACCGCACCTTCGATTTGCTGGATCGCTACAGATAGTGGAGGCTGACTCAAGCCCAGTGACTGCGCCGCACGGCCAAAGTGCAACTCTTCGGCCACAGCAAGAAAGTAACGAAGGTGGCGCAGCTCCATGGAGCCGATGTTCATACGCGAAACCTATTCATGAATCGGTATTTGATATTAGACACCTATACATGTCGGCGGCAAAATGTGGGCTTCGAATATCAACTGCCTCGGAGACCCGCGCATGGCTAGCACCAAAAATTCATTCAACTGGCAAGACCCTTTCCTGCTGACCGAACAACTGACCGATGAAGAGCGCCAGGTTCAGGAAGCTGCCCGCACTTATTGCCAGGAAAAGCTGCTTCCTCGGGTGCAAATGGCATTCCGTAACGAGCAAACGGACGCATCCATTTTCCGCGAAATGGGCGAACTTGGGCTACTGGGCCCCACCATTCCAGAAGCCTACGGCGGCGCTGGTCTCAATTATGTCTGCTATGGGCTGGTGGCGCGTGAAGTCGAACGCGTGGATTCAGGTTACCGCAGCATGATGAGCGTGCAAAGCTCGTTGGTGATGGTGCCGATCAATGAATTCGGCACAGAGGGGCAAAAGAAAAAGTACCTGCCCAAACTGGCCACCGGCGAGTGGATAGGCTGCTTTGGCCTGACCGAGCCCGATCATGGATCCGACCCTGGGAGCATGATCACACGTGCAAAGAAGGTTGATGGCGGTTACTCCTTGAGCGGCGCCAAGATGTGGATCACGAATTCGCCCATCGCTGATGTGTTCGTTGTCTGGGCAAAAGATGATGGCGGCCAAATCCGCGGTTTCATTCTTGAAAAAGGCTGGAAAGGGCTTTCCGCCCCCGCCGTGCACGGCAAGGTGGGTTTGCGCGCCAGCGTCACGGGCGAGATCGTGATGGACGAAGTGTTTGTTCCCGAAGAGAATGCGTTTCCCGAGGTGCGCGGCCTCAAGGGCCCTTTCACCTGCCTGAACAGCGCACGCTACGGCATTGCCTGGGGCGCCTTGGGTGCCGCCGAAGACTGCTACCTGGAGAGCAAGGCAGTATGTGCTGGACCGGAACCAGTTCGGCCGCCCGCTGGCAGCCAACCAACTCGTCCAGAAGAAACTGGCCGACATGCTGACCGACATCAGCCTGGGCCTGCAAGGCTGTTTGCGCCTGGGAAGAATGAAGGACGAGGGCAATGCACCGGTTGAGCTCACTTCTATCCTGAAACGCAACAGCTGCGGCAAGGCGCTGGACATCGCACGCATGGCGCGCGACATGATGGGCGGCAACGGTATCAGCGATGAATACGGAGTTGCCCGCCATCTGGTGAACCTAGAGGTGGTGAACACCTACGAAGGGACTCACGACGTGCATGCACTGATCCTGGGCCGCGCCATTACGGGAATTGCCGCGTTCTCGAACTAATGCAAAACCGTTGTCGGGCGCGAGATATCTAGTCCAGCAAATTCATGACCGCCTGCCACTCTTGCGGAGTTACGGGAGTAATGGAAAGTCGGCTACCCCTCTGCAAGACTCGCATACTGCTCAAGGCCGGCAATTCACGCATCTCGGCCAAGCTCAGCAGGCGCGTCTTGCGTTGGGCCTGCACATCGAGGAGCAGCCAGCGTGGAGCGTCTTGCCTGGACGCCTGGTCGTAATACGGTGACTGAGGTTCGAATTGCGTCGGATCTGGCCGTGTACTGGAGGCTATGCGGGCGACGCCTGCAATACCGGGAGCGGGGCAACTGGAGTGGTAGAACAATACGCCATCTCCCACTCGCATGACATCGCGCATGAAATTGCGCGCCTGGTAATTGCGTACGCCTGTCCATGGCACCGTCTGGTTTGGTGCGGCTAGCGCATCATCAATTGAGCAATCGTCCGGTTCGGACTTCATCAGCCAATATTGTTGTGCGGTCATGGTGATCATTGTGCCCGCTGCGCCCACAATACGTGGATGCTCGACGCGACTCACCCCTTCTCAGTACTCACACCCTATTTTGTTCTTGACGCCCTCGCCTGCCTAGGGCTCTACGGAGACGGGCGGCTGATGGCACTCAACTCCTACGAGAACAGGGTCTATCTAGCCCATCTGGAGCCCGGAACGCACTTGGCAGATGCGCATCCAGCGGTGGTGCTGAAGTTTTACCGGCCCGGCCGCTGGAGCGTGGCGCAGATCGATGAAGAGCATGCATTCTCTCTGGAGCTGATGTCAGCCGAGGTGCCTGTGGTGGGCCCGTTATGCATTCAGGGACGAACGTTGCACGAACATGACGGCCTTCACTTCAGTGTCAGCCCTCGGCGCGGCGGAAGATCGCCAGAGTTCGGCGATGCGGAAACTCTGGAATGGATTGGCCGCTTTTTGGCGCGAATGCACAACATTGGTGCTCGTGCTCAATTCTCTCATCGACCCGCCGTGGATCTGACCAGCTACGGGACGCAACCGCGGGAATGGTTACTCTCGGATGGCCGGCTGCCGTTGGAAGTGGAACGTGCCTGGGCCGATGTAAGCCAACAAGCACTCGACCTGGTCTCCGGGTTTGATTATTTTTCACCGGCCAGAGGCTGCAGCGTTGCCTCGCTGCGCCTGCACGCGGACTGCCACATCGGAAATATTCTCTGGACGCCGACTGACCAGCCGGGCGCGGGGCCACACTTCGTCGACATGGACGACTGCCGTAGCGGCCCAGCCGTGCAGGATTTATGGATGCTGCTAAGTGGTGAGCGTGTCGAACGCCAGCAGCAGCTTGGCATCCTGCTTGATGGCTACGAACAAGTACGCGAATTCGACCGCCGTGAACTCGCGCTGATCGAGCCGCTGCGCACGCTACGGATGATTCATTACAGCGCGTGGGTTGCCCGGCGCTGGGAAGACCCAGCGTTTCCCGCCGCGTTTGAGGGTTTTGGCACTCCAGATTACTGGCGCGGACAGATTCACACGTTGACCGAGCAAATCGAAGCCATGCAGACGACACCACTCGTAGCGTGATGGTCTGCCGTGCAGTACGGTCAAGATCTACGGCCCAGTGGCTATTCCAGTCCGAGTTCCTGAATTTTGCGGGTGATGGTGTTGCGCCCAATACCGAGCTTTTGCGCAGCCTCGATACGACGCCCGCGAGTGTCGGCCAGTGCGGACTGGATCAGGCACGATTCGGCCTTACCGATCAGTCGATCCCAGACGTTCTCCTGACCAGACGCCAATAGACTGGCCGCTTCGGCCTGCAGACCGCGCTCCCAATCCGCCAGTTCGGGCTGCTTTTCGTCTGCACCGACAGCCGATGCCACGAGAGCAGGAGGCGCGTCGGATGGTTCCTCCATGCAGGCTTCTGGCCGGTGAGATGCCGCCCCGGAAGCAGCCACCTGCTGTTCAGGCTCTACCGCAGAGCCAGACGCCAGTACTTCGGGTGGAAGGTCTTTCACTCCGATCTGCTGCGCCGGTGCCATCACGGTAAGCCAATGGCAAATATTCTCCAGTTGACGCACGTTGCCAGGAAAACTGAAATCACTCAGCCTGGCCAAAGCCGCATCTGAAATGCGCTTGGGCTCCACGCCAAGCTGGCGTGCACTGACCCCCAGAAAATGCTTCGCGAGCGAAGGCACATCTTCACGACGCTCACGCAAGGCTGGCAGACGCAAGCGGATGACGTTCAGACGATGGAAAAGATCTTCGCGGAAGACGCCTTCCTTGACGCGTTTCTCCAGATCCTGATGTGTCGCAGCTACGATGCGCACATTGGCTTTGATGGCACTGTGACCACCCACTCGATAATACTGTCCGTCCGACAGGACTCGCAACAGCCGAGTCTGCAAATCAAGCGGCATGTCGCCAATTTCGTCCAGAAACAAGGTGCCGCCGTCTGCTTGCTCAAAGCGCCCTCGCCGCTGTGTCTGCGCACCAGTGAATGCTCCGCGCTCGTGACCGAACAATTCGCTCTCGAGCAGATCCTTGGGTATGGCAGCGGTATTGATGGCCACGAACGGCCCCTTGGCGCGAAGCGAATGCTTGTGTAGAGCGCGCGCCACCAGTTCCTTGCCGCTGCCGGATTCACCGGTAATGAGGACGGTGACGTTGCTTTGCGACAGGCGGCCAATGGCACGAAACACATCCTGCATCGCGGGTGCCTGGCCGAGCATCTCTGGTGTCTGGGCTTGTTGCTGCTCAGCCACCTCCTCGCGCACGCTTTCCTCGACCGCGCGGCGGATCAGCTCGACCGCCTTGGGTACGTCAAACGGCTTGGGCAAATACTCAAAAGCCCCCCTGAAAGGCTGACACAGCACTATCAAGATCCGAGAAGGCGGTCATGATGATCACCGGCAAGCTCGGCAAGCGCTCTTTCACCTTTTCAAGCAGCGAGAGTCCGGAACCACCGGGCATGCGGATGTCGCTCACCAAGACCTGCGGCCCGTCGCCCCCCTCAACGTCTGTGGCGCCTTCGTCAAGCGCAGCAAGCACTTCGCGTGGGTTAGTGAAGGAGCGCGTGGGCAGATCCTCGCGAGAAAGGGCTTTCTCCAGCACGAAGCGTATAGAGGGGTCATCGTCAACAATCCAGATCGGCTTCATACTGCTGTTCCTCTTGGGCATTATTGTTTCAGACACGGAGATCAAGGTAGCGGGATCAGAATCTTGAAATCCGTGCGGCCCGGAACGCTGTCGAGCTCGATAAGACCATGATGCTGCTGCACAAAAGTCTGCGCCAGCGTCAGTCCTAGTCCGCTGCCGCCATCTCTTGCTGACACCAGGGGCAGGAATACATGGTCCTTGATCGAGTCCGGAACGCCCGGTCCGTTGTCGATGACATGCAATTCCAGTGCCAGCCGATAGCGCTGCTTACCGACCGTAACCTGACGCGCCACGCGCGTACGCAACACGATCTGGGCATCGCCACTCGTGTTGATACGCTCTGACAAGGCCTGTGCCGCGTTATGGGCGATATTGAGCAGAGCCTGTATGAGCTGTTCGCGGTCTCCGCGAAAATCTGGAATGGAGATGTCGTAGTCGCGGACGACGGTCAACCCCTGCGGAAACTCGGCCACAATCAAAGAGCGCACCCTCTCACAAACTTCATGGATGTTGACGTTACCCACCACCTGAGGATGACGGTGTGGCGCCAGCAACCGATCCACCAGCGTTTGCAGGCGATCCGCCTCGCGGATGATGACTTGGGTGTATTCACTCAACTCTGGCGCGGCCATTTCCATCTCAAGCAGTTGCGCCGCGCCTCGGATTCCGCCCAACGGATTCTTGATTTCATGGGCAAGATTGCGAAACAGCTCCTTGTTGGCGCGCACTTGGTCGACCTGGCGCTCCTCCCTCTCCTGCCGAGCCTGCAGTTCCTGGGGCAACAATTGGGCGATCAACTCTCCCGGCCGTTCAGTCTGCGCCACGATCACGTTTACTGGCAGATAATCGGCTGGCGACCTACCGTGGCGCTTGAGTTGCGCGTCATAGCGCAGGGCCGCGAACGCGTTCTCCTGAGCACCCTTCAATGCGTGCTGCAGTGCCGAAGGCTCTGCGAAATAATCTTGAAAGTGTGTGCCCTCAATGGTTCTCCAGGAGAGGCCTACGGCATCTTCCAGGGCGGCATTGGCGAACAGCACCGATCCATCATCGGCGAGCACCGCGACGAGGATGGCCAGTTGATCAAAAGCCTGAAAGCGCTCGGGGTGGGGTCGATGGGGGTCTGACATGGAGGTTTGAGCGAATGTTGGGCTTCCTTCGTCAGCCCAACCTACAAGATTGATGAGATCGATGCAATCGGGGAGGCTGGCCAAAGGCCGCGGGAGGCAGAGCAATGATCAGGCTCGCCGGGCACAACGCCAAGGTACATCATCCCGCGCCCTCGCGCTCGCAGGAGAAGTGCGCATATCTCTCAGTACACAGAAGGGCGAACGCAGTCGTCAGAATTCATCGGGAGTTGACGTCATTTGAACCGATTCAATTCACGCCGAATTCCTTCGATGTCGCTCTGATTGCGATCAATCGCGGCCTTCATTTCTGCTACCCGATCCAGATACTTCTGATAGTTGCGGGCTTCGCCACCGATTTTGTCGGGCTCGCCGTTGTTGTACTCCTTGAGCAATTCAGCTTGCCGTGCCTCTGTGCGACGCAGCTCCTGCTCTAGGATGACCTTTGCGTCGGCATCACGCGCGCGCTGCTCGGGGAATCGATTCGGGGTGCTGACGGCGGTGCGCTCACCACTCGCTGGTTACCCCCCGCAGAAGGCGCAGGTCCGGAAGCCGCTGGGGGAGCTGCCGCGGGGGCGGTACCGCGCACCACGGTCACGTTGCCACCCTCGACGACCTTGCAATCCTTGCGGTTACCAATTCGGTTGGTATATTCATTGCCGCAGCGATAAATGCGGTCTTGCGCAGAGACGGGTGCCGCCGCCAGCCAGCCGGTGGCGGCGACAAAAACGGAAGTCAGCAGCCAAGCAGTTTTCATCTCAGGTTTCCATAGGGCTGAGCGCCACCAGTAGCAGTGGCGCATGCAACTCAATAATTGGTCAAGTATGAAGCAATAGACTCGTTTGACAAAGCGGCGTTCCATCTCCTGAGTAAGAAATGCTCCACTTGGGCGCAATTTCTTGCCCCTTCCCGAAATTCTAGTGTCCTGGGTTGTAAGTTCGTTGAAGAACAAAATCTGCCGAAATCGGCCTCAGGCAAGGCGCGAAACACAGAGATACCGGGTGGTATCGCGAAGCTTCGCAACGCTGCATGAGGTCGATTGTCGGCGGATGTATTCAACGAATTTTCAATTCAGGACACTAAATCCCTCAACGACAAAAGGGTGGCGCAAGCCACCCTTTTGCTCGGTGTGAAGTGATCAGAGCGAAAAATACATGTCGTATTCGACCGGATTCACGTTCACGCGCAGGCGGTTCACCTCGGTCATCTTCAAGTCGATGTAGGCGTCCAGCATGGCGTCGCTGAACACACCGCCCTTGGTCAGGAAAGCGCGGTCTTTATCCAGCTCCTCCAGCGCCTGATCCAGGCTATGGCAGACGGTGGGCACCAGCTTGTCTTCTTCAGGTGGCAGGTGGTAGAGATCCTTCGTGGCAGCCTCGCCGGGATGAATCTTATTCTCGATGCCGTCAAGACCAGCCATCAGCAGTGCCGAGAAGCACAGATAGGGGTTAGCCATTGGATCGGGGAAGCGTGCCTCAATGCGGCGCGCTTTTTCGCTCATTACATGAGGAATGCGAATCGAGGCAGAGCGGTTGCGGCTGGAGTAGGCCAGCTTCACAGGCGCCTCGAAATGCGGCACCAGACGCTTGTAGCTATTGGTGCTAGGGTTGGTAATAGCGTTGAGTGCACGGGCATGCTTGATGATGCCCCCGATGTAGTACAGCGCGACATCGGAAAGGCCTGCGTAGCCGTTGCCCGCGAACAGGTTCTTGCCACCCTTCCAGATCGACTGGTGCACGTGCATGCCGCTGCCGTTGTCGCCGTGATAAGGCTTTGGCATGAAAGTGGCGGTCTTGCCGTAGGAGTCGGCGACGTTCCACACCACATACTTAAGCACCTGCGTCCAGTCGGCACGCTGAACCAGAGTGGAGAACTTGGTACCCAGCTCCATCTGGCCGGCACCCGCCACTTCATGGTGGAACACTTCAACGGGCACACCCAGGGATTCAAGGATCAAGGACATCTGCGCACGCATATCGTGCGTGGAGTCCACGGGGGGCACGGGGAAATAACCGCCCTTGGTGGTTGGGCGGTGGCCGCGGTTACCGCCCTCCAGCTGTGCGCCGGTGTTCCAGGGAGCCTCGTATTCCTCGATCTGGTAGAAGCTATGGCCAGGTTCTGTGCTCCAGCGGACGCCGTCGAAGACGAAAAACTCGGGCTCTGGACCAAAATAGGCCGTATCGCCCACCCCGGAGGCTTTCAGGTAAGCCTCGGCGCGGCGTGCGATTGAGCGCGGATCGCGGTCGTAAGCTTTGCCATCGCCCGGCTCCAGCACGTCGCAAGTCAGGAATAGGGTGGGTTCTTCAAAAAACGGGTCGATGTTGGCCGTATTGGGATCGGGCATGAGCAGCATGTCCGAAGCTTCAATGCCTTTCCAGCCGGCGATGGAGGAGCCGTCAAAGGCATGGCCGTCACTAAACTTGTCTTCGTCGAAGTGCGACACCGGCACTGTAACGTGCTGCTCCTTGCCTCGCGTATCGGTGAAACGGAAGTCAACGAACTTGACCTCGTTCTCCTTCACCATCTTCATGACATCTGCAACAGTCTTGGCCATCAGGCTCTCCTAGTTGGGCTAGAGGTAGTTAAAAAAGCTTGTTTGGGGGAATGCAGCTTCCATGCCAACGCATGAGCGGCATTACTAAAGCCAGTATTGTGCCTTTGTGCTTCAGCTTTAATGCTCCCGCAACCCCGCCGATGAAAAAATTCGAAGGCTTACCAGCTGTGCACAGCGGACCGCGAACGCACCAATATGGAGCACGATGCTGTGAAATGAGGCGAAAAATGCACCAATTCAGTGAAATTCAGCAAAACCTCTGGCGCTTGCACACGCACTTTCACTTTATTGGTTCCGACTTGATTTATCTTGTCTTTCAGGCGGGTTCACGATCTCTTTGCCATAGCTCAGTCCAAACGGTGCGAGCCAGGCCCGCAAGTCGGCATAGGCAGGGCCGACCTCCTCGATCGGACCCTTCACTCCCAAGTCAATATGCTTTCCGTGCTCAGGATGATCGACGCTGGGCAGGCTGAATACTTTGACCCCCGGATGCGCAGCCTCAACCCGCTCCATCACTGGCGTGAGGCTAGCCTCCATGGCGCCGAAGATGATGACCGACCGCTCCTGCCAGCCGCCACGGCGAAACCAGGAGGCGTAATAGGTATCCAGGGCCCAAGCCATCATCGGCCAAGCCATGACAGGGAAACCGGGGGTGAAATGAATCGTGCCTCCCCCTGGGCCATCAAGGCTGAAGCCGGGAATTTTGTTATAGGGGTTCGGCAAAATCCGCGCACCAAGCGGAAAGACCCCCATGTTGAGCCTGTGCACGTTGTCAGCGCGGTCCGGCTCAAAGGGCACCCCCGTCTCGCGTGCAGTGTCCTGCATGCGCTCTTCGATCAGAGCCTTCGCTTCCGGGTGCAAGCTCAAAGGTACGCCCAGAGCCGCGGCGGCGCACTGTCGCGTATGGTCGTCCGGCGTGGCGCCAATGCCACCAGTGCTGAACACCACATCGCTGGTGGCAAACGCCCGCTTGAGGGCTGCAATGATGCGCTCGCGATTGTCTCCCACATACTCGGCCCAATCCAGATGCAAGCCGCGCTCGCTCAGCAACTCGATCAGCTTGGGCAGGTGCTTGTCAACGCGTTTACCGGAAAGGATTTCGTCACCGATAACGACAAGGCCGATGTTTGGAGAGTTCATGGGGAGGATTATGAAATGCAGAGCGCGAATCCGCATTGGACATTTGCGACCGCGCTAAAAAAACCGGCGGTTTCCGCCACCCACCATTTTTTGCGCACTGCATCAGAGTAGCATTCAAATGTTTCGTGGCGCCAACTAAAGTCGTAAACCGTGCAAGAACACTCCACCCCCATCATTATCCGAATGGTGACGCACAGGCCGTTGCTTGCACGTCGTGGCTTCAGACAGAATTTTCACATCCACTCATGACACGCCGCACAATTTGGTCACTCGTGGCGTTGCTGGCGGTACTAGCCGTCGTGGCGCTAGGTTGGCGGGGCTGGGCCGCCCGACAGGAGGCGAAGAAGCAAACACAGGCTTCGGTCACGAAAGAGCCTGTCCTTGAACTCTCTGCGGTGGACATAGCTACAGCGCGGGTACGAGAAATCAGCACGGGCTTGCCAGTGTCGGGTGCGCTCAAGGCAGTGCATAGTGCGGTCGTGAAGGCGCGGGTATCGGGTGAACTTCAAGATTTCACGGTTCGCGAGGGCGACAACGTGGCCGCTGGCCAAGTCATTGCCCGGGTCGAATCAAGCGACTACGCCCAGCGGGTGCTGCAGGCTGAACAACAAGCCGACGCAGCACGTGCGCAAGTAGACATTGCACAGCGCCAGTACGACAACAATGCTGCTCTGGTTAACCAGGGTTTCATTTCCAAGACGGCGCTCGACACATCGCTGTCCAGTCTCAACGCTGCGAAGGCCAACCACCGAGCGGCGCTGGCCGCTACCGAGGTGGCACGCAAGTCCGTTGCGGATACTGTGCTGCGTGCGCCGATCGGCGGGCAGATTTCACAACGCCTGGCGCAGCCTGGCGAGCGCGTGGCACCCGAAGCACGTATCGTGGAAATCGTCAATCTAGGTCGACTGGAGCTTGAAGCCGCGCTCACCCCGGCTGATTCAGTGGCCGTGCGCGTCGGCCAAAGTGCCAGCCTGAGCATTGAGGGGTGGATCGACCCGTCACTGCCACGGTGGCACGGATCAACCCTTCCACCCAGACCGGCAGTCGCAGCGTCCTCGTCTACATGACTGTGGCGGACACTCCGGGGCTGCGCCAGGGCCTGTTCGCGCAAGGAGAACTGGCCACCGAGAGGCAAACCATGCTGTCCGTGCCACTTTCGGCAGTCCGCACTGACAAGCCTCTGCCATACGTGCAAGTGCTAGAGAACGGGCGTGTGGCACACCGCACAGTGGAAACCGGCGCACGCGGAGCTGTCGATGGCGAAACTATGGTCGCCGTTCAAGGTGTACCCGAAGGCGCCGTGGTGTTGCGAGCCGCGGCCGGCGCGCTGCGTGCCGGCACCGCGGCGCATCTGGCAGAACCACTGGCCACGAGTGTCAGGCCATGATGCCAAGACGAGCAAGCACCCGCTGCCACACGCCGTCCAGCTTCACATCAACCAGCCTCGATTAGTTCATGTGGTTCACCAAGGTTAGCCTGAAAAATCCCGTATTCGCCACCATGGTGATGCTAGCGTTCGTGGTGATGGGTCTTTTCGCGCTGCAGCGACTTCAGATCGATCAGTTTCCTGACGTCGACTTTCCAGTGGTCGTCGTCACCACGGAATACCCAGGCGCCTCGCCCGCCATCATCGAAAGCGAGGTCACCAAGAAAATCGAGGAAAGTGTCAACTCGATTGCAGGCATCAATGCCCTCACCTCCCGTAGCTACGAGGGGTTGTCGGTGGTGATCATTGAGTTCCAGCTGCACATGGAAGGCCGCAAGGCCGCAGACGACGTTCGCGAAAAAATCGGCCAGGTGCGGCCATTGTTGCGGGATGAGGTGAAAGAGCCGCGGGTGCTGCGCTTTGACCCGGCCAGCCGCGCCGTGTGGTCACTTGCCGTGATTCCACAAGCGCAGGATGGCCAGCCCGCCCCCTCGCCTGTCGAGCTCACCAACTGGGCAGACCAAGTCCTGAAAAAACGCCTGGAAAACGTACGCGGCGTGGGAGCGGTGAATATTGTGGGTGGCTCCAAGCGCGAGATCAATATCTACCTTAACCCCCGATCCATGGAATCACTCGGGGTTACGGCCGACCAGGTAGCTGCCGCCGTGCGCGGCGAAAACCAGGATCAGCCGCTGGGCGCGGTGCGCAGCACCGCGCGGGAAATCACGGTACAACTTGAGGGCCGCATGCAGCGCCCCGAAGATTTCGGGCGCATCATCGTAGCCCGGCGCGGTGGTTCTGCCATATTCCTGAGCCAAGTGGCCGAGGTGCATGACGGCTCACAGGAGCTGAACAGCCTGGCGCTCTATAACGGTCAGCGCACGCTGCTCATGTCGGTTCAGAAAGCGCAGGACGAGAACACCATCCGCGTGGTGGATGGCCTCTATGAATCGGTCGCCGCACTCAAGAGCGAAATCCCCCCTGGCGTGCGGCTGGAACCCATCAACGACGTCTCACGCCCCATTCGTGTGGCCGTGGATAACGTCCGGCAAACGTTGATCGAGGGCGCGGTACTCACGGTACTGATCGTGTTCTTGTTTCTCAACTCCTGGCGCTCGACGGTCATTACCGGACTCACGCTGCCGATTTCCATCATCGGCACTTTCTTTTTCATGCAGGCGTTTGGTTTCACCCTGAACATGATCACGCTCATGGCGCTCAGCCTGTGCGTGGGCCTGCTGATAGACGACGCCATCGTGGTGCGCGAAAACATTGTGCGCCACGTGCAGATGGGCAAGAACGCGTTCACGGCCTCCATGGATGGGACGCAGGAGATCGGCCTGGCCGTGTTGGCCACCACCCTGTCTATCGTGGCGGTATTCCTGCCCATTGGATTCATGGGCGGCATCATTGGCAAGTTCTTTCACGAGTTCGGGCTGACCATCGTGGCGGCTGTGCTGATTTCCATGTTCGTCAGCTTCACGCTCGACCCAATGCTCTCCAGCGTCTGGCATGACCCAAGCATTCACAGCCATGGGCAACCCCAGGGCCGGCCCGTCACGCTCTACGACAAGACCATCGGGCGCATAACTTCCTGGTTCGACCGTTCAACCGACCGTTTGGCAGAGTTCTATCAACTCATCCTGCGCTGGGCGCTCGTACACAAGCTGCTCACCTTGTTGCTGGCCGGAGGTATTTTTGTCAGCAGCGTGCTGCTACTGCCCTTGCTCGGCACCGAGTTCGTCCCAAAGGCTGACTTTTCTGAAACCACGGTAGCTTTCTACACTCCGCAAGGTTCATCCCTGGAGGCAACCGAGGCCAAGGCCAAGCAGGTGGCAGACATCATCCAGAGTTTTCCAGAAGTGCTCTACACGCTGGCCACGTTGAACACTGGTGCCGCGCAAGGCAAAACCAACGCCAGTATCTATGTTCGCCTTTCCAACCGTCTTGAGCGCGGACGAAGCGCAGAGGAGGTTGCCGCCGCACTAAGGGAGCGCTTGCGCCAGGTACCGGGCATTACCGTCACACAGGCGGGCCTGCTCGAACCGGTCGGGGGGCAAAAGCAGATCGAGTTCTCTCTGAAGGGCCCCGACCAAGCCGAACTGGAGCGCTTGGCCGGCCCCATACTGGCCAAACTGAGCGACATACCAGGATTGGTAGATCTCGACTCCAGCGTGAAGCCCAACAAGCCAACGGTTGATGTGAAACTGCGACGCGAGGCCGCCTCTGAACTAGGCGTCAGCCTGGCTCAGATCGCAGGCTCCCTGCGCACACTGGTAGCTGGACAGACAGTGGGCAACTGGCGTGCGCCAGACGACCAGACTTATGACGTCAACGTTCGCCTGGCGCCTGAGGCACGCAACACCCCGCAGGATCTGGAGCGATTACCCCTGACCATTGGCACCAATGCCGACGGCACCGCCCGCGTGGTACGCCTTAACCAGATTGCCGAACTGACGGAAGCCACCGGCACCAACCAGATCAACCGCCGCAGCATGATGCGTGAGGTTCAGATCACTGCCAACGTTCATGGACGATCTTCGGGTGAAGTTTCCCGCGACATCCGCGCTACCCTGGACTCCACGGCGTTTGCCCCCGGCTATCAGTATGAGTTTGGCGGCTCCACCAAAAACATGGAAGAGTCGTTCAGCTATGCCATTCAGGCGCTGGCCATGGCGATCATCTTCATCTACATGATTCTGGCCAGCCAGTTCAAGAGTTTCCTGCAGCCGCTGGCCTTGATGACCGCTCTACCCATGACCCTGATCGGCGTGGTGCTGGCCCTCATGCTGTTTGGAACCACCATGTCGATGTTCTCAATTATTGGTGTCGTCATGCTGATGGGTCTGGTGACCAAGAATGCCATTTTGCTGGTGGATTTTGCAATCCGCGCCCGAGCGGGGGAGGTAGGTGAAACAAGCGAAACGGACCAATCCGCCCGCCCGCTGCCGCGAGACGAGGCGTTGCTGATGGCGGCGCGAGTTCGGCTGCGCCCCATTCTCATGACCACACTTGCCATGATCTTTGGCATGCTCCCATTGGCCTTTGCCACGAGCGAGGGTGCTGAACAGCGCGCACCCATGGGTCAGTCAGTCATCGGTGGCGTCATCACGTCTTCTCTGCTGACGCTGGTGGTCGTTCCGGTGGTGTACTGCTACATAGACGATCTGGTGAACTGGATCAAACGCCTGTCTCGGCAATGAACACCCTGGCTTCACCTTCACCCCTAAAAATTGAGGACTCCGGCAACGCCCGGTAAAATGGAATGTTTGCCCCAACTCCACTTGGAATAGCGATGAACTTGGAACAGGCCCGCTTCAACATGATCGAGCAGCAGATACGCCCCTGGGACGTGCTCGACGCCCATGTGCTGGATCTGCTGTCCGTGGTGCGGCGCGAGGATTTCGTCCCGCCGGCTCACCGCGCCCTGGCATTCGCCGACATGGAGATCCCTCTCAAGGATGACGAGTCGGCCATCGCCCGCGGCCAGGTCATGCTGGCGCCGCGTGTGGAAGCCCGCATGCTGCAGGATCTCAACGTGCAAAAGCACGAAAAAGTGCTGGAAATCGGCGCAGGCTCTGGCTTCATGGCCGCTCTGCTTGGCCACCGTGCCCAGCGTGTACTGACACTGGAAATAGATGCATCCTTGGCCGCTGCGGCACATGCCAATCTGCAGCACGCTGGCCTCATGAACGTGGAGGTACGTGTCGCAGACGGTGCCCAGGCCGACTTGGCCGCCGACGGTCCGTTTGACGTGATCCTGCTGTCGGGTTCGGTCACGCAACTGCCAGAGGCCCTGCTGGATCTGCTTAAACCAGGCGGACGCCTCATGGGGGTGGTCGGAGACGAGCCTGTCATGCGTGCCACGCTGGTACGCCGCGCTGAAGGCGGAGGCTGGGTCAGCACGCAGCCCTGGGATCTGGTTGCGCCACGGTTGCTCAACTTTCCCGAGCCGCCACGCTTTCGCTTCTGAATAGACTCGCAGAACCCGCCAGCAACCAAGCGTTTCACCACACCGGCCCGCACATGATCGAGCAAATCAGTCCGAATACGCTCTCTTCCTGGCTTGATGCCAACCGAATCCATGGGGAGCCTGTGCTGCTCGATGTGCGCGAGCCTGCCGAATGGCGGCTTGCGAGCATTCAACCCGCAGGCGCGGAATTGCTGCAAATACCCATGCAGACCATTCCGTTGCGGCTTGCCGAGCTCGACCCTGAACGCCCAGTCGCGGTACTCTGCCATCATGGTGGGCGCAGCATGCAGGTCGCCATGTTTCTGACTCGTCAAGGCTTTACGCACATAGCCAATGTTGCCGGCGGTATTGACGCTTGGTCGCTTCAGGTGGATCCAAGCCTTCCGCGCTACTGACCACCTCTTGTTGGTTGGTACTCCAGAATCACGCCCACTTCCGCTCGGAACACCTCCTCTTCCGCTCGGACACCTCTCGGATGAGCCTGACTTACAAACAATCTCACAGTCTATGGCTGGCATCCATGTTCTGCGCTGGATGGCTCGTCAGCCAGCCAACCCACGCGCAATCGTTGCTGGAGCTGTACAACGCCGCGACGGGCTTCGATGCCTCGCTCCAATCGGCGCGCGCGCAAGCCGAAGCTAGCACTGCCCGCGCCGAGCAGGCCCGGGCTGGGTTATTGCCACAATTGGGCCTGCAAGCTGGCGCCAACCGCAACTGGATGGAAACCAGCGTCGCGTCCAATACGTCCAACCAAGCCTACAACGTCCTGAATAGCTCGCTGGTCGGCTCTCAGCCGATCTATCGGCCCGCCAACCGCCTGACCTTGGACCAAGGCAAGATGCAGGCCGAAGTGGCGCTGCAGCAGTTAGACGCTTCCAGCCAGGACTTGATCGTCCGCCTGAGCCAGGCCTACTTCGACGTACTGGCTGCGCACGACGCGCTCATCTTCGTTAAGGCCCTGAAAAAGGCGGTGGCCGAACAACTGGAATCCGCAAAACGCAATTTTGAAGTCGGCAACGCTACCATTACCGACAGCCGAGAAGCCCAGGCGCGCTTCGACCTTGCCCACGCGCAGGAAATCGCCGCCGAGAATGACCTTCACGTCAAGAAGCTGGCCCTCGACCAACTAGTGGGCCGGTCGGGTGCAGACCCTCGCCCATTGGCACAACCCATTCAGTTGCCCGCATTGGCGCCTGATAATGTGAACGACTGGGTGAGCAAAGCCACGGAGCAGCACCCTGCAGTCACGCAAAGCAGGCTTGCCCTAGACGTAGCCCAACTGGAAACTGCCAAGGCCAAGACCGGCCACCTGCCCACCGTAGATCTACAGGCCAGCGTCGGCCTTACCCGCTACCCTGATGGCAACCCATCGATCACGAGTGCTCCCGGAAGCTCATATCGAAACAGGAATGCAAGCGTAGGCGTCGTCATGAACTGGCCACTGTTTTCCGGCCTTTCAGTACAGAACAAGATCAGGGAAACCCTGGCCCTGGAAGACAAAGCCCGCGCCGACCTGGAGCATGCTCAGCGTACAGTAGCCCAATCCACCAGGGCCGCCTTCTTCGGCGTGCAGTCAGGCATTGGCCAGGTCAACGCTCTGGAAGCGGCTGAAGCATCCAGCCAAACGGCACTGGAGGCCAATCTTCTGGGCTACAAAGTCGGGGTGCGCATCAATATTGACGTATTGAACGCGCAAAGCCAACTCTTCCAAACCAAGCGCGATCTGGCCAAGGCTCGTTATGACGTCCTGGTAGGCATACTGCGTCTAAAGCAGGCCAGCGGTGATCTCACGGCAGGCGACCTTCTTCCAATAAACCAAATGCTGAAGCCCTGAGCACAAAACAGTTGGACGCGCCCGAGCAGGCCACCCTGGGGACATCGCTCTTGCGCAAGCATTGGCAAACAAATACTATGCGGTTACTTGGGAGAGAGAAATGAATCAATTCGACAAGGCGCAGGTAAACCAACAAGGAATTGAACCTGCGGAGGTGTCTCAGCCCGCACAGCCATCCAAGGGTGGCCTGAAAGTTGTCAACCCTGCTGTCCTCATGGGGCTAGGCATTCTTGCAGCGGGTGCTGCTGCGCCAGTGCAGGCCGGCCCTGCCGTGGACGACGCCTACAGCACCACAATGAACACCCCTTTGACCGGTGTGAACGTCACAGTCAACGACAGCGTGGTAGGCGGCAACTCCTTCGTCCAAATCATTACGCCTCCCCTGCTCTCAGCTGGCACGGCCTCACTGGAGCCAAGCGGCGCGTTGACCTTCACACCGGCCCCGGGGTTCACGGGCACAGCATCTCTGACCTACAACCTCGTCGATCAGTCTGCGGAACCCAATTCGGTAGCCAACGTCACTATTACTGTCGCACCGCCGGCAGTCACCGCAGTTCCCACGCTTACACCTGTAGCAATTGGCGGTTTGGGAGCTCTGGTGGCACTGTTGGCCGCACGTCGCCGGTCGTCAAAAAACAATACCGAGGATGAGTCAATGAACTCGTCCGACGACAAGAACAAGTCCGCTTAAATCTCGACTGCGTCTCGGGCACCAGGGGTTCATACTCGATCCCGATGGGTGCGTGAGTCTCCCTGCGTGGCAACCATTGCCGTATATGAGTTTAGGCGTCAAGTTTTACTCTTACTTTGACATTTCTGGATATGGCCTGGCTGCACTGGCCTATCTGCGCGGCTTGCTCAATGCCGGTGTGGAGGTGCACTGGATCCCTTTGGTGTGGAGCGAACAGGGGTATCACTCGTTGCAGCCCACAGACACGCCCCCTGCTGGAACTGTCACGGGACGACAACGCTCTGAAGGATCTGGCCGCCATCAGAGCTGCCACTTGCCGCCCGGTCGACTATTCGACTGTTTTTGTACAAACGGTCCCAGAGTTATGGCCTAATTTTTTTGAGCTAGGCAAGAAAAACGTAGGGTACACCACTTGGGAAGCCGATGCCCTGCCTCCACACTGGAAGCCTTCTCTGGATCTGGCCGATCTGATTTGCGTCCCCTCCAAAATGAATGGAGAAGCGTTCAGAGCCGCACATCTCAAACCGCCTGTGCATGTGGTTCCGCACATCCGCCGACATACCTGGAACGACTTCAATGCGAGCGAACTGACAGCTTTGCGAATGTCACTTGGCATACCACCCGACCATTTCATCTTCTATTCGATCAACACCTGGGAGCCACGGAAGAACACCCCCAGTTGCTGCAAAGTTTTCTCGGAGCCTTCTCCCCTGATGCTCGCGTTACGCTGATCCTCAAGACCGACGAAGAGGGTTATGGCCCGGCGCCCTTTTACCCCCGCCAAGCGACCACCGAGCTTGCCAGCGCTGCCATAGAAAACGCCCCTTCAGCCCAAGACGGGACGCACGCCCAGGTTTGCCTATTGCCTTACAAGCTGTCTGGCCGCGGAATCGACATGCTTCACGCCATTGGAGACTGCTATGTGTCAGCCTCACGCGGCGAAGGATGGGCGATGGGAGCCTTTGATGCAGCCACCCGCGGCACGCCGGTCATCATGACGGGCTGGGGAGGTCAAACGGACTATCTTGGCTCCGATTGGCCGGGGGCCGTTCCATTCAACATGCGCACAGTACCGGTCTGGCCGCCTTCAGCGCCGTCTTTCTGGCCTCCGCAACGCTGGGCAGAGCCTGCCCCTGATGCCATGTCGGCTGCCCTTCGGAATGCAGTTTACGACGCTCCCCGCCAAAAAGCAGCGGCGCAAACCATTGCATCGGACATTGCCAACCGTTTTGCAGAGCCTGTGATAGCCGCGCAGCTGAGGGCTTTGCTTCATGTTTGAAGGGCACCAAGCAAGTGGGCCTCCATTTCACTTTGTGTTTGGGCTACGACCTCAAAATGAGCCGTTTCATCTGATGCACTACCTGTGCTTGCGATCATGCCGCAACGTGCATCCGACCAGCGAGATCTACTTTCATTACCGGAATTTGCCACACGGCAGATGGTGGGATCAGATAGCGCCTGAGCTGATCTTGCGCCAGGTTGATGAGAGCACACCTGGTTTCAACCCGACGCTCTATCAAAACACAAGTGAAGGCCGCTTCATTGATAAAGCCGGCCTAAGCTACGCTCACGAAGCAGATTTCATCCGCTTGCAGGCTCTGCTCCAATACGGAGGCGTTTACGCCGACATGGACACTCTTTTTGTGCGCCCTTACCCTAACGCACTTTTTCAGCATGACTGCGTGCTTGGAGAGGAAGTACCCGTCCCTGATCCACACACTGGCATTCTGCGCCCTTCTTTGTGCAATGCCCTGATCATGGGGCACCCCGGGTCACCCTTTCTGGCTGACTGGCTTGAGCTTGCCAAGGAAGCCTTCGACGGTACGTGGAGTCGCCACTCCTGCCAAGCAGCGAGCCTCATGTGGTCTCACTCACCAGATCGCGTGCATGTAGCGCCCTGGTGGTGGTTTCACGGCTTTCCAGCCACCAGCCAAGGGCTCAAGAACCTTTTCGAGGAAAACGCCCCTATCCCCGAGGGCTTGTGCAGCATTCACCTTTTGGCTCATCTCTGGTGGAGCCCTGAACGCACAGATTTCAGCACCTTCCATGCCGGACTGCTGAACGAGTCTTACGTGCGCAACGCAGCCACCACTTACGCCAGGCTAGCGCGCCAACACATGGAACCAGGGCCCCCTGAGCAAACTCCTCCAGCTAGCAGATAGAGACTGCCATGGTACCGGCCCGATCCCTCAGCACTTGCGCTCCGGTGGGCGGGCCATACTCCCCGAGCCGCTGGCGTACAGCCCCGAGCCGCGCCATGAGCCTGGCTGCTGAAAGCGAATTTGCTTGAGAGATCGCTCTGTGATGCTCTGCCGACCAGGCATTTTCGCCATGATGCACGTAGACATAGCACCACCCATGATTACGAACGCGGCAAATCTTGTACCCCGCCCGAAGAATTTCAAGGCAAGCCCCCGTATCCTCACCAAGCGCAATGTCCGGGTACATCGGCATTTTCTCGCGACGCCCCATCAGGGTCCCTTGAATGAAATTAAGCGGGTAAGGCTGACCATGCCAGTCGTCCCAGAACAGTTCTCCGGTGGCACGATAGAGATGCAACTGGTCGCTCAAAAAACAAAAGTCAGCCCCTTCGCTCGTCAACGCATCGTGCTGCACCTGCAGCCTGACGGGGTGGTACCGGTCATCGTCGTCCCACTGACAAACAAGATCCCCGCGTGCCACCGCACCTGCCGCATTTCGCAAGGCCCCCAAGGGCATGCGCGCTACCGCATGCACTTCAATTCTTGAATGTCCGCCAACCTCCCACACAACTTGCCGTACATCGTCGTCGAACGCCGAGCCTCCGTCGTGCAAGATGATCAACTCACGTGCGTCGTGCGTCTGCCGGGCAAAATCTCCGACCGATTCGCGCAACATATGGAGCCGCCCAGGCTGGGTAATGGTGATGCAGGAAACGAGCATGCGGCAGAACTGGATTATTTATGACAGCCAACATCATTTTGACTTATCGCGGCGACCAATCCGGAAGCCGCTACGCCAACCTGCTGGCGGTGTTGTCCTTTCTGGCTGATACACCGCAATGGCCGGTCATCATTGTCGAGCAGGGACCTGTTCCGGAACTCACAGGACCATTGCCTCACCCCAATTGCTCACTTGTATTTGCATACAACCCTGGCCCATTCAATAAGGCCTGGGGATTGAATGTGGGCGCGCGGCGCTCCAATGCCACTGTGCTGCTTTTCTCAGATGCGGACTTGCTGATACCCGGCATGCTCCCGCGCACGGTGGAGCACTGCTTGCAACACACCCAGGTCGTAAAGCCCTATCGCCAAGTGCTCGACCTTTCTCCTGAGGCCACCGAACGCCTGCTCGCCGGTGACTCCGGCGCCTTGCAGCAAATGACGAACCTAGCCAGTCACCGGCAAACTCAGGGTGAGACCGCGCCCTTGTGCGGAGGTGCTTTCGCCATTAGACGCGCCGCCTTCTTGAAACTGGGCGGGTGGGACGAACGCTTTACAGGCTGGGGGGCGAAGACGACGCGTTTTCGTACAAGGTGCAACGCGCACGTCTGTCAACGCTTGAATTTGACGATGCCGTGGCCTTGCATCTTTACCACCCCCGTTCAGAAGACCGGGCCGCGAACTCCGCCACTTACGCCGCCAACCTGGCGCTCCTGGATCGCTATCACCGCTACGATCAACCGCAGCTTGAGCGCCTGCAGGAAGTTCAGTCTCAGGCCATGGGCAGAAACGAAAAATACAGACCCCGGAGCCAGGCATGAGCGAGGTTCAAGCCCATATTTTGATTGGAACTCCCGCCTACGGCGGCATGGTTCACATGGATTTCGTGCACTCCCTGCTAGGCTACCAACAGGCACGATTCAAGTTCACACTCGCCACACTGGGCAACGAAAGTCTGATCACTCGCGCTCGAAACACCTTGATGTCGATGTTCCACCATCGCCCTGACTTAACGCACCTTCTCTTTCTTGACGCCGACGTGTCGCTTGCCGCCGAAAGCGTGCAGATGATGCTCGAGCAACAACGCGATGTCATCGGCGCCCCCGTCGCCCTCAAGGGTCGCAACGCGGAAGGCGGACGCATTTTCAATATCGGCCGTGTGGTGGGCGAGAGCGGCCCCATGATCTTGGTAGACCGCATAGGAACCGCAGCATTAATGCTCTCGCGTCGGGCAGTTACCGCACTTGTGGATGATGCCATTGCGCAAGGCCGTGTCTATGAGCGCATGAAAACCTTGCGCGGCGACGGCGGCCCCGCCATTCATTACGACGTGTTTGGCGTTGGCGTTCATGAGGGTGAGTACCTGTCCGAAGACTACTGGGTCTGCACAACACTCCGCCGACTAGGCTTCGATGTTTGCGTACTGCCAGACATCGTGACTCAACACCACGGCACCATGGCCGCGTAAATCAAATTTGAAACAGCGGGCCGCTGACAACCTGGAAGGTCGCCAGGTTCAATTCATGCGCGCTTTCTGTTTCGCCGGTTCGGGCTCGTCAGCCAGGGCTGCCTCCAGCCAAAGCGCCGCCACAAAGCGCTTGTCAAACAGTAACCAAAGCAAAATGGGCGCCACTGGTGTCAGCATCAAAAACCCAAACTGATACCCGTACGCCACCACTTCACTCACCCATGGCGAATACTTCAGATAGGCCGCACCCGATGGTCCTGAATAAATCACCACGTCGCGCAACCACTGGAAGCAGATGCCCCACGCCTGAGCGGGAATCAGCAGCACACTACCAACAAGCCCCTTGAGCCACCACCGACGCGGGTGCGAGGCGATCAGCATGGCCCAAAGCAGCACCAGCCCATAGCCGTAGGTAGGGTAGCTCGCTTCGGGCGTCAACTCACCAAAAACGTCACCCTGCGGGCCCCTCATGCGCACCTGTACCAAGGTGTGGAGCACACCTTTGACGCCTTCTTGCTCGAAGCTGTCTGCCCAAGGAAAAATCGTGGTCATCACCGTGCCGGCCAGCCAGATGGGCGCCTTGGCTAGCCATGGGGAAGCCCAATACCAAAGCGGCAGCAAAATCGCGAGCCCCAGCACCGCGAACAGCAGGAAACGGCCAATAAGAGTTGGGCGCATTTACTAGATCCGGATCTAGGATTACGCCGCTGCCGCGTTAGCCGCGGCAGGTCGATCGCGACGAGCGACCACACGCATCCAGAGCAACCACACGATCAGGACATCAAGCATGATCAGGGCCTGCCACATGTACAGATGGGCGAACTCGAAAACCTGAAAATTCCATTGCCCCAGAAAGAAGAGGCTCACCACGCGCAGCAGATTGACAAATTGCACCGCAATAAAGCCTAGCCCAATACCCCAGGCCTTCATCTTCCAGCTGGAAGGAAAAGCCAGCATGGCAGCCACCAGCACGATGGTCGCCTCCACCCCATTGCAGCCGGGCTCAATCGAAACGCCAAAGCCCGTTTGCGCGCTCTGCAACACGCGGCCATAGGAAATGACCGATGGGTCGAACATGTGAACCATTACCGCGCTGGCCTTTGCCACCAGACCAGTCCACGGGTCAACCACCGCCTGCTGCACAGGCTGCAGCATCTCTACGCCGAAAAGCGTCGCTTGAATGGCGAGAAATATCAGAAAAAAACGGAGCACGGCAGCCTTCTAATCTGGTTGGAACGCAATCCAGCGCGCCGCGCCGGAGAAATGGAAATGAAAACGCAATCCGCAACGCAATTGCGCAAACAACCCGATATTAAATCCCTTGGGCTGCTTTTTTGCAGATGGAAACAATCTAAGGGTAACCCCTACGCAGCAGCATCAGTACATGGAACCGTGAAAAATCGTTCCTGAATCAGAGCCAAAGCGGCATCAGCTGTGCGCCTGGCAGCACCGCGATGCGCATTTGCAAAGCCCAGCGCCGACTGTTTCATGGCAGCCTGCACATCTCGGTCGTGTACAAGCTTGCAGGAATCAGTGAAACCTGCAGCAAGATCGGGCACGCGCCGCGCGGCGCCGGCGCTTTCCGCCAGACGAGCGGCCTCCGCAAAGTTGAAGGTATGCGGCCCCATGAGCACCGGGCAGCCGCAGGCAGCCGCCTCAATGAGATTCTGCCCTCCCAAGGGCGCAAAGCTACCCCCCAGCAGAGCTGCGTCGGCCGATCCATAGTAGGCCACCATCTCGCCCAGGCTGTCGCCCAGCCAAACATCCGCAGGCGCGGGAGAAGCTTCCCCCAGGTGGAACGACGGCTGACGCTCAGGCCGTGGCTTTCGATCAGCCCAGCCACCTCATCAAAACGCTGCGGATGGCGTGGAACAATGAGCCATTGAACGCCTGCCGATTCAGGGGGCGCAAAGGGCGCGCCTGTACCCTTGAGGCACCTAAGAAACTCAGCCTCTTCCCCTTCGCGCGAGCTGGCAAACATGACGACCGGCCGTGCGCTTGCCGCGCGCCACGCACGCCCACGCGCCATCTGAGCAGGGTCGAGTTGCACATCAAACTTCAAGTTGCCCAGCACACTCACCTGCCGCACGCCAATGGCCCGCAGGCGCGCGGCATCGTCCTCGGTCTGAGCCCACGCAACGGTTAGCGCACCGTAAGCCGGTCGCATCAATTGTCCCCCGCGTTCCGCTGCGCGGAGCGATTTCTCTGAGAGCCTGGCATTGGCGAGTGCCAACGGGATACCCCGCCCAGCACTCTCCAAAGGAGGTTCGGCCAGATCTCAGTTTCCATCAGAATACCGAGGTCGGGCCGAAAGCGATCAAGAAACCGGCGCACTGCCCCAAGGGTGTCCCACGGCTGCCAAACCTGCACATCACCGGGCTGCAGCAGTTTCTCCCCCTCAGCCCGTCCGGTTGCCGTGCCATGCGTCAGCAGCAAACGCAGGCCAGGCTCTCGCTCACGCAGCGCCGCCAGCAAAATGGCCGCAGCTCGCGTTTCGCCAAGAGAAACCGCGTGAATCCATACCCACGGTCCCGGGCCGCGTGGCTGAGCCACCTCGTAACTGCCAAAGCGCTCTTCTATCAGCCTCCCATAACCGGGTTCTGCCAAGGCGCGACGAGCAAGCTTGCGGCGCAGCAGCGGCTGAGCGAGCCAAGCGGCGAAGTTGTAAGCGAGGCGGAGCATGGAACCAGCAGACCAGCCGCCTAATGCGCAGACGCACCTACCTGCGCCCCAGGCTTCACACGCTGTAGCAAGGCCAGCATTTCGCCCTCGATCCGCTTCAACGCCTCAGGCGTGTGCCCTTCGAAGCGGAGCACCAGCATAGGCGTGGTATTGCTTGCCCGAATCAAGCCAAAGCCATCGGGCCAATCGACGCGCAGGCCGTCGATGGTATTGACAACAGCGGGCTCAGCGAAAGCACCTGCGGCCAACCCCTGCAACTCAGCCGCCAGCCGATGCGGCTCACCCTCCTCGCAAGCCACATTCAACTCTGGCGTGGAAAAACTGGTCGGAAGTCCATTCAACAGCGCGCTCGGGTCTGCATGACGGCTGAGAATTTCAAGTAAGCGGCCGCCAGCATAGGTTCCATCGTCAAAGCCGTACCACCGTTCCTTGAAGAAAATATGGCCGCTCATCTCGCCGCCCAGCGGAGCGTCCACCTCCTTCATCTTGGCCTTGATGAGCGAGTGGCCTGTGCGGAACATCAGAGGCGTGCCTCCGGCAGCGGCAATGGCCGGCGCCAAACGCTGTGTGCATTTCACGTCGAACAACACGGTACCCCCAGGCACCCGCGAAAGCACGTCTTGTGCAAACAGCATCATCTGCCGGTCGGGGTAAATGTTTTGCCCATCTTTGGTCACGATGCCCAACCGATCACCGTCTCCGTCAAACGCCAGCCCTAGTTCTGCATCAGAGGTTTTCAGAGCCTCAATCACATCGCGCAGATTGTCCGGCTTGCTCGGATCTGGGTGGTGATTGGGAAAGCTGCCATCCACCTCGCAGAACAGTTCGATCACCTCGCAGCCTATGGCGCGCAGTATGGCGGGAGCCGTGGCGCCGGCCACGCCGTTGCCCGCATCCACAACGATTTTCATTGGCCGAGCAAGACGAATGTCGCCCACGATCCGCGCCTGGTACGCAGGCAGCACGTCGTGCGTGCGCGCACTGCCGCCCGCGCTAAGCTTCCAGCTTTCCTCTTCCATCATCCGGCGCAGGGCTTGAATATCTTCCCCGTAGATCGCTCGGCCGGCCAGCACCATCTTGAAGCCGTTGTCGTCGCGCGGGTTGTGGCTCCCGGTTACCTGAATTCCGCTGGTACAAAGTGTGTTGGCTGCAAAATAAAGCATGGGCGTGGTCGCCATGCCGATGTCGATCACCTGCACGCCCGCAGCCACCAGCCCACGAATCAGAGCAGCAGACAAAGCCGGCCCTGAAAGACGCCCATCGCGGCCCACCGCCACCGTGGTCTCGCCCAGCGCCATGGCCTGCGTGCCAAAAGCACGACCAAGCGCTTCAGCGACAGGTTCGTTCAGCGTGGTCGGCGTGGTACCACGGATATCGTAGGCCTTGAATACGGAGGGCTGCAATTGCATATATGAATGCCACGGAGGCTTGGGTATTGTTATCTGGAGATTGTAGGCATCGCCCCCCGAGCTTCCACGGACAGCATTCTTTCGACGTAACGTGCAATCAGATCAATCTCCAGGTTGACCTTCACCCCTGGCGCGAGCGCATGCAGCGCCGTGTTCTGCACCGTGTGGGGGATCAGGTTGATGCTGATCACGCAGCCTTGCGCCACATCTTCCACCTGATTGACCGTCAGGCTCACTCCGTTGACGGTAATGGAGCCTTTGTAGGCCAGATACTTGGCCAGCGCACCAGGCGCCAGCACACGCAGCAGCCAGCTTTCACCCACTGCTTCAAACTGTTCTACCGTGCCGATGCCATCGACATGACCCGAAACGATGTGACCGCCCAATCTGTCGTTCGCGCGCAGCGCTTTCTCCAGATTGACCGGGCCAGTCCGATCAAGACCGCTTGTGCGCGCCAGCGACTCTGCAGATATGTCAATTGCAAACCTGCATGTAACGGTATCAATGGCAGTTGCCGTCATGCAGGCGCCATTAATGGCGATGCTGTCGCCCAACCCCACATCATCCAGGTAGCCCGGTGGGGCCTCCACGGTCAATTGCTTGCCATGCGCGCTGCTTTCACCCAAATCCCGCACCTCGGAGATGTGGCCGACGGCAGTAATGATGCCTGTGAACATATGAACACCCTAAACACTAAAAGTCTTGAAATTGTGCACCTTTACCCATTCAAGATGCTCCCTGGAACGGCACGTCAGCCATGAACGCACGGACACCGTTTCGTCCCGTTTGCTTCACGTGATAAAGCGCATCGTCCGCCTGTTGCAGTGCAATCTCTGGCGGTGTGTCGGTGTTCAAAACCGACACACCGATACTGATGGTGATCTGTATCCGATGCTCATCTGCTTTAATAACGGCACTCTCGATTCTCTTGCGAATGCGCTCTGCAATTTCCAAGCCTATGGCCAAGTTGGTGTGGGGCAACAAGACGGCAAACTCTTCACCGCCAAGGCGACCAGGTACATCCGTGGCCCGCACGGTTTCGCGCATTATCTGCGCTACATGCTGCAGTGCGACATCTCCAACGGCATGCCCATAACTATCGTTCACTCTCTTGAAGAAATCGATATCCAGCATCATGACGACGCTCGGCGGTCGGTGATTGAATGCGGTCTGCCGGTGTGCATGCTGCAAGCTTTGCGTGAAGCTGCGTCTGTTTGGCAAACCGGTCAGCACATCAGTGGAGGCCAGGCGAGTAAGTTCCAGCTCGCGCTGTTTACGGTCGGTAATATCACGTAACAGCCACAAGAATCCAATGCACTTATCGTCTTGCTGTATCTCCACGTGCTCAATTTCCAGGTAAATGCCTTGGGGCGTCGCCACTTCGTGGATTTTCCGGCTTTCGCCGGATCGGCCAGGCTGCGCTGAGCGCAGCCAGCCTGAAATCGTTGGGCCTAGCAACTCCCTCATCCGGAGATCGTCCAGCCCAATTATTTGCCTGACTTCTATATCCAGACCCAGCAAACGACCCCATGCCTCGTTCACAAAGGCGACGGAATCGCGATCGTCTTCAATCAAAACGCCACCAGGAAAGTTCTGAATCAGGGCTGACAAACGGGTGGTTTCTATCGTCAGCGCTTCCATGGCATCGTGACGGTCGGTGACATCGGTCCATGTCCAGATGATGTTGCTGTCAGGGTCTTCAGGGTCCTGCAACACGCCTTGCACATCAAACCAGCGGAGCCTTCCATCTGCAGCTTTGAGGAGGTGCTCCGTACTCACAAAACCTTTTGTGCGGACCGTGTTGTAAAGCAATCCAAACCGCTCCCAGCTCGCATCATCAGCATGCACTTGCCTGACATCCATGCTGGAATAACTCTGACCAGGCTTCAGGAACAGCTGGCTGAATTTTGCGTTGGCTTCAACCATCTTCCTGTGCGGGCTTGTTAGCAAGATGGCAGATGAACTTCGGTTCAGGAGTGCGTCTCGCAACTGGGCTTCTGCCACCCTGCGACTGATGTCGGAAATCGTGCCCACGGAACGCAAGGCATAGCCTTGGGGTAATCGTTCAACCACATTGCCGCGAGCTTGCACCCACAACCAATGACCGTCAGCCTTGCGCAGTCGGAACTCGATATCCATCGCGACCACGGTGTCTCCAGAAAAAATACGCCGCGCCTCTTCGCTTTTTTGCGCGTAATCTCCCGGATGCATCATCCCCAACAAAGCTTCCAGTGACAGAACTGAGGGCGCATCATGGTAGCCGAGCATGTCACGAATGGCGCGGTCCCAGTGCGCCTCATGGGTTTGGTGGTTGAACTCCCAAAGCCCATCACGCACTGCACTGAGGGCCGTGCGCAGCCTGGTCTCGCTTTCCTTCAGCGCCACGGCGGTCTGATGACTTCTGGTGACATCCTGCAGCGTGCCTGCACATCTTTTGGTGTGACCGTTGTCATCCAGCTCGACCACGCGGCCATGAACAGCCACTTGTAGCACTCGCCCATCAGTATGCTTCATGCGGTAGTTGCCGGACCAGGCACCTGCCTTACCAGCAATGCAGGAGACGAAATCGTCCGTGAAACGTAGCTTGTCTTCTGGGTGCAACAGATCTTCCCAGTTGCTCATGGTGATTTCGGCCGTCATCGGATTCAGGCCGAGCAGCTTGCAGAACAGAGAGTTCACACCCAGTTTCTGGCGGGCCACCTCGTAGTCCCAGATACCCACGTTTCCACCCTGCGTGGCCAGCTCAAGACTTTCGCGTACCTTTTGTGCAATGGCCTCGCGGCGTGTTCCCCTGGCCCACTGCCAAGCAACGACCAGCGCTGTCAGCAGGAGCACCGCCGACCCACCACCGCTTTGCCAACGACTATCGCGAATGGCCTGTTCTGTGTTGGCCAGCGCGTTCTGGGCTCCCAGGCCTACCAATACCACCAGCGGATACTCGTCTAAACGGCGCCAGCTGTACAGACGATCAGTTTGATCGACATTGGCCCTGACTTCATACTCGCCGTGCTTTTTCTCAGGGAAAAGTATGAAAGGACGACTGGCGGGCAGCTTTGTGCCCAGCACCTCGGACAGATAGTATGAGCGAGCCAGATACACGCCCGACGCATTGACCAGCGAGGCGGCATCGGTAGCGTCCGGAAAAATTGACTTCAGTGTTCCAGACAGGTACTCGGTTGAAACCGAAATGACAATAACCCCGGCGAATCGCCCCTCGTGCCATAGCCCCCTCGCAAACTGAACTGTCCACTGTTGGGAGATGCGCCCCTTCACGGGCTCACTAACGAACAAGATGGAACTTCCGGCTTTTGTGTGCACCTTGAAATGCTCTCGATCCTGGATCGTAACCACAGGCAATGGTCGGAAGTTTGCCTGTTTGCCACTCAGCCGCGAGTACACCACATCGCCTTTGGCATCTACTACAGAAACCGATACGATCCCGCCCCGTGGCAGGGTAGACATGGAAACGCTCACGCCTTCATCAAAGCCTGCCGGATTCTCTTCCAGCCACATGAGCCCCAAATGGCGGGTGTAGTGATCGACCTCTCGGACAGCGGTATTAAGCTGCATGGCCAGCGCATGCGCCGCCTGACTAGCCAAGCGCTGCGCAACAACCCGTGCCTCTACACGCATCTGATCGTGAGAAGCCTGCAGCAACCCCCAGTACACAACCATGCTGGCAACAAGTGCCAGAACAAAAATGCTCGGATTCCGAATATAGGACCACACATGAGGCTGTGTTGGCTCCAAGCGTGACGTCACTGGACGCTCCTTGCGCTACAGTTGCTGAAAAATGAGAAGCTGCGACCTTTCAACGCTACCTCTATTGGCCTTGTGGCAGCATAGCATATGGCTATTGTCAGTAAGCAATTGTTCTTCGTTTAAAAAATAGCGCGTGCAAAGCCCCTCGCGGCACCGCATTGTTCGGCCTCGAAGCGGGTTTTGCAGAGGCTCCCGAGGTCTGGAATAGGAGCATTGAGGCATGTGCAACGAACCGTTGCGGTTCGCTTGCAGCCAGCCCGATCCGTGCCCGCAGGCTAACCAGATTGCAGCAGCAACTGGATTGGAGGGCGCACATCTGATGTTGACGGCACCAAGTAAAAAAGGGTTGCAACAATTAAGTTGCAACCCTTCATACATTTTGGTGCGGCTGGCAGGATTCGAACCCACGACCCCTTGGTTCGTAGCCAAGTACTCTATCCAACTGAGCTACAGCCGCCCTAAGCATTCGAGTATAACACGGAAATTTTGGCAGAATTTGCAGAACTTCATCTGCATTCAAGAAATTTTTTGGCTTCTTGAATGACTGCCTCAACAACCGCCTCACTACCGAAGCGAAGCCGAAAGTATAACCCATCCGAATGACATTTTTCGATATTTTTCGAACAGTCGCACTCAATTTCCCATCATTGGCTATACTGCAATCACATCAAGAACAGGCGTTGCCTGGCCAACCTGCCTCCCCGGGCAAGGTGGTACGCAAGATGCGGATGTGGTCCATGCGGACAACCAAGCGGGCATCAGCCGTCCCCGCGACGGCTTTTTAGTTTCCGTTGCCGCACGGTAACCACAACCCTTTGCTCCTGATTGTGGCCTGACCCACCTGCGGGTCACGGGGGATTTGTTGTCCAGCTTGCCGCCCCGGACTGTCGTCGAACGCGGCTAAATAGGAGCTCCCATGTCATCACTGGCATTGTTTGACGCACTCTTGCGCGTCCGTCTTCGTGCGCCATCAGTCCGGTTTCAACGGACTGCACATCAAGCCGATCCTCGGTCACCTGCATGCCCTCAACTTCGCATACTCACTAAGCCAGCCGAGCCCTCAGCCCAAAGCGAATGGATCGACCCACTATGGTGCCGGTCGTCATCACCGCCTTTCATCGACGGAGGATCGGTATGAAATGGCTGGCCCGATATGCCGCGCACCGCGGTGTCGCACCCACCTGCTGCGCATGCACCATGAGCGCATCGAGGCTTCGATTCTGGAACAGGCCGGGATTTTGTTTGATGCCGATGCCGCGCCCGGTGCGCTGCGCGCGGTGGGTGCCGCTTCAAATAACGCAACCACAAATAATCCTTGAACTTCTAATAAACGTAGCTACACTAATCGATGGATGTGACGTTCGACCCAGCCAAAAACGCCGCTAATGTTGCAAAGCATGGCGTCTCACTGACCGAAGCAGTAGGCTTTGAATGGGAAACCGCCGTAGTGTGGCCGGACACCCGCCGGGACTATGGTGAGGCCCGCATGGTGGCATTGGGATACATCGGCCTACGCATCATGGCGATGGTGTTTGTTGACCGCCCGCCAGAGAAGCCGACCGAGCGCCGCATCATCAGTTTGAGAAAGGCCAACAGCCAAGAGGTGAAACGCTATGCCGAAACTTAAAGCCGGAACCATCCTGCCTACACCTGCCGAGGACGCCGCCATTACCGCCGCTGCGCTGGCAGACCCTAACGCCGTGCCGCTCACCGATGCCGAGTGGGAGCAGGTCAAGCCCCTGGCACGCCGTGGCCGCCCGCTGGGCAGTGGCACCAAAGCCCAGGTCACATTGCGCCTGGACGTGGAGGTGCTGGAGAAATTCAAGGCATCGGGTGATGGCTGGCAAACCCGCATCAATGAAGCCCTGAGAAACTGGGTCCGGACGCACGCCTGAATGAACCCGCCAGCCTTCCCCCAAATGCCCCCGCGGTGGGGCTTTATGAATACTGGTGCTGGCGGCTGCATTCGGCCAAGTTGCTTACAGATTGCGTACAAGCACCCGAAAAAGAAAAACCGTGCTATCTTTTGAATAGCACGGTTTCCTTGTATTGACTGGTAGGGCGTGCAGGGCTCGAACCTGCGACCAAGGGATTATGAGTCCCCTGCTCTAACCAACTGAGCTAACGCCCCTCGAAGCCTTCTATTCTATAGCGTAGCGAGGCTCGGCAAATCAGGCTCGGCAAATCAGGCTCGGCAAATCAGGCTCGGCAAATCAGACTGGGCAAATCATTGCCTGCACTCACGCTCCTTCCGCCTCCTATTGGCTTACCTGGTCGGAGCGTGCAACATGCACATCAGCCACTGCGCGCAAGAACGCTCGCCTCCCCCTGATTTACCCTACGCACCGAGCCAATGAGCGCTTTCGTGCGCAACAATCCAGCCCATGCCTCAGATTGAATCCACCGTCGCCCTCGGCGGAAAGACGTTCGCCGCGAACTGTGAGCATATGCTCGGGCTGCTGAAGCGCGTGCGTGCGTTCGAACAACGCACACGCGACAAATCAGACTCTGCACGCGAGCGCTTTGAAAAACGCCAGCAACTCTTGCCGCGCGAACGCCTGTCGCTGCTGCTTGATCCCGGCGCTCCTTTTCTTGAGATCGCCAAGCTCGCGGGCCTGGGCATGGACTCGCCCGATCTGGACAAAAGCGTGCCTGGGGGCGGTGTCGTTGCAGGCATCGGGTTTGTGAGCGGGGTTCGCTGCATGGTGCTGGCCTCGGATTCGGGCATTGATGCCGGTGCTCTGCAGCCCATGGGGCTTGAAAAGCAGTTGCGCATTCAATCGATCGCCATCGAGAACAAGCTCCCCTACATTCAACTGGTGGAAAGCGCAGGGGCCAACCTGATGCAGTACCGGGTGGAAGACTTTATTCGGGGTGGCGCCCTGTTTCGTAACCTCGCCCGTATGTCCGCCTTGGGGCTGCCGGTCATTACCGTCACGCATGGGTCGTCAACAGCGGGCGGCGCCTACCAGACAGGGCTGTCTGACTACATTATTCTTGTGCGCGGGCGCTCGCGTGCATTCCTGGCAGGCCCTCCCTGCTGAAGGCCGCTACCGGTGAAATCGCAACCGAAGAGGAATTGGGCGGCGCTGTGATGCATTCCACCATCTCTGGCCTGGGCGACTACCTGGCCGAAGATGATCGCGACGGCATTCGCATTGTGCGAGACCTGCTGGCCCGCATCGACTGGCAACCCAGAGCCAGCATGACGCCGCGCACCTTCAAGCCACCGCGCTACGATGCCGAGGAACTGCTGGGCATTATGCCGGCCGACCACAAGCGGCCGGTGGACATGCGGCAGATCATTGCCCGCATTGCGGACGATTCTGATTTCCTAGCTTTCGGCGAAAACTACGGCAGCGCCACGATTTGCGGGCACATCATGCTGGAAGGATGGCCCCTGGGCGTGATCACCAACAACGGCCCTATTGATTCTGCTGGCGCCTCGAAGGCCACTCATTTCATTCAGGCCTGCTGCCAGACCGGCACACCCATTCTTTACCTGAACAACACCACGGGGTTCATGGTGGGGCGCACGCACGAGGAAGAAGGCATCATCAAGCATGGCTCCAAGATGATCCAGGCGGTTACGAACGCCACGGTGCCGCAGATCACGATTTATTGCGGTGCGTCTTACGGCGCGGGAAACTATGCCATGTGCGGTTACGGCTTCCAGCCGCGCTTCTGCTTCAGCTGGCCCAATGCGCGCACCGCCGTCATGGGCGCCGAGCAGGCGGCGCAAACCATGCGCCTAGTTTCAGAAGCAGGCATGCGAAGAAAAGGCGAGGTCGATACTGCCAAGCTGGATGAACTCACCAACCGCATCGTCGACCGATTCGAGAGCCAGACCAGCGTTTTCACGACCAGTGCTCGTCTGCTGGACGATGGTGTGATTGATCCGCGCGACACGCGAGCCGTGCTGACTACCGTCCTGGAGGTTTGTCGTGAGGCACAGGCTCGCGAGCCGCGCCCCATGCAGTTTGCCGTCGCCCGGCCTTGATTCGCCCCCTCGAACACCCTCCCTCGACAGCCCATGGCCCAAGCAACGCCGTTCTCCAAGATTCTGATCGCCAACCGTGGTGAGATTGCCCTGCGAGTCATGCGCTGCGCAAGCCGGCTGGGCTATGCCACGGTGGCGGTGTATTCCGAAGCGGACGCAGCTGCAGCGCACGTTCTGACGGCTGATCAGGCGGTCTGTATCGGCGGGCCACTGCCCTCCGAGTCTTACTTGCGCATACCGGCGTTGATTGAGGCCGCTCGCATGGCGGGCGCCGACGCTGTGCACCCGGGCTATGGCTTTCTGGCAGAAAACGATGCTTTCGCGCAGGCTTGCCGTGAGGCAGGGCTGGTGTTTATTGGGCCGTCGCCAGAGGCGATGCGCGCCATGGGCGACAAGGCCGGTGCCAAGGCGCTGATGATGGAAGCCGGCGTTCCCTGCATTCCAGGCTACCAGGGTGAAGATCAGAGTTTGCAGCGCTTGGCCGAAGAAGCAGATCGCCTGGGCTACCCAGTGATGATCAAGGCCACCGCAGGCGGCGGGGGGCGAGGCATGCGGCTGGTACGCCGTGCTGAGGAGTTTCCGGGCTTATTGAGCAGCGCTCAATCTGAAGCCCTCCATGCCTTTGGCAGCGCTACCGTCTTGCTGGAGCGCGCCATTCTGGAGCCACGGCATGTGGAAATTCAGGTGTTCGCCGATCGCCACGGCCATGCCGTGCATTTGGGCGAGCGCGACTGCTCAGTGCAAAGGCGCCACCAGAAACTGATTGAAGAAGCCCCTTCGCCAGCGGTTTCCTCGGAGCTGCGCGAACGAATGGGCGCCACTGCGGTGAAGGCCATCCAGGCCGTCGGCTACGAAGGCGCAGGCACGCTGGAGTTTCTTCTGGACCAAGACGGTCATTTTTACTTCATGGAAATGAACACCCGCCTGCAAGTGGAGCATCCGGTCACAGAGGCCATTACGGGGCTGGACCTGGTGGAATGGCAATTACGTGTAGCGGCGGGCGAGCCATTGCCACTAGATCAAGCATCCATTCGATTCGAGGGGCACTCGATCGAGGTGAGACTGTGCGCAGAGGACGCTTCAACGGGTTTTATTCCGCAAAGTGGCACGATACGCCGTTGGCAGGCGCCAGAGGATTTACGTGCGGAGCACGCGCTGAATGATGGGTCAGAGATAGCCCCGTACTACGACTCCATGATCGCCAAACTGATCTCACATGGGCGCACCCGCGACGAAGCGCGGCGCAAGTTGCTGCGCGGTTTGCAAGAAACCGTGGCATTGGGTGTTCGCACGAACCAGGAGTTTCTCGTGCGCTGTCTGGCTCACCCGGCGTTCGCAAGCGGCACAACCACCACGGCGTTCATTGACCAGTATGAGGCCGACCTGCTCAGAATCGACTCCTCAGCCTCGGATCGCGCCGGACTGATTGGTGCGTGGCTGCTCCGTGAAACTGCTCGGCAAGACCAGCACGCCCCAGAATCCCGTCGTCTGGCCCACGACCTGCCGTTACGCATGAGTTTCACGCTCGACGACGCCGCGAAAAAAATCAGCATCGTGCAGAAAAGCCCAATGCATTTCACGCTGACTCACGCCAGCGGAGAGAGCATCGACCAAGACGAGCATCAGCTGACCTTGGTAGCACAGGAGCCTCACGCAGCACGGTTCATCCTCGATGGCCTGATGGAAAACGTCAGCTTCGAAAGAGACCTGAACCATCTTTGGCTGCACTATGCCGGACGCCAGTACATCCTGGAGGATCAAACGCACCAGCCCACGGTTCGCCATCAAGACACTTCAACCGATGGACGGATACGCGCCTCCATGAACGGCAGAGTGGTGGCCGTGCTGGCTGCCCCGGGAGACAGCGTCAAAGCCGGGCAGCCTCTACTCGTTCTGGAAGCGATGAAGATGGAGCACGTTCACACAGCGCCCATCAGCGGCCTCCTGCAGTCGCTGCACGCCACCCTGGGCGAACAGGTTCAGGCGCGCCACATTCTGGCTGAGGTTGTGATAGAAGCGTAAAAACACAAAAGCCCCTTAAAGCACGGAAGGCCCCAGCATGAATCGCCTCACTCTGAGTCATGACGTCGGCAGCGCTGACTGCCCGCTGATTGAAGCCACCATTGGGCTGCATTTTGAAAGCATGGTGTCTCGCTTTCCCGAGCGAGGAGCCCTGGTTTCGCGGCATCAGGGCGTACGCCTGACCTATGCCGAGCTCAATCGCGAGGCCAACCGCTTGGCCAGTGCTCTGATGCGGGCCGGACTCACCAAAGGCGACCGGGTCGGCATCTGGGCGCACAACAGTAGCGAATGGCTGCTGATTCAGCTTGCCACCGCCAAAGTAGGCATTGTGCTGGTGAACATCAATCCAGCCTACCGCGTGACCGAGCTTGAATACGCGCTTAACAAGGTCGGCTGCAAAATGCTGGTGACAATGACTGCGTTCAAGACCAGCGACTACCTCGCGATTGTGAACGAACTCGCACCTGAACTGGCAACCGCGATCCCCGGCAAGCTCTCTGCCGCCAGGGCGCCAGAGCTCAAGACCGTGGTGCAGTTGGGCAACACCGCCGTACCCGGAATGCTGAGCTTCGCGGATCTTCTGGCAAGCGGCGACCCCGATGATGTGGATGTTGCCGAAGTTGGCGCAACGCTCAACGCCAACGACCCGATCAACATTCAGTTCACCAGCGGCACCACCGGCTTCCCCAAGGGGGCCACGCTCACCCACCGCAATATTCTGAACAACGGTTTCTTCATCGGCGAATGCATGAAGCTGACGGAGAACGACCGCCTTTGCATCCCCGTTCCCTTGTACCACTGCTTCGGCATGGTGCTGGGCAATCTGGCTTGCCTCACGCACGGTTCGACCATCGTCTACCCAAACGATGGATTCGACCCGCTTACGGTGCTTGAAACCGTTCAGGCCGAGAAATGTACCGGGCTGCACGGTGTACCCACCATGTTCATCGCGGAGTTGGCGCACCCACGCTTCAAGGAGTTCGATCTCTCCAGCCTGCGCACCGGCATCATGGCTGGCTCGCCCTGCCCCATAGAGGTCATGAAGCAAGTCGTCGAGTTGATGCACTTGAGCGAAATCACCATCGCCTACGGCATGACTGAAACAAGCCCCGTGAGTTGCCAGAGCACCACCGAGACTCCACTGGAAAAACGTGTCTCTACCGTAGGACTCGTCCAGCCACACCTGGAAATCAAGGTGATTGATCCGGGTACGGGCGAAGCGCTACCTGTTGGGGCAACTGGCGAGCTATGCACCAAGGGGTACTCTGTGATGCTCGGCTACTGGTGCGACACAGAGAAAACGCGCGAGGCCATTGATGAAGGTGGCTGGATGCATACGGGCGATCTGGCGACCATGGACGCAGAGGGCTATGTCAACATCGTCGGGCGCATCAAGGACATGGTCATACGTGGCGGTGAAAACGTCTACCCCCGCGAGATCGAAGAATTCCTTTACCGCCACCCGGCGGTTTCGGACGTGCAGGTTATCGGTGTGCCCGACAGCAAATATGGCGAGGAGTTGTGCGCCTGGATCATTCTCAAGAGTGGCCAGCAGGCCACGGCCGACGAGATTCGCGCATTCTGCCAAGGCAAGATCGCGCACTACAAGGTGCCGCGATACATCCGCTTCGTGGAGTCATTCCCCATGACCATCACGGGCAAGATCCAGAAATTCGTGATGCGCGACCTGACGAAACAGGCGCTTAACTTGCACGAAGAAAAAACCGCCTGACCAGCGAGGGCGAAAACGCAATCGACAACTAACGCCCGCCTTGGCTAAGCGCGTTGGTAACCAAGCGCGAGGTGATGTCTACGATCTGGATCATCCGGTCATATGGCATGCGTGTCGGGCCGATCACGCCCAGGGTACCTACCACCTGGCCGTCTACCTCATAGGGGGCACTGACCACCGAAAGGTCTTCCACCGGCACAATCTGGCTTTCACCGCCAATGAAAATGCGCACTCCCTCAGCCTGACTAGAAACATCCAGCAAGCGCATCAGCTGCGTTTTTTGCTCAAACAACTCGAATGCTCGGCGCAGCTGATTCATATCACTTGAGAAGTCGCTCACCGCCAAAAGGTTTCGCTCACCTGAAATGATGACTTCGTCCTGCGCCTCATTCATTGCCTCTGAGCCAGCTTGCACCGCCGCCTGCATCAGCGCGGCGATCTCGCCACGCAACTTGTCTACCTCCTGCCGCAAACGGGTACGCACCTGCTCAATGGCCATGCCTGAGAAGTTGGCGTTGAGGTAGTTTGAAGCTTCAATCAGCTCCGAGGAAGTGAAGTCTGTCTCAGTGAAAAGAACCCGGTTCTGAACATCTCCGTCAGGCGCGACGATGATCAGCAGGAGCCGCTTTTCCGACAGACGCAAAAACTCAATGTGTCGGAACACGGAGCCGCGGCGTGGCGCCATAACCACACCGACGAACTGCGACATGCTCGACAACAGATTCGCAGCGCTGGCGATGACTTTTTGCGGCTGGTCGGCCGGCAATGTGGGTGCCGCCAACGCTTCTCGCTGAGCCGTCAGCATGGTGTCGACGAACAGGCGGTAACCGCGTGCGGTGGGCACGCGTCCGGCAGAGGTGTGCGGGCTGGCTATAAGGCCCAAATCCTCCAGATCGGCCATGACATTGCGAATGGTGGCCGGAGACAATTCCAGGCCAGGCACACGTGAAAGGGTGCGCGAGCCTATAGGCTGACCATCAGCGATGTAGCGCTCGATCAGCGTCTTGAGCAACAGGCGCGAACGATCATCAAGCATGGGTATTTCTTAATCTAGCCCTCAAAGTGCAAAAAGTAATTGGCGGCAGCTTTCAGGTTCAAATCATTATGATGTAATTTGCCAATGGATCTGTCTTTTCACCGCGTCGCCCTCGTTGGCAAGTACCATGAATCAGTCTCCGGCGCGATTGTGGAGTCGGCGCGCGCAGTGATCGCCGAGATCGGCGCGTACCTACTGGGTTTAGGCTGCGAAGTCGTGCTGGAGAAGCAAACTGCCGAAAACACGGGTCTCACCGACTTTCCTGCGCTTGATGTACACGAGATTGGCGAAGACTGCGATCTGTGCGTGGTGGTCGGCGGTGACGGCACGATGCTCGGCGTGGGGCGTCAGCTTGCGCGATACGGTACGCCGTTGATCGGTATTAACCAAGGCCGCCTGGGCTTCATTACCGACATTTCCATCGAACAATACCGGGAGGTACTGCCACTAATGCTGGCGGGCGAGTTCGAGGAAGACCATCGTAGCCTGATGCTCGGAAGGATCATGCGGGAGGGCCAATGCGTGTTTGAAGCCCACGCCATGAACGATGTCGTGGTCAACCGGGGCTCCGCTTCCGGCATGGTGGAGCTCAAGGTCGAGGTGGACGGCCATTTCGTGGCCAACCACCGGGCCGACGGCATTATCGTGGCCACGCCCACAGGCTCCACCGCCTACTCCCTCTCTGCCGGAGGCCCGCTACTGCATCCGCTGGTGCCTGCATGGGTGTTGGTACCCATTGCGCCGCACACCTTGTCGAACAGGCCGATCGTACTGGCCGATCCGGTAGAAATAGCCATTGAAATTGTCGCCGGACGAGACGCCAGCGCCAGCTTTGACATGCAATCGGTCACCTCGCTGCATCATGGCGACCGCATTCTGGTGCGCAGCTCAGAATTCCGGGTGCGCTTTCTGCACCCCCGCGGATGGACCTATTTCGACACCTTGCGCGAAAAGCTGCACTGGAATGCAGGGGGCACAGGCTCGTGAACTTCGCCCACAGAAACGCATCCCAATAAAACCCCTTCCCACTCTGCTCAGAAGGTCTTACCCTCATGGCATTGAGAAATCTCAGCCTGCGCGATTTCGTTATCGTTCCAGCATTGGAACTTGAACTGGAAACTGGTTTCACCGGTTTAACCGGCGAAACCGGCGCCGGAAAATCCATCTTGATCGACGCTTTGCAGCTGGTACTGGGCGCGCGCGCCGACGCCTTGTGGGTTCGGGAAGGCCAGCCCCGCTGCGAGATCGGTGCCGAATTCGATTGTCCGCCCACGGTGGGCGCGTGGCTTGAAGAAAACGGTTTCGACCACGACTCAACCACGCTACTGCTACGCCGCGTCATAGACATTGGCGGCAAGAGCCGCGCATGGGTCAACGGCTCACCGGCCACTGTCACGCAATTGCGCGAACTGGGCGAGCAATTGGTTGACATACACGGCCAACATGCTTGGCAAAGCCTGACCCGCCCCGCCGCGGTGCGAGCCTTGCTGGACGCCTATGCTAACGCCGACACCTCTGCCCTCACGGCCGCCTGGCAAGCCTGGCGTGGCGCTGAAGCTGCACTGGCTGATGCACGCGCTGCGCAGCAAACCATGGCACAGGAGCGAGAGCGCCTTCTATGGCAGCTTGGCGAGCTGGACAAGCTCTCACCCGCGGAGCATGAATGGGACGAGCTCAATCTGCAGCACAGCCGGCTCTCGCATGCGCAGGCACTGATAGACGCTGCCCAGGATGCCACGGAGGCACTGGAGGCTGACGAAGGCGGCGGCTTGTCGCGGCTGGCAGAAGCCCATCAGGCACTCGACGCATTGCGCGACATTGAACCCGAGTTCCAGGCTGTAGCCGAAGTGCTGGACGGATGCCTCGCACAGGCGCGAGATGCAGCACACAGCCTGCACGCTTACCTGCGCCGCTCCGACCCCGATCCGGCCCAACTGGCCACGCTTGATGAACGCATGAGCCTATGGCTTTCCCTAGCGCGCCGATACAGACGCCCGCCGGAGGAACTGCATGCGCTACACGCTGGCTGGCGCTCAGATCTTCAACGCCTGGATGCTGCGGCCGATCTTGGCGCGCTCGAAGGCGCATGCCAAGAGGCGCGGGCGACCTACATGGCACATGCCAGTGAAATTTCAGGCCTGCGTCGGCAATCAGCTGCCCGGTTGGCGCGCGAAGTCAGCGCAGCGATGCAAGAGCTTGGCATGCAGGGGGGCGCTTTGAGGTCGCGCTGGAAGCACTGGCCGAGCCCGCCGCGCACGGGCTGGAAAGCATAGTATTCTTGGTCGCAGGACACGCCAGCGGCACAGCGCGCCCGGTCGACAGGGTGGCCTCGGGTGGAGAGCTATCGCGATTGGCTTTGGCAATCGCCGTCACCACCAGCCAGCTAGGCAGCGCCCCCACCTTGGTGTTCGACGAGGTCGACAGCGGCGTCGGCGGCGCAGTAGCCGCTACCGTTGGACGCCTGCTGCGGCGATTAGGGCAGGACCGCCAGGTGCTCTGCGTCACCCACCTGCCTCAAGTGGCTGCATGCGCCGACCATCATTTGCTGGTCAGCAAGCAAGGTGATACAGACGGCATTACCAGCACCGTCCGAATTGTGAGAGGCGAACCCCGTGTAGACGAAATAGCCCGGATGCTGGGGGGCGAGCGCATCTCTGACACCACACGTGCCCATGCCCGTGAAATGCTGATGGTGCCGGAAGTCGCGGCATCGACATCAACCACATCCGCGCCCAGCTCGCGGCCGCGAAAGGCACGAGCATGAACACAGACTTGAACACAGACGTAAAAAAGAAGTGCGCACAGAAGTGCGTAAAGGAACTGAACCAGAGCTGGTGGTCATTACCGGCATGTCGGGATCTGGCAAGTCCATCGCCCTGCATGCTTTAGAAGATTCCGGTTATTTTTGTGTCGACAACCTTCCCCCTGAACTGCTCGAGCCCTTCATCGAGTTGGAAGACCAGGGACGCGGCCGCAAGATCGCCATTGCGGTAGACGTGCGCAGCGGCCGATCGCTGCCCCAACTGCCGCTGCTGCTTCATAGCCTGCGCGACCGGGGCATTCAGCTTCGCCAGATTTTTCTTGACGCCAACGATCAGACACTGGTCAGGCGCTTCTCCGAAACGCGCAGGCGCCACCCACTTTCCCAGCCAGGCGAAGCAGACATCCAACAAGCGCTGTTGCAAACGATCATGCGCGAACGAGAACTGCTGACCGACCTGCGGGATCGTTCGCACGTCATCGACACCAGTTATTTACGGCCAGCGCAGTTGCTCGCGTGCGTCAAGGAGCTGATTTCTGCACCCGCCTCCCATTTGACGCTGGTGTTCGAGTCCTTCGCATTCAAGCGAGGCATCACGCTAGACGCCGATTACATGTTCGATGTGCGCATGCTGCCCAACCCGCACTATGAACCCGAACTACGCCCCCTGACAGGGCGCGATCAGCCCGTGATCGACTATCTGCGGCAGCAGCCCGAAGTTGCCCTCATGCAGGAGCAGATCGCCCACTTCTTGCGCACCTGGCTGCCCGCCCTGGCGCGCGACCATCGCAGCTACGTCACGGTCGCCATCGGCTGCACTGGTGGGCAGCACCGCTCGGTGTATTTGGTGGAGCAGTTAGCTGCGGAGTTCAGCAGTGAGTGGTTTACCCTGCGGCGGCATCGGGAACTGGGGGAGAATTGAGGCTTGACTCAAGAAAGCGCCTGACTGGCGCCGGCAATCCGAGCACATCCCATTGCGGTTGCCCGAACCAGCCTCCGGTCTGATCTGCTCCCGCCCGAAACAGAGAGTCCACTCCAGACGCCGTGACCACATGCAGATGCAGATCGCGATGCGTCAGCACATGCACAAAGGGTGGATGTTCGCTGCTGCGTTCGCGCGCTTCCGAGGGCAAGGACGCCATCAGTTCCTCGCGCGAATCAAACGTTGGCAGACAATGCAGGCCCGCCCAGATGCCGGGCGCGGGCCGCGGTGCCAGCCATACATGGCCTTCGCTATTGACTGCGTGCAGTAGCCAAAGGTCGAGGCGGCTGCGCTTCAGACGCCTGGTTTTCACCGGATACCGCTCTGGCTCACCCTCTCTCTTGGCCTCGCAGTCCGATGACAAGGGGCACACAAGGCACGTGGGGCGACGCAAGGTGCATACGGTGGCACCGAGATCCATTAAACCCTGGGTGTAGATGGGCATGTTCTCGCGCGGGCGGGCTACGGGCAGCAGGCCTTCGGCACGCTGCCACAACATGCGCTCGTGCGCGGAGACAGCCAGGTCGTCCGCAACTCCGAGGTAACGAGTCAGCACACGCTTGACGTTGCCGTCCAAGATAGCAGCACGCTCGCCGAAGCAAAATGCTGCAATGGCCGCCGCAGTGGAGCGGCCTATACCCGGAAGCGTTTCCAGCAACTCGGCACTCGGCGGGAAATAACCACCGAAGCGTGAGACCACCTCCTTCGCGCAACGGTGCAGGTTACGGGCCCGCGAGTAATAGCCCAGGCCGCTCCACAGGCCCATGACATCGCCCTCTGGCGCAGCTGCCAGCGTGGCCACATCCCGGAAACGCACCAGAAAGCGAGGGTAATAGTCCAGTACCGTGGTCACCTGCGTCTGTTGCAGCATGATTTCAGACAACCACACGCGATAGGGGTCCCGCGTAGCCTGCCATGGCAGGCCATGACGCCCATGCTCCCTCTGCCAGACAATGATGCGATCTGAAAACGACTTAGGGATGCTGCTCACGCCGACACCGTCTCTGGCAACGGCCCGCGCGCTCGTTCCGGGCGCACCTGGCGCACTTCGCTTGTCAGTTTGGCCAGCCGTAAGTCGAGCGCGTTAATGGCAATTTCTCGCTTGTCGATTTCAGCCAGCCGCTGATCCAGGCCTCCAGAGGTATCCTGCGCGCGCTCTATGACCTCCAGGCGCCGACCAAACGATAAGCGGCGCTCTCGCCACTGCGTATCCAACTGCGATGCCAATGACGCGTTCCACAAGTCCACTTCGCCCAGCGCGGCCATGAACACCGACTGCACCCGCACCATCAGGGCTCTCGCCAGTCTTTCCGCGAACTCTGGCCTCGAAAGCCGAAACATATTCCCTATGCCCAAATATTGGAGGTGACTGTGCTCAACCAGACTCAATTCAGTCTGGAAACGCGACAAATCGGGCGGCGGGGTAAGTTGCAGGGAAAGCCCATAGCGAGCGTTGAGCTGCTGAAAGGTACCACCCAGCATGGACTCAATCTCAGCTCCTGACTGGGTGGCCGCATCCACCAAGGCCCGAAGATTGGAAAAGCCCTGGGTATAGGCCTTTTTGATGCCAAGTTTGAAACCCGGCTCCTTCAAGGCAGCCATCACCCCCTCCATGGCTGTCTGGATCGATGGGTTGTCAAGTGCATTGAACATGCTCCTTACCAGCTTGGTATGCACAGAGTGCACTGCCAACACGCCGGCGGAGCCTCGATCGAAATCAGCCTTTTCTCTCTCCACGCGCTCTCGCATCTGACGGATCACATTCTTATTCTTGCCGCGCAGGTTACGCATTTCCTGCATCTGCTCAAACAATTCTCGCCGGCGTACTCCGAGCATGCGCTGAGCTTGTAGTTGCAGCTCATCCACCCCAGCGAAGATTGCCTGCTCCAGCATGCGCTGGCGTGCACCCAGCAAATCGCGCCCCAGTATCTGCTCGAATGGCAACAAGCGGCTTTCCGCAAGCAACGCGGTGTCTGAACGCACTTTCGCCAGCAGGCCTTTCTGCGCCGACAACGCCAGCACCCGGGAAGGCTCCAGTGAGAGCGTCTGGGCGACCTGATAGCGCTGCCTTTCGATCTGCTGCTCGATTTCAGCGGGCGTGCTCAGCCCGTCCCACAGCGTGTCGATTTTGTTGAGGACGGCAAGGCGTATGCCGGGGCCTTCATCCATAGGTGCCAGGTGGTCGCGCCAGATGGCCATATCGGATTTGGTGACACCCGTATCAGCGGCCAGCACGAACACCAGTACGTGTGCTTGAGGAATCAGGTTGACGGTGAGTTCGGGTTCGGCGCCTATGGCGTTGAGCCCCGGTGTGTCAAGCACCACAAGCCCCTGCTTGAGCAGCGCATGATCCAGGTTAATGAGGGCATGGCGCCAACGCGGCACCTCTACCCTGCCCTCTGCGTTCAGGTGTGGATTGTCTTTCGGACGGTCGTCGTGCCAGAAGCCCAGCGCACGCGCTTGATCCTTGCTGACCGAAATCGTCTCGGACACACTCGCCATGGCACCGGCCAGTTGATCCGGATCGTCGACATCAAGATCCACATGCATCCATTTTTCAGGGACCATGCGCCACTCTTGCAAAGATTGAGGCTGCAGGTGGGTCTGGATGGGCAACAGGCGCAAACACGCCGGCAAGCTTGGATCGTAGCCAAGCTCGGTGGGGCACATGGTAGTACGCCCCGCGCTGGCGGGCATGATCCGGCGGCCGTAGTTGGAGAAAAACAGGGCGTTGATCAATTCGGATTTGCCGCGCGAAAATTCCGCGACAAACGCCACCACGACCTTGTCGGAGCGCACCTGAGAAATTAGCCGCCGCACCCGATCCTCAGCGCTGGCGTTCAACAATTTGCCTGCTTTCAGCCAATCAGCCAGCACCTTGAGGCGCGAGCCCACCTCCTTGCGCCAGGCACTGTGTCGATCAAACTGTTCGTACACCCCTGTCACTGACGGATCCTTCTTCGAGTTTGAGCCATGTTACACGTCCCATGCGTGCGCGCACCGCTTGTTCACCCCAACAAGAGAATTAAATAGCGCCGGGCGTTACTTCTGACACACCGAACAGAAAAATGTTGAACGCTGCCCTTGAACAATCTTCCTGATGGGGGTTCCGCATCGACTGCACGGCTGCGCCGCCATGCCGTAGACAGCCGCCTCGAGTTGAAAGTGGCCTGACTCGCCCAACGCATTGGAAAAATCGCGCAGTGTGGTGCCCCCGCGCTCCACCGCACGGGCCAGTACTGAGCGAATCGCCGCATGGAGACGGTCTGATCTGATCCGCGAAATGCGATTGGCGCGCACCGTCGGACGGATACCCGACAAAAACAGCACCTCCGAGGCATAGATGTTGCCTACCCCTACCACCACGTCACCACTTAGCAACACTTGTTTGATGGGCGCTTGCCTGGATCTCAGGCCGGCGTAAAAACGCGCAGCGTCAAAATCATCCCCTAGAGGCTCCACTCCCAGATGGGACAGCAGCTTGTGCGCCGGATCAGAATGCTGACTTTCTGACCAAACCACCGCGCCAAATCGCCGCGGATCGTGTAGGCGCAGGGTACCCGCTGTGGTGACGAGATCGAAATGGTCGTGCGCCCCTGGTTCCGGTGGATCGTTGGAAAAACTCAGGCTACCCGACATGCCGAGGTGCAGCAGCACCAGGCCCTCGTCCAGCCGAAGCAGCAAGTATTTGCCGCGTCTTCCGACTTCGCGCACCGTACGCCCGACCAGCATTTCAGGCGCAATGCCCAACGGCCAGCGCAAGGGCTTTCCAGGAGACGCCCTGAGAATGCGGGCGCCGCGTATTTTCTCCGCAAAGCTGCGGCGGGTTACTTCGACTTCGGGCAACTCAGGCATGGGCGGGCAGGACAAGCGTTTGGTTCAAGCATGGATTATTATGGTTCGATGCCGTACTCCTTCCGCGTTTTTCCCTTGTTGATGCTGGCCAGCAGCTTGGCGTTCGCGCAGGCGCCTGCGCCGACCCCCTCAGCTTCCGCCGCCCCGCCCGCGGACACCCCCCGCCCCTCGGAGTTGACAGCGAGACTGCTCTATCAACTACTGATTAGCGAGTTGCGCTTCCAGGACGGCGCCACAAACCAGGGCGTCGAGGTCATGCTGGACGCTGCCCGGCGCACCGCCAATCCCGAGCTGTACAAGCGCGCCGTGGAAATGGCCATACAGTCCCGCTCCGGAACGATGGCACTGGATGCCGTGCGCGCGTGGCGTCAGGCGGAGCCGCAATCAGCTGACGCGAACCGCATGGAGTTGCAGGTACTGGTCGCCCTGGGTCGCTACGCCGAAACAGACGCTCCCATCAACGCCACGCTGTCCGCAATGCCAGCGGCCGAGCAGGAACCGTTCATTCTCTCGGTACCCTTGCTCTACACACGTGCTACCAACAAGCTGGAGGCCGCGCAAGTCGTGGAACGTGGACTTTCCAGCGCAGTCCAGAACAAGACCCTCGCGCCAGCAGCCTGGACCACCATCGGGCGCATGCGCCTTGCGGCCAGCGACAGAAGCGGCGCCCTGTCCGCTGCCACACTAGGGCAGGCGTCCAGCACCAGTTCAGAATGGCCCGCACTGCTGGCACTCCAGATCATGACGAGCGCCAACGAAGCGAATGCCGAGTCGCTCGTTAAGCGTTACTTGCGTGAAGAGACGTCCAAGCCGGAAGTTCAGATCGGCTATGCACGTGCGCTGCTCAATGCCGGCCGCAGCCAGGAAGCGCATACGCAGCTAGGCGATCTCACGCGCCGACGTCCCGAATACCCCGAAGGCTGGCTGGCCCTGGGGTTGCTGCTGGCCCAGGAGCGTCAAGACGAGCAGGCCGAAACCGCACTCAACCACTATTTGAAAATTTCCTCCGAAACCCCAGCAGACGGGCGTTCCGACCGCGACAGCGGCCTTAGCCAAGCCCGCCTGACTCTGGCACAGATAGCTGAGCGGGCGGGAGACTACGCTACTGCGGAAAAGCTGTTGTCCAGCATTGATTCACCCGAAGAGGCATTGAGAGTCCAGTTTCGCCGCGCCTCCATCTTGGCGCGCCAGGGTCGAATCGAAGATGCCCGGCAGCTGGTGCGCAGCGCCCCTGTCCGCCGCCCTGAAGACGAGCGCATGAAGTTGATCACCGAGGCTCAACTGCTTCGAGACCACCAGCAACCTCAGCAAGCCTACGAGTTGCTGAGTGGAGCGTTAAAGAAAGACCCCGAAGACCACGACCTCCTCTATGACACCGCCATGGCGGCGGAAAAGCTTAACCGCGTGGATGAAATGGAGCGGTTGCTGCGCAAGCTGATCGAACTCAAGCCCGACTCACAAGCGGCGTACAACGCCCTGGGCTATACCTTTGCCGATCGCGGCATTCGGTTGCCAGAGGCCAAGCAACTGATTGAGAAAGCCGTGGAGCTTGCTCCAGACGACCCGTTCATCCAGGACAGCCTCGGCTGGGTTGAGTTTCGGCTCGGCAACCAAGCCCGGGCGCTGGAGATTTTAAAAGCCGCGTACGCCAAGCAGCCGGATGCCGAGATCGCTGCGCACCTGGGCGAAGTGCTCTGGGTCCAAGGCCACCGGGACGCCGCCAAAGAGATCTGGCGTGAGGGTGTGCGACTGGACCCGGACAACGAGTCACTCAAGAAAGTAATCGAGCGGCTGCGAGTCAAGCTGTGAGTGTGTCCAACCCTCAACCTGCCTCGGCGCCTCCCAAAAGCAGGCGCGTGGCGACCCAGGCCCTTGCGCTCGTTGTAGCAGCCCTGATGGCTGGGTGCGCCAGCGCCCCCAAGGAAAGCACTTCTACCGACTTGGAACAATCCTCTTGGAGTGGTCGCCTTGGCCTCACCATAGCCTCCGAGCCGCCGCAGTCTTTTTCTGCCGGGTTTTCGCTGAGCGGAGATGAGCAGTCCGGCGAACTCAGTCTGACCTCGCCCCTTGGCAGCACGCTGGCGGCCATGCAATGGCAGCCTGGCGCTGCCGTACTGCGCCAAGGAGAAGCAGTGCAGCGCTACGACTCGCTGGATGATCTGGTAGCGCATGCCACTGGCACCCCCATTCCGGTACGAGCGCTCTTTTCCTGGCTTCGCGGCCACCAGCAAGCCATTGATGGCTGGCACGCTGACCTGAGCGGACTGAACAGCGGGCGCCTGTTCGCCCAGAGGCGCCAGCCTCTACCCACCGTAGACTTGCGGCTGGTACTCGACCGCTAAATCTCGCTCCAGGTACCACACGAATGCGTGCTATTTTCGACGTGCCGGCACCGGCCAAGCTGAACCTTTTCCTGCACATCACGGGTCGCCGCGCTGACGGCTACCACCTGCTCCAATCGGTCTTCATGTTGATCGACTGGTGCGACACCCTGCACTTTGAGCGTCGCTCCGACGCGGTTATCTCCCGGGAAGATCTGAGCGGCCTGCCGTTACCCGCCGATGACCTGTGCACGCGCGCCGCACGAGCCCTGCAGGCTGCAAGCGGCTGCCAAAGTGGTGTACACATCGGACTTGTCAAGCGCATTCCAGCTCAGGCCGGCATGGGTGGCGGCTCTTCGGATGCTGCCACCACGCTGCTGGCCCTCAATCGACTTTGGGGGTTGGGATTGGAGCTTCCCCAGTTGGAAGCTATAGGCCTGAAGTTGGGCGCAGACGTGCCCTTTTTCCTGCGGGGGCGCAACGCCTGGGTGGAGGGCGTGGGCGAGCAGATTACACCCATAGAGCTCCCCGCCGCATCGTTTGTGGTGCTGAAGCCACCTGCGGGGCTCGACACCAAAGAAATTTTTTCGGATCGCAACTTAAAGCGCGACACAAATACTGCTATACTCGAAGGCTTCGCTGCTAACCCTTGGGCCTTTGGGCACAATGATCTGCAGCCAGTAGCAGAGCGGCTTTGTCCGCTTGTTGCCGAGGGCATTGCCTATCTTGATAGGGACGGCCTGCAAGGCAGAATGACTGGCTCAGGTAGCGCTGTGTTTGCCCGTGTAAGCGGCGGCGCACCGTTTAAACTGGTGCAATCGCTTGAACAGGCAGGCTGGCAAGCAAGGGTTTGCGAGAATATGACAATTCATCCGCTTAGTGGTTGGTAAGTCATGTAGAATTATGGGTTACCGCTTTCAGCATCGAAAGCTGTAACCTGTGTAGGGGAGTCGCCAAGTTGGTCAAGGCACCGGATTTTGATTCCGGCATGCGAGGGTTCGAGTCCTTCCTCCCCTGCCAAACCATTCAGGGTTATAGTTAGTCATTGGGTCGGGGCCGGCGCAGGTTTGCGCAGCGCAGCCCGGCCGACCAAAAGAAGTTTGCCACTCGCGCAACTCACCGGAAAGCTCATGCAGCCGCCAACCAATCCCGACTTTCTGGTGTTCACTGGCAACGCCAATCCTGCACTTGCGTCTGAAATTGCGAGCCATCTCGGCCTCCCGCTTGGCGCCGCAGATGTGGGCCGCTTCTCCGATGGAGAAGTTACGGTTGAAATCAAGCAAAACGTTCGTGCCCGCGACGTCTTCGTGGTGCAGTCCACCTGTCAGCCCACGAACGAAAACCTGATGGAACTGCTCATCATGGTCGATGCGCTCAAGCGCTCCTCGGCCGAGCGGATCAGCGCGGTCATCCCCTATTTTGGCTATGCCCGCCAGGATCGCCGTCCGCGTTCCACACGAGTTCCCATCTCGGCCAAGGTGGTCGCCAACATGCTGCAGGCTGTCGGTGTAAACAGCGTCCTCACAATGGACCTGCACGCCGACCAGATTCAGGGCTTCTTCGACATTCCGGTCGACAACATCTACGCGTCGCCTGTTCTGCTGGGTGATCTTCGCCAACAGAACTATGAAGATCTGCTGGTGGTCAGCCCCGACGTTGGCGGTGTGGTGCGTGCACGCGCCTTGGCCAAACAGCTTAACTGCGACCTCGCCATCATTGACAAGCGCCGGCCCAAAGCCAACGTGAGCGAAGTGATGCACGTGATCGGCGACATTGATGGCCGCAACTGCGTCATCATGGACGACATGATCGACACTGCAGGCACCCTGGTCAAGGCTGCCGAAGTGCTTAAAGAACGCGGTGCCAAAAAGGTGTATGCCTACTGCACCCACCCGATTTTTCAGGACCAGCCATCGAGCGCATTGCCCAAGGCAGCGCGCTTGACGAAGTGGTCGTGACCAACACCATTCCGCTGTCCGACAATGCGTCGGCTTGCGGCAAGATTCGCCAGCTTTCCGTGGCTCCGCTGATCGCTCAAACGATTCAGCGTATTGCCCGCGGTGAATCCGTCATGAGTCTGTTCTCAGAGCAGGAAAACCTGTTCTAAGAACGCAACTGGTCTGCGGTGCACTCGTTGGTAGTTTAAGACGTTGCACGAGGCCCTTTCAAACCGGAGCCGCACTGGTCGCGGTCGGCTTCATTCAAGGAGTTAGTTATGAAATTTGTCGCTTTTGAGCGCAGCAAGCAGGGTACGGGTGCGAGCCGCCGTCTGCGCAACGCTGGCAAGGTCCCCGGCATCGTTTACGGTGGCGAGAGTGAACCTCAGTTGATCGAACTTGACCACAACGCTCTGTGGCAAGCCATCAAGAAAGAAGCCTTCCACTCTTCCGTTCTCGAGATGGATCTGGCCGGCAAGAGCAGCCAGGTGCTGCTGCGTGATCTGCAAGTTCACCCGTACAAGCAACAAGTGCTGCACGTGGACTTCCAGCGCGTTTCCGCCAAGACCAGAATCACCATGAAAGTGCCGTTGCACTTCACAGGCGAAGAAGAGTCGAATGCCGTCAAGACTGACAAGTGCCTGGTTAACCACGTGTTGACCGAACTTGAAATTTCCTGCCTGCCCGCCGATCTGCCTGAGTCGATCAGTGTTGACCTCTCCAAACTGGAAAAAGGCTCCACCGTCACTCTGAACGACATTCAACTGCCAAAAGGCGTGAAGGCTGTTCTGCACGGTCAGGGCAACCCCGTGCTGGTTTCGGTTGTGGTTCCTGCTAGCGAAGAATCCGCTGACGCAGCCGCCGCCGCTGCTGCTCCGGCAGACAAGAAGTAATTCTTCTTGGCTTTTGACCAAGCCCGCCCCTGGCGGGCTTTTTGCATTTCAGCCGCAACGATTATCCTGGATCCGGCAGTTGACCGCTTGCAATCTCCAAGAAAGCCGCGTGGATACTCAATTTCGATGCTCCGATCACGCTCACCTGTTTGGGCGGCCGGCTGCGGCTGAGAGCGCTACGCACCCGATCAGGCCGCCCTCGGGCACGCTGGCGGCGTTGCTCCCCTTGCAGGGCGCAACCCAGCCAGAGGCTGGGCATGTTCGCGCTGTCCAAAGGCGCGCAGGCGCCTTTGGAGCCGCAGCCCTCACCCTTGCAGGCACGAGCCTGCCGCGTCCTCACGTCTTGCCAGCGCACCCGATGACGACCTGCTCGGGCGCGTCCAACTACCGGATCCAGGATAATCCTCCCATGATCAAGCTGTTCGTTGGCCTCGGCAACCCAGGCCCAGATTACGAAGATACCCGACACAATGCCGGCTTCTGGTGGATCGATGCTGTGGCACGCTCACTTGGCACCAACCTGCAGGCCGACCGCGGCTACCACGGCAAAGTGGCAAGGATCAATCTGCAAGGGCGCAGTATCTGGCTGCTGGAGCCGCAAACTTTCATGAACTTGTCGGGCAAGTCCGTGGCTGCACTGGCAAGGTTTTACAAGATCGCACCGGAAGAGATACTGGTCGCACACGACGAACTAGATCTGCCCCCCGGCCAAACCAAGCTCAAAAAAGGTGGCGGACACGCCGGCCACAACGGCTTGCGGGACATACATGCCCAACTGGGTTCATCGGATTATTGGCGCCTTCGTATCGGGATCGGCCACCCGGGCGATAAATCCCAGGTAGTGGGCTGGGTTCTGAGGAAACCGCCTGCCGATGAGTTGATGGCCATCGAAGAATCCATTGCCCGATCGGCCAAAGCTTTTTCGCTGTTGGCGGATGGCGAGACAGCCCAAGCCACGGTGCTGATCCACACCTCGAAGCCACCTCGCGAAAAACCACCTCGGCGTGAAACTGAAGGCACGGGCGGTAACGGCTCCTAGCCCCATCCCGCGCCTTTTTCCAGGTGCTCAGTTCATGGGCACGTGGGTGCACCAATTCTGGGCTAACCGCCCGCCTCTTGCAGGCGCTGAAACTTCTGCAAGAGAGATTGCTTGTCTTCAACCATCTCGGGATTGACCGGGATGCACTCGACCGGACAAACCTGCACACACTGAGGCTCGTCGAAGTGACCGACGCACTCTGTGCATTTGGCAGGGTCGATCACATAGAACTCGGGCCCCATGGAAATGGCCTGATTGGGGCACTCAGGCTCGCAAACATCGCAGTTGATGCACTCTTCAGTAATCATCAACGCCATGGGACCACCCTCGGAAACCAAACAGAATTCATAGTGTGATTATCCGCCTCGGTGGACGTATTGGCACAACGAATCAGCAAAGCCGCCACGCTTTGTGTTGATAATGCCGGTACTTCATGAGCTATTTTCTCTTCAAACGCGTACTGACCCTGCTGGCCACACTGGCGGCCACTTCGGTGATCGTGTTCTCGGTTCTGGAGATCTTGCCCGGCAACGCAGCACAGGTGCTGATGGGGCCAGACGCCGACCCGGCTGCGGTTCGCGCCAAGACGATTGAACTCGGCCTGGATCAACCCGCACTGCAACGTTATTTGCATTGGATAGCGGGCCTGGTCAGCGGAGATATGGGAATGTCATACACGTATGGTTCACCAGTTTCCGAACTGATCGCCGAGCGCCTTTCACTGACCGTTCCGCTGGCTGTCATGGCGATGCTGCTGACCACGGTGCTCGCGCTGCTGGTGGGGGTGTATGCAGCATCGCAACACAACCGCGCAGGCGATATAGGCTTGATGAGCGTCGCACAGATCGGCATCGCCATTCCCAACTTCTGGTTCGCGATCTTGCTGATTCTGCTGTTCTCCGTAAAGCTGCAGTGGTTTTCTGCGGGCGGCTTTGACGGTTGGTATTTTGAAGACGGCTTCTGGCCTGGCGTGTGGGAGGGCCTCAAGGCGCTCATATTGCCGGCCGTCGCCCTGTCGGTCGTTCAGGCGGCGATTTTGGCGCGTTTTTGCCGATCCGCAGTACTGGAAATGCTGCGCGAAGACTTCGTGCGCACAGCACGTGCCAAGGGCTTGTCGCATAGGGCCACGTTATGGGGTCATGTGCTGCGGAATGCGATGATTCCCGTCATCACCGTCATGGGCATGCAATTCTCCGAATTGCTGGCCGGCACGATTGTGGTCGAAAACGTCTTCTACCTCCCGGGCTTAGGGCGGCTTATTTTTCAGAGCATAGCCAACCGGGACCTGATCGTGGTGCGCAATTGTGTGATGCTGCTGGCAGCCATGGTGGTGATTGTGAACTTTGTGGTCGATGTGCTGTATGCCGTGATTGACCCTCGTGTGAAGGCCAGCGAAATATGACCGTCGCCAACACGTCTTCCGCAAAGACTGGCTCGCACACGAAGCGATCTGCACCGGGCTTCTGGGCGCGCACCCGTCGGCACCCTGGCTTTGTCGTGGGAGGAACGCTCACAGCATTTTTGCTGCTGGCGGCCGCGCTCTCATACTTCTGGACGCCCTACTCCGTGTACGAGGTCGACATGGATGCCAAGCTGCTTCCTCCTGGCGGTCGGCACTGGCTGGGTACCGACGCCTTTGGCCGCGACGTGTCGTCACTCCTGCTGGTAGGTGCGCGCGCATCCATACTGGTGGGCGTTATTGCCGTGGGCATCGGGCTGGTCGCAGGCACTGCATTGGGTTTGCTGGCTTCCGCACGGCGCGGCTGGGTTGAAGAGCTGATCATGCGGGTGTCTGATTTTGGCCTGGCCTTCCCCGCCATTCTTACGGCGATCATGCTGACCGCCGTCTATGGCCCCGGCATCGTCAACGCGATCATTGCCATTGGCATCTACAACATCCCCACGTTCGCACGCATTACCCGGGCTGCCGCCAACTCCGTCTGGAATCGCGAGTATGTGCTGGCTGCGCGCGCCTGTGGCAAAGGGGCCTGGGCCATTACGTGGCAACACGTGTTGCCCAACGTGCTTCCGGTGCTGATTGTGCAGGCGACAATCCGGTTTGCCATTGCGATATTGGCCGAGGCCGCATTGTCTTACCTGGGCCTGGGCACCCAACCCCCACAACCAAGCTGGGGGCGAATGCTGGCCGAAGCTCAAACCCTGATGTTCCAGGCGCCTTTGCTGGCAGTTTGGCCAGGAATGGCTATTGCCCTGGCGGTATTGGGACTCAATTTGCTCGGCGATGGGTTGCGCGATGTTCTCGACAAAAGACTAGCCTCACGCTAGTGTGCCCAGATAACTTGGCGACTCTGAATCCATATGCCTCATGCCCTTGATTGAAGTTTCCGGCCTACATGTTGCGTTGCGGACGTTTCGCGGCACCGCGGCGGCCGTGCGGGGCATGAGCTTCTCGCTCGAGCGCGGGGACACGTTAGGCCTGGTGGGTGAATCAGGCTGCGGCAAGTCCATGACGGCTCTGGCGCTGATGGGTTTGGCGCCGGAGAACGCCGAGGTGAGTGGAAGCATTCGGCTGGATGGAGAAGAGCTCATCGGGTTGCGCGACCGTGCTTGGCGAGGCATTCGGGGGCGGCGCATGGCCATGATTTTTCAGGAGCCCATGACGGCGCTGAACCCTGTACACAGAGTGGGCGCACAGATCATGGAGCCCATGCGCCTGCACCTGGGCCTCAGCGCACGTGCTGCCCGGCAAAAAGCCATTGAGTTGATGGAACGTGTGGGCATACCGGAGCCGGAAAGGCGAATCGACAGCTTCCCGCATCAGTTTTCAGGTGGCCAGCGCCAGCGGATCATGATCGCCATGGCCCTTTCCGCAGAGCCCGACGTACTGATCGCCGATGAGCCCACGACCGCCCTCGACGTCACGGTGCAAAAACAGGTGCTGCGCCTAATTGCCGATCTGGTGGCTGAACGCGGCATGGCACTGATTCTTATCTCCCACGATCTGGGTGTCGTGGCGCAGAACGCCAAGCGCATGATGGTCATGTACGGTGGAAGCGTTGTAGAGCAGGGAAAAACAAACCAGGTATTCGCGCGACCGGCACACCCGTATACACGCGGGTTGCTGGCTGCCCGGCCCAGCCTGGCACATCGACTGGCGGCGCATCGCGGTGACCGCCTGGAAACCATTGCCGGTTCCGTACCAGACCTCTTCGACCTGCCAGCGGGGTGCCCATTTGCTGGCCGCTGCACCTTTACACTTCCGTCGTGCGACAGCATAGTACCGCCGGAAATTTCTTTGTCGGCCTATCATTGCGTACGCTGCGGAGTACCCGAAGCCATTCTCGGCACTTTCTCTACCCATGACGGATCACGAGAAAACACCCTTCCTGCTTGAGCTCACCGACCTGACTCGCAACTACGCCTTACCGCGAGAATCGCTGTTCAGGCCACCCCGGACCGTGCAAGCGCTAAAGGGAGTTTCTCTTGGCGTCCAGGCCGGCCGCAGCATGGGTATCGTGGGCGAATCCGGGTCTGGCAAGAGTACGCTGGCACGCTTGGCCATGGCACTTGAGCGGCCCAGCGGAGGCACCGTGCGTTTTGAAGGACGAGATCTGAATGCACTCTCATCGAGTGATCTACGCTCGGCACGATGCGATTTTCAGATGGTCTTCCAAGACCCTTATGGCTCGCTGGACCCCAGGCGCCCAGTGTGGCGCACGGTGACCGAACCACTGTCTGCTGTGGAAAACTCTTCGCGGGCGGAACAGCGGGAGCGCGCAGCCGCGGCGCTGCAGTCCGTTGGTTTGCGCACAGACGCGCTAGACAAGTATCCGCATGAATTTTCTGGTGGGCAACGTCAACGCATTGCCATAGCGCGGGCGATCGTCACGCGGCCCAAGCTGATCGTCGCCGACGAGGCCGTGAGTGCTTTGGATGTGTCCGTACAGGCGCAGGTACTCAACCTGATGGCCGATTTGCGCGACGATAACGGCGTTACTTTCCTGTTCATCAGCCATGATCTGGCCGTGGTCAGCCATCTTTGCTCCGACGTGGCGGTCATGAAGGACGGACTGATCGTGGAGCACGGACCGGTCACACAGGTTCTACGTGAACCCAGACATGCCTACACGCGAACTTTACTTGCATCTGTACCTGAATTGCAGACCATTCCGGCGAATTGAGTCCGACTCGGCCATGAGCGCCTCAGACGTGCAAATCCAGGAGACGACTGCAATAGAGAAAAGGCAAGTAATATTGCAGAACCCTCTGAAGTAGGCGCGAGTTCCCGCAGAGGCGCGCTCAGCGTAGCGCAGTTCCTATGAAGCCCCGTTCCCAGGAGACATTCGAAAATGAAGCGTCGCGATTTTGCCTTGACTATTCCCGCAGCAGCCGCGCTCGCCAGCGCGCCTGCATTCTCACAAGCGCGCAAGGATGCGGTGGTCCTGGGCATGACGCTGGAGCCGCCGGGCCTGGATCCTACGGCCGGTGCGGCGTCCGCCATTGCTGAAATCGTTCACTACAACATCCTGGAGACGCTGACCAAGATCAATTCGGACGGCAGCGTCACGCCGCTGCTGGCAGAACGCTGGGAAGTCTCGCCTGACCTGCGGACCTATACCTTTCATCTGCGCAAAGGCGTGAAGTTCAGCAATGGTGAGCCGCTCAATGCCCAGACGGTGAAGTTCAGCTTCGAACGGGCAGCTGGCGAAAAAAGCACGAACAAGGACAAGCGAACTTTCGCCGCGATGGAAAGCGTGCGCCCGATGGATGACCACACGGTGGTGATCATCAACAAGGAACCCGACCCAGACTTCCTCTTCTACCTGGGCCAGGCCACGTCGGCAATCGTCGAGCCCAAGAGTGCAGACGGAAACAACGCGACCCCTGTGGGCACCGGCCCTTATATGCTGGATCGCTGGAACAAGGGTTCATCCGTCGCCTTGCGCGCCTCTCCGAGCTACCGTAACGCCAGTGCCCTGCGCATCAAACGCGCCACCTTCCGATTCATAAGCGACCCGGCAGCCCAGGTCGCCTCCGTGCTTTCCGGAGACGTCGATGCTTTCGTGCGCGTTACTCCACGGGGTGCGGCGCAGTTCAAGGCCAACTCGCGCCTGCAGACCATTTCGAGTGGTTCGCGCGCCAAGACGGTGCTGGCGATCAATAACCAGAAGAAGCCGCTGAACGACGTGCGCGTGCGGCGCGCGATTTCCGCGGCCATAGACCGCAAGGCGGTGATTTCCGGCGCGGGAGATGGCTTCGGCGTGCCGATTGGGAGCCACTACGTTCCTGGGGCGGCGGGCTACGTCGACACGACCGGCCTGAACCCTTACAACCCTGACAAGGCGCGTGCGCTGCTTAAGGAGGCAGGCATTACCACGCCGCTGGAGCTGAGTCTCGTGCTGCCCCCTCCCCCTACGCACGCCAGGGTGGAGAGGTGATTGTGGCGCAGTTGGCCAAGGTGGGCATTACGGCCAAGGTGCAGAACGTGGAGTGGGCGCAGTGGCTCGCCAATACCTTCGGCGGCGCGCACAACTACGACCTAACCATCATCAGCCACGTGGAGCCCTTTGATCTGGCCAACTTCACCAAGCCGGATTACTACTGGGGCTACAACAACCCGAAGTTCAACGAGCTTTTCAGCAAAATCAAAAACACCGCGAACGTGGCCGAGCGCAACAAGCTCCTGGGCGATGCACAAAGAATGCTGGCCGACGATGCCGTTTTGGCGTGGCTCTACCAGCCCCAGTGGCTCACGGTGGCGAATCGACGCCTTACCGGGCTCTGGAAAGATATGCCCATCTTCGTCAACGACTTGGCCGCGCTCAGTTGGACCTGATCGGCAGCGGTATGGCCTTGCACCAACTTTCCGCGCTTGAACTCATCGCCGGCTACAAAGCTGGCGAATTCTCCCCTATTGAAGCCACAGAATCCGTACTGACGCAGATTGAGCGCTGGGAGCCGCACATTGCCGCCACCTATCTGCTGAGGCCTGAAGAGGCCCTGCAGCAGGCACGCGCAGCGGAGGCTCGCTGGCTCCGACACGAGCCCTGCGGCCCTCTAGATGGTGTGCCGACCACCATCAAGGACAACATTGCCACACGCGGGGATCCCACACCCCTGGGGACGAAGGCCACCCTGCTCGCCCCTGCGGCATATGACGCACCACCCGCAGCGCGAGTGCGCGAGGCAGGAGCTGTCGTGGTGAGCAAGACCACCATGCCTGATTACGGCATGTTGTCGTCAGGCTTATCAACGTTTCATACGATTTCGCGCAACCCTTGGGACGTTACTCGCACACCGGGAGGCTCCAGCGCTGGTGCGGCTGCGGCTGCTGCAGCCGGATACGGCCCGCTCCACCTGGGCACAGACATCGGCGGATCCATTCGACTGCCAGCGGGCTGGTGTGGCATTTTTGGGCTCAAGCCCAGCCTGGGACGCGTGCCGATAGATCCTCCCTACATGGGCCGTTCAGCCGGCCCCATGACGCGAACTGTGGCTGATGCAGCCTTGCTCATGCAAGTGCTCAGCCGCCCTGATGCGCGCGACTGCATGGCTCTGCCGCCGCAAGATATCGACTGGTCGCTAACATGGCGCCAAGACAAACCCCTGAAGGGCCTGCGCATAGGCTTGATGCTGGACGCCGGGTGCGGTCTGCCGACAGAAGCCGCCATCCGAATGGCGGTGGAGCATGCGGGGCACCTTTTCGAAGGGCAAGGGGCGATTGTCACGCTGATGAAGCCCCTCATGACGCCAGAGCTTCTGGCCGGCCTGGATCATTTTTGGCGCATGCGCTCCATGCTCGACATCGACGCACTGCCTCCAAATGCGCGCGCTGGTGTGCTGCCCGTCATTCTCCAATGGGCCGAGAGCGCGCGCAGCATGAGCGGTGCCGACGTGTTTAGAGCCTACAGTGCCACGCACGCCACACGCGTTGCAACGCAGCAGGCGATGCAACCCTTTGACTACGTCATATCGCCGACGTCGCCTGTGGGGCCCGCTCCTTTTGATTGGGCATCGCCCACCAACGACCCGTTGCGCGGGCTGGAGCATATCGGTTTCACGGTTCCCTTCAACATGGGGGAACAACCCGCCGCCTCCGTGAACTGTGGATATGTCGATACCGATCCAGACAGCGGCAAAGTCTGGCCTATTGGATTGCAGATTGCAGGGCATCGTTTCGACGATTTGGGTGTTCTGCAGATGGCAAGAACTTTCGAGCAGTTGCGCGGGCCGCAGCGTGAGTGGCCATCGCCGCCGACAACGTAGGCTCCGGTTGAGGTTGAACACGATTGAGGTGTGCCCCGAGAAACTTGACGAGTAGCTGCGAAGCTCGCGTCTTTCGCCAGTGCCGTGCGGCGGCGCAGGCAACTTTTCCGGACTCGGTGCAATTGCTGTGTGGCCAGTGCTTGCACGCTCTTGATGGGTACTAACGTAAGGCTAAGGTCGCGGGCGGCGCAAAAATCGGTAGACATCACTACGATGTTCTTGGCGCCACAACGGAGCCACCCTCCGCCTGAACGGAAGTGAATCTTGATGCGTGGGTTCATCCTCACCTTGGTTGGCTGATCCGACCGAGATCAAATATTGCCAACTTGGCGCTTCTTGCGCCTTGTCTTGGTCGAGTTCATCCAAGTACGATGGCCGAAGATGCCCCTATTCTGGACCGATCGGCGTGAAGGGTGCAGCGGACGCCCGTCAGTTGAATGCCGCGCTTACTCTAGAATGAAAGCGTTGCTGCTCCGGCCTTGATTTGCTCGAACATGGCGCTGGCACCCTTGATCTCGACACCTTCGATGAAGTCACCCGCCTCGTAACCACGCGAACTTACGCAAGGTGGGCAAGCCCATATTTTTCCTCCTCGGGCCAAGAATGTGTCCATCAAGGTGCGCAGGGGCTCAAGTGGCGGTACATGGGTCAACTGCTGGCCCCGGTGACGCACGAGGTCGACTGCGGTACTGGTCAAGAATACGAAAACCTGCATTTCTGCGGTCTGGGCTCCGTTGGCCAGGGTGAAGGCCACCGAGGACATTTCCGAGTCGATGCCGCGAGACATCAAAATCACTAGTTTGTCGGACATGGCTGTCTCCATGAAGAACAGTTACAGTGTGGCCGAGTATCGAGTCAGGAGACGCCTTTGTCTTTGGCTGAACTTCCGCAAGTATTGATCGATCCGACGGCCGGGCCAGTGTTGTCTCTGGTAGAGGGCGCGGACGTTCTGTCGCGCCTGCTGAGGGACATTCGCGTCTCAAAATGTCTGCAGTATTGCTTCGAGCCCTACGGCGACTGGGTAGTCGATGCGTCGCCTGCCCCGTTTCGCCCGCCTGGCTCAGTCAGCATGCATATCGTGGCAGAAGGCAATCTTTGGCTGGAAATGGAAGGGCAGCTAGTCGATATTGGCAGTGGCGACGTGCTGGTTTTTCCACGAGGTAAGCCACACTTCTTTGGCTCTGGGATAGACGGACGTCTCCTTAGTCCCGGAGACGATGTACCAACACCGCCTTGGGAGCGGATACCCACCGTCAAGTATGAGGCCCCGGGCCCGCGCGCGCGAATACTGTGCGGCTTCATTGAGGCCAGAGTACTGGATTTCCAGCCTCTGCTGGCAGGACTACCCCATGTGATGATGGCACGGACTTCCATAGACAGCAGGGACTGGCTGGCGCCAGCGGTGCAGAGGCTGATTCGAGAAGTGGATCAACCCTCGCCGGGAGGCATGACGATTGTCTCGCGACTGAGTGAGGTTGTATTCATAGAGATGCTGCGCCGGCAAATGTTGGCAGCGCGTGAGCATGGAGGCTGGCTAGCTGCGCTGGGTAACCCGGTGGTCTTCAAGGCTTTAAAGGTCTTGCATGGCAGACCAGAGATGGCGTGGACACAGCAGGCTCTGGCCGAAGCCACTGGCGTTTCCAAGACCGTGCTGTGCCAGCACTTCCAGCAGATCCTGAACATGGCTCCGATGCGCTATTTGCGCGACTGGAAGCTGTACCAGGCTTCTATGGATCTCACGCAGACCAGGGATCCGATCATCAAGATCGCCGAGCGCGCTGGGTATGGTACCGAAGCCGCGTTCTGCCGTGCGTTCGCGCGGCGCCATGGAGTGCCGCCAGCGCGCTGGCGGCGAAACTATCAGCAGCAAGACTTTGGGTGTGGGACGCAGACGAGGACAATGCCTTGAGCGAGTTCCAAGTCGAAATAAAAAAGCGCCCGCTTGTTAGCGGGCGCTCAGGAGGTAAACCTCATGAAATATGGCGGAGTGGACGGGGCTCGAACCCGCGACCCCCGGCGTGACAGGCCGGTATTCTAACCAACTGAACTACCACTCCGCGTGGTGGCTACTTTGCGATTCTTGCGAACCAAAGTGCAGCCAAACTTGGCGACCCTACGGGGATTCGAACCCCGGTACTCACCGTGAAAGGGTGATGTCCTAGGCCTCTAGACGATAGGGTCAAAACCTTGAACTAACTAACCTAAACCAACAAAAAAGGATTAGCAGTTTCGCTAACCCTTTTTTCCAACACTGGCGGAGTGGACGGGGCTCGAACCCGCGACCCCCGGCGTGACAGGCCGGTATTCTAACCAACTGAACTACCACTCCGCGTGGCAGCTACTTTGCAACTCTTGCGAGTTCAAGTGTAGCCAAACTTGGCGACCCTACGGGGATTCGAACCCCGGTACTCACCGTGAAAGGGTGATGTCCTAGGCCTCTAGACGATAGGGTCAAAACCTTGGAACTAACCATCTCGACACTTTAATGGTGGAGGTAAGCGGGATCGAACCGCTGACCTCTTGCATGCCATGCAAGCGCTCTCCCAGCTGAGCTATACCCCCATTTATTTGAGTTGCCTCGTTGAGGTGTCGAGCCTTGAAGTATACGATGAAATTTAGACTTTCCGCAACTTCTCCAAAATTTTTTCAGAATTTTGTAGTTCAAGTACTGCATCAAGGGATGGCGTCTGCGGCGTACCCATGACGAGAACGCGAACAGGCATGGCCAATTGAGGCATTTTCAAACCATGCGCTGACAGGGTTTGCTTGATGGCCGCTGCGATGGAAGCTTTGTCCCACGTGGATTGAGCTTGCTCCAGGTGCCCGGCCAACGTGGCCAGCGCGGGCTTGATGGCCTCGGTAATATGCGTTGCCAGGTCTTCGGGACTGGGCTGCACATCTGTGTAGAACCCCTGCGCCCAGTCTGCCAGGACGATGAGGGTTTCACAACGGTCCTTGAACAGGCCGCAAATGGCCGGTAGGCGCTCGTCTGGTGTGATGCCTCGCTTCTGCAACTGAGCGGCCACCAGGGGTGCCAGGGCTGCATCGTCCATGGCCTTGAGGTGCTGAGCATTGACCCAGCGCAGCTTGGCCTCGTCGAACTGGGCTGCACTTCTGCCCAGGTGATCAAGGTTGAACCACTCCAGGAACTGCTGGCGGCTGAATATTTCGTCGTCTCCGTGGCTCCAGCCCAGGCGTGCGAGGTAGTTGACCATGGCGTCTGGCAGAAAGCCTTCGTCGCGATACTGCGTGACAGGCTTGGCGCCATTGCGCTTGCTCATTTTCTCGCCCTGCTCGTTCAGCACGGTGGGTAGGTGCGCGTAAACGGGAGGCTCATGATCGAGCGCACGGAAGATGTTGATCTGCCGCGGCGTGTTGTTGACGTGGTCGTCTCCACGGATCACATGCGTGATATGCATGTCGATGTCGTCAACGACTACGCAGAAGTTGTAGGTGGGTGTGCCGTCTGGCCGGGCAATGACGAGGTCGTCAAGCTCGGCGTTGGCGATCTCAATACGGCCTTTGACTTTGTCGTCCCACGCGACTACGCCTTCCAGCGGGTTGCGAAAGCGCAGGACGGGCTTTACGCCCTCTGGTACCGGCGGCAACGTTTTTCCGGGCTCAGGGCGCCAGGTGCCGTCGTAACGGGGCTTTTGCTTGGCGGCCATCTGCTTCTCGCGCAGGGCGTCGAGCTCAGCAACGCTCATGTAGCATGGGTAGACGTGGCCTGCGGCTTGCAGCTGGGCGAGCACTTCCTTGTAGCGCTCCATGCGCTGCATTTGGTAGAACGGGCCTTCGTCATGGTCGAGCCCCAGCCAGGCCATGCCTTCCAGGATAACGTCTACCGCAGCCTGGGTGGAACGCTCCAGGTCGGTGTCTTCGATACGCAGAATGAAGTCGCCGCCTTGGGAGCGCGCAAAGGCCCATGGGTAGAGCGCTGAGCGGATGTTGCCCAGATGAATGAAGCCCGTAGGGGAAGGCGCAAAACGGGTGCGCACGCGCTGGGCGCCGGTGGAAACTGGTTTCTCGGACATATTTTTCTAATAAGGAATCAGCGGCTTCAGGCCACGCTGGCACAGGTATCGAGCCCACGGGCAAGGTCAGCCTGGATGTCTGGCACATGCTCAAGGCCGACAGCAAGCCGGATCAGACCTTGCACAACACCTGCCGCCTGTCGCTGCTCTTCTGACAAACGGCCATGCGAGGTGCTGGCCGGGTGGCTGATGAGGGTTTTTACATCACCCAGGTTGGTGGCAATGCTGCAGATGCGGGCGCTGTCTATGACGTGGAAAGCACGCGCCCTCGCCTGCTCGGGCGAATTGCCACGCACAGAGAAGGCGATGATGGCCCCACCAATACCAGACTGCTGCGCCATGGCCAACTCATGCTGCGGGTGCGAAGGCAGACCGGGGTAGAAAACGCGGTCGATCGCGGGGTGCTGCTCCAGCCATTTGGCAAGCTGAAGGGCATTGGCACTTTGCGCCTTGACACGAAGCGACAGAGTTTCCAGCCCCTTGGTGACCACCCAGGCGTTGAACGGCGAAAGCACCATTCCGGCCGAACGAATCAGGGGAGCAAAAATCTGGTCGACGTATTTTGAAGACCCGCAAATGGCGCCTGCCATGACGCGGCCCTGGCCATCGAGAAACTTGGTGCCGGAGTGAATTACCAGATCGGCTCCCAGCTGCAGGGGGCGCTGCAAAATGGGCGTGGCAAAGCAATTGTCCACGGCCAGCAGTGCACCTGCGCTGTGCGCTATGGCAGCGAGAGCCGCAATGTCGCACACTTCCGTGAGCGGATTGGTAGGGGTCTCGGCAAACAGCAAGCGCGTGTTGGGCCTGACGGCAGCTTGCCACGCGGCTGCGTTGGTCTGCGACACAAAGGTGGTCTCCACACCGAACTTTGCAAAATCGGTGCCGAACATCTTCATGGTGGAGCCAAACATGGACTGCGAGCAGATGACGTGGTCTCCGCTCTTGAGCAAGCCCAGGCCGAGCAGCAAAATAGCCGACATGCCACTGGCCGTGGCAATGGCGCTTTCGGCGCCTTCCAGGGCAGCCAGCCGGCGCTCAAACGCCGTCACGGTAGGGTTTCCGGTGCGCGTGTAGGTGTAGCCTTCACTCGGGTTGGCAAAGCGGTGGGCCGACGTTTCTGAATCCGGCTGAACGAAGCAACTGCTGAGGTACAGGGCCTCTGAATGCTCTCCGTACTGGCTGCGCGGCACGGTTACACGTACCGCCAGGGTGTCAGGATGAAGGCCTTCAGGAAGGTCTGGAGACGGTCGGGAATCGGAATTCATCGGACGGCCCCGTTTCAAGCTTCAGTGGCGTTGGGAAGTGCAAGGCGCGATGTATCTTCGTCACCTTCGTGGGAGGTGACACGCTGCTCGTTCATGCGAGCGATGTCGCCATCAGTGATGTCGCCAGTGACATATTGACCGTCAAAGCAGGATGCATCGAAGCCATGAATGGCAGGATTGAGCGAGCCAATAGCACGCTTCATGGCGTCTACGTCCTGGTAGATGAGTGCGTCTGCCCCAATGATCTGGCGCACTTCTTCAACGGTACGGCCGTGGGCAACAAGCTCCTCTTTGGTGGGCATGTCGATGCCATAGACGTTCGGGAAGCGCACCGGCGGAGCCGCACTGGCCATGTAGACCTTTCGCGCGCCGGCTTCGCGGGCCATTTGCACGATTTCCCTGGAGGTGGTGCCGCGTACGATGGAGTCGTCTACCAGCAGAACGTTGCGGCCTTCAAACTCGCTGGTGATTGCATTGAGCTTTTGCCGGACGGAGCGCGAGCGTACCGCCTGACCTGGCATGATGAAGGTTCGACCCACGTAGCGGTTCTTCACAAAGCCTTCACGATAGGGTCTGCCGATAAGGTGGGCAAGCTCGGTGGCGCTGGGGCGGCTAGATTCCGGAATGGGAATCACGACGTCGATCTCAGTGGGGGGAACGACGGAAATCACACGCTGGGCAAGCGTTTCGCCAAGACTCATGCGTGCCTGGTAGACCGAGATGCCGTCTAGCACCGAATCTGGGCGCGCGAGGTAAACATATTCGAAGATGCACGGCGACAGCTGCGAACGCTCGGCACATTGCTGCGCCTGGATTTTGCCGTCCAGTGAGACGAACACGGCTTCGCCGGGCGCAACGTCGCGCTCTAGCACATGACCAGTGCCTTCAAGGGTGACCGACTCGCTGGCCAGCATGACGGTGCCGTCCTTGCTGCGTCCAATGCACAGGGGGCGAATGCCGAAGGGATCCCGGAATGCAAGAAGACCATGACCTGCAATTTGCGCAATAACCGCGTAGGAGCCGCGCACGCGCCGGTGCACACCCGACACGGCGGCAAACACCTCGGCAGGACCCAGGTCTGCGCCGCGTGTGGCTTTTTCCAGCTCGTGAGCCAGCACGTTGAGCAGCACTTCGGAGTCGCTCTCGGTGTTGATGTGCCGGTGATCTGTGTTGAAGAGCTCAGCCTTCAGGGCGTGGGCGTTGGTCAGGTTGCCGTTATGCACGAGCACGATACCGAACGGAGCATTCACGTAAAACGGTTGCGCCTCTTCCTCGCTGGCGGCGTTGCCAGCTGTGGGGTAGCGAACCTGGCCGAGCCCGAGATTGCCAGGCAGGGCCCGCATGTTGCGTGTGCGAAAGACGTCGCGCACCATGCCTTTGGCCTTGTGCATGAAGAACTTTCGCTCATGTTGCGTAACGATGCCAGCGGCATCTTGCCCTCGGTGCTGCAGGAGCAGCAGGGCGTCGTAAATGAGTTGGTTGACGGGTGCGTTGCTGACAACGCCGACAATGCCGCACATGATGAGTGCCGTCCTAGAATGATGGATCGAAGCGCCGATTGTCAGGCCGAAGCGGCATGAGTATCGGTGAGGTTCTTGAAAAGTGGCGTTGAATCGGGGGCTATTTGAACCCGATCAACCCGGCGGGTTTGCTTGCTGTTTAGGAGCCTGTCGGACTTGGAAATCGCCGGCTGCAAATGGGCCGCAGCGGTCCATTTTTCACAGTCTTCTTGACCCATAGCTGGGCTATGGGCCTGCGAATCCTGCAAAAACTGTCCTCGCTGGGTTCCATTTTCGCTTTCGGCGCTCCAAGTCCGACAGGCTCCTAGCTTATTCTTGCTGTTTACGGTGCACGTCCCATGGGCTTTTCGGAAGCCGTGGCGCCTTGAAATCAGCGACTGGGTGGGTGTCATGTAGGGATATATTTTCCAACAGGCTCGGGCAACAAGGGGTGAATCTCGCTAAGTGCCATGGTGAGCCAACGGGCGCTGGGAGATTCAAGCCACCAGGGGGCTTCGCGCGCGGAAGTCATGGCCACAACGGCAGCCGCCACCAGCAGGAGCACCAAGCCCCTTGCCAAGCCGAATACAGCACCCAGAACCCTGTCCACGGGCCGCATGCCTAACGAGGCAGCCCCGCGGCGCACTGCCCAGGCGATCATTCCCCCCAGGAAGGCTGCGCCGATAAATACGAGCGCGAAGCCGGCTATGTAGCGAATTTCATCAGATGAGGAGCCCATGGGGAGCCATTGCCCCACAACGGGGGCTGCCCAGCGGGCAGCCAGGAAGGCGAATACCCAGCTGCCTAGTGCCAGCACTTCGTAAAGAAAGCCACGCCATGCGCCCCACAAGAGGGACGCCGACACTATGGTTATGGAAATCCAGTCGAAGGCGGTCACTGCGAAAGGTTCATGCTAGAGCGCCAGGACCGCTCCGGGTAGGCCTGATTTTTTTAGGGCGGCCGCCGCTTTTTCGGCGTCTTCGCGGGTTGCAAAGGGGCCTACGCGAACACGAATGCGTTTGCCTTGGGCAGTGCTGATTTCTTGGGTGTAGGTCTTGACACCGGCACGGTCGGCCTTGGCTCTTGCCTCGCGTGCTGAATTGACGTCTGCGAAGGCACCAACTTGCACGATGAAGCGTCCAGCGTCGGCGGCTGCCGGAGGCTTGGCCTCGGGCTTGGCAGCGTTTGCCTCCAGGGTGCGACCTTCGAGCAACGCACGGGCACGGGCAGCTTCCTCGGTGCGGGACCGCGTTTCCTCTGGCTTGCGCTCAGGAGCTGACTCGGGCTTTGCAGCAGGCCTTTCGGTCGGCTTCTCAGCCACCTTTTCTACAGGCTTTTCGATTGGCCTGGGCGCGGGCTTTTCAATTGGTTTTTCAATGGGTTTCTCAACTGATCGCTCAGCAGCCTTTTCAACCGCTTTATCCGGAGCGTGATCTGCCACCTTCTCTGAAGGTTTTTCAGATAATTTATCTGGGCGCGAGAGGGGTGGGGGCGCCTCGGATACGACAGGTGCCTCACGGTGCGGTGCGCCTTGCGCGACCACTTCCTCGCCTTCGCCGAGACTGGCAGCTGAAGATACTTTGCCTGCGTGCGTTATCGCGGCAGGTTGCTCCAGAGGAGGTACTCGCTCGCGGTCCGGGATAGTGATGGGCACATCCATGGATACGGGCCGCGGCTGTGTGTCGAACAGCAGGGGAAAGATGATGACGGCTACGCCAACCAGGACCGCAGCGCCGATAAGGCGGTAGCGCGCCCGGCGCCGCAGGGTTTCGATGGTTTCCGTTGGGGCAGAGGCGTTTTTTGCCGATCTGCGGCCTGTGGTCGGAATTGACTCAGTGGGCTGCCCTCGCAGCCGAAACTTGAAAAACGCCATGAGTTGCCGAGTCAGTCGCCAGATAGACGAGGTACGCCGTGCTGTAGCACGCCGCCCACCGTGAAGAACGATCCAAAGACGACGATTCTATCAGCGGGGTCTGCCGCTTCCACCGCGGCCTGCAAAGCGCCTTGCGGATCGTCGTGGAGGCTGGATGCTGCATCCTGGCGCCGGGTGATGGCTTGCCAGGCTGTTTGCAGAGCGGCACCGGGCGCAGCGCGTGAGGTCGGGAGATCGGTGAAATACCAACGATCAATGATGGGGTCCATGCGCGAGAGTATGAGCGCCAGGTCTTTATCGGCCATAGCACCAAAGACGGCATGGGTAGTGGGATAGAACCCCATGGCGTCCAGGTTGAGAGCGAGCGCCGCGACGGCGTGAGGGTTGTGGGCTACGTCCAGCACCAGCGATGGCTTGCCGGGAACCACCTGAAAACGCCCCGGTAGTTCAACCAACGCAAGCCCGGTGCGCACAGCCTGAGCCGTGACGGGTAGACGCGAGCGCATGGCTTCGAGTGCAGCGAGCACGCCAGAGGCGTTGATAAGCTGGTTCGCGCCGCGCAGAGCCGGGTAGGCCAGACCGGCATAACGCCTGCCCCGCCCTGCCCAGGCCCATTGCTGGGGGTCGCCGTTGTAGTTGAAGTCACGCCCTAACATCCACAGATCGGCACCCACTTCTGTGGCATGGTCGATGACGCTCTGCGGGGGAACCGGGTCGCTCACGATAACAGGGCGGCCCGTGCGCATAATGCCCGCTTTCTCGACGCCGATTATTTCGCGGGTGTCACCGAGCAGCTCGGCGTGATCGATGTCGATGCTGGTGATGATGGCGCAATCGGTGTCGATGATGTTGACGGCGTCAAGGCGCCCGCCCAATCCGACTTCAAGGACAACCGCGTCGAGTCCCGCGATGGACAGCGCATGAAGTATGGCGAGAGTGGTGAACTCAAAGTAGGTCAGGGTGATGTCGCCCCGCGCCTGCTCAACCTGCTCGAATGAAGCCAGCAGGGCTTCGGCCTTGACTGGTTCGCCGTGAATTCGACAGCGCTCTTCGAAATGCACCAGATGCGGTGAAGTGAATACGCCGGTGCGCCAGCCTGCGCGCAGCAGAATGGATTCGAGCATGGCGCAGGTGGAGCCTTTGCCGTTGGTTCCGGCCACGGTGAATACGGGGCAGGAGAAAGCAAGTTCCATCTTTCTGGCTACGGCGCTTACGCGAGTGAGGCCCATGTCGATGGTGGTGGAGTGCAGGCGCTCGGCGTGTAGGAGCCAGTCTTCTAGAGTTTTCATATGGGGGGATTTTCTCTTAGACGGTGGTTATGCGGACATGGCATCATCGCCATCATGACAATCAATTTGACGCTTTACGGTATTCCCAACTGTGACACCGTTAAAAAGGCACGAGTCTGGCTGACTGAGCATGATGTCGCCTACGAGTTTCACGATTTCAAGAAAAACGGGGTACCGCCCGCACAGCTTCAGCGCTGGGTAAACGCTGTGGGTTGGGAAAAAGTGCTCAATCGACAGGGCACTACCTGGCGCAGGCTGGATCCCGCCGCACAAGCCGCCGTGAAGGATGATGCGAGCGCCATCGCATTGCTGGTGGAGCATCCGAGCGCCATCAAACGCCCAGTGGTCGAATGGAGCGATGCGGCAGACGATGTAACTGTGGGATTCAAAGCCGACGAATGGCACACCAGACTCATTGCTCACCAACGCTAGTGTCCCAAGTAGCATGAACTTGCCGACCTGGACCATCGCCGGCCATTCCTGGCTCAACTGGTTGGGCTGGGTCTGGACGGTTTCCAGCATCGTGCTGACGACCTGGGTCGTGATGCAGCGGCGCTCACCGGTCTCGACACTGGCTTGGATCATGGTGCTGAACTTGATGCCGGTGATCGGCCTGGCGGTGTACGCGTATTTTGGACCTCAGCGGGTCAAGCGGCAGCGAATGAGGCGTTGGCATCAGCAGGCGGCCCTGATGTCACAGGGGGACTTGCGAACCTTGCGAGAGGGTCGCGCAGAGCCGCCCTTGTGGGCCGTGCAACACGCGGCGCTGATTGAGCAAAGCTGCGGCCTTCAACTGGCGAGTTGCCATGAGGTGCACCTGCTGCAGAGCGGTGGCGCCACGCTGCATGCGCTGCTTGGCGAGATTGAATCCGCAAAGCAACACATACACCTGGAGTATTACATCTTCGAGCCTGACACGACCGGTCAAGCCGTGTTGCGGGCCCTGACCGACAAGGCGCGGAAAGGCGTGCGCGTTCGGCTGCTGGTGGATGCCGTTGGCTCGCCAGTGCTTTGCTCACGAAGAGGCCACCGATTCCTCAACGACTACCTGGCCTCGGGCGGGCAATTCGAGATATTTCACCCCAGGCGGCTGGACCGCCTGCGCCCGCTGGTGAACCTGCGAACTCACCGCAAGATCGTCGTGATTGACGGCAGAGTGGGTTTGCTGGGCGGTATCAACATTACCGACGACGAAAACGAACACGTGCGGCCACACGACGCCTACCGCGACACGCATCTGCTGCTGCGAGGTGGAGCTGTACGCTGGCTGCAATACCTGTTCTTGCAAGACTGGGGTTATGCAGGGGGCGGTCAAATTCATGATGCAAACATGGTGCCACTGGAGCATCCAGGCAAGGTGCCCGTGCAGATTGTGGCGTCTGGGCCCGACAGCGATAGCGAGGCTATCCACCGGGCAATGGTGGACGCCATAAACATGGCGCGCGAGCGCATCTGGCTGGCCACGCCTTATTTTGTACCGACTGAAGCCGCTTTGATGGCGCTGACCAACGCGGCGCTGCGGGGGGTGTCGGTCAAACTCATGGTGCCGGAAAAAGTGATTCGCGCGTAGTGACTGCCGCTGCCCGCTCCTACTTTGAGGAGTTGCATCACGCAGGCGTACTGGTGTTCGAGTACCGCGGCCGTATGTTTCACGCCAAGACCTTGCTGGTGGACAACCATTACGGCATGGTGGGTTCGGCCAACTTTGACAACCGCAGCTTCCGACTCAATTTTGAGGTGGCGGCGGCGGTGTTCAGCGCTGAATTCAACGGGCAGTTGGCAGCCATGTTCGAAAAGGATCTGTCCCATTGCAAACGAGTGATAGCCGACCACAAGCCCCCTCCTCCGCAGCGCCTTTTTGAGGCCGTGGCGCGTCTGGCTTCGCCTTTGCTCTAGATTGGGCGAGCCCCCAGCTTCTAAGATTCGCTCAACGCTTAACTATTTGGAGACCCTCATGGACATGAAAGCCAGCCCCCTCGCCCTGCTCAGGGATCCCAGCCTGCTGAAAACGGACAGTTTTGTCAACGGCAAATGGCTCAAAGGGAAAAAGCGCTTCGACGTGAACGATCCTGCTACCGGCGGCCTGCTGGCGGATGTGGCTGACTTGGAGCCGAAGGACGTGAAGAGCGCTATTGCAGCCGCCAACGCCGCTTGGCCAGCCTGGCGTGCGCTGACAGGAAAGCAGCGGCACGCGATCATGATGAAATGGTTCCAGCTCCTGATGGAAAACCAGGATGATCTTGGACGCATCATGACCGCCGAACAAGGCAAGCCGCTTGCAGAAGCCAAGGGCGAAGTGGCCTATGGGGCCAGCTTTGTGGAATGGTTCGCCGAAGAGGCCAAGCGGGTAGGCGGCGAAACACTGGCCACGTCTGACCCCACCAAACGCCTGTCTGTTTTGCGCCAGCCGATTGGTGTGTGCGCGGCCATTACGCCGTGGAATTTTCCGCTGGCCATGATTACGCGCAAAGTGGCACCTGCACTCGCGGCGGGGTGTCCGGTAGTGATCAAACCGGCCGAGTTGACGCCTCTTACAGCCCTGGCCGCAGCCGAGTTGGCACGGCGTGCCGGCATCCCGGCCGGCGTGCTGAACGTGATTACAGGAACGGACAGCGCCGCCTACGGAAAAGTGCTGTGCGAAAGCGACGTTGTGCGGCACCTGTCCTTCACCGGTTCCACGGAGGTCGGGCGCATTTTGATGGCCCAATGCGCCCCCACGGTGAAAAAGCTGGCGCTGGAACTAGGTGGTAACGCGCCATTCATTGTGTTCGACGATGCCGACCTGGACAGCGCCGTGGAAGGTGCCATCGCCAGCAAGTATCGCAACGCCGGCCAGACATGCGTATGCGCCAACCGGATCTACGCGCAAGACAGTGTGTACGACCAGTTTGTCAAGAAACTGGCTGCGAGGGTTTCCAAGATGAAAGTGGGCAATGGCTTCGACGAAGGGGTGACCATTGGCCCGCTGATCGAGGATGCCGCCGTGAAGAAAGTAGCCAAACACGTGGCCGATGCGGTCAAGAAAGGTGGCAAGGTGCTCACGGGCGGCGAGAAACTGAAGGGCCAGTTTTATGCCCCCACCGTGATTGCCAACGCCAACTCCAAAATGCTGGTGGCTGGCGAAGAAACCTTCGGGCCACTGGCGCCGGTGTTTCGCTTCAAAACGGAACAAGAGGCGATCGACGCTGCCAACGCCACAATTTTCGGACTGGCCAGCTATTTTTATGCGCGGGACATTGGGCGCATCACACGGGTTTCGGAAGCCCTAGAGTACGGCATTGTGGGTGTAAACACCGGAATCATTTCCGTGGAGCAAGCACCGTTCGGGGGCGTGAAACAGTCTGGCCTGGGCAGGGAAGGTTCGAGTCACGGCATAGACGAGTATCTGGAAATGAAGTACTTGTGCGTTGGGGTTTGACGACATAGGCGCGGTTTTCCGCCGACCGAGACGTCCCAATTCCCCCCAAAAAGGCACCAAAGTGGCCTTGAGGGATTTTCCCAGTACCCGTACCGAGCGAACTCAGTTACGATGCGTATATTAACTAAATAGCATTAACTGAGGAGCTCAAAGTATGCGACGTCTGCATTGGACCCTACCGGCTTTGGCCGCGTGCGCGATCCTTGCCGCCTGCGGCGGTGGTGGGACCGAGGATCCCGGCAATCCCGCGGGAATAACTTCTGTGAAGGTCATGGGAGACAGCCTGGCTGATAGCGGCACCTTCGCAACACTCCTCGGTGCGTCGCGCACATTCACAGTACAAGGCAGCAGCAGCGAGCCCAATGTACTCTGGACAGAGCGTGTAACTGCCAACGTCGGCGCACCTTCTCTGTGCGCTTTCTACCGCTACACCGGCGCCACTTTCAACGCCACTCCAGGCTGCACCGCCTATGCAGTGGGCGGCGCTCGTATCAATGCCTTCACTCAGCCCGGCGGCCAGCAAAGCCCATTTTCGGTGATCAAGCAGATCACTGATGCGGCGGCGGTCAATGGCAGCTACAAGAGCAGCGATCTGATTCTGATGGACGGCGGCGGCAACGATGCAGCAGACCTGATCGGCGCCTACCTGGCTGCCGCGCAGGACGGAGGCGCCTCCTACGCAGCCTTGATTGGCTCACTCTTGCCGGCAGCCACAGTGCAAGCGCTGATGCCGCAGCCCCAGGGGCCAGAGCAGGCAGGTGCCGTGTACATGACTGCGCTGGCCGATCTTTTCCATGGCGCGATCAAATCGCATGCGCTGGAAAAAGGCGCCGAGCGCATTGCCGTGCTGAACATTCCGCCAGTCACGCTCACTCCACGCTTCCAGATGGTACTGGGCAGCATTGCAGCGTCCAAGGGAGCTGCAGCCGCCAAACAAGCTGAAACCCTGTTCGACACCTGGGTCAAAACGTTCAATGCCCGCCTTGTGAAAAATGCCGCCGACGACAAGCGCTTGGTCGTGGTTGATTTTTACGATTCGTTCCAGCGGGAAATGGCTGATCCGGCGCAATACGGTCTGACCAACGTGACCTCCACAGCTTGCCCGCCCACCGGCGTTGGCAGCGATGGGTTGCCGACCTATAACTTTGCCACCTGTACGGCCCGCACCCTTTCCGATATGACGCCTCCCGCTGGCGCCACGGGTGGCGCGAACTGGTGGACCACCTATGCGTTCTCCGACGGCTTCCACCCCACGCCCTATGGCCACCAGCTGATGGGTCAGATGGTCGCCATTGAACTGGCCAGGGCCGGATGGCTGTGATGCTCCCCGCATCACGCATTCTCAGAAGAAACTACGGAAGAGCACGCAAAATGAAGGTCATTCGCACCCTTTCCATCTCCATGGCAGCTCTGGCGGCCCTGGCCTCTGCGAGCAGCGCATCAGCTCAGAGCGCCGGCACATGGCAGGCACGCATGGGCTTTATTCACATTGCGCCGTCGGTGACAAGCGGCGACCTGAGTTCCCCCAGCATTGCTGGAGCCAAGATCGACGTGGAAAGCGCTACGCAATTGGGCGGCGGCATCACCTACATGGTGACCGACAACATTGCCCTCGACGTGCCGCTTGCACTGCCGTTCAAACACAAAATCATCGGTGACGGTTCGGTGGCTGGCGTGGGTGAAATCGGCAGCACGAGAAGTCTGCCTGTTTCGGTTTTTGCTCAGTATCGCTTCGGCGAGGCCAATGCCAAGTTTCGGCCTTACGTAGGCGGTGGCCTGACCTATGCCAAGTTCTACAAGGAACGTGTCACCAACCGTTTGAGCGCCATCACGGGGGGCACCCCTGAGACTCCAACGAGCATGAGCATCCAGTCGAAACTGGCGCCCACGCTGATCATTGGCGCGGTGTATGCGTTCAATGATCGCTGGTTTGTAGAAGGTACGGTCGGCAAGACCTTTATCAAGAACGAGACCACGCTCTCGACTGGGCAGACAATTAATCATCGGTTGAACCCAACCATGGTTGCTTTATCTGTAGGCTATAGGTTCTAATTTCAATTAGCCTTTGTGTAACGGCCACCTGAGGGTGGCCGTTTGCATTTGAGGTTGCTTCGAACTCCGTGGGGTGGGAGGCCGTGCTGCCGAACTGGAGCTCGGCGGTCCCAGGGAGCGGGCACTGGTCCGTTGGGGGCTAATCTGCGTCTGACGCGGCTGGATGCGCCGCTGCCGAGCTGGAGCTCGGCGATCCCAGGGGGGCCGGCTCAATACGCCGCGTGCGGCTCTTGCTCCGCTGGCCAGGCAAGCAGTCAACAGATAGCCGCCCGTAGGCGCCTCCCAGTCGAGCATTTCGCCGGCACAGAAGATGCCCGGCAAGCTCTTGAGTTGAAGGGAGTCATCCAACGACTCAAAAGTTACGCCGCCAGCACTGCTGATGGCCTCCTGAATGGGTCGTGGAGCAGACAATGGCACTGGAAGGGCCTTGATGTAACGAGCAAGAAGACCCGGTTCACGTAGAGCATCTCTCGGCAAAAGCTCATGCAGCAGCGCGCTCTTGATGCCCTCCAGGCGAAGGCGACGGCGAAGATGATTTGCCAAGCTCTGGCCTTCACGTGGCGCGAGCAATGCCTTGTGCACTTGGTCGACTGTATGCCCTGGCAGGAGATCGAGCAGGAAAGTTGCCGAACCCCGTGCAGTGATAGCGTCTCGAAGCAAGGCGGAAGTGGCATAGATGAGGCTTCCCTCAACCCCGGTGGAGGTGACCACGAACTCACCGCGCTTATTGAAGACAGGTACACCCGCCTCGTCGACCACAGTAATGGCTACAGATTTCAGGGGTTGACCTGCAAACTTGTCGCGAAAATATGCCGACCAACCTCCTTCGCCCACGGTGGGTTCTCCGCCTTGTAGCTGTCGGGCTGGGGTAGGCGGCACATCAAACCCACAGTTCGAGGGCACCAGAGGCGCGACCTTCACGCCGCGTGTGGACAACCAGGGAACCCAGGCACCGTCAGAGCCGAGTCGTGGCCAACTGGCGCCGCCCAAGGCAAGCACAGCGAATGAGGCTTGCACCGCCCGTTCGCCGGATGGAGTTTCAAACTTGAACGAATAGCCCCCGTCTCCCTCTGGCTGAGCCCAGCCAACCCAGCGATGTCGCATGTGAAAACGCACTGGCACGGAACCTTCACCTGGATGTCGCAAGCGCTGCAGCCAAGCGCGCAACAGAGGCGCGGCTTTCATTTCCTTTGGGAACACCCGACCCGAAGTACCGACAAATGTCTCTATGCCGAGATCCGACGCCCATGAGCGCACGGTATCGGCACCGAAGTCTCGCAGCATGGGCTCGATCAAAGCCTGGCGCGCTCCGTACCGAGAGGCAAATGCATCATGGGGCTCTGAATGCGTGAGGTTCAACCCGCCCCTGCCAGCAAGCAGGAACTTGCGACCCACAGAAGGCATGGCGTCGAATACATCGACCTGCACACCAGCGCCGGAGAGTATCTCTGCGGCCATCAAGCCCGCAGGGCCGGCACCGATGATGGCGACGGGAGTGGAAAAAGATTGCACGGGTAGACTTTTCAGGAATGAGGGGGCAAGGAGCTATTGATCCGGCCCTATGGTATTTGCATCCCCGATTTTGCAGGAGCGCAGGCGCGTTCATCCTGCAGACATCAAGAGGCCGGATCCATCGGAGATTGGGCCGGCACCCTCAACTGCACCCCTTGCGATTGAACCCGCATTATTGGTCAATCGTTCTCTGAAACCCGCACCATTACCTTGCCAATGGAACGACCTGCAAGTAAGTTGCACAGCGCCGCCGGCGCGGAGCCCAAGCCTTCAGTGACGGTTTGTACCGCCTGCAGTTGACCGGCGTGCAGCAACCTCGCCAGGCTGCTTCTCGCCTCACCGAAGAGGGCGGCATGGTCATGGACCAGAAAGCCCCTTAGCTCTATGCGCTGCCGCATGATGACCCGCAGCGCTTCCGATGGCGCTACAGGTGCGGCCGCCTCGTAGCCCGAGAGATAGCCGCACAGCAGCACTCGGCCGCGCGGGCGCATCGCGGAAAGTCCATCAACCAGCGTTTGCTCGCCTACGTTGTCAAAAAAACCACTGATGCCGTCAGGGGCTGCTTCAAGCAATTGCTGCGACAAGGGCGTCCCTTGCAGCCGGTCGATGACGAAGTCGACCTTGAGGTTCTCTTTTAAGAATGAGGTTTTGAGCGCCCCGGAAGTGATACCGATGACCTTGGCGCCACGCACCTTGGCCAATTGCACCACGGTGCCTCCAACGGCACCAGCTGCGGAGGACACCAGAATGACATCGTCGGCGTCGACGCCACCCATGGTTTCCAGACCAAGGAACGCTGTAAGACCGGGGACCCCCAAGACGCCGAGATAATGGCAGATCGATTCGGGGGAAAGGCGCTCGGCAGAACCTCCCAGAGGAATAAGTGCGTGCTCCTGGGTGACGGCTTCCGTTGACCAGCCAGTTTCTCCAATGACCAGTTGTCCGGGTGAGAATCGCTCAGATCGACTTTCGATGACTTCGCCAATGCCACGCCCGGCCATTACATCGCCCACCATGACGCGTCGACCAAACATGGGAGTTTGATCAAGCAGGCCCCGCTGGTAGGGATCGATGGAGAGCCAGCGCACACGCAATCGCACCTCTCCTTCAAGCAAGCTACCAGGAGGTGCCGTGTTTCTCAGCTCGAAATCATCCGGATGAAGGTGTCGCCCTGGGGTCAGCTTGAGAACAACTGATTGTGTCATTACGATAGCATCAAGCGCGGATCCACGATTCGCCCACTATCTATGATGCGCTGGCCGTCGAGATCGATCGAACAATGCCGCATGGGGTAATCGAAGTGGCAATCGGTGAATCGCCCAGCCATTTCGTTGGCACCGGTGGAGAACAGAAAATTTCCCTCGAACGCGCGCTGCTCTGTGCCATTGACCTGCGATCGGTCGTACATGGTGAGCGAATCCCAGCGGGCGCCTGGGTTCATTCCCCAGCCCACGTGCGAAACGGCGTAAGCATTGGGATCATTCCATGCTGAGTAATAGCTGCGCAACAATTCTGCATCTACCCCGGCACCTTCGATTTTGGTGACCGTGTCGTTTTCGATCGTCAACTCGACCGGCGTTTCAACATAGCGCTTGAAGGTAAGGTTGATGTCGCCAGGTGCCAGCACCACGGTGCCGCTCACCCTGCCACGCCCGGGAAAACACAGCACCAGCCCGGCGGGCCAGTAGCCAACCTTGCCAGGCTGATCGACGTACCCCGGAGCGGCACGGGCTGGTGCATCTTGCAGATCGACTGTGAGGTTGGTGCCGGCCTCCGAGGTGACGCGCATCTCTCGCGCAGCCTCCAGGACAGCCAGCCCCTTGACCACACGTTCACGCAACTGGGGCGTCGGTTTGGTGCGCTCCAGCAGTTCCGGATGTTCGTTGCTAATCATCATCAGGCGCGCTCCGCCCTGAAGGATGGTCTTCAACTCGGGCGCGTGCAGCATGCCCTCGACAGTGCAATCCACCACCATGGTGCTGGCAGCCAGAGCCGCCACGACAGGCTGCAAGCCGCCTACCGCGAGTGATGTTCCGGTCGATCGCAAGGGAATGCCATGACGCTGAGGCGGGGTGGGCATGACCACGTGGAAGGCACGCGCGCCGAGACGATGCAACGCCAATTCCGAGAGTTGCACCAGTACTGGGCGTGACTGCGTCTCGGATAGGATGGCTACTGAGTCACCAGGGGTCACGCGGCAGAGATTGAAGACATCCACGAACGCATCAATCCATTTTCCTTCTATTCGTTCTATCAGCATGAATCAATCCAGCTTGATGTTTCCGGCTGCCGCTGCCTTGGCCCAGTTGGCACTGTCCTTGCGGATCAATTCCTTGATCTGATCTGGCTTGAGTGTAGAAACTTCATGTCCTAGATCCGCCAGACGCTTCTTGATGGAAGAATCATTTCCAACTTCTTGCAGGCCTGCGTTGAGTTTCTCGATGATGGCTGACGGAGTCCCGGTTGGAGCAAAAAGGCCGTACCACACACTCATCTCCAGCCCTGGAAAACCTGCCTCTCTCAACGTTTGAACATCCGGCAAAGTCGGGTGCCGCTCCGCCACGGTGATGGTGATTGCTCGGATGCGCCCATCCTTGATGAAGTTGATGCCAGTGGCGATGTCGATGAAAAGCATGTCGATGTGCCCACCTGCCAGCGCCTGCACAGCTTCTGCACTGCCTTTGTAAGGAACGTAGGTGTACTGCAGGCCAGAGGCAAGTTTGAGAGCCTCGCCAAACAATTGCCCATGCAGCACGGCTGAGCCATAGTTCAGCTTACCGGGGTTGGCCTTGTCGTAGGCGATCAGCTCTTTCAGGTTTTGCGCAGGCACTTTTGGATTTACCGCAAGTAATGCCGGTACTGTCGCCAGGACTCCCACAGGGGTCAACTGCTTCTGAGGGTCGAAGGGCAGCTTGCTGTACACCGCAGGCAGGATAGTGGCGGACATATCCAGGGTGGTCAGCAGGGTATAGCCATCTGGCGCGGCCTGCACCGCCGCGTTGGTGCCGATCACGGTGTTTCCGCCTGGTTTGTAATCCATGACGAACGGATGGCCAAGCTTCTTACCCAAGGGGTCGAGGAGAATGCGGGAGACGGTGTCCGTGCCGCCACCCGGAGGAAACGGCAGAACAATTTTTACTGGGTGTGTCGGGTAGTTTTGTGCGTTCTGTGCGTCCGCATTCACGGCGGCCATACCGACCGATACGGCGCACACGGCAAGAGCTGCTCGGATAGCTTTCATTTTTTGTCTCCTTGAGAATGATGTGATGTAGTGTGGATTCAGGTAGTAGCGCGAGTGGCAGTTCGTAGAGCGTCGATCTGCGCGATGACTGCGGCACGCGCGGCCTCGGAAAACGGCGGGCGCTGTTGAGCCAGTGGCGCGTCGTCTTTCATTTGGCGCAGTATGGTTTTGGCATTGCTGAAGGTACGAAAACCCTCATAACCGCGATAGCGCCCGCTACCGCTCATGCCAACGCCGCCAAATGGAAGCGCTTCGTAGAACAACTGGCAGCGCACATCGTTGATCACCATATTGCCAGCACTCACACTGGCAATCACCTGCTCGCACTCTTTCTCATCATTGCCAAAATAATAGGCAGACAAGGGCGCGGGTTGCCGAGCCACATAGGCCAGTGCTTCATCGAGGCTGTCGTACGGTAGTAGGCTCAGGATCGGGCCAAAGGTTTCCTCCTGCATTACGAGCATGTCATCCGTGACGCCAGTCAGCAGGCACATGGGAAACTTGCGAGTTGGGTCGTTCCACAGCGCTTCAGACGCAGGGTTCACGACGGTGACTTCTGCGCCGCACTTTCTGGCGTCATCAATCAGGCGGCGTAGTCGCTCGAAGTGGCTGGTCGATGCAATGGCTGTGTAGTCGTCATTACCCAGGAGACGGGGGTACAGACGTGCTGCCTGGGCCTCTAGCTCGCGCAAGAGATCCGGCACTGCCGCGCGTGGCGCCAGCACATAATCGGGCGAGACGCAGACTTGGCCTGCAGAAGCCATCTTCCCGGTGATCAGGCGTGCGGCCATTCGGGGCATGTCTGCACTGCTTCCCACAATGACCGGATTTCGGCCACCGAGCTCCAGAGTCACGGGAACAAGGTTCTCCGCGGCCGCTTTGGCGACATGCCGGGCCGTGGCGGCTGATCCGGTAAAGAGCAGATGATCAAAGCGCAATTTGCTGAACGCCGCACCTACCGCAGCGTCGCCCTGCACCACCACGGCTTCTTCCGGCTTGAAAAAAGCGGCAAACATTCGTTCGATCAATGCTGACGTGCGGGGTGTGGCCTCGGGTACTTTCAGCATCAGGCGGTTGCCCGCCGCGAACGCGCCTGCCGCCGCCAACACGCCCATGAGCACGGGGCCATTCCAGGGCACGATCGCGCCGATCACTCCGAGTGGCTGATAGCGCACTTCAGCACGCGCACCTGCCTGTTCGAGGGGTGCCGGTAGCGCGACAGGCACAGGCTTCATCCATTCGTTGAGGTATTCGCGGTTGTAGCGGATAGCGGTTACCGAGCCCAGTACATCCCCCGTGCGCGTAGCGTGGGAAGAACGTGATCCGAAATCTTGAGAGAGCGAACTGACGATCTCATCGGAGTGAGCCAGCACCATTTTCTCAAGCCTATCGAGTCTTTCCATCCGGGTTGCCACATCCGGAGCGCCTTCGCGCAGGAAAGCAGCGCGCTGGTACTGCAGCCCTTGCTCAAGTTTTTCAACGTCCATAACGATCCTCGACGTCGGCATTGATCCAACTGGCCCGAGCAGCAGCATAGGGGTGTGGTTCGAGGTAGCTGGCATGTGGGTCTGTACGTACCTGCACCAAAGCCGTTTTTCCACTCGCGAAAGCGCGCCGGATGGCAGCTTGCAGATCCTGGACGCGCTCGACGAGTTCACCATGCCCTCCCATGGCGATCATCATCTTGTCGTAGCGAACTTCAGAAAACCGTGCCTCAATAGGATGACCTATATGGTTCATGTGAGCAGCCACTTCAGCCCCCAGCGCACGATCGTCGTTAACCAGGACCACAAGCGGCAAGCGATGGCGCACTGCAGTCTCCAGCTCCATGAAGTGAAAGCCCAGCGCGCCATCGCCTGTGATCAAGCATACGGGGCGCCCTCTTCCTTGTGCGAGTTGAACACCCACCGCTTGCGGCAAACCGCAGCCCAGGTGGGAATAGTGCGCACCGTAAACAAAATCAGCACCTCGTTTCTCGAAAAACGCGTGCTGATAGAAGATGGTAAGACCGCCATCCAGCACGATGGTGGTTTCATCGGGAACAGCTTGCCTGGCTTCAAGCATCATGCGCGAGGGATGGAGCGCGTCACGATCGGGAATAGCGGCTACAGCGGCAGCATGCTCATGCGCCTGCAACGCTTTCCATTCGCTTAGCCGGGGTGTGGTGGTTGGGCAGGGAGTGCTTCGATGAGCTGCCGCAAAGTCAGCTCCAGATCCCCGACCACCGCCAGATCCACCGGGCGATTGGCCCCCATGGAAACGGAGTCGGCATCGAGCGAGATGACCTTTCGCTGCTCTTCGTTGGCAGCAAAGGCTTGCAGGCGCCCGTAGTTGGCGTTCTCAGGGAAACAGGTCCCCACAGCCAGCATCAGATCGGACTGGGCAATAGCTTGCTGGCCAGCTTCGCCCTGAAACAGCAGGGCTTGCGGATGTACGGAGGAAATGACGCCACTGCCCGCAAATGTGGTGAGCACCGGGCAGCCGAGCTTCTCGGCCAAGCTGATCAGCAAAGTCTGGCACCGTCGGTGTTGCACCGCCTCTCCCACTAGCAACACCGCAGACGTGGCCTGCCCGATCATTTGCACCGCAGCTTGCACAGCGGATTCAGGGGCAGGCTGTGGACCCGCACGATAACGCGATCGCGGCACAAGTGCAGGATAGTCCCACTCCTGAATGTGCATCATGCTGTCGTATTCGATGTACACGGGGCCGGGCGTTCCCGAGACTGCTCGGCGAAAGCCCTCTTGCACGGCATCATCAATTTCGGCCGGATGCCGCACCACGACAGCAAATTTGCAGATTTGGGCAAACAAAGGCTCCATAGGCGCTGAGAGCCATTGCCCGCGTCTTACGGCGTGGGCCGCGCCCTGATGCCGCCGCGCGCCAAAGATGATGACCGGAATGTGCTCCCGCGAAGCGGCAACCGCGGCAGGCAGGAGATTGGCCACCCCTGGCCCCATGGCGCCAAACGCCGCCTGGGGAAGACCGGTGACCGCGTAAAAACCCATGGCGGCGAACACCGCGCACGCTTCATGCCGGGGACCCACGGTAAGCATGCCGGCACGTTCAGCATGCAGCAGAACATCACGTGTGGTGATGTCACCCTGGGAAAACACCGCGCTGACGCCCTCTTGCCTCAGCAACTCGACAATTCGCTGCCCCATGCTCATGCGCATAGCGACCACCTCACTGCCCCTTCAGGGTGGTTAGGAAGTCTTCCAGCGCAAACTGGAACTCTTGCGGTTTCTCGAGATTGATCAAGTGCCCCGCACCCGAAACCTCTTTCAGCCGAGCCCCAGGAATGGCCGCAGCCAGCGCGCGCATTTGCTCAAGGGGGGCCACCTGATCTTCGTCTGCGCCAACGACCAGAGTGGGAACACGGATGCTTGCCGGATCCAGCATGGGGGGAATCTGCATTCTCGCCTCCATGATTTTGAAGTAAGCGTCCGGCCTTATTTTGCGCAGACTGGCCATGACTTGCTCACGGGCCTGAGCACTCGGCGCACTGCTCAGTAGCTTGGGCGCCAAAGACACAGCCAAGGCCTCGGCCCCGCCCGCGCGCAATGGATCCAGGCGATCGCGAATAAACGCATCCCGCCGGGCTGGGGGCAGCACCGGCTCGTCGGCGGCGCGGCAAGCCACGAGCGAGAGGCTGGCAACGCGCTCCGGCGCGCGGCTATAGAGTGCCTGCGCAACCAAGCCACCCATGGAAAGCCCCACCACGTGAGCTCTCTGTGCGCCAAGTGTGTCGAGCACCCGCACCACATCAGTCACAAAGTCGGTGAACTCAAAATCTTCGTTGAGCGCTTCACTATCGCCGTATCCGCGCAGATCCACGGCAACAGCGCGATACGCTTTACCGAAATACCGCAATTCCTGATCCCAGTTGTGGCGATTCCCGCCGATTCCGTGCAGAAATAGCAAGGTTTCACCTTTCCCATTTTCCGAATACGCCACGCGCGGGTGCAGTGCCGTTCGCTTCAACTCTTCCATTGCTAGCTCCATAAGTTGGCGCAGTATCGGCGTTTCAACTCATATCCGGTAGTAGACTAAAAGTGATGTCGTAAAAACCTATAGTTATGGCCATGAACCTGGGGCTTTTGGAGCACTTTCTCGCGGCTTACGAGACAAAAAGCATTGGTAAAGCCGCCGTGCAGTTGGGCTTGTCTCAGCCTGCGTTAAGCAAGAGTATTCGCAAGCTGGAGACTGAGCTTGATGTGCCGCTTTTCCATCGAACCACAAAAGGTATAACGCCCACCCCGTATGCGGATACGCTGGCTCGACGCGGCCAGGCGATCCAGGCGGATGTACACAACTCCATCGTCGAACTACAGAAACTCAAGCGGGGTGAGGTGGGAGAGGCTCGAATAGGCATCGCGCCAGCGCTCGCACCCCATTTCATGCCGGACGTGGTGGCCCGAATTGCCGCGAGTCATCCATCGATCAATTTGACGGTCATTGAAGCAATGTACGAAGGTGTCTCGCAAGCGGTGGTTCGGGGCGAGCTCGATTTTGCGCTGACGAACCTGGCGCCAAGAGGCGTGGATCCGGATTTGACGTGGCGAGCACTTTTCCAGGATTGCTTCGTAGTGTGCTGCGCAAAGACTCACCCGCTCGCCCGCAAACGAAAGGTTCAGCCCGCTGAGCTACTTAAGTACCCATGGATAACGCCTGCCCGTGAAGGCTTGCCATGGCAGCGACTGGCGGATTGTTTTCTGGCTGCCCGCTGCGCACCTCCACGGGCTATGGTGGAAACCAATTCCGCCTCGGTGATTATGTCGCTCCTGCAACGAGGACCATTCTTGACCTTCGTCCCGCGCCAGATAATTCAACGCGACAGGCGCCAGGCAGAAGCTGTGGAGGTGAATCTGGAAGGCATGTCGATGGAACGAGCGATCGTGGTGCTCCACCGAAAAGGGCACGGCCCTACCAAGGCAGCTCAAATCGTGCTTGATGCGTGCGAGGCGGTCGTCCTGGAAAGTGGCCTGTACCCGGAGGCAAATGAATCGTGAGACTCTGAATTTTCGCCCCGCTCTGTAAGGAGCAGCTTTAGCCGCGATGGGGTTTTCGCGGCTAAAGCTGCTCCTACATGGGCGCATGCGCATCCATCGTGCAGACATCAAGAGGCCGGATCAATATGTGATTGATCCGGCATCCTCAGCGGAACCGTCAGCCCTTAATAGTGTCCTGAATTGCAAATTCGTTGAACAAATCCACCGACAATCGCCGCCATGCTGCGTCACAAAGCCTCGCGATACCACTCGGTATCACTGCGTTTTGTTCCTTGCCTGACACCGATTTCGGCAGATTTGTTTTTTCAACGAACTTACAACTCAGGACACTAGCCTCCCATCAGCACTGAGGAATGCTGCCTGCACTATTTGCCCCGGGTAAACAGTTTCCATGGCGAGCTTGTAGCGGGCGAGTTGAGCCTGAAGCATAGGGTCGGCTTCAGGCTTTGCTGCACTCTTATAGTCCAGCACCCACCAGGCTTCAGGACCATGCGGGCCAGCTCTTCGGCGAACCAGTCGATCCATACGCAGCAATTGACCCTGGTGGATCAACTCCACTTCATTGAACTGGTCGATGACGTGTTCGGCGCTCCACGCCCAGGCACCCTCGCCGTCCAGTATGCGGCGTGCGAGCGTTTCAGCGCGGCTCGCTTGCTCGGCACTGGCGCCAAAGCGCTGCATCGCCTGAGCCAATCGCTCCTGACGCCAGCCCTGCGGGGTGTCTGAGGCGTGCTCGAGCAACCAATGCATGGTTTGCCCCAAGCGCGAAGCGTCGCTGGCGCCTGGCTCTGAGGGTGCCGGCTCGGGGCTGACTTCTGCCTCAAAGGAGTTGTTTGACAGTGGACCAATGGGCGCTGGCAGTTCGAGCAGTTCGAATGGCGCCAGATTCGCACCATGATGCTGATGCTCAAAAGCAGGTGCATCAGTTGCTTCAGCCAACTCCTCAATGCGTTTCCACCAGCTGGAGGCAGGTTGGCTGTGAGGCGTGATGCTGGAAAGGACAAGCCTCTTGCGCGCGCGGGTCATGGCGACGTAGAGCGCGTTCAGCTCTTCGCGGGCTGCATCAAAGCGGTCGGTGCTGAACAGATCGGAAACGCTCGGCGGCAGCTCTTTCTCGCTCGTGAGAAAAACCAGCTTGCGTGGAGAAGCCGCTTCTCCGGGCCAGTCAATCAAGATGTCCATGCCTTTGCCACGCGGCGGGCCGGCCTGTGCATCAAGCAGCAACACGGTGTCGGCCTCCAGCCCCTTGGCACCATGCACGGTGAGCAGCTGCACGGCCTCAGGATTAGCTTGGCGCGGCGCGGCAATGCGCTGGCGACGCAGTGCGCGGACCAACTGATAAGCCGTGAGATAGCGGCCACCGCTGACTTGCAGCGCGGCAGCAAGCAGCGCCCTCAGCTGCGCGAGCTGATGATTTCGCTCAGGTGCCGGTGCGGCGGCAGCGTAGCGCGCAAGCACATCACCATGGCTGTAGATGGCTTGGAGCGCATCATGCGGCGGACGGGTGGTCAGCCACTGCTGATACTGCCTCAATGTAGCGTGCAATGCGGGCCCATTGTCTGCTTCCAACTCCACATTCTGCAACAGACTGAGCCAATGGACGCCACGATTTTTCGACCGAGCTGCCGTGGCAATCTGAACAAGATCTTGATCTCCAAGGCCAAAAATCGGCGACTTGAGGGCGCGGGCAAGGGAGAGGTTATGCCCCGGCGATACAAGCGCATCTACCAACGCCAGCACATCCTGCACCACAGGTAGCTCGCCCAGCAGTTGTTCCTCTGGCTGCTCGCAAGCAATACCCTCGCGGCGCAATTCAGCTTGCAAAGCACCCAGTGGCTCGCGCTTGCGTGCGAGCACCATAATTTCAGGTGGCGGTACGCCCGCCTCTACCTGCCGCGCAATCCAGTTGGCCACTTGGCGGCATTCATGGGTGCGGAGGGTTTCCTCCAGCACAGTGCGTGGCTGACTCAGGCTGTCGCGCCAATTCAGCGGATCGGATTGTGTGGCAGCTTTACGCTCCGGACGCGGGATGGCAGGCAACGCCAGGATTTCTCCTGGAATTTCCGATTCTGTGGTGTGGGCGCGATAGCCGACAAACTCCCCGACCTGCTGCGCGGCGAGCATCACATTGTTGACCGCTCCCAACACGGTAGGAGAATTGCGCCGGGTGTGGTCGCAGGCCAGCAGGTCTCCACCCAAGGCCTTCTGAACGAACTCCTTCGCGGCAACAAACACCTGTGGATCGGCCCGACGGAACCTGTAAATGCTTTGCTTGGGATCGCCCACGATGAACACGCTGGGTGCGCCCTGCCCCCACCCGCTCCAACGTAACCAGACAGCCATGCGTTCAGCGCTTGCCACTGCAAGGGGTTGGTATCCTGGAATTCATCGATCAGCAAATGACGCACGCGTGCATCCAGGCGCTCTTGCACCCAGCCGGCGAGAACGTCGTCGCTCAGCATGACCAGCGCTGCCCGCTCCACGTCGCCCATGTCGATCCAGCCGCGCTCGCGCTTCAGCTTGGAAAACTCGGCGATCAGGTGACGGGAGAGGCGCGCCATGCGCTGCTGATGTTGGCGGCCTCGGTGCTGGCGCGCTGCCAGCATCAAGCGCTGCAACTCGGCTTCAGCTTCTTGTGCCACCTCGAATTTCTTCAGGTGATTGGTGAGCCGGTCTTCGTTGGCCACAAAAAATGCCTTGCGCAGTATGGCCAGCCGCTCAGTGAGATCAGGCTGCTCGAAGGCGTCAATGATGGCGCTAGCTGCATTGCGTGGAGTCTTGTTGGCCTCCCGGCCCAAGGTTGCCGCATGCGAAAGCCACCGATGCCTGGCGGCGGGCGAAGCCAGCGCGTCGGCAGGGTGTGCCAGGCCCGCCAGCTCAGGGGTGAGCGTTTCGAATGAGATGACCGCTTCGTCGATCACTCCGGCTTCATCAGCCATGGCGAATTCGACTCGCTTGGACAGCGCAGACTGCAAAGCCTGGTGCGCCTGATGACGACCATGCTCCAGAACCAGTTCGGTGTAGTCTGCGCGAAGCTGAGCGTCGCCTGCCACGGATCGAAGATAGCGGCGCCACACTTCGGACATGGCGTCCTGATCATCTTCGAGCAATTCGTAAGCTGAGGGCAGGCCCAGATCATCAAGCACCTGTAGCGGTGCGGTGCGAAGGAGCGCGGCAAACCAGCTATGGAAGGTGCGGATCTGAACCGGGCGGGCATGTTCCAGCACTGCCCGATAAAGACCCTGCAGACGCTCGGCCTGCGCAGGTGCCAACTCTGGCTCGACGCCTCTAGCGATGAGTTGGATGCGCAGGCGTTCCACCCATTGCTCAGCGGTTTCGGTCGGTTTCGGGCTGCCAAAGTCTTCCAGCAACTCCTGAAGGCGCTGGCGCATTTCGCCGGCGGCCTTCTTGGTGAAGGTGATGGCAAGAATCTCGTGCGGCGCGGCGCCGTCTATGAGTGCCCGCAAGATTCTGGACACCAGCATCCAGGTCTTGCCCGCGCCGGCGCATGCTTCCACCGCCGCGCTGCGGGCTGGGTCACAGGCTACGATGTAGAACGCTTCGCGCGTGCAAGGCTGGCCATTAAGCTCGTATGCCGGGGTCATTCGCCACTCCAAAAATCTTTGCGGCACAATCCCCGCGCCTCACACCATTCGCACACCGCGCCCTCCCCTAGTGCGGGCAATGGATCCCCAGCAGAAATGCGCGCGACATCTTCTTGCATGCCTTCATACAGCTGCTGAGCCAGCATCAGAAGCTCTGGAGGCTCGTGCAAACTCGTGCCTTCTCGCTCACTCACGTTCAGGTAGGCTGCCCTCGGCTCATCCGCTCCAGACAACAACGCATAAAAAGGCAACTGGGTGTCTTCATTGCCAGCCTTCAAGCGATCTGTAGTGCGCTTAAGGGGCTCAGTCTTGTAGTCAATCACCAAAGGGGCGCCATTGGGCAGCCGGTCCAGGCGGTCAACGCGGCCACTCAGCTTCAAATTTCCGAGCGTGACCTCCAGACTCTCCTCGGAAAGTTCAAACACAGCGCCCGTAGCTTCATACTCGGACAGCCATTGCAGGTAGCCGTCACGCAACGCCGCCCAGCCCACGCCAAATGGCATGAACTCCCCCTCTTCCAGCGCCAATGACTGAGTGGCCTCCTGAGCCGACTTGTCCAGCAGCGCCACACGGTCAACGCCAGAGTCATTTTTGAGGGCCTTGTGAAACTCGCTCAGGGCCATATGCACCCAGTTGCCAAAGTCGCGCTTGTCCACATCGACATCAAGCTCGCTCTCATCTCGCAGCCCCAGTTGGCGCAACGCGAAAAAGCGGTAGGGGCAGGTGCGCAGCATGTCGTACGTACTGGCCGACAGAGGCATCACGGGCAGAGCATCGCCTCGCGGCTGCGGAGGCGCTACCGGCTGCGGCACCACCTCACGCGGCCGGCGCGGCTCGGGGCTCTCCGTGGTTCCGGCCTGAAGGCGCAGCGCACGCACCAAACTGGAAGCAAGCAAGGGCTCGCCGCTGTCATCGCTGCCGCGCCAAAGAACATCTACGCAAGGCGTCTGAAGTGCAATATTCCAGGCCTGCCTTTGCGCCGACTGGAGTTCTTCGCGGGTAGGCAGGCGCAGGGCAACGCGTTGTGCCGTGCTCCAGGCCCCCGGAGGCTCAGGAGCCGCAGGCAAACGCTGCTCATCCGCGCCGGGAAGCACTAGTGCGGCAAAAGGCCGGCCCAGCAGCTGGCTCATGGGCAAGATGACGACTTGAGCATCATCTCGCGCTGGCGGCCGGAAACTTGCCGCCTCCAGCACGTCGCCAACCCAAGCGGTGAATTCTGCCAGCGACATGCGCGACTGCGCGCCAGGCCAGGCCTGCCAAGCGGCTTGGGCCCCCTCCGACAAACCTAACGCGGCCACAACGGCTTCGCCCGCAGCATCAGCGGCCAGAACCGACCATAGGCCCGAAGCCTCTAGCAGCGTCTTGGTGGCAGCCAACCAATCTGTCAGACGGCGAGAACTCTGCATGGGCTCACGCAGCGCTTCAACGCAGCTGGTGAATTCCCGGTGTTGCTGCAGTCCGGCTGCGCTGGCCCAGTCGCGCACGGCATCGCGGCGTAAATGTGCCTCGAGTGCGTCCAGGACGCGTGCCTGATGCAAGGAAAAAAGCGGGGCCAGCTTGAGCCAATCGACCACGGTATCGGTGGAAGCATGCCGTGCGCAGGCTCTCAACGCAGCCATCAAACAGGCAGCAGCATGTGTGGTTGAAAGTATCCAGCCTGTTTCGTCGCGCAAGCGCACCCCTTCGACGGCCAGCAGAGCGGTGATGCGCCGCGTGAGCAGGCGGTCCCCGGCCGTCAGGGCCACTGGGACACGACCACGCGCAATGTGCTCCAGCACGCAAGCCGCCGCGCGCTGCGCTTCGTCTTCCCCATCGCGTGCGGCGTGCAGCATGATGTTGCACGCTTGCTCTCCAGTGTTGACTCGGGCTTCAGCCGCAGGCACGGAGACCTCGGACTGCAGCGTCAGCAACAAGGCGCGATCAGAAAAATGATCAACGAGCGAAGAAACCAGCTCGTCGGGCTGAAGCCCCTGAATGACCACCAAAGCATCCAGTTCATTCGAAATGCGCGGCTCGAACAGAACGTCGGTGGCGTAGTCGGACGCGGCCGCCCAGGCGATGGCAAGGTGCGCTACAGCCGCCTCGAGCGCCAACGGCCCGCCGGCCACCAAAGCCACAGCTTCGCGCGCCTGATCTGCCCAGTCAGGACGCAAGGAAGCTGGTACGCTGGCGGCCAGAGGTGCCAACTGCGTGGCCTGCTCCACAAGCGGGCCGCAGAGAAGCGAGCGTCGCTCGCCTAGGCCCGCCCCTTGCAACAAGGAGGCTGCGGTGAGCAGATCGCGACCGTGATCGAGGGCGATGTCGTTTGGCCCAGGGGCAAACAGCCCGACGCGGGCAGCCCAGTTGCGCGTTGTTTCGAATCGGGGAGCAAAGCCATCAGGGAATTGCTCGGCCCACAAGCGTGCAGCCAGCGGCATGAGTTGCGCATAGGGCAGCAGCACGACACAACGAGCAGGATGCGCAGCCGTGTCGACCAGATACTGGTGCGCCTGGCCCAGCAATTGCTGCCAAGTTTGCAGATGGGGGCTCGGCGAGACTGACGGGTCAGTATCCAGGAGGGTGACGGGGAGGTTTACGGGGCGCAAGGGCATAGGGTTTCTGTCACAATGAGGCAACTTTATCCGCTAATTCCAAGGGAATTTTCATGGCCAGTGATTTGATCAAGCATGTGAGTGACAGCTCTTTCGAAAACGACGTTCTGAAATCCAGCAAGCCAGTGCTGGTTGACTTTTGGGCTGAATGGTGCGGCCCGTGTAAAGCCATCGCCCCCGCTCTGGACGAACTGGCCGATGCTTACGGCGACAAACTGCAGATCGCCAAGGTCAACGTGGATGAAAACCGTGCAGTGCCTGCCAAGTACGGCATCCGCGGCATCCCGACGCTGATGGTGTTCAAGGATGGTCAACTCGCTGCCTCCAAGGTAGGCGCCATGACGAAGGCACAGATGGCCCAGTTCATCGACCAGCAACTGGCCTGAAGCGGCCGTACATAAGAATAATTTTTCCAATTTTCAGGAAAACCAAACGGATCGGTAGCCCCTTATGAGGTGCTATCGATCCGAGCATTCGGCGAATTCCTTTCCCAGTCGGTTTTTTCCTGTCATAATCTTCCCTCATTGCTGACGCGTAGGTGAACGTCAGTCCGGCGTTCTGAGATCCAGGGCGTCTGAGGTCAGACCCTCTGTCTGAGCCTCCACCCACTCCCCCTCTCCCGTTTTTTCAGTTTCAGTTTTTTTCTGGTCGCGCATCCGGGTGGCCTATCGCAGGACAAGCATTCATGCATTTGAACGAACTCAAGGCACTGCATGTGTCTGAAGTGCTCAAGCAGGCCGAGGCCCTTGAGATCGAAAACGTTGGCCGTATGCGCAAGCAAGAGCTGATGTTCGCCATTATCAAAAAGCGGGCCAAGGCAGGCGAGCAAGTATTCGCCGACGGCGTACTGGAAATCCTGCCCGACGGCTTCGGCTTCTTGCGCAGCCCCGACACCAGCTACACCGCCAGTACGGACGACATCTATATCAGCCCTAGCCAAGTGCGGCGCTTCAACCTGCACACGGGCGACATGATCGAGGGCGAAGTTCGCATTCCCAAGGACGGCGAACGCTATTTCGCGCTGACCAAGCTGGACGCCGTCAATGGTGGCCCGCCCGAGCAGAACAAGCACAAGGTGATGTTCGAGAACCTCACCCCGCTTTTCCCCCGCGAGCAGATGCGCCTTGAGCGCGACGGCTTCAAGGGCGAAGAGAACATTACCGGCCGTGTGATCGACGTCATCGCTCCCATCGGCAAGGGCCAGCGCGCCTTGATCGTGGCGCCGCCCAAGAGCGGCAAGACGGTGATGATGCAAACCATGGCCCACGCTATTGCAGCGAACTACCCCGAAGCCCACATGATGGTGCTGCTGGTCGATGAACGACCCGAGGAAGTGACCGACATGCAGCGCTCGGTGAAGGCCGAGGTCATCGCTTCCACCTTCGACGAGCCCGCCGCTCGTCACGTGCACGTAGCCGAGATGGTGATCGAACGCGCCAAGCGCCTGGTGGAGCTGAAGAAGGATGTGGTGATCCTGCTGGACTCCATTACCCGCCTGGCGCGCGCCTACAACAACGTGGTGCCTTCTTCCGGCAAGGTGCTGACGGGCGGCGTGGACGCCAATGCCCTGCATCGCCCCAAGCGCTTCCTGGGAGCAGCGCGTAAAGTTGAAGAAGGCGGCAGCTTGACCATCATCGCCACCGCGCTGATTGACACCGGCAGCCGCATGGACGAGGTGATCTTCGAAGAGTTCAAGGGTACCGGCAACTGCGAAATTCACCTGGACAGGCGTCTGTATGAAAAGCGCGTGTTCCCTTCGATCCAGCTCAACCGCAGCGGCACCCGCCGCGAAGAGCTGCTGCTGGCACCCGAGGTTCTGCAGAAGACCCGCATCCTGCGCCAGTTCATGTACAACATGGACGAGATCGAGTCCATGGAAATGGTCTTGAAGAGCATGAAGGCAACCAAGACCAACGTCGAGTTCTTCGACATGATGAGGCGCGGCGGCTAACGCTCTGCCCCATCTCGGCAAATAGGCGCATGTTCAAGCATGCGCCTATTTTTTTGCCTTGATTTACGACCGGGATTCTGGTGGCAACCCTTAAATTGGTTTTTGTGGCAACCGTCAAAATTTTGTACTATAGTTTCCTTAAACCATTTAAGGAGACAAGCCCTTGGCCCTCGACCGCAGACACTTTCTTTCCTCAGCAGCAGCCATGCTGGCTGCGGGCTTGGCCGCATGTGGCGGCGACAGTGACGATGACACCAAGGTTCGCACCACGGTACTGGTGTACATGCTCGGCTCCGACCTTGAACGCAAGAGTCATCAAGCCACGGGTAATCTAAAGGAAACTCTTAGCGTGCCGGGTAGCCCACAGGTACGCATGTTGATTACCACCGGTGGGGCCAACAAGGTCGACCCTGGCGGTCTCGTCAGCAGCTGGAAGACTGTCAAGCGCTTTGAGCTGAGTGGTGAACGCCTTGACGAACTGCAAGACCTGGGTCCAATGAGCATGGATGCACCCGACACGCTGCTGGACTTCCTGACCTGGGGTTGCCAAACCGCCCCCGCCGAGCGCTACATGCTGATGCTGTGGGACCATGGAGGTGGCTATTACGGGTTTGGTGGCGATGAAAATTTCCGTAACAACCCTGGCCGAATGGACATGCAGCCCATGGCTACGGCGCTGAGCGCATTCCAGAAGTCCAGCGGAATTACTCTGGACTACATTGGCTTCGACGCCTGCCTGATGGCCACCGTTGAAGTCGCCCATATGCTCCAGCCGTACACCCGCTTCCTGGGTGCCTCGCAAGAGCTGGAACCCGGTTCCGGCTGGGACTGGCAAGCCAACACGCATACCCTGGCCAGCACCCCAGGCATTGACATGCTCGACTTTGGCCGCGCCAGCGCTGAGGCTTTCGTCGCCAAACAAAAGCGAGCCAGTGGAGGGCATCCGATCCGGCAAATCGCAGGCCTGGCAGACTATGTCACCTTCAGCATCATGGATATGGCGAAGGTGCCTGCGCTGATGGAGCGGGTTGATGCCTGGGCACGTGCGGTTCAGGCCAGCTACGAACCCAACGCCACTCGGGCCGCTTTAGCCAAGTCCGGCCAACGCGAGACCTTGTTCTGGCCTCCATTGCTGCCACAACGGAACCAGACAATAGCGACAAAAGCCGAGCCGGCAGACACCGTCGTCGACCCCACCGTCGAGCATTTCAAGCGCATCGCCTTGCAGCGACTGCGCGCCGCGTCGTTTGGCGTCGAAGCCCTGAAAGGTCCCGAAGGTCAGAATTACGACCTGGTCGATTTGGGGCATTTTTCAGCTCTGCTCGCCGCCGAAGGCATTGCGACAAATGAGCAGAAGGCGCTGCAAAGCGCCCTCAGCGACACCGTGCGTTTCAATATAACCGGTCCGCGGGCTGCCAATGCTGCCGGGCTGAGCATCTACTTTCCAAAGGGTCAGCAAACAGAGTGGCAGGCGCAAATCTATGCCAGCTTGAACATGCCAGCAGGCCACCTCGCCCTGATCGATCGTCATCTGCGCCAAGCTGACATGCGCCCCTCGGTCATTGAGGTATCGCCGCTGCGCTTGAGCCCAGCGGGAGAGAACATCATTGAAGCCAATATCGCGAGCCTCTACGGCGTGCAGGACGCCGATTTGCTGCTCCTGCGCACGGACGGAGATGGGACCGCTCTTTTGATGGGGACGCTTCCGCTAGTGAGCGGACTGGTGTTTGACCCGGGCATTGTCTTGTTCAACACCGACGAGTGGCTGCTGCTGGACGGTCAGCCCCTGCTGCTGGAAACCTTGCGCTACGAATCGGCTACGCCAACCAGTGACGCGGCCTACAGTCTGGGCGCGCCAGTGAAACTCAGCCGCGCCAGCGGCGAACCACCAGAACTGGTGCTAATCATCATTCGCCTGGAAAAGAACAAAGAAGGCGACATCAGCACCGTGATCATGGGTATTCAGCGCCTTGAACTGGACGCCCCCGACGCGCCACCAGACCGCGTGGACACGGATCTTTCCATCGGCGACGTTATAGAACCCCTGCACCTCATGTACGATCTGGTAAGGAACGAGCCACTGGAAAAAGACGGCGGCGTCGTCGTAGCCTTCGGGGAGCCCATCACCCTGACAGAAGATTCCGAGGTGTCCAGCGGTTCACTACCGCCGGGGCGGCATCAGCTGTGCCTCATGGTCACAGACCAAGCCGACGAGGACGGCCTGTCTCCGGTGTTCGAATTTACCAAGACCTGATCGGATTCCGGACACTTTGGCCCTTATGGATTGCCGGTGCGGATGGGCAACGCCAACTCATTGGCAGCCCGTCCCAGCCATGCCGGTAGTTTTGACAAAACATGCACTAGATTAACGCCAGTGCTACAATTGCCGGTTTTTCGGAAAGTACGCTGGGTGGGCCGGCGCGGCTACCGTAACGCAAACACAAGGATTCTGATCATGCGTGAAGGCATTCACCCCAACTACCGCGAAGTCTGTTTCGTGGATCTGTCCAACGGCTTCAAGTTCGTCACACGTTCCTGCGTGTCGACCAAAGAAACCGTGAAAATGGACGACGGTCGCGAATTGCCGCTGTTCAAGCTCGATACTTCCAGCGAATCGCACCCGTTCTACACAGGCACGCAGAAATCCGTCGACAACATGGGTGGTCGCGTCGAGAAGTTCCGCAACCGCTTCGGCAAAGTGGCGCGCTAAGCACACGCTACACACCGCTGAAAAGGGGCAGCCGGGTATCCGGGCTGCCCTTTTTTCATGTCACCTCAACATAATCTTCTGTTCTGTTCTGTTCTGTTTCGCCCGAGCCGCGAACTTACCTCGGTTGAGGCAAAATCGCTCGGTCTTCCTTTCAGACTACTACTTTTGAGCCAACCCAGTCCCGCCCTAGTGACCCAGGACGCCGTGCGCCGCCTACCGCGCTGGGCGCTGCTACTGGTCTGCGTGGCTTATGTGCTGCCAGGCTACTTTGGGCGCGTGCCCTGGAAAAATGCCGACATCGCCTCGTTCGGCTACATGCTGGAACTGCTGGATTCAAGCCATTGGGGTTCCTGGCTTAAGCCTACGTTGATGGGTTTGCCGGCCGATACCTCTGCCTTACTGCCCTACTGGCTGGGTGCCTGGGCCATGCAGCTCAGCCCTGCCTGGATCGCCCCGGATTTCGCGGCACGCATACCTTTTGTGCTGATGCTTGGCTTCACGCTACTAGCCACGTGGTATGCGGTCTACTACCTGGCACGGCAACCCGGCGCTCAGCCGGTGGCCTTCGCATTCGGTGGCGAAGCCAAGCCCACAGACTACGCCCGGGCACTGGCCGACGGGAGCTTGCTGGCCCTGATCGCGACATTGGGCTTGGCTCAGCTTTCCCATGAGACCACACCTGCACTGGCGCAGCTTTTCTTCGTCTCAATCGTGTTCTACGGCTTGGCGGCTGTTCCGTATCGCTCCGTATCTTCAACGATGGCCTCGCTCATCGGTCTGCCCGGCCTGACCCTGGCCGGAGCCCCTGCCATGGCGCTGATTTATGGCGTCGTCAGCATCCTCGGCTTGCTCGATCCAAGGGTCACCAACCTGGAGGCCTCAGCGCGTTGGCGGGCGTTGCTGACGTTGCTGGCGGGCTCACTCGCCAGCACTGCCCTGGCGCTGGAGTACGACCTGTTTCGCTGGAGCATCGTTCCCGCCCTGGCCGACTGGACTCACTGGCGCACGCTGGGACGCCTGTTTCTGTGGTTTACCTGGCCAGCTTGGCCCCTGGTACTCTGGACGCTCTGGCGTTGGAGACGCCAACTGCTCGACATGCGGCAGCATCAGCACCTGGGTTTGCCCTTTTTCATGGCCTTGGTACCACTGCTCGCCACCGTCACCACGCATGCCGGCGACCGCTCCCTGTTGCTGAGCTTGCCGGCACTGGCCGCACTGGCGGCTTTCGCGCTGCCGACTTTCAAACGTAGCGCATCGGCTTTCATAGACTGGTTCACAGTTCTCTTCTTCAGCGCCTGTGCCATTGCCATCTGGGTGGTCTGGCTGTCGCTGCAGACGGGTATACCGCCCAAACCGGCGGCCAATGTAGCCCGGTTGGCGCCGGGGTTTGAGCCGTCCTTTCATTGGCTGCCCTTTTTGGCGGCGCTGGCGGGCACGCTGGCCTGGGGCTTGCTGGCGCGCTGGCGCACAGGCCGGCATCGTACGGCCTTGTGGAAAAGCCTGGTGCTTCCTGCTTCCGGGGCCACACTGTGCTGGCTGCTGCTCATGACGCTATGGCTACCCGCACTTGACTATGGGCGAAGCTACGCCCCGCAGATGCGCGAAGTGCGCCGCATTATCGGCCCTGCCGCCTGCGTGGAAGTTTATGGCCTGAGCACGCCCCAGATCTCGGCCGTGCGCTTTCACGGGGGCTGGAAGCCACAGCCTCTGGCAGGTGCTGAGCAATGCCCGTGGCTGTTGGTAGATGTAAACGCCCAAGCCAGCCTCCCGGGCGCCTACCGTGCATCAGAGTGGTCGCTGGTAGACCGTGTGTCGCGGCCGACCGACGCCAGCGACACCCTCTTGCTATTCAAGCGCGTTCCACCGACCCGTTAACGACCATTGATGTTCGTCCGCATTCGCGCATGGCTGCGCTGCCGCTTTGGCACTTTAAGAAACGAACTTTCCCACATCATTCAGCATGCGGGGGTTGTGCTGGTCGGCCAGTTGGCCGTGATGGCTTTCGGCGTCACCGACACCGTGGTCGCGGGCCGCTATTCAGAAACCGCACTGGCGGCCCTCTCGGTGGGTGCCGCGGTGTACATCAGCGTCTATGTGGGGTTGATGGGCATCATGCAAGCGCTGCTGCCCGTCTGGGCGGAGTTGCATGGAGGACAGCGCCGGGGCGAGGTAGGGCCTTCAGTGCGCCAAGCCTTGTACCTATGCGGACTGATTATTGTCGTTGGCATGGTGGCGCTACTTTCCCCTGGGCCGATGCTGCGGGCCACCGGTGTTCCTCCAGAACTTCAAGTGGAAGTGGAGCGTTATCTGGCGGTGCTCGCCTGGGCGCTGCCGCCTGCCTTGCTGTTTCGCCTGTACAGCACGCTCAACCAGAGTTTGGGGCAGCCCCGGCTGGTGTCGGTGTTGCAGATCGGTTCGCTGCTGCCAAAGATACCGCTTTCGATCTGGTTCACGTTTGGCGGTGCGGGACTGGAGCCTCAAGGCGCAGCTGGGTGTGCGTGGGCCACGCTGGTGGTCAACTACGCCCTACTGGGAGTGGCTTTCTGGCTACTACGCACACAGCGGTTTTACCGCCCGTACGGCATCTGGAGCCGTATGGAGCGTCCTGATTGGCGGCAAATAGGCAATTTTGCGCGTCTGGGCATACCGGCAGGCTTGGCGGTGATGGTGGAGGTAACCTCTTTCACACTGATGGCCCTTTTCATTGCCCGCCTGGGGACACTGGCGGCTGCGAGCCACCAGATCGCTTCGAACGTGGCCGCGGTGCTTTATATGGTGCCTCTGGCGCTTGGCATTGCGACCAGTGCAAGGGTCAGTTACTGGCTGGGGGCTGGCGATGCAGCGCAAGCACGACGCGCCACCGCCTTGGGCCTGGGTGTCGCGGCCAGCCTCGCGCTTTGCCTGGCAAGTCTGCTGGCGATGCTTGCACGGCCGCTGGTTTCTTTGTACGTGACTGATCCGGCGATCATCGCCACAGGCTCGGTTCTACTGTTCTGGGTGGCGCTCTACCACCTGGGCGACGCGCTTCAGGCCGTGAGCGTTTTCGTGTTGCGCAGTTACCGGATTGTGCTGACGCCACTCTTGATCTATGGGGTCTTGCTTTGGGGGCTGGGACTCATGGGTGGCTTTCACCTGGCCTTCAAGGGTCTGGGGCCATGGCCTGCCATGGGTAGCCCAGCCGCATTCTGGATTGCCAGTGCGTTGGCGTCTGGGTTGGTGGCGATGATTTTTTTGGGGTTGCTTTGGTGGCGGGTTATTGGGTTTCGGGATGGACGGAGGGGAATTAGATAACCCTCAGGGCCGCTGACCAACCAATTCCCCTCCGTCGGAGGGGTGCCCGAAGGGCGGGGTGGTCACAGCGGTTAGCGATTCACGGTGCCCTCTTTAGTCATAGAGACCAAAAATCCCCAGGGCCGAGCGAAGCAAAGGCCCGAGTCAGGTCTCCCGCCCCTCTTGACGTGCCGAGGAACGGAGCGCGAGGGGAGGGCAAGGTCACACATCCCGGCATACGGTCTCAACCAAAAGAACAGAAGCTCATTAACTCCACAACCCCACCCTACCCCACCGCCTTGAAAAACACCCTTTGCGCCGGAAAAACCAACGCAAAACATGACCCCTTGCCCGGCTGACTGGTAATCTGCAACTCTCCGCCATGCCTTTGCACCACATGCTTGGCAATGGCCAGTCCCAGCCCGGTTCCGCCTGATTCGCGCGAACGACTGCGGTCCACCCTGTAGAAGCGTTCGGCCAATCGTGGCAGGTGTTCGGGCGCAATGCCGGGACCAGTGTCGGTGATGGCAAGGCGCGCTCGGCCATCAGGCAGCTGCGTCCATTGCACATCAATAGTGCCACCGCCTGGGGTATAGCGGATGGCATTGTTGATCAGGTTCGACGCTGCACTACGCAACTCGCCCACAGAGCCGTGCAACAGAAATTTGGGGGCTGGGCCAAAATTCAGTATCTGCGGATGCTCGTTCTGCGGGTGCAACAGGAGCGAGAGGCACGTTGCCTCAGTCTGGCATTGATCCAGCAGCTCCCGCGGATCAACCGTTTCGCTGTTACTCGGCAACGGGCTGCCCTCCAACTGCGAGAGCGTGAGCAAGTCGTTGACGAGCATCTGCATTCGACTGGCTTGCGCAGCCATAAGAGAAAGGTAGTTCTCCCGCTCCGCCTCAGTCAGCTGCAGGCTCTGCATGGTCTCCACAAAGCCGGCCAGCACCGTGAGGGGGGTGCGTATCTCGTGCGAGACGTTAGCCACGAAATCGCGTCGCATCGCCTCAGCTTGCGCCAGGGCGGTGATGTCTCGGGAAAGAAGAAGCTTCTGGCCGTCACCGTAGGGGTGCAGCTGCACCGAGAGCTTGACCGGGTGGGACGCACTGTCCTCACTCCCTATGAGCGTGACATCGCGCTCATAATTCTTACCAACGTAATAGGCTGCAAACGCTGGTTGGCGCACCAGATTGCCGATGTGTTGAAGCATGTCGCGCTGAGGCTCAAAGCCGAAGTGCTGAGCGGCGGTCTCGTTGCACCACTCTATGCGCCCCTCTGAATCCAGTAGCACCACGCCATTGGGCGAAGCCTGAATGGCTTTCAGAAACTCACCGAGCGCCCTTTCGCTGTCAGCCACCTTTCGCTGCTCAGCACGCAGGGCCCGTCGCGTGCGATACGCAGCTTCGCCCCACAACCCTCTCAGCAGGGGCGGCGCCGAAGTATCAGGCTCCATGACCCACCGGAGGAAACGCTGCGCACGGAGTGAGTCGACCACAAAAACGACCCCGGAGCCCAGCACCATACCCGCCAGCGCGCCATACCATCCACCCAAGTACCAACCAAGCAAGCCACCCAGAAGCTGAGCGATGATGAATAACGTAATACGGAAGGTCATGGGAAGAAATTTTCCAGGCTGCCAGCGGCCTCCTATGGCGCTTATTCTTAGGGCGTGTTCAGAGTCGTGGCGGTAGGGCCGTTGCGTTCAAAACGCGTGAATGCGAGGAGAAAACCGTAGGGAGCCACGTGGCATCCGGAGGACTCTCGACTCAGCAGACGCGGTTTTTGTGGGCACAGCGCAAGTAGCGCCGTGCAACGGCCGCAGCGGACCCTAGAGGTCACTTTGAACACGCTCTCAGGTCTCGGCTACGCGTGCACTTTGTATCTGAACCAGCGGCTGGGCAGTGAGACGGTAACCAGCACCACGCACCGTTTCGATCAGCACACCAGCCACGCCCAGCGCTTCGCGCAGCCTCTTTACATGCACATCGACCGTTCGCTCCTCGATGAAGACGTGGTCTCCCCACACCTTGTCGAGCAGTTGACCGCGACTGTGCACGCGCTCCGCATTTTTCATGAGGTAGTGGAGCAGCTTGAATTCGGTCGGTCCCATTTTCAGCATTTGGCCGTCGTATGAAACACGATACGTGGACGGATCCAGCAGCAGGGCACCAATGGCGACGGAGCCACCCGATTGCTCAGGCGCGCGGCGACGCAATACGGCACGGATGCGTGCCAGCATTTCCTTGGTCGAAAACGGCTTGGAGATGTAGTCGTCGGCGCCGGCGTCGAGCCCGGCAACTCGATCAGACTCATCCCCGCGCGCGGTCAGCATGAGGATGGGCACGCTCTTGGTACGAGGATCCTTGCGCCACTTCTTGGCCAATGACAAGCCGCTTTCACCGGGCAGCATCCAGTCGAGCAAGATGACATCGGGCAGTACGGCGTCAAGTTCGCGTTGCGCAGTTTCGCTGTCCATCGCCCATGTCGGCTGGAAACCGTTGTGACGCAGATTCACCGCGATCAGCTCAGCAATCGCGGCTTCGTCTTCGACAATCAGTACGCGGGGCATGTTTCTCATCGCGCAGCAGACTCCACTTCTTCCATCGACGCATGGCGCACGTCTGCCCCCTTGACGATGTAGATGATGAATTCGGCAATGTTCTTCGCATGGTCACCAATTCGCTCAATGGCCTTGGCGAGAAAGAGCAGATCCAAACCGGCAGAGATGGTGCGGGGATCTTCCATCATGTAGGTGATGAGTTTGCGAACGAAGCCGTCAAACTCCTGATCAATGCCTTCGTCATTCTTCAGGATCGCGACAGCCGCCGTGACATCCAGGCGAGCGAAGGCGTCTAGCGCCTCGCGCAATTGCGAGGCAGCCATGTCGGCTGCCACCCTCAGGTCGCCAGTGGGCAGACTGCGCGCGGCACCCGCATCAAGAATGGATTTGACCATGCGCGCAATCTTGGCGGCTTCGTCCCCGACTCGCTCCAGGTTCGCGGTGGTTTTTGAGATCGCCAGCAGCAACCGGAGATCGACTGCGGTGGGCTGCCGCCGAGCGATGATGGTGGAGAGCTCGCGATCAATCTCCAGCTCCATGGAGTTGACACGCGCTTCCGCTTCTAACACCTGATCGGCGACCTCGGTGCTGAACTCCGACAAGGCATAAATCGCCTGCCTGATCTGGGATTCAACCAAGCCGCCAAGCTCCAGTACACGGGAGGACACCCGATTCAGGTCGCTGTCGAACTGGCTGGAAAGATGCTTTTCATGCATGGATACTTCTCCTTAACCGAAACGGCCTGTGATGTAGTCTTCGGTTTCCTTGCGCTTGGGCTTGAAGAACATTTGCTCAGTGTCGCCGAATTCGACCAAATCACCCAGGTACATATAAGCCGTGTAGTCGCTCACACGGGCCGCTTGCTGCATGTTGTGGGTCACGATGACGACCGTGTATTCGTCTTTCAACTCGATGATCAGTTCTTCCACCTTGGCAGTGGAGATGGGATCGAGTGCGGAGCATGGCTCGTCGAGCAACAGCACTTCCGGCTTGATTGCCACGCCGCGCGCAATGCAAAGACGCTGCTGCTGACCGCCCGAAAGACTGCTGCCGCTCTGGCCAAGTTTGTCTTTCACCTCGTTCCAGAGCGCAGATTTGCGAAGCGCCCACTCGACGCGGTCATCCATGTCGCCTTTGTTCAGCTTCTCGAAGAGACGAACGCCGAAGGCGATGTTGTCGTAGATCGACATTGGAAACGGCGTGGGCTTTTGAAACACCATGCCAACCTGTGCGCGCACAAGCGCGACATCGACACTCTTGTCCAGCAGGTCGCTGCCGTCGAGCAGAAGTTTGCCTTCGGCACGTTGCTCTGGGTAGAGCTCAAACATGCGGTTGAAAGTACGCAGCAGCGTAGACTTTCCGCATCCCGAAGGGCCGATAAAGGCAGTAACTTTGTTCTCGGGAATGTCGAGGTTGATGTTCTTCAACGCATGGAACTTTCCATAATAGAAGTTCAGGTCGCGCGCCGAGATTTTCGGCTGCCCCAATTGCGTCGATGACGTCGATGGCGCCAAGGCATTTGCGTCAGCGGTGACGCGAGGAGCTTCAAGTACAGCGGACATTTTTCTGAGCCTCAAATATTTAATTCTTGCTTCTGGACAAGGAACGCGCGAGAACGTTCAGACCCAGAACCGCAGCCGTGATCAGGAACACGCCGGCCCACGCCAGATGCTGCCAGTTCTCGTACGGACTCATGGCAAACTGATAGATCACAACCGGAAGGCTGGCCATGGGATCTGACATGTCGGCAGACCAGAACTGGTTTGACAGTGCAGTAAACAGCAGCGGCGCCGTTTCACCTGCAATGCGAGCCACCCCCAGCAAAATTCCGGTGATCACACCTGCGCGCGCGGCACGCAGCGTGATGCTCAGAATCACCTTCCACTTGGGCGTGCCGAGCGCATAGGCAGCCTCCCGCAAACCAGGTGGAATCAGGTTGAGCATGTTTTCGGTGGTGCGGATCACCACGGGAATAACGATCAGCGCCAGCGCCAGCGAGCCGGCCCAACCAGAAAACCCGCCAAAAGGCCGCACCGCCATCTCGAATATGAAAAGGCCGATGATGATAGAGGGCGCTGACAACAAAATGTCGTTCACAAAACGCGTGACGCTTCCCAGAGTGTTACCCCTGCTGTATTCCGCAAGATAGATACCCGCAAGAATGCCGATGGGAGTGCCTAGCAGCGTGGCCGCACCCACCATCATCAAAGATCCGTAGATGGCATTGATCAAACCACCTTCAGCATTGGGCGGCGGGGTGGTCTGGGAGAATGTGGCCAAGCTGAGGCCGCCCAAGCCTAGCCGCAAGATTTCCCAGAGGATCCAGGCTAGCCAGAACAGGCCGAAGATCATGGCGCCGAGTGAAAGCACCAAGGCCACTTTGTTAACCGCCTTGCGGCGGCGGTACACCGAAAGCCGGGCTTGAGAGGGCACAAGAGTGCTCATGTCTTGGCTCCTTCGCTTTTGGACAATTGCGACAGTAGCACCTTGGACAACGCCAAAACCACAAAAGTAATGAAGAAAAGAACCAAGCCCAGATACAGGAGCGACGCTTGGTGCAAACCGGGGCCTGCCTCAGCGAATTCATTGGCCAGCGTCGAGGTAATGGAGTTGGCCGCCTCGAACAGGCTGAGAGAATTGAGCTGATTCATGTTACCGATGACGAAGGTGACCGCCATGGTCTCGCCCAATGCGCGACCGAGACCCAGCATGATGCCGCCGATCACACCCGTCTTGGTATACGGCAGCACAACCTTATAGACCACTTCCCAAGTCGTCGCGCCGAGGCCGTAGGCTGACTCCTTGAGCAAGGCAGGAGTGACCTCGAACACATCGCGCATGACGGCAGCGATGTACGGGATGATCATGATGGCCAGAATGATGCCCGCCGACAGTATGCCGATGCCCACCGGTGGACCCGAAAACAAGGTGCCCAGCAAAGGCCAGTCGGCAAACCAGCTTTGTAGCGGCTGCTGCACGTATGTGGAAAGAATGGGGGCAAACACCAGCAGCCCCCACATACCGTAGACGATAGACGGAATGGCAGCCAGCAACTCAATGGCGGTACCTAACGGGCGCTTGAGCCAGCTGGGAGAGAGTTCCGTCAAAAAAATTGCAATGCCAAAACTGACCGGCACGGCGATTACCAGCGCAATCAGGGAGGTAATCAGGGTGCCGTAGATCATCACCAGGCCACCAAACTTTTCCTGCACCGGATCCCACTGGGCGGTCGTTAAAAAGCCCAGTCCAAACTCCTTGATTGCTGGCCAGGCACCGAAGAGCAGCGAGACCATGATGGCAAACAAGAGCCCCAAGGTCAGCAGAGCAGCCCCTTTGGTGAGGATGGCAAACAACAGATCTGTACCTGCGCCGCTGCGCGCCTTGCGCGTGGGTGGGATATTGTTCATGTTAACCCTGGGCCGCTGACCGAGAGAGGCAATTCCATCGGCGCCGACAGGAAGAGTGGATGACACGGCGTTTATACCCAAACTTTGAAGGGCTGGGGGCCCATGACCCCCAGCCCAGTTGATGGAATCGTCCTTTTACGACTGGATTACTTGAACGACACTGCCTTGCCAGAGGCGTCCTTGATCTCGCCAAAAGCGCGCTGACGGATCAGGTCTTTCACTGCGGCAGGCATAGGCACGTAGTCCAGATCACTGGCAGCCTTGTCTCCGTTGGCATAGACCCAGTCAAAGAACTTCAGCGCTTCGGTAGCCTGACCAGGTTTGTCTTGCGCTTTGTGCATCATGATGTAAGTAGCCGTAGTGATGGGCCAGGAAGCATCCCCCGGCTTGTTGTTCAGCACCTGATAGAAGGACTTGGCCCAATCAGCGCCGGCAGCTGCCGCCTTGAAGGCTTCCTCATCCGGGCTGACGAACTTGCCAGCAGCGTTTTTCATCTGCACGTAGTTCATTTTGTTCTGCTTGACATACGCGTATTCAACGTAGCCAATGGAGTTGGGCAGGCGACCCACGAAGGCGGCTACGCCTTCATTGCCTTTGCCGCCTGCGCCTGTCGGCCAGTTCACAGCCGTGCCCTCACCTACTTTGGTCTTCCACTCGGCATTTACCAGGCTCAGGTAGCCGGTGAATGCGTTGGTGGTGCCCGAACCGTCAGCGCGACGAACTGGGGCAATGGGAGCATCAGGCAGCTTGATGCCAGGGTTCAACGCGGTAATGGCCGGATCGTTCCACTTGGTGATTTTTCCCAGGTAGATGTCTCCCAGCACCTGGCCGTCGAGTTTCATTTCGCCCGGCTTCACGCCCGCGATGTTGACCACAGGGATCACGCCTCCCACCACGGTGGGGAACTGCACGAGACCTTTTTTGTTCAACTCCTCGTCCTTAAGTGCTGCATCAGAGGCGCCGAAGTCGACAGTTTTCGCCTCGATCTGACGCATGCCGGCACTGGAGCCGACAGACTGGTAGTTCACACGAACGCCGGTGGCCTTGTTGTAATCAGCTGCCCACTTCGAATACAGGGGAGCGGGGAAGCTGGCGCCGGCGCCTGTCACGCTTTGCGCGAAAGCCGAGGCCGAAAAGCCCAGCATGGCCAAGCCGGCCAGGCTACCAAGAACGAATGTGCGTGAGTTGGTCATGAATCGAACCTCTGGTTGGTAAAACACAATGAGGCCAACTTTACGGCGGTTGTGTGACATATGCGTGACAAACACGCTGCGAGAGTGTCATCTTTGTAATGTGCACCGCCTCGGGGTGAATCGGCAGGAAATTTCAGGCAAGTTTGCTCCCGAGGGATGCTATGCTGGCACGCGCGCCGTGGCTGCAGCGCATTACGTGCCACACCAAGCCCTATTTTGGGTCTTTTTTTGCTTTAGGGCGCGTCCACCTGCCACTTTTCAGATCATGCAAACCGGTACCCGTATAGCCGCTGTGGACCTTGGATCCAACAGCTTCCGTCTCGAAATCGCCCGTGTGGAATTGGGCCAGATCCAGCGTATGGAGTACCTCAAGGAAACCGTACGCCAGGGAAATGGCCTGGATGCGGACCGCCGCCTTTCTCAAGACGCCATGCAGCGTGGCTGGGACTGCCTGGCGCGCTTCGGTGAACGCCTGAACAGCTTCAAGCCCCCACAGGTGCGTGCCGTTGCCACGCAAACCCTGCGCGATGCGCGCAACCGCGAGGAGTTTCTCGTCGTCGCCCAGCAGATTCTGGGTTTTCCAATCGACGTCATCTCAGGCCGCGAGGAAGCGCGCCTGATCTACCAAGGGGTGGCGCACATGCTGCCTCAGTCAAACGAGAAAAGGCTGGTGGTTGACATTGGTGGCCGCTCAACAGAAATGATTATCGGTCAGGGCTACTCGGCCGAGACGATGGAGTCTTACCGCGTGGGCAGCGTGGCCTGGTCGATGCGCTATTTTCCGGACGGAGTGTTTTCGGCGCACGCGTTCGAGATCGCCGAGGTGGCCGCCAAGGCAATTCTGGATGAAGCCACCACTCTCTACTCAAGTGGATGGGACTCAGCCTATGGTTCATCGGGCACCGTGAGCGCCATCGCAGACATGCTGTTCCAGGCTGGGCGCGTCCCCACCGAGGGCATCATTACGCGAGTAGGACTGGACTGGCTACGCGACAGGCTCATCAAGGCCCAGCGCGCTGACGCCATCCGCCTGGATGGCCTCAAAGACGAGCGCAGACCCGTGATCGGCGGCGGCCTGGCCGTGTTGCGTGCCATATTCGATTTGCTGGGCATCGACTCCATGCAGCAGGCGCACGGTGCCCTTCGGCACGGCGCCCTTTTCGATCTGCTGGACCGGGAAGACCATCAGACCGACGTGCGGTCGTCTTCCATAGACCGCTTGGCGGTAAAGTTCGGCGTCGATCGTGCACAAGCAGAGCGCGTCAGCCACGTTGCCACCCAGTTGCTGCACCAACTCATGCCACGCATGAAAAAATCAGAGCGCGAGGCGCGCGAGCGCCAGATCGAGTGGGCTGCACGCTTGCACGAGATCGGCTCAAGTATCTCGCACTCTTACTATCACAAGCACGGCGCCTACATTCTGGACAATTCGGACGCGCCCGGCTTTTCGATGCATGAACTGCACGACCTGAGCCAACTGGTGCTGGGCCATCGGGGCAAGCTGCGCAAGCTGGAAGCGCGCTTTAACGACGCCATGTTCATGCGCCAGCTGCTGGCTTTGCGGTTGGCGGTGATCCTCTGCCATGCGCGGCGGGAGCCAGACATCAAGGACATCAGCATTGAAGCCGATTCAGGCCCGGCCCACAGTTTTACGCTCACTTTCCGGTCAGAAGATTGGGCCAGCGCCTGGCCACAATCGGCCCATCTGCTGGGCGAGGAGGCTCTGGCCTGGCAGAAGACGCCCTGGGGTTTCAAGCTCAGAACCATGGCCGTTCCAGATGCGACCGGAATTGCAGCCTGAGTTCAACAGCGTCCTGATCAACGCCCCAAAGCACCCTTTAAGGGTGCGCCAAATACAGCTCTTCCAGCCGTGAACGCTCCCGGGTTCCGACTCCGAGTTCGTCCACAAGATAGGCGTCGACACCACCATAATCGGCATCGACGGCCTGAAGCGCCGCATTGAGGAAGGGCTCCTGTACCCTCCACAGCACGTTCAGCACCTCTTGCGGTGCATGGCTGCTCTTGGGGACGGGCATACGGTAGAGCTCGTTGGTGAGCAGGTAGTCTTGCATGACGATATCCCGTGGAACACCCAGCGACAGCAGAATGAGCGCAGCAGCAAAGCCCGTACGGTCCTTGCCCGCCGTGCAGTGAAACACCAAGGGGGCATCGTTCTCCAGCAAATGCTGAAAGAGGCTGCCAAAACGCGGCGCATTGTCGTGCACGAAAGCTTGATAGGTCTGGCGCATGAGTTCCACCGTATCTGCGGGGGTGATCTGGTGACCTGATTCCAGAAGATCCTTCATGCGCTGAACCACCGTGGGCTCAATTGGCAGGGAATACTGAGTCATGCCCTTCAAATCGTAGGGTACCGCCGAGCGCTCATCGACGCCTCGAAAATCGAACGCCCGCACCACACCCAATTCCTGAAGAGCTCGCTCATCATCTGGGGTAAGCCCCGCCAGATGGTCAGACCTGAACAGCCTCCGCCACCGAACTCCCCGGCCACCCGCGCCAACGTATCCGCCAAGATCACGAAAATTACTGGCACCGGTTAGTTTGAGAGAGCGATCAGGATGAGAAAGCATGGTGTTCAGGATAAGGCGTCTTGTCGACGGGTTATGGGGTTGATGGATTGTCCTCTAAACGATGCCGGGTATCTGAAACCGGATCAGGTGCTTGTCCTACAACCCCTCACTGCGCGTGCTGCGGACAATGCCATTCTGGGTTAACCATCAACGGGTTTTGGGTTTAGAACGTGTTTACGATCTCTGCGCGAGGGCGGTTGTGTTCGAAAGGCTGTGGCTGAAAGGCGAAAACCGCAGGGATACCTCGTGGTATCGCGAGGATTTTCAACGCGGCAGACGCGGCGTTTCGGGCGCAACGGACCCGCGAGGTGATCGTAAACACGTTCTTAGAGGGCGCGCTAATGGCGACTGACACAGAGGGGGTAAATCCGGGCCTGAGCTACCGGAAAGATGGAGATTGCCCTGGCATGACGGCTCGGACGACGGCGGGCCAGACGAGGCTACGCTGCGTGGCACTGCCGGCCGCTCGTCTCTGATGAGCTCACTCGTGATCCTCGCCATCATCGTGGCGGCGCTGTATTTTGGGCGCGACCTGCTGGTGCCGCTCGCGTTCGCGATACTCATCAGCTTTGTGCTGGATCCGCTTGTCACCTGGATCAAGCGCTTCGGCGTTCCGCGCGCGGCAGCGGTCGCGCTGGTCGTGGGTGCTGCCCTGGGCCTGATCGTGGCCACCGGTTTTTTTGCGTTTTCACAGCTGCGCGAGATCGGCAACGATCTGCCCACCTATGAGAAAACAATCACCAAGAAGCTCCGAGATTTCGGCCGAGACCTGAGCAAACCGGGTGTGCTGGACCAGTACTCTCGAGTATTCGGCAAGGTCGAGAAGGAGATCGACGCTGCGCAGGCCGCGGTAGCGGTAGGCCAGCGCAAGCCCGAGCCGACGCAGGTCGAAGTGGTGCGCGATGCGGCCAAGCCGATGGAGCGAATCATACGCTGGGCTGAAACCTTCCTGCTCCCGATCACTTCTGCGGGCATCGTCATTGTCTTTGTGTTTCTGATCCTGCTTGATCGAGGCGATCTGCGCGATCGGCTGCTGCGCTTCATGGGCGGTAACTTGCATCGCGCTACCGACGCACTTTCCGAAGCCGGGGACCGAGTAAGCAAATACTTGACGATGCAGTTGATCGTCAACGCCACCTACGGCATTCCCATGACCATTGGCCTGCTCATCATTGGCGTGCCGGGGGCGCTTGTCTGGGGCCTTCTGGCGGCGGTGCTTCGCTTCGTTCCCTATGCCGGCCCCCTGATCTCGGCGGTGTTCCCGCTCACGCTGGCCTTTGCGGTGGACCCGGGCTGGGACATGGTGCTATGGACGCTCGCGCTGATCGTGGCACTGGAGCTCATCAGCAACAATATCATCGAGCCTTGGCTGTATGGCAGCAGCACGGGGCTCTCCACCCTTTCGCTGATTCTTGCCGCCATGTTCTGGACGGCACTGTGGGGCCCGATGGGGCTGATACTGTCGACGCCCATCACGGTGGTGCTCCTGGTGGCTGGTCATTATTTGCCACCCCTGCGCTTTCTGGAGATCTTGCTGGGCAACCAGCGCGCACTGGACGAGCCCACGCGGATTCATCAGCGCTTGCTGGCAGATGACGCCGAAGAGGCCGTAGAACTGGCTCTTGAATACGCAGAGAAGACCTCGCCGGAAGAGTTCTACAGCCGCGTAGGCTTCGACACGCTCCGCTTGGCTACCAGCGCTCAGGGTGCGGTGGCCACCGCGCAGCACCGGCAGCGCGTGGTCACGGGCATGGAACGTGTGATTGACGAGTTGCGCGAGCAGTATCCGCCCAGGCCCGATCTGCCAGTTCAAATAGCCTGCTTTGGAGGCCGATGGGCTACCGATGCGCTGGCGGCAGAAATGATCTCGCACGCCCTGGCCCTGAAAGGCTTTGGAAGCCAGGCAATGCACGTGGGCGTAGCCACGGCAGAACACTTCGCACAACTTGACCTGCGTGGCGCGAGCCTGGTGTGCCTGTGCTATTTTTCACCGTCCCCTGCCACGCACGCCAGGCTCTTTGTGAGGCGGCTGAAGCGCCGGTGGCCAGACGTCCAGGTGATCGTGGCCGCCTGGAACCTCAGCGACGATGCGCAGCAGCTGAACCCCAAGGAACTGTTCGGAGCCGACGGCCTGGCGACTTCTATCGAAGAGTTGGTGGAGCAGGCCAGAAGCCGGCTGGGAGGTGCCCCAGGCTCACTCGACCCAGCGGAATCAACGGAATCTGCGGACGCGGTTGACTCTGTAAAAACACCCGGAACAGCGAGCCTCGTCAGGTCTCAAAATACATACGATAAGGAAAGATAGGGCGACAGCCGAGCACTTGGAAACCCCGACGGCTTGGCCAGCGGCAGAGCGAGCGATGCGTCAAATACAAGTTGGCGCCAGTGCGAGCGCACGCCAAGCGCAACGCCTGCAATGTACTTACCTGCGAGTTGCTGACTGGAAGGCCCCCAAACCTTGCCAACGTCGATAGCCATGTAACCCATCGCGGGCAAACTGCCAATTTGCAGCGGTGTGCTCAGATCGTTACGCCACGCAAAGCCGCTTTCGGCCAGCAGCGTGGCAGTGCCGTCAAAGCCACGCACTGTTCCTCGGCTGCCAATGCTGAAGTGATCGAGTGCGAGAGTGGTGTGTCGGGTGTGTTGCAGCCGCAGGCTGCTGCGCCAACTGACCTGGGCAGGAACATTCAGCGACACGCTGGCATTCCAGATCAGGGGGCGCAATGTGAGCCCATTCGAGACCTGCGAGTCAAAATCAGGCTCGGCGCCGATCCAGCCCATGCCCTTGCGTATAGAAACCTCGCCATCAAGACTGGCACGCTGGAACAGGTGCTTGTAATTCAGGCCCCATATGGCAAAGCTGTTGCGTCTATTCTGCACCGTCAGCTCCACATCGTCTATGAAGCTGCGCGAGCGCCGTACCGAAACTGCGCCCTGAATTCCCAGCTTGCTCGATTGATTGCGCCAAAGGGTTCGATCCCATCGCAACTCGACCCCCTGGCTGCGCCCACTGGAAACGACTGATGCTACTGTGAGTTGCACCTGCTGCGAAAACCTTGCGGTATTGGCGCTGAGTGTGAACAGGTTATACCCCCATGGAATGCTGTAGCTGAAGGCCAGTGACTGGCTTCGATGATCATCGCGAAGATTCTCCAGGTTGGTGTTGGCATTAACGCTAACGAGATCATTCAAGCCGATCGGATTGTCAAAGACAAGGCTGGCGCTCAACTGAGGACGCCCGAGCGAAGGCGAACCAGAGTTGTCCAGTGTGAGACCGCCTCGCAGCGGGGATTCGGTGAGGCGGCTGCGAATGCGGACCACACTGGTGTCTGGCTCTTGGCCTGGCTCGATCTCAGCCTGAACCGTGCGGCTGGGAAGACGATTCATCTGTTCGACGCCCTGATCAAGATCGCGAATGTTGAGAATCTCGCCAGGGGCTATAGGAAACGCGCCGGCCCACGGCAGGCCAGGCTCAGCTTCAATGGTCGCGACGCGGCCGGCGTGCACAGTTATTCGCAGCGTGCCGGTGGCAAGATTTTGCGCGGGCAAAGTGACCCTGCTGGTCGCGTAACCTGCCGCGAGCAGCTCGTCATCCAGCGCATGGGTGAGCTGCCTCAGACTCTGAACGCCGAGGCAATGATTCAACCAGGGTGTGGCGGCACGGCGAAGCCACTCGAAAGGCACCGCCTCTCCCTCAAGCTCAATGCTACCAATAAAGTAGCAATTCGCCTCCTGAGGAATTTTGTCTGGCGACGCTTTCGCCTCAGGGGGTCGCAACGCGTCGCGCACGGCTTGACCGGGTTGCTCGCTCAGTCGCTGGGTTTCTCGCCGCAAGCCCTCTTCAATGATGCGCGAAGGGGAGTCTGGCAGCGCACCCGTCTGAGAGGATGCGTGGGTGCCGGCGAGGGAAAGCGCCACGCACAAGATCCACAGCGTGACACGAGCGCCACGATGGTTTTGGCGCGAGGGAATAATGGCTCTGCAGGGATTCGATATCGTACTCAAGCCAATTGAGTAACTGCCCAGGGCGAAGAGTTCCTTCGGCCTGCGCACAAGGCGGTTCGAAGTTGCTGCGCTCGAGAATCGCGCAGTTGTTGGGCTTCGCTTCGCGCAGCCCTACCTACACAATGCAACAGCGAAACGCGGCTTTGCGAAAACGCAGGCGTCAGGGCAGAGGCTCAGTATCTACTTCACGAGCGCTTTGCTCGTTGTAGCGGTTGCCCGAAACTGTTTGCTGGTTGATCAAGGCATTCAGCCGCTTGAGCACGTCCTTGGAAAGCACAATCTCGGCAGCAGCCACGTTCTCTCGGACATGGGCTTCGCTAGAGGTGCCGGGAATCGGCAGAATGTCTTCGCCCTGATGCAGTAGCCAAGCGAGTGCAAGCTGAGCCGGCGTGCAACCAACCTCAGCGGCAATGGCCTTGTAAGAAGGGATCAACGCGAGATTCTTGGCATAGTTATCCGGGTAGAAACGGGGCATGCCACGGCGAATGTCTTTTTCGTGCAGCGTGGCCACATCGTGCAAAGTGTCGCAAAGGAAACCACGCGCAACAGGGCTGAACGCTACAAAACTCACGCCTAGTTCGCGGCACGCGTCGAGCACCGCAATCTCGGGGTTGCGGGTCCACAGCGAATACTCCGTCTGCAAGGCAGCAATGGGATACTCCGCATGCGCCTTGCGCAGCGTGGTTGCCGATACTTCAGACAGCCCCACCGCGCGGATCTTGCCAGCCCGAACGAGATCGCCCAGTGCGCCCACGCTTTCCTCAATGGGCACATTTTTGTCCCAGCGGTGCAGGTAATACAGATCAATGACGTCAGTTTTCAGACGCTTGAGCGAACCTTCGCACGTAGCACGCAAAGATTCAGGACGCCCATCAATCACTCGGCCGGACTTGACTCGGCCTTCACCCTCTTCCACCGTCAGGCCGCACTTGCTGGCAAGCGTGAACTGCTGACGGTAGGGCGCCAGCACCTCACCCACCATCGACTCGCTCACGCCGAAACCATACAGCGCGGCGGTGTCGAAATGGGTCACGCCAGCATCCAGAGCCGCGCGCAGCACGCGCTGGCCCTGCTCTGCGGACACAGGCGCACCATAGGCGTGACAAATGTTCATGCACCCCAACCCCAGGGCGCTGACAGAGAATGGACCGAGTTTGCGCTGTTGCATAGTTTTGTTTTCTGCTTGCTTGAAGCTCAGGCCTTGAGCTGCTGCTCCAGATTGTGCAGCACCTCGTAGCAAGGCAGAACCTGCGCCACGCTGGAGTTGGGTTCGCGGCCTTCACGGATGGCGGCGAAGAACTCACGATCCTGCAGCTCGATGCCGTTCATGCTCACATCGACCTTGCTCACGTCGACCACGGTTTCAGGCTCCTTGGCATGAGACTGCACCAGATCGTCGTAGCGGGCGATGTAGGTGGCAGTATCGCCGATGTAGCGGAAGAACGTGCCCAGTGGGCCGTCATTGTTGAAGCTCAAGGACAGTGTGCAAATAGCACCGTTGGCAGCCTGAAGCTGAATGCTCATGTCCATCGCGATGCCGAGTTCAGGGTGAATGGGGCCCTGCACTGCGTTGGCTTTCACGATGGGCGAGCCGGCCTGGTAGGCGAACAGATCCACCGTATGCGCGGCGTGGTGCCACAGCAGGTGATCGGTCCAGCTACGGGCCTGGCCCAGCGCATTCATGTTGGTGCGGCGAAAGAAATAGGTCTGCACATCCATCTGCTGAATGTTGAACTCGCCTGCCTTGATTTTCTTGTTGACATACTGGTGGCTGGGGTTGAAACGGCGGGTGTGTCCGCACATGGCCACCAGGCCACTCTTTTGTTGCGCTGCAACCAGACGCTGGCCGTCTGCCAGGCTGTCGCACATGGGAATTTCCACCTGAACATGCTTGCCGGCCTGCAGGCACTGTATGGCCTGCTCGGCGTGCAGTTGCGTGGGTGTGCACAGAATGACGGCGTCAACTTCAGGCAGGGCCAGGCTCTCGGCCAAGTCTGTGGCGACGTGGCCGATGCCATACTTGCTGGCGACTTCCTGAGTAGGCTCCAGGCGACGGCCGACCAAGGAAACGACTTCGACGCCGTCGATATTCTTGATGCCGTCCAGGTGCTTGATGCCGAACGCGCCCGCGCCGGCCAACGCCACTTTGATGGTCTTGCTCATTTATTGATTCTCCAGAATGAGATGGCCGACCGCCGTATTCGACGCCGGCACATGAAAGAAGCGGTACGCTGTCTTGGGAGCGGGGCCGCCATTGACATCTGACATGGCGCCGCGCGCAATGAGCCACATGACAAGCTCAATCCCCTCGCTACCCGCTTCGCGAACATAGTCGATATGCGGCATGGTCGCAAGATCGGCCGGGTCGGCGATGAGGCGATCGAGGAAGCGGTTGTCCCACTCGGAGTTGATCAGGCCAGCCCGTGGGCCTTGCAGCTGGTGGCTCATGCCGCCCGTGCCCCAGATCTGCACCTTGAGCGGTTTGTCGAAGCTCTCAATGGCCCGGCGGATCGCCTGACCCAGCGCGAAGCAGCGTGCGCCTGAAGGCACCGGGTACTGCACCACGTTGACGTGGAACGGAATCACCTTGCATGGCCACTCCGCTGGGGAGCCAAACATGAGGTTCATGGGCACCGTCAGGCCATGATCGACCTTCAGGTTGTTGACGATGGTTAGGTCGAAATCTTGCTGGATGACCGATTGCGCGATGTGCGAGGCCAACTCGGGGTAGCCCTTCACCACGGGTACCGGGCGAGGGCCATAGCCTTCGTCAGCCGGTTCAAACTCAGCGGCAGTGCCAATGGCGAAGGTTGGGATCACGCCGAGATCGAAGTTGGTGGCGTGGTCGTTGTAGACCAGGAACACCACATCCGGCATGTTGTCCTTCATCCACTCCTTGGTGAACTCGAACCCTTTGAAGAGCGGCTGCCAGTAAGGCTCCTCGGTCTTGCCGTGATCAATGGCGGCACCAATGGCAGGCACGTGCGAAGAAAAGACCGAAGCGGTGATGCGCGCCTGACCAGCGGCCCCGGCATCTTCGGCTTGAGCTTGCACGGCCGCAGCCAGATCGCTCTGCGCTTTTTTGTCCCAGGCTTTCCAGGCCTCTGAGCGCGCCATGGGGCCTTGCGCGTCGCCGCCCTCGCCCACCACACGGTTACCTTCGGCCGAGCGGCCACCAGCGATCATCATGTTGCGGTACTGCTCCTCGGTCATGCCAGTCATGCTGCCAGCCATCTGCTGGAAACTGAGGCCGTCGGTGGCGCCGAGCTTTGAGAGGAAATAGATGTTCCCGCCTGTGCGCATCATCCAGTTGAGGTCGCGTGCGCGCACCGCGGCACGTTGCTCGTCGGTCATGGGCCACTCGGCGAGATAGGCATCTTCGTCGGCCTTGAAACGCTCGCGGTTTTCCGCCTTCATCAGCGACATGCAGAACTGATTGAGCCAGTACCCCTTGCGGCTTTGGTCAGCGTCGAAAATGGTCGTGCCTGGTACGTCCAGGTAAGGCTTTTCTAGAGACATTGCTGACTCCTTTCAATATTTCAGATTTCGTCAGGCCAGTAAAGGCGCATGGGGTTGTCAACCAACAGCTTCTTCTGCAGTTCCGCCGTGGGCGCGATGTGCGGAATGAAGTCGACCAGCAGACCGTCGTCGGGCATGTGGCCTTTCAGGTTGGGGTGAGGCCAGTCGGTGCCCCACAGCACGCGATCAGGGAAGGTTTCCACAATACGACGTGCGAAAGGCACGACATCGCGATAGGCATTTTGCTCGCCATTGAGCGCGTTCGGCCCACTGACGGACAGACGCTCTGGGCAGCTGACCTTGCTCCACACGTTGGGGTGCTCGCGCATGAACTTCACGAAGAGCTCGAACTCCGGACCGTCGAGTGGCTTGCTGACGTCTGGCCGACCCATATGATCAACCACCACTGTAGTCGGCAGGGCGGTGAAGAAGTCCCACAGTTCGGGTAGGTCAACCGCCTCGAAATAGATGACCACGTGCCAGCCCAGCTTGGCAATGCGACCAGCGATTTCCATGAGTTCGTCACGCGGTGTGAAATCCACCAGACGCTTGACGAAGTTGAAGCGTACGCCACGCACTCCGGCATCATGCAGGCGCTGCAGTTCTTCATCCGTGATGTCGCGGCGAACCGTGGCCACACCGCGCGCTTTGCCGCCTGCGGCCATGCAGGCATCGACCATGGCGCGGTTGTCCGCACCGTGGCAGGTGGCCTGCACGATCACGTTGCGCGCAAAGCCCAGGTGGTCACGCAAGGCAAAAAGCTGAGCCTTCGATGCATCACACGGGGTGTATTTTCTTTCGGGCGCGTAGGGAAACTCTGCGCCAGGGCCGAACACGTGGCAGTGCGCATCGACGCTGCCAGGAGGCAGCTGAAAGCGTGGCTTGGTCGGGCCTTCGTACCAGTCGAACCAGCCGCTGGTCTTGGTGAAATCGCCTGATGTAGGTTTGCTCATGTTGCGAAGATCTCCGTCTCAATCGATGTAGCGCAAGCCGGCCTGGGCCAGAGGCTCGCGCATTTTGTACATGTCGAGGCCCAGCACGCCGCTGGCAAGCTTCTCGCGCTTGGCTCCTTCATTGGCCTCGCGAGCAAGAGCAGCTTCCAGCGTCTTGGCGACCATAGCGCCAGGAACGCAAACCACACCATCGTCGTCTGCCACGATTGCATCGCCAGGCGTTACCAGCATGCCGGCACACACAATGGGAATGTTGACCGAACCCAGCGTGGCCTTGATGGTGCCCTTGCTGGAAATGGCTTTGCTCCAAACGGGAAAGTTCATTTCCTGAAGCGTTTTGACGTCCCGTACGCCTGCATCAATGATGAGACCGCGCGCGCCACGTGCCTGGAAGCTGGTGGCCAGCAAGTCGCCAAAGTAGCCGTCGGTGCATTCTGCGGTGACTGCCGCCACAACGATGTCGCCAGGCTGAATCTGCTCCGCCGCAACGTGCATCATCCAGTTGTCTCCGGGTTGAAGCAACACAGTCACTGCCGTGCCGCTGACCTGGCAACCTGGGTAAATGGGGCGCATATATGGCTTGAGAAGACCCACTCGACCCATGGCCTCGTGCACGGTGGCACTGCCCAGCTTGGCGAGCGCGTCGGTCGCCGTGCGGTCGGCCCGCTTGATGTTGCGGTAAACAACTCCGAGTTCGTACATGCTTACAGTCCTTTCTGCTTCAGCGCGGCGTCGAGCCGCGGATAGACACGGCGCGCGTTGGCCTCATACACCTTGTGGCGGTCATCTCCCACAACAATGGTGGAGGCTTCGATATAGCGCTTGGTGTCGTCGTAGTAGTGGCCGGTTTCGGGATCAATTCCTCGAACCGCGCCGATCATTTCGCTGGCAAACAAGATGTTGTCCACCGGAATCACCTTGGTGAGCAGGTCAATGCCCGGCTGGTGATAGACGCAAGTGTCAAAGAAAATGTTGTCCAGCAGGTGGTCCTGGAGCAAAGGCTTCTTCATCTCCTGGGCCAACCCGCGGAAGCGCCCCCAGTGGTAGGGCACGGCACCGCCGCCGTGTGGAATGACGAACTTCAGCGTGGGGAAGTCCTTGAAGAGATCGCCCTGCAGGCACTGCATGAAAGCCGTGGTGTCCGCATTCAGATAGTGCGCGCCAGTGGTGTGGAAGCACGCGTTGCAGCTTGTGCTCACGTGGATCATGGCGGGAATGTCCCACTCCACCATTTTTTCGTAAATCGGATACCAGGCGCGATCAGTGAGCGGAGGGCTGGTCCAGTGACCGCCTGAGGGATCGGGATTGAGGTTGATACCGACGAAGCCGTACTCCTTGACGCATTTTTCCAGCTCGGGAATGCAAGTGGCCGGATCGACTCCGGGCGACTGCGGCAGCATGGCGGCCCCGATGAAATGATCAGGGAACAACTGGCTGACGCGGTAGCAAAGCTCGTTGCAGATCGCGGCCCAGGTACTGCTGACCTGGAAGTCGCCAATGTGATGCGCCATGAAGCTGGCACGCGGGCTGAAAATGGTGAGGTCGCTGCCGCGTTCCTTCATCAGCCTGAGCTGGTTGGTCTCGATGGACTCACGCAGTTCGTCGTCGCTGATCTTCAGGTCAGCCACTTTCGGCATGGCTGAAGGGTCCTTGATGCCGGCGATCTGCTGGTTGCGCCAGTTCTCCAGTGCCTTGGGTGCCGTGGTGTAGTGGCCGTGGCAGTCGATGATCATGAACACTCCTTATTCGTGACAAGCGTGAGCTGGGAACACCGAGAACCCAAGGGCTCTCGGCAAACCGTTTATTGTGGCCCGCATGGGTCGCGCGCGCTACCCAACCCCACCACTAGCAGTTATAAAATTTCAATATAACCTGACATGCGTCATATCATTCAGTCACAGTAACCGCATCCACCGCTTAAAACGCTTTCTTTAACCCAGATTTCCCATTAGGGCCTGGGATGGCAGCGAGGGCAGTTGCGAGGCAGTTTGGTCCCGACTGAGGAGCCCATAGCCGTAGCTATGGGCGACGAAGAGGGGCCGAAATGACCGCAAATGCACCGCTGACGCCCAGGCAGCACCGAAGGTGCGCCTAATGGAAAATCTGGGTTTAACCCGATCCTGCTCTTGTGGACCTCAAGCAACTTGAATCCTTCGTTCGCGTGGCGGAGCTTGGCAGCTTCACGCGTGCCGCCTTGACGCTGGGCGTTGCGCAGCCAGCTTTGAGCCGTCAGGTGCGATTGCTGGAAGTGGAGTTGCGGCAGACATTATTAGCTCGCAACGGGCGCGGCGCAGTACCCACCGAGGCAGGTGCACTGCTGCTGGAGCATGCTCGTGGGATCTTGCATCAGGTGGAGCGTGCCCGCGAGGAGTTGGGGCGCATGCGGGGGAGTCTGTCAGGCCGCGTAGCGCTGGGGCTGCCGCCGAGTGTGGCGCGCGCCTTGGCAGTGCCGCTTACGCAAGCTTTTCGAGCTCAGTTGCCCGAAGCAAGGCTGGCCATTACCGAGGGGTTATCCACCAGCATGCAGGAAGCTCTGCTGAGCGGGCGCCTCGACATTGCGGTGCTCTACAACGCGCAACCCCGACCCGACTTCGATATTGCCCCTCTGGCCAGCGAGGAATTGCTGCTGGTACAACCGGCTCCAACGCGGGTGCCAGAAAAGCCTCTTCGACCGGCCACGCTGAAAGAGCTCGCGCAACTGCCGCTCATTATTCCGAGCCGACCGAACGCCATCCGCATGCACATTGATGCGCTTCTGGATGCCGCCGGCCTGTCGCCGCGTATCGAACTGGAAATTGACGGAGTGCCGGCCATTCTGGACTTGGTGGAGGACGGCGTGGGCTGTGCAGTTTTGTCGCGCAACGCAGTGTCGAGTGCCGCACGACCAGATGCCTTCAGCGTCCGACCTATAGAGACTCCCCGCGCTCCGACTCTGCGCATCGAGCTGTACACCGCAGTCAGCTCCTTACGCCCGGCCACCCGCACACAACAAGCCGCCATTGAAATGGTGCGCGCGTTGGCGCGTAAGCGCCTGGAGCCACTGGACATCGCACGAAGATCATCTGCCCCAACGCAGCCAGCGGCGCCAAGCGCTGAGGGGAGCTAACATTGAGCGAAGTCCAAAATCCTCAATCGCACGCTGGAGTTCTTCGAGGTCTTTGCGCGTGCGCACAGACTCGAACCAGCATGAGTTTTACCGCGCGAGGATGGCAAGACTTTACCGCCACTCACATGGAAGTGCTGGGAGCCAAAGCGAGCTACGCCCCCCAGTCCGACGCACGATCGGCACGCGAGGTCGTTCTGCGACTGGTGGTGCAGCACCCTGATCGGATTCACCGGCCTCGACAATCGCTGAACTGGTTGCCTACGCAAAGAAAAACCCAGGCAAGCTGCCGTTCGGCAGTGCAGGCAATGGCTCGCCGCAGCACGTGGTGGGCGAATTGCTCAAGCAACGAGGTGAAATTTTCATGGTGCACGTGCCGTATCGCGGCATCGGCCCCGCCTTGACCGATCTGCTCGCTGGCAACATCCAGGTCATGGTCGGAACGTTGGCGAGCGTGACCGCCCAACTGGCTGCGGGGAAGAAGACTGATCCCGATCGCCTGGGCTGCTTGCACTACAGCGCCAACGCTGAACTCGAACGCAACGCAGTTCAGAGTGTCGGCCGCATTCATCACCTTCCTGACCAAGGGTATCCCCGGGGGATAATCCTGGGCAGGAGCCACCCCGATTCTCGAGGTGGCACAGGCAAACATGACGATGGAGTAAAGAACCGACATGGTGCAGGTGAAAGAAGGCGCAGCAGTGAAAAGCCCCTGGCTGGTAGACGAAATGAAAAATGGCGATGTATTCTTTGCATCGCCCTCCTTGCAGTGGCGCTCTCGTGGTCTGCAAGGCGCGGTGCGTAGTCATGAACCCGCTTCCGCTGCGGTGGTGCAGCGCCTTTTTGGCCAAGCGCGCGCACAGGGCAATACTGAGCCCGTGATGTTTGGTTTGGTGCCGTTTGACTCGACCCTCAACGCAAGCTTCACCATTCCCACCGAACTCGTGTCGCAGCCGTCGGCCCACGGCGACCATGCGACGACGCGAACAGACGTGCGCAAGCCCGCCGTGATCAATAGGCAGCCCGTGCCTGCACCCGAGGCCTACGGTGACATGGTGCGCAAGGCGCTGACCCTGTATGCAGCCGGCGGCGTGAGCAAGATCGTGCTTTCCCGCGCCCTGGATGTGCAGCTGGATACGCCCATTGATTACGGCTACGTGCTGCATGATCTGCTCCGCCGCAACGCTCACGGCTACACCTTCGCAGTACCGATCTGGTCGGGCAACGACCCGCAGGCTCAGCCCACCGGGGTCATGCTGGGTGCCAGCCCCGAACTCCTCGTGCGCCGCGAGGGCGACAAGGTCTTCATTAACCCACTTGCCGGCTCCATTCCCCGTCATGCCGACCCTGCCGAGGACACCGCCCGCAAGGAAGGCCTGGCGATCTCGGAAAAAGATCTGCGTGAGCATAGCTACGTGGTCCGCGACATTGTGCGCATTCTGAAAGAGCACTGCGATGAGCTGGAGGTTCCGGAAGGTCCTTCCGTGATCGGCACGGATGCTCTCTGGCACCTCTCCACCTTCATTACGGGTCGCCTGAAGAACCCAGAAAACACCGCGCTGGATCTGGCCTGCGCCCTGCATCCCACGCCCGCCATTTGTGGCTTCCCCACGGCGGCTGCATTTCAGCACATCAAGGAACTGGAACCTTTCGAACGCGAATACTTCGCGGGCCTGGTAGGCTGGCAGCGTGAGAACGGCGACGGCGAGTGGGCGCTGACGCTGCGCTGCGCCCGCTACGACGGCGATCGCACACTTCGCCTGTACGCTGGCGCGGGCACAGTGGCAGGCTCCGACCCCGATAGCGAAATCCGCGAAACGGCGACCAAGATGGAAACCTTCATGCGGGCTATTGCCTAAGGATCGCTTTCAGATTCAGCTGCCAAATGAGCAAAAGGCCCGCGCGAAGCGGGCCTTTTTTCATTTTCTGGCCACCCTCGGTGGCCACCGGAAAGCGAATCAGCCTTCCACGAGGTTCAGGCGCTTGATCAGTGGCGACCAGCGCTGCAGTTCTTCACTCATGTATTTGCCGAACGCATCCGGCGTCATGGGAGCGGGTTCCATGTACATGGTGTTCAAACGCTTGGCCACTTCTGGCGCGGCCAGCGCCTGGGTCAACGCAGCATTGAGTTTGGTCTTGACATCAGCAGGCAAACCAGCGGGAGCAACGAACCCGATCCAGCCCGAGCCTTCCACACCGGGGTAGCCGAGCTCGGCTGCCGTAGGCACATCAGGCAAGAAACTCAGGCGCTTGGCAGCCACTGCAGCAATCGGGCGCAAACGACCGTCGCGAATCATGGGCATGACAGCGACCGGCGGCAGCGCAGCAAAATTGGTACCGCCGCTCAGCAAAGATGTGACCGCGTCAGGAGACGACTTGTAAGGCACGTGCAGCGCCTTGCCGCCAACGCGGTCCAGGAGGAGCTCCACGGCGAGGTGAGAAACCGTTCCGGCGCCAGTGCTGGGGAAATTCAGCTTGGCGTCGGGCTTCTTCATTTCGTTAACCAAGTCTGCCAGATTCTTCACCGGAGAATTGGCCGGCACCACCAGCACGTTGTACTGGTGAACAGCCAAGGTCAGGGGGGTAATGTCCGTAGTCGGGTTGTACGGGAGATTTTTGTAGATGACCGTGTTGTTCACCAGCGGGCCGGTAATGGACACACCAAACGTGTAGCCGTCTGGCTTGGCCTTGGCGATCTGGTCGGTACCCAGGTTGCCGCTTGCGCCCGGCCTGTTCTGTATGACGATGGTCTGCTTGAGCGTCTTGCCGGCTTCTTCAGCCACCGCACGGGCCATGGTGTCGGGGCTGGAGCCCGGGCCGAAGGGCACGATCAGAGTCAGCGGCTGCTTGGTGGGCCAGGCAGCCTCCTGGGCTATTGCGGGTGTCACGAGCCCGGCGGTGAACAATGCGGCCACGCCGCCCAGAACCAATCTTCTTGTTTGGAGTTTCATGTGCTGATGAGGAGGGAAAATTAACGCTGAAAGTACCGCGTCAGTTTAGCAGCGCGGCGGAGGCACTGGGGATGACCTGCCTAGCCCTCATTCCACTTTCACCCCCTGCCCCTGCCTTTACTTTGGCGGGTTGTCGCCAGTCATGAGTTTGACCACGCTGGAAAAATCCAGACCGCCGCGCCCTGCCTGCTTGTTAAGCGCGTACAGGTTCCGCGCCAACTCCCCCAGGGGAATGGTGGCACCCACGCCCATGGCAGCTTCCACGGCCAAACCTAGATCTTTAAGCATCAGGTCGTTGCCAAACCCGCCGGAGTAGCCGCGCGAGGATGGCGCGTTTTCGAGCACGCCGGGCCAGGGGTTGCAAACTTCAGTGGCCCAGCTGCGGCTGGTGCTGACTGCCATCATCTGCGATAGGTCCTTGGCATCCAGGCCATGCGCCACGCCCAGCGCGATGGCCTCGCCAGTGACTGCCATGATGACGCCAAGCGCCATGTTGTTGCACAGCTTGGCAACTTGACCTGCACCGGCTGCGCCCATGTGGAAGATGTTTTTGCCCATGGCTTGCAGCAGAGGGCGTGCGCGCTCAAGCGCCTCAGCCTCGCCACCCACGATGAAGGTGAGCGTGCCGGCTGCTGCGCCCGCCACCCCGCCTGATACGGGTGCGTCGATCATGGCAACTCCGCGTGCCTGGGCGGCGGCGGCCACCTTCTGAGCCGACGCAGGAGCGATGGTGCTGCAGTCTATGACCAGCGTGCCTGCTGGAAGTTGACCCAGCAAACCGCCCTCGCCGAGGTAGAGAGCTTCAACGTGGCGGCTGGCTGGCAACATGGAGATGACGATTTGCACCCCTTCCACGGCGGCCTTGGCAGATGCGGCTGCCGTGACGCCTTGTTCGCTGACTTTGGCGAGGGCGTCTGCGCTCAGGTCGAACGCGCTGACTTTGTAGCCAGCTTTGTGTAGGTTGACGGCCATGGGGCCGCCCATGTTGCCTAGGCCTATGAAGGCTACTGTGGTGGGGGTTGTTGTGGTCATGGGTTGTCTCCGGTTTGGGGGTGGTTGGTTGGTTTTTTGGCTTTGTGGGGTTACTGAAGTTCTGTGTTTTGGATAGGCCGTGTGCCGGGATGTGCGCCCGGCGGCGCAGTTCTTTTTTGCTCCGCCAAAAAAACGAACCAAAAAAAGGCGGACCCCACTCGCCTTGTCCCTGCGCTTCGCTACGGGCAACCTCCGATGCTCGGTCGAGGGGTGGCGCTCCGGAACTCACTTCGTTCACTGCGTTCTCTACGTTCAAACAACCGGAGCGAGTCAGTTCACGAAGCAAGGCCATCTTGCAGTGGCCTTGCCCACCTCTCGCCCTGCGCTTCTCGGCACGTCAAGAGGGGCAGGGAGACACTCTCGGGCCATTGCTTCGCTCGGCCTTGTGGTGGTGATGCGAGAGTTTTCATGGGATCACTGCCGTCTCATTTCAAGTGTGCTTCAATCCACTCAGGCGTCACCTCTGCCAAGCTCGCTGGTTGCCATTTTGGAGTCTTGTCTTTGTCGATCAGCAAGGCCCTGACACCCTCTGCAAAATCCGGATGCGCACAACATCCGACTGAGGCTTTCAACTCCAGTTCGAACGCTTCAGCCAAGGACATATGCTTCGCGCGGCGTTGCAGTTCGAGTCCGAGCGCTGCTGAAGTTGGGGATCCATTGATGAAGGTGCTTCCGGCCTGGGCCAACCATGGGTCGGCGTCTTGCGCCAGCGCAGCCAGGCGCGGGGCCATGTCCTGCAAACGGTCGTGACCAATGACGGCATTGATGCGGTCGAGGTGAGTGCGCAGGGGTGAGGCGGGCAAAGGAGTTCCCTGCCCCAGACGCTCCAGCAGATGGCTCAGCTGGGCTGAATCTTCATCTGCAGCACCTTGCCAGGAAGCCCCGGCAATGGCGTCCAGAAATGCGCCATGCTGTTCATGCGGCACCAGAAAATCAGCGAGGCCTGCAAAGAGCGCGTCTGCTGCGTTGATGGAGGCGCCGGTCAAGGCCAGGAACGCCCCGGTTCGGCCTGGCAAGCGCGGTAGCAGCCAGCTGCCGCCTACGTCCGGGTACAGGCCGATGCTGATCTCGGGCATTGCCATGCGGGTCTTGGGCGTGGCGACTCTGTGGGAAGCACCAGCCATCAGGCCAATACCGCCGCCCATGACGATGCCATGTCCCCAGCAGATAAACGGCTTCGGATAGGTGTGAATGCGGTAATCAAGCTCGTATTCGCGTTCGAAGAAATCTTTGGCCTCAGGAGGTACCTGACCGGAAGGCAACGCGCGGATCGCCTTGACCAGACCCACCACATCGCCACCGGCGCAAAAGGCTTTGTCGCCAGCGGCATCAAGTATGACGCCCGCAATTTGTGGATCCTCAGCCCACGCGGCCAACTGGGGGTTCAGCAGGTCCACCATCTCCAGAGAAAGGGCGTTCAGACTGGCCGGCGTATTCAGGATAGCCCTGCCAAAACGGTGGCCACTTGCAGTTTGCAAAGTATCGAAAAGGACCGGCTGATTTGAAGAAATGTCGCTCATGAAGACGTAGAAAATTTCCTGGGGAACCTGCTTGTCGCTGACAAGCAGAATCATTGAGATGGAGAACCTATTTCAAGCTCTCCAGAGAGTCACCCTGAAGCAGGCGGCGCGCGATGATGGTGCGCATGATCTCGTTGGTGCCTTCCAGGATCTGGTGCACACGCGCATCGCGCAGCAGTCGCTCCAGCGGATACTCCCGAATATAGCCATAGCCTCCGTGCAACTGCAATGCGTCGTTGATAACGTTGAAACCCGCATCGGTCGCAAAGCGCTTGGCCATGGCGCAGTAGGTGGTGGCCTCATGCGCGCCGGCATCAAGCTTGGAGGCGGCCAGTCGCACCATCTGGCGCGCTGCCACTAGCTCAGTGGCCATGTCTGCCAGTTTGAACTGGAGCGCCTGGAAACTGGCCAGCGGCTTGCCGAACTGCTGGCGCTCCTGCATGTAGCGCTGAGCATGCTGTAGCGCACCTTGCGCCGCGCCAACGGAGCAAGTCGCAATATTGATGCGCCCTCCGTCCAGCCCCTTCATGGCGATCTTGAAACCACCGCCCTCTTCGCCCAGCAAATGGTCCGCAGGTACACGCACACGGTCGAAGCTGATCTGCCGCGTAGGCTGGCTGTTCCAGCCCATCTTCTCTTCCTTCTTGCCGTAGTGAATGCCGGGCAGATCAGCTGGCACCACAAAGGCGCTGATGCCCCCAGCCCCGCCACCCCCAGTGCGCGCCATCAATATCAGCACATCGGTCGAACCCGCGCCGCTGATGAAAGCCTTGCTGCCGCTGATGTAGTAGTGATCGCCCTCCCGCTCGGCGCGGGTCTTGAGCGAAGCGGCATCGGAGCCGGCGCCAGGTTCGGTGAGGCAATAGCTGGCAAGCTTCTGGCCGCTGGTCAACAGCGGTCCCCAGTGTTCGCGTACGGAATCCGTGGCCCAGGTGCCGAGCATCCAGGTCGCCATGTTGTGTATGGTGATGAAGGCCGTGGTAGATGGATCTACGGCAGCCATTTCCTCAAACACCAGTGTGGAGTCCAGGCGAGGCAAGGCGAGTCCACCGGCGTTCTCCGGCGCATAGAGACCGCAGAACCCCAGCTCCCCGGCCTTGGCGATCGCCTCCCGAGGAAAAATGGCCTCGGCATCCCATTTGGCCGCATGGGGCGCCAGCTCCGCCTCGGCAAATTGGCGGGCAGTATCGGCGAAAGCTCTCTGGTCTTCTGTCAGTTCAAAGTTCATGAGGATTTCTCGTTGCCACTGTTCTCGCAGTCAGGGGGCAAAGTGACCGTTCTGTGATGTCGCAGGTCAGTTTGAATTTCTTCGATTTCCTCGACCGCGGAAATCTTGTAGGTTGGTGCTGAGCGAAGCGAAGCCCAACAGGCGACGCCTCTGATGAACACGCAATTGTTGGGCTTCGCTTCGCTCAACCCAACCTACGGAAACCCTGACTAAAGCGCGATCATCTCAGACTGATCGTAGTGTTCACACCGTGTGCCGTCGTACTGTCGTCAAACCAGCGCGCCGTAACAGTTTTGGTCTGCGTGTAGAACAAAACCACCTGCTTGCCGTAGGGTCCCAGATCGCCCAGCTTGGATGCGCGCGAACCTGTGAACGAGAACATGGGGACAGGCACCGGAATCGGCACGTTGATGCCGACCTGTCCCACGTCGATGTCTTCCTGAAACTGGCGTGCCGCCGCACCCGACTGCGTGAAAATGGCTGTGCCGTTGCCGTTCGGGTTGGCGTTGATGAACTCAATGGCCTCGTGCAAATCATTGGCGGCCACCAGGCACAGCACAGGGCCGAAAATTTCCTGGTCGTAAATCGACATGCCGGGCTTCACGCCGGAGAAAATAGTCGGGCCCACAAAATTGCCCTTCTCGTAGCCCGCCACTTGGGGGCGACGACCGTCCAGTTCCAACTTGGCGCCTTCCTGCACACCACGTTCAATCAGGCCTTCCACTCGGTCCTTGGCGGCGCAGGAAATCACCGGCCCCACATCGGTGCCTTTCTCTGTGCCGGCATTGACCTTGAGCCCCTTGGCCTTGGCCACGAGTTCAGGAATCCATTTTTGTGCCTCGCCCACCAGCACGGCCGTGCTCACGGCCATGCAGCGCTGACCGGCTGCGCCGAAAGCGGAACCAGCCAGTGCGTTCAGTGTCTGCTCTTTGTTGGCATCAGGCAGAACGATGGCATGGTTCTTTGCACCCATCATGCACTGCACCCGCTTGCCGGCGAGGCTGGCGCGGTTGTAAACATGCGTGCCGACTTTGGTGGAGCCGACGAAGCTGATCGCCTTGATGTCTGCGTGGTCGCAAATCGCATTGACCACGTCTTCGCCGCCGTGCACCACGTTCAGCACGCCTGCGGGAATGCCCGCTTCCAGCGCCAGTTCGCACAGGCGCATGGTAACCATGGGGTCCTGCTCGGAAGGCTTGAGCACGAAGGTGTTGCCGGTCACGATCGCCATGGGGAACATCCAGAGCGGGATCATGGCCGGGAAGTTGAACGGGGTAATGCCCGCACAAACACCCAGGGGTTGTAGCAACGTATAGGTGTCCACCCCGGTCGCCACATTGTTGGCAAGCTCGCCGAGTTGCAGGTTGCCAATGCCAGCGGCGTGTTCCACCACCTCCAGACCACGGAACACATCTCCTTCAGCGTCGGGCAGGGTCTTGCCTTGCTCCGCCGTCAACAACGCTGCCAACTCGCCCATGTTTTCACGAATGAGTTGCTGATACTTCAGGAAAATGCGCGCGCGGGTGCCGATGGCCGTCTTGCGCCACGTCTTGAAAGCACGCTTGCCCGCCGCCACCGCGGCATTCACTTCTTCTGGCGTGGCGAATGGAACACGGGCAAGAACCTCCTGCGTGGCTGGGTTCACCACATCACGCCACTGGCTCGTGGAGGACTCCACGAATTTTCCATCGATCAGGAGTTTGACGGTAGGTACGGAAGACGCTGACATTAGGAAGCCCTCACAGGAAGTATCTAAAAACGGGATGACGCACATCTTAGGCTTGCAAATCCTTATGCACAATAACGCAAACTGAGTTCGCCCTTGCAAATTTGCACAACCAAAGGAGACACCCCTCACCATGGATTGGGATTTACTGCGTTACTTCCTGGAGCTTGCCAGAACCGGCCGACTCACCGCCGCCGCACGCCGCCTGGATGTGGACCACACCACAGTCTCGCGCCGGGTGCAGACTCTGGAGAAAAAACTCGGCGCCACCTTGTTCGTGCGGACCTCATCTGGCATGGAGTTAACGGAAGAAGGTCGTCTGTTGTTGCCCGAAGCCGAGGCCATGGAAGCTGCAGCGTCTCGGGTACAGGGGCACGCGGAGCAACCTGCCAACGAACTCAGCGGTGTGGTGAGGATAGGAGCTACAGAAGGCTTTGGCTCGGCAGTGCTGGCGCCCTATCTGGCGTCGTTTGCCGCAGTGCACCCGCACCTGACCATTGACCTCGTCGCCGTTTCGGCCGTGGTGAGCATTTCGCGAAGAGAGGCAGACATCGTCATCTCCCTGGAGCGGCCACGGCGAGGCCCGTTTGTAGTGACCAAACTCTGCGACTACGTGCTGTTGCTCTATGGTGCCAAGAGCTATCTTGCCCGCTGCCCTCCGCTCAAATCCCTGCATGACCTGAAGCATCACAGCCTGATTGGTTATCTGGACGATCTGCTCTTCAGCAAGCAGTTGCAGTTCATCAACGAGATCGACCCCCCGGAGCGCTTTACCCTGCGCACCACCAGCGTCATGGCCCAGCTCAACGCAGCAGCCGCAGGCGGTGGTCTGTCAGTCCTCCCTGCATTCCTCGCCGATCGCGAGCCTCGCCTGGAACCCGTGCTCGAGCAGGAAGTGCGATTTCAACGTACGTTCTGGATGTCGATGCCGGAGGAGGTCAAACAGGTGCCGCGGATTCGCAGGACGTGGGACTATCTGCGGGAGGTGATAGATACCGAGCAGGCCTTGTTGCTCGGAACGGGACGGGCTTGATCTCGCATGCAAACGACCATTCAAAGCAAGCCAAGGAAGCCCGGTAGGTTGGCGTTGCATTACGCCGTTTGTCAGCGCAACAACTTGCCGGGCTCGGTAATCACCTTTGCATATAGCGGGCGCTCGGCACGCAAGCTGGACGCCAGCTCCGCCGGCGAGCCACCCGCAATCTTGAAGCCGAGGTGTTCCAGCTGCGCTCGAACATCTGGCGCCTGCAAAACGGAACGCAGATCGCGATTGATTTTGTCAACGATGACCTGCGGCGTTCCTGAGGGAGCGAAGTAACCTTGCCAACTTTCGACGGCAAACCCTGCCACGCCAGACTCAGATACCGTGGGGACGTCAGGCAGCGCCTCGGATCGGTATGGCGTGGTCACCGCCAAAGCTCGCAGCTTGCCAGCGCGGACGTATTCTGTCACTGCCGCCAAGGTGATGAGAGTCGCATCCGCATGACCACCCAGCACATCCATTGCGGCGGGCCCGCCGCCAGAATAGGGAATGTAGTTCACCTGCGCTCCGGTTCTCTGCGAAAGAATCTCGTGCGCCACATGGGCAATGCCACCACTGCCAGGTAGTGCCAGATTGATGCTCTGCGGTTGTGCCTTGGCTCGCGCAATGTAGTCGCCCAGCGTATTTAGTCCGGTTGCAGGGTTGACCACGAGAATCTGCGGATTAACCACAGCCTTGATGATCGGCGTGAAGCTTTTTTGCGGATCGTATGGGAGCTTGGAGAACAACAGTCCATTTAGCGTCAACCCCTCGCCTTGCTGTAGCAAGGTATAGCCATCCGGCGAGGCCTTTGCAGCCTTGGCCGCTCCAATGGTGCCGCTGGCACCCACCACGTTTTCTACCAGCACCGACTGCCCCCATAGGGCTGCCAGCTTATCCGCCAAGGTGCGCGTGAGCTTGTCTGCACTACCTCCCGGTGCCACCGGCACGATGATCCGCACTGGCTTGCTGGGCCATGATGCTTCTGGAGAGGCTTGCGCAGTAGTCATGGCCGCGGCCACCAGGGGAAGTGCGAGGGCTCGCAACAGGGTTCTTCGTTGAGTAGACATAGAGGGCAATCAAAAAAAGTTGATACCCGTAAATCTAGAAACTCAGCGTCTGTTGGAGAACGAAGAAATGCAGATAAGAACATGCAAAAAGTGTTGTTCGCATATCAACTTGCCACACATAACCTCGCGGTATGCCCATCACATTTGCAACCGCAGCATGACGACACATACCCTCTCCAATCAAGACAAGCGCACCGCATTGAACGACACTCCTCATGCGCGCATCACACCGCAGTCTCTCAAGGCCGCATTGGCTGACGGGGAGGAAATTGCCTTGCTCGACGTGCGCGAAGCAGGCGTGTTCGCACGCGGTCATATCTTGTTCGCCGCTTGCGCGCCCCTTTGGCGCCTGCCGCTCACGCTTGACCGTCTCGTTCCTCGCCGCAGCACGCGTGTCGTGGTGACCGATGGCGATGAGACCCTGGCACACACCGCAGCGCATCAACTGATCCGCCTGGGCTGGAGCAACGTGTCCGTACTGGCCGGCGGAACTGATAGCTGGGCGGCGGCCGGCTACGAGGTGTTCAGCGGAACCAATGTACCGAGCAAAGCCTTTGGCGAAGTCATTGAACACCAGAAGCACACACCCTGGATCACCTCCGATGAACTGGAGGAACGGGTGCAGCGAGGCGACAACATCGTCGTTGTGGATAGCCGGACAACAGAGGAATTTGCAGCCTTCAGCCTTCCGTTTGCGCACAGTATTCCTGGTGCAGAACTGGTGTACCGCATCGGAGAGATCGCACCCGATCCGGAAACCTTTGTCGTCGTGAACTGCGCCGGGCGCACACGCAGCATCGTCGGCGCGCAGACGCTGATAGACGCAGGTATCCCGAACCGCGTGGCTTCGCTGCGCAACGGCACCATGGACTGGCTGCTCACAGGCCGTGAACTCGCGTATGGCCGACACACTCCGCTGCCGGAACCCTCACCAGCCTCGCTCAAGGCTGGGCGCGAGCGCGCCGAAAAGGTTGCTCTGCGGGCTGGGGTGAAGCGTATCGACGACACCACGCTGGCGCGTCTGCAATCTGAATCCAGCGAGCACACACTCTACTGCTTCGATGTGCGAACCCGGACCGAATACTTGGCTGGTCACCTGGAGGGATGGCGATGGGCACCTGGCGGTCAACTGGTTCAGGCGACAGACGAATTCGCTGCCACGCGCGGCTCACGCATCGTGCTGGCAGACTGGGACGGCGTGCGCGCCCTGACCACTGCGGCCTGGCTGGCACAACTCGGATGGAACGCGGCCGTCTATACCCCACCCTCCCACGCCACACGAGTGACGGGGCCTGAGCCCATCCGCATACTCGCACTCCATCAACCCGCGCCGCAGATCGCTCCACAGCAAGCCTCTGCGTTGCTGAATGCCGGCCAAGCTGTGGTTTTTGACGTGGACCGACGCGCCGCATACGAGACGCGTCACGTTGCCGGCGCTCGCTTTTCCGCGGCGGGCAGGTTGACCGAGTTCATTGCCACACTGCCCGCACGGCAAACGGTGCTGCTGACCTCGGCGGACGGCGTGCTGGCGCAAAGCGTAGCCTCAGGGCTGGCGAGCGCTACGCAAGATGGGCGCGACATTCGCGCCATCAGTGGCGGAACCGATGCGTGGGCCGCCGCAGTTCTGCCTATGACGGCTGGCAGTGAAGGCGTGCTGACCGGCGATGACGATGAAAGTTACAGCCCCTACCTGCACCGCGACCTGTCGTTGCGCAACGCTGGCTTCGTGGACTATTTGAATTGGGAACTGGGCCTCGTGGCGCAACTTGAACGCGAGGGGCAGACCGGCATCGCGCTGATCGACTGAAAGTTTGACTTGAGCTGTTGGCGCTTTGCGTGCGCCCTGATCTCCAGAAAGAGAAAGCCCCGACGGCCATTCTTGCCATAAACCTATGTCTTCCACTGTATCCACCATCTCCGCCGAATCTGTGCGCCAATGGCTGAATGACGCTGACGAGATTGCGTTCCTCGACGTACGCGAAGCCGGTCAATTCGGCGAGGGTCACCCGTTCTTTGCCGTCAACACGCCGTACAGCCAACTTGAGTTGCTCACCCCTCGCCTTGTCCCACGCAAGTCGACCCGCATCGTGCTTCTGGATGCCGACGATGGTGTCGCAGAGCGCGCCGTCCGGCGCCTGGAAGCTCTGGGTTACTGCAACCTGCACATTCTGCGTGGAGGCGCGCAGGGCTGGAGCGCCGCAGGCTATACGCTGTTTCAAGGCGTGAACCTGCCTTCCAAGACTTTTGGAGAGCTGATCGAGCATGCATTCGAAACGCCGCGCATCAGTGCGAGCGAGCTGGCCGAATGGCAGCGCAACAAAACGCCATTTCTCCTGCTTGACGGCCGCACGCTGGATGAACATCGGAAAATGAGCATACCCGGGTCAGTTTCCGCCCCCAACGGGGAGCTCCCGCGACACCTGCATGAACTCACAAACGATGCTGAAATGCCTGTGGTTATTCATTGCGCCGGCCGAACGCGCAGCATCGTAGGGGCAGAGATCCTGCGCAACCTAGGCCTGCCGAACCCCGTGTTTGCGCTGGAAAACGGTACCCAAGGCTGGGTACTGGCCGGACTGGCGCTTGATCATGGCGATATGCAGGTTCGCCCTCGGCCGTTGCAGGCTCATGCCCAAGAGCGGGAAGCTGCCACACACTTCGCGCATGAAGCTGGAGTGCCGCAATTGAGCGCCGAGCAAGCGCAGCAATGGATCGATGATGAAACGCACACCACTTATCTGCTGGATGTGCGCAGCGCCAAAGAGTTCGCTGCGGGAACCCTGCCGGGCGCGGTACACACGCCTGGAGGACAGCTTCTGCAGACCACCGACCAGACACTCGGCACGCGCAAGTCCAGGGTGATTCTTCTGGATGACGACGGCGTGCGAGCCCCGGTCATAGCCGCATGGCTCACCTGGTTGGGCTGGAACGCAGCAACTGTCGATGGAGGCGTCAACGCAGCTTTGCGCCAACGCACTCAAGATGCCGGGCCAGCAGCTCATGTCATGCCGCGCGTCCGCGCGCAGGCACTAGTCGCCTGGACTCGAGAGCACGCCCCCCAACTCGTCGATCTCCAAGCTTCGGCGAGTTACGATCGGCAGCACGCGGCCGGCGCGGCATGGAGTATTCGCCCGCGCCTGAGCGAGTTGGGGCTAACCACTGAACGTGCGATTCTGGTGCTTGCGCCTGATGAAGAAACGGCACAGCTCGCAGCAATTGACCTGGCCGAAGCGGGGCACCGCGGCATTGCATGGGCGAAAGCGCAGGACTGGGCCGACGCGGGGCTTCCAGTCCTGCGCAACACGCAACTGCAAGACGCGGAGCGAATCGACTACCTGTTCTTCGTTCATGACCGACACGAGGGCAATCTGGATGCCGCCCGCCAGTACCTTGAATGGGAAACGGGCCTGATCGCACAGGCCGAGCCGGACGAACTCGCGGTGTTTCGGTTGCCATCAAGACCTGCATCGCAGGCCTGATTGAAGCTGAGCGGATGCGCATTGATCCAGAACAAGGAGCTGCACTTCTGCAAACCTCATAACCTCATAGGACATGAGTTTCCGGGTACAGTTAATCTGAAAAGAAGGCACCGTTCGGTATGACTCTTGCTGGAATAGAGCCGTCCCGTACAGGCTGTCTCCGAGCATTTTTGCCGTCCGTACCAGTCTGCCCCTGCACGGCTTATGGGTTGAACTTTTAGGCTTAGCACTCACTCCAACAGAGTGCTAAAATACCTGACAATGATTAAAGGACATTCCAAGATGAGCACTGCGGTTCCCGCTCCTACCGCCACTGCGGTGGCGCTGGCCAATCCATGGGCCGTCGTCCCGTCGTTAGGCAACCTTGATGCCTACATCACAGCGGCTAATCGTCTTCCCATGCTGACGCACGAGGAAGAGCAGCAGTTCGCCCGTGAATTGCGCGACACTGGCAGTCTTGAGGCTGCCGGGAAGTTGGTACTGTCGCACCTGCGTCTGGTGGTTTCCACCTCTCGCCAGTACCTGGGTTATGGTCTGCCCCATGCAGATCTGATCCAGGAGGGCAACGTCGGCTTGATGAAGGCCGTCAAACGCTTTGACCCCGATCAGGGCGTGCGCCTGGTGAGCTATGCCCTCCATTGGATCAAAGCTGAAATTCACGAGTACATCCTGAAAAATTGGCGCCTGGTGAAGGTTGCGACCACCAAGTCACAGCGCAAGCTTTTCTTTAACCTGCGCTCCATGAAGCAAGGCTTCAAGGCTGAAGACGCTGAGCAGGACGTCACCTTCCGTGACAACCTCTCCGACGCTCAGGTGGATGTGGTCGCGCGCGAGTTGAATGTAAAGCCTGAAGAAGTGCGCGAAATGGAGACCCGCTTGGCTGGCGGTGATGTGCTACTGGATCCGTCTCCGAGCGATGACGGGGATCACGCCTTCGGCCCGATTGCGTATCTTTCAGACGCCAACCACGAGCCCACGGCCATGCTTGAGTCGGCCCAACGCGACGTTCTGGCCACCGAGGGCATTGCCACAGCCCTGAAGAGTCTGGATGAGCGTAGTCGTCGTATCGTGACCGAACGCTGGCTCAACGTACGCGATGACGGCTCTGGCGGCATGACGCTACATGAACTGGCCAGTGAATATGGCGTTAGCGCCGAGCGCATTCGTCAGATCGAGGTGTCGGCCATGAAGAAAATGAAAACTGCGCTGGCCGAATACGCCTGAGTCCGTATCGCACGGAAAAAACCGGCCATTTCCGAAGAAATGGCCGGTTTTTTTGAAGCCCAGGAAAACACTTTCGGTCTGGCTGGGTCAGACGGAGACTGGCCGTTCCTTAACCTGGAACTTATTCCAGGGCATGCGTCACGCTCCCTTCAGCAGCAGGCGGACATCATCGGCAAGTGCCTGGGCACCGCTGCCGTAGCGTGTGTACAGCCTAAGCCGGCCTTGGGTGTCGTAGATGTAACTGGCGGCCGTGTGGTCCATGGTGTAGGTGCTCGGGGTCTTGCCGTCCACCTTCTTGTAGTAGACCTTGAAATCCTTGGCGACTGCGGCCAGCTTCTCTGGCGAAGATGCATACAGCGCCACAAAACTCGGGTCAAAGGCCTTCATGTACTCCTTGAGTACTTCGGGCGTATCCCGCTCAGGATCAACGCTGATGAACAACCCCTGCAGCTTTTCGCCGTCCGCGCCAAGAAGCTTCTTGGCCTCGGCCAACTCCGACAGCGTGGTGGGGCATACATCAGGGCACTGTGTGAAGCCGAAGAACAGCACCACAATCTTGCCCTTGTAATCCGCCAGGGTACGCGGCTGACCGTTGAAATCGGTCAGCTGGAAATCCTTGGCGTAATCCGCCCCCGTGAGATCCACCGCACGAAACTGCGCCTTGGGGTCGCTGCATGCCCCCAGAATTCCCAGGGCCGGCAATGGCAGGGCAAGGGCAGCCAGCGATTTCAAAGTAAGTCGACGTTGCATAAAAATCCTTGGTTCAATCTCGCCTTGCTACTATTTTTATAGCATTTTGTGCAGCGACACTCAAAACAGGTAATGATCGATCAGCAGTGCTGCGAAGAGCAGAGAAAGATGTATCAGCGAGAAACGGAAAGTCTTGCGCGCCAATGCATCGGAATATTCGCGCCATAGCTTGTACGCATATCCGATGAAGCCGGCATTCAGAATCAGCGCCGCAGCCAGATAGAACCACCCGCTCATTCCATAGATAAAGGGCAAGAGGCAAGCAGCCAGCAAGATAAAGGTGTAGAGGAGTATCTGCAGCCGTGTGAACTCATTCCCATGGGTGACAGGCAGCATGGGCAAACCGCTCTTGCGGTAGTCTTCCACACGGTAGAGCGCAAGCGCCCAGAAATGCGGCGGCGTCCAGAGGAAAATGATCAGAAACATGATCAACGCCTGTGGTCCGACGTCGTTGGTCATGGCCGCCCACCCCAGCACCGGCGGCATGGCGCCAGACGCGCCACCAATGACGATGTTCTGAGGTGTGAGAGGTTTCAGGATCACCGTGTAGATCACTGCGTATCCGACAAACGTGGCAAAAGTCAGCCACATGGTGAGGGGGTTCACCCAGATGTACAGAATCGCAGAGCCTATGGTGCACAGCAATGCGGAAAAGCCGAGCGCCTTCCGGTCAGACAGCTCCCCTCGGGCCGTGGGGCGCCAAGCGGTACGCTTCATGCGTGCATCAATACGTTTTTCAATCAGACAGTTGAAAGCCGCCGCTGCACCGGCAACCAGCCATATGCCAGCACAAGCAATCGCTATCTGAGCCAAAGTCTGGCCCCCGGGCCAGCCAGGCACCGCCAACACCATGCCGATCAATGCACAAAACACGATCAGTTGCACCACTCGGGGTTTGGTAAGGACATAGAACTGTCGCCACAACGGCATGGACGGCAGCGAGGTGGCCGCAGCTGCGGAAGCGCTGACAGACTGAGGGGCAGGGGCGCGGGTGCTCATTGGGAAGTACCTTGCGTCAAGGCGTTGGATCGGGTTCGGCTGGCACACAGGGCCCAGGCGATCATAGCCAGCAGTGCGGAGGCGCCGCCTGAGTGGGCCAGGGCAGCCACGAGAGGCCAATCCAGAACCACGTTCGAAAGGCCGCTGAGCAACTGCAGCGCGGCCAAGGCAAGCAACCACCGCCGCTGTGCCGCCAGGACTCCCGCTTGATGCAGGCGCCAAACCAGTACGCCCAGCACTAACAACACGGCGTAAGCAAACAATCTGTGTGTGTAGTGAATAGCTGTCAGCGCGGTGAACTCCAGCCCACTTCCGTCCCGCGAGAAGCCCAGCGGGCGCCAAAGCTCGAAGCCCTGGGAAAAATCCATTTCCGGCCACCAGCCCCCTGGCATTGCGGAAAGGTGTTGCATGCCAGTACTGCATAGTTGGTGCTGACCCATCCGCCCAGCGCAATCTGAATCACCACCATGACAGCCGCCAGCCACAGTAGAAGACGCATGCCGCTGCCCAACACCTCTCGGACGGCACCAGCAGCCTGACGGTAGCGTTCTGCTTGCACTGCCAGCAACACGAGCAAGCCTGCTCCTCCCAGCAGATGCAAGGTCACAATCGCCGGAAAGAGCTTCATGGTGACGGTCAGCGCCCCAAACGCACCCTGGACGCAGACCCAGGTCAGGGTAAAAAGGGCCACCCCGGATGCAAAATGTCTTCCCGGGTAGCAGCACCGCCGGCTACCCCCTCACCTGACGACGCCATTGGAGCCAGGTAGATATAGCCAGCACGATGATAAGAACTCCGACCCCCGTCGCCAGATACCGGTGCACCATCTCGACCCAGGCCTTGCCGTGGGTCACGGGTCCCGTGGGCATGGCAGCCTGAGCTGTGGAGATGTGTTCTCGCGCCCCTACAGGACTGGCATGGCCATAGCAACCAGGCCAATCAGGACAACCCAGGCCGGAATCGGTCAGGCGTGTGAAGGCGCCGAACAGAACCAGATCGAAGGTAAGGAACAAGGTAAGCAGGGTCAAGGCCCTCAGGCGCTGGCCAGGAACAGCATCGCGGCTGCGCAGCCAGACCCATGCCAGTGGCCCGAGCGCGATCACCGCGCCCATGCCCATCAGGCGCAAGGCGGGTGCGAGGTTGTAAAGCGCAGGTGTATCCATGCTTGACTAGCGACCAGGTTCGTCCCAGCTAACGGAGGCGCGCAGCAAACGATCAAGATCGCGCTTGGCTTTGGCAGCGCCCGTCACATCCATGGCGGGAGGAAAGCGCATCATCCAGTTGCCCATGGGATCGACCAGATACAGATGTTCGGAAAGCTGGTGACCGTGTGCGGGCGTGAGCCACTGCGCAAGCGCTTCGGACGGAACGCGCAACACGGTGGCAGAGGCCAGCGCCGGCTGCAACTCTTCCGGGATGCGCTCGTTGTCGCTGACGAGCCAAACCCAATCGAGCCGATCTTTCTCTCGGCCAAGGCTCTCGCGCAACTGACGCTGGAGATACAAGTGCTGCTGGCAGGCCTCATCGCAAGCGCCCCCGGCCACGCTGACGAGTAGCCACTGACCCTTCAGGGTATCCAGCTGAACAGGATGGCCGCTCTGGTCACTGGCGCTGAGGACCGGCAAGGTGCGTTGCGGATCAATCAGTTCTCCATAGTTGCGCCGGCCTTCGGGGCGAACCACGTAATAACTGAAGTATGAGGCGAGCACCGGCAGCGCGCAAACAATCGCAAGCGCGAGCATGGTCCAGCGGCCAGCGCGCGTGCGCTTGGCATCTTCCACTCCTGCGTTTGTCGGTGTCGGCATGGTGTGCACGGTGAGCCCGAGGGGCTCATCCTGTTTGACGCGCGAATCAACTGTCATGCGGCTTTCTTGAAGAAAACAAGCGGAACACGGCCGCTTTAAGGTGAAACCAAAGATAAAGAAGGCCGATCAGCGCACACAGGCCAAACCACTGGAAAGCATACCCGTAATGCTTTTCAACTCCGGCGGTCGGCTGCGGCCATTCGCGCAGCAAGCCCTCCGATGGCGGGCCTATCTGAAGCACGGTCACTCTGGCCAAAGGCAACCCTGTTTCGCCCCGAAAGGCTTCCAGGTCGAGATTTTGCCGGATCACGCCACGACCATCTTCGCCAAGCGCGTAAAGCCTTGGAGGTGAAGGTGCGATGCGCCCTGTAAATTCGACACTGCCCTGCGGCGTCTCAACGGGCGGAAGGGTTGTGCGGTCTACAAAACTGCGCGGAGCCCAACCTCGTTGCACAACCACGACGGCATCGGATTCAGCCAAGCGTAGCGGTGTGAGTACGTCGAACCCTTGGCGGCCACTCATTTGGCGATTGTCCAGATACACAGTGAACTCTGGCAGCCATGTGCCGCGCACTGTGACAAGACGATGAAGCAACTCTTCGGCTTGCACGCGTGTCAGCGGCGCTGCCAAGGCCTTGGCATCCAGCGGAGCTTGCTGCTCGCGCAGAACTATGGCTGCATGGAGGGCTTCCTTCTGGGCCGCACGGTCCAATTGCCAGCGGCCCAGGGAGAAGGTGACGGCCATGCCGACAAGCGCTGCGGCCAGCACGACCCAAAAACGCCAGGAACGTCGCTGCGCGATCACGGGATAATGGCCCCCATGAAGCAAATATTGGTAGGTCTAGCGTTTCTGGGCATTCTTGGCAGCCTGGTTTCAGCCCTGGTATACATGATGCGCAGTGACAAGCCCGGGGAACAGAACGATCCCAAGCGCGCCCGGCGCATGGTTTTCGCTTTGGCAATGCGTGTTGCATTGTCCGTGGTGCTTTTCTCTGCGTCCTGATCGCCTGGAAACTTGGCTACATTCAGCCTACTGGCATTCCGCAAGGCAAATAAAACGGTCACTGAATCAGATAAAACTCTAGTGTCCTGAATTGCAAATTCGTTGAACAAATCCACCGACAATCGCCGCCATGCTGCGTCACAAAGCCTCGCGATACCACTCGGTATCACTGCGTTTTGCTCCTTGCCTGACACCGATTTCGGCAGATTTGTTTCTTCAACGAACTTACAACTCAGGACACTAGTACTTGATGGCGTAGTTCGGCAGCTTTCCTTGCTTTTCGCTTCCCCATCACAACAAAAAAGCGCCACATGGCGCTTTTTTGTTAACTGGGAGTATGCCTCACATCCAGTAGACCACAATGTACAGGCCAAGCCAGACCACGTCGACAAAGTGCCAATACCAGGCCGCACCTTCAAAACCAAAGTGGCGCTCTGAGGTGAAGTGCCCTTTCATGAGACGCAAGGTAATGAAAAGCAGCATCAGCATACCGACCAGCACGTGGAAGCCGTGAAAGCCAGTCAGCATGAAGAACGTAGAACCATAAACGCCGGAGCTGAGCTTGAGGTTCAGATCGGAATAGGCGTGAAAGTATTCGTAGCCCTGGACGCACAGGAAGACAATGCCCAGCAGCACGGTGAGCCACATGAATCCGATGGTGCGCGCACGATTGCCAACTTGCAGTGCATGGTGGGCAATGGTGAGCGTCACGCCTGAGGTCAGCAGAAGTGCCGTGTTGATAGTCGGCAACCAGAACGGACCCATGGTCTGAAACGGCTCCACGATACCCGCCGGGGAGCCTGTGGCCCCTGCCGCTACGCTGGGCCACACGGCCTTGAAATCCGGCCAGAGTAACGCGTTATCCAAGCTACCGAGGGCCGGAACCGAATGAGAACGTGCCCACCACAACGCCGTGAAGAACGCGCCAAAGAACATCACCTCAGAGAAGATGAACCAGCTCATGCTCCAGCGGTAGGAGAGGTCGATCTTGCGGCCATATAGCCCACCCTCACTCTCGCCAACGGCTTCGCTGAACCATTGATAAAGCACGAAGAGCCACCACGCGAGACCTAGAAAGAAAACGTACTTTCCCCAGGTAACTCCGTTGATCCATTCAGAGGCGCCCAAGATGAGGAAAAACAATCCGACAGCCGACATCACGGGGTGACGCGAGGGCTGCGGAACGAAGTAGTAAGGCGTCTTGCCGGGGGCGGTGGTACTCATTGTTCTCTTTGCTCCTGTACTCTCGAATTCAATGACTGCGTGAGCGATGTCTTTTTTGAAAAAATATTCAGGCGCCACTGACGACCCATCTTACGATGAGCAGCAGCACAACGATAAAAAGCAAAACTCCCAGCAAACCCGCAAGGATCACATGGAAGGGGTTGGCTTGTCCGAGGTCATCTTGGTAGCCGCTATTCTTGCGAACACCCAGAAAACCCCAAGCCACAATGCGCAGAGAGCGCAGGAAAGAGGGTTTCTTTGGCGCATCTCCAGCCGGAGACGGAGAGGCGCTCATGTGCCCACTCCGCCCACCGCTTGAGTGACCGCGGCATTCGCCGACGCAGACTCAGGTGCAGGCATGTCCTTGGTGCCTACTTCAAAAAAAGTGTAGGACAACGTGATGGTGGTCACATCCTTCGACAGCCGGGGGTCAATGATGAACGCGACCGGCCACTCTTTCCGCTCACCCGGATCCAGCGTGTACTGGTTGAAGCAGAAACACTCCAGCTTCTGGAAGTGCGCTGAGGCCTGACGCGGCGCATAGCTCGGAATGGCTTGCGCCGCCATGCGGCGATCCTGCACATTTTGAAACTCGTACATGACGGTGTTCAACTCGCCCGGGTGCACGGTCATGGTTCGCTTCTCGGGTTTAAAGTGCCACGGTCCGCGAACGTTGGCATCAAACTCGACAGTAATGGTCCGGCTCTTGTCGACCTGTGTATTAACAGCTCCCCCGACGCCGCCATTGCCCGGCACCTGACGCTCGACAAGCGTCAGGATATTGAGGCCCGTTGCCTCGCAGATCGCCCGGTAGAGCGGGATCATGGCGTAGCCGAAGCTAAACATGCCGGCCGCCACAATGGCCAGCTTACCGACCATCTTGAGGTTTTCGTTCTTAATACCCATGGTTGACAAACTTGCTCAGTGCCCGACCACGATCATCCGAACGATAAAGCCGGCAAAGAACACCAGCGCGACTGACGCGAGGATCAACCCCAGACGACGGTTGCTTTTTTCTGACCCGGTGTCATGCCATACCTCTTTCGATCAAGCCACAATGCGCGTAGCAGTGGCGTCCAGCTTGGGCGGATTTTCGAAAGTGTGGAACGGAGCAGGCGAAGGAACCTCCCATTCCAGACCCTCGGCACCTTCCCAAGGCTTTTGAGGAGCCTTCTCACCAACGCCACGCATGCCGGGCAGCACGATGAAGAAGAAGAAGTACACCTGTGCCAAGCCGAAGAACAAGGCGCCCACAGAAGCGATCATGTTGAAATCAGCGAACTGCATGGGGTAGTCGGCATAACGACGGGGCATACCAGCCAGACCCAGGAAGTGCATTGGGAAGAACGTGATGTTGAACGAGATCAGGGACCACCAGAAATGGATCTTGCCGCGTGATTCGCTGTACATCACACCGGTCCACTTGGGCGCCCAGTAGTAAAAACCCGCGAACATGGCGAACAGAGAGCCTGCCACAAGCACATAGTGGAAGTGAGCCACGATGTAATACGTGTCTTGAATCTGGATGTCGATTGGCGCCACAGCAGGGATCAAGCCTGTGAAGCCACCAATGGTGAACACGAAGATGAAACCAACCGAGAACAGCATGGGTGTCTCGAAGGTCATGGAGCCGCGCCACATGGTGGCGATCCAGTTGAAAATCTTCACCGCAGTGGGCACCGCAATCAGCATGGTGGCATACATGAAGAACAATTGCCCGGTCACCGGCATGCCGGTGGTAAACATGTGGTGCGCCCAGACGATGAACGACAAGATAGCGATGGCAGAAGTGGCGTACACCATGGATGCATAGCCGAACAGCCTCTTGCGAGCGAATGCGGGCACCACCTGGCTGACAATGCCGAACGCCGGCAAAATCATGATGTAGACCTCAGGATGGCCGAAGAACCAGAAGATGTGCTGGTACATCACGGGGTCTCCGCCGCCGGCGGGGTTGAAGAAGCTGGTGCCGAAGTGACGATCAGTCAGCGTCATGGTGATGGCGCCGGCCAGCACGGGCATGACGGCGATCAGCAGGTAAGCGGTGATCAGCCAGGTCCAGCAGAACATGGGCATCTTCATCAGCGTCATGCCGGGAGCGCGCATGTTGAGGATGGTCACGATGATGTTGATCGCGCCCATGATCGAGCTCGCGCCCATGATGTGCATGGCGAAAATGCTCGAATCCATCGAGGGACCCATTTGCAGGGTGAGCGGCGCATAAAGCGTCCAGCCCGCCGCGGGCGCTCCACCAGGCATGAAGAACGAGCCGACGAGCATGATGGCCGCGGGGATCAGCAGCCAGAAGCTGAAATTATTCATGCGTGCGAACGCCATGTCGCTGGCGCCGATCTGCAGCGGCAGCATCCAGTTGGCGAAGCCCACGAATGCCGGCATGATGGCCCCGAAAACCATGATCAGCCCGTGCATGGTGGTGAGTTGGTTGAACAACTCGGGGTTCACCAGTTGCAGGCCGGGCTGAAACAGTTCTGCGCGAATCAACAGCGCCAGAACTCCGCCCACCATGAGCATGGTGAACGAAAACAGCAAGTAGAGCGTGCCGATGTCTTTGTGGTTGGTTGCGAATACCCAGCGGCGCCAACCGGTAGGCGCGTCGTGGGCATGGTCGTCGTGCCCATGGTCATCGTGACCGGCATGTGATGTGGGAAGTACGGCGCTCATGTAACTGCTCCGGGGTGTCTGCTTTTATTAAATCGTACTGAGTATCAAGAGGCTGGGATCAGCTCGACGAGCCGGGGAATTTTCCCTCGCGCGCAGCCTTGAACTCAGACGGCTGAATCAGCTTTCCAGTCTTGTTGGACCAGTGGTTCTTGGTGAAGGTAGCCACCGCCGCCAGCTCGGTATCAGAGAGTTGCTTCCACGCGGGCATGGCACCATTGAGACGGCCTTCAAGCAGGATGTGCATTTGCTGGGGGACATCGCCCAGGACAATCTGGCTGCCATCAAGTGGCTTGATGGCACCACCGCCCTTACCGTTCTCGAGGTGGCAGGCGGCGCAGTTGGCGGCATAGACTTTCTCGCCACGGGCCACGAGTTCCGGCAGGGTCCAGACTTTGTTTGGATCGTCGGCAAGCGCCTGCAGACGCTTTTGCTCTTCCATCACCCAAGCCGAGTAGTCCTTCGCGGAAAGGACCTTCACGTGAATCGGCATGTAGGCATGCTCCTTGCCGCACAACTCGGCACATTGACCGTAGAAGTCGCCAACTTGCTCAGCCCTGAACCAGGTGTCGCGCACGAAACCGGGAATGGCATCTTGCTTGACGCCAAAGGCCGGCACCATCCAGGCGTGAATAACGTCGTTGGCCGTGGTGATAATGCGCACCTTCTTGCCGACCGGGACCACCAGCGGGTTGTCGACCTTGAGGAGATAGTCGTCTCCCGCGGGCTTGCCGGCATCGGACATGGCGCGGTGAGAAGAGTCGAGCGTGGAAAGGAAAGAAATGCCTTCACCCTCGCCGTTGAGGTAGTCGTAGCCCCACTTCCACTGGTAACCGGTGGCCTTGATGGTGAGGTCGGCGTTGGAGGTGTCTTTCATGGCCACCACCAGCTTGGTGGCAGGTAGGGCCATCAGGATGATGATGATGAATGGAACGATGGTCCAGACTACTTCCACCGTGACCGATTCATGGAATGTCGCGGATTTTGCGCCTTGTGATTTTCTGTGTTTCCAGATGGAATAGAACATCACGGAGAACACGGCAACAAAGATGACGGCGCACAGAATCAGCATCATCCAGTGGAGGCTGTACTGTTCCGCGGCAATACGCGTGACGCCCGGAGTCAGGTTGAGCTGATTGACCCCCGGTCCGCCTGGCAGGTCATTGACTTGCGCCGCTTGTGCAGCCATCGTAGCCCAGGCCGCTGTCCATACGGCCGCTTGGCGCGGAACACCGGCCAGCCTCTTTGTAATACTCTTCATCGTGTTCACGTTTTCTTGAGTCCCAACCACACAACTTTTGCCGATCAAGCCAGGCCAGCCTGATAGCTTTCCCGCAAGGTCTTGCGCATCCCCGCAGCATGCCGCAGATAGCCCTGCATCGCAAAACCTACGCCGGATGTCCAGCCTTTGCAAAGGCCCTTCTAAGCGACCGCTGCATGAAGATCCCTCCACGCATTTTGCCGGCGAGTTTAACCGACTCGTAAAGCCTCTCTCACAGTAGAAGAACTTTTTTCGCCTTCGAGGGTCCTGCGACCCCAATCAAGGATGCCCTGCGTGACCCTCGCGAGTCGGTGGTAGTGCGGATCGGGATGAGGCGCAAGGCGTCTTTTTGCAGCCAATAGCCCAGCTATTGGCAAGAAAAGCAACGCTGCGGATCGCCCGAGGCCGTGCTGCCACAGACCGCAGGGAATTACGCAGGGCATCCTTAAGGATGTCCTGTATAACCCTCGCGAGTCGGTGGCAGTGCGGATCGGGATGAGGCGCAAGGCGTCTTTTTGCAGCCAATAGCCCAGCTATTGGCAAGAAAAGCAACGCAGCGGATCGCCCGAGGCCGTGCTGCCACAGACCGCAGGGAATTACGCAGGGCATCCTTAAGGATGTCCTGTATAACCCTCGCGAGTCGGTGGCAGTGCGGATCGGGATGAGGCGCAAGGCGTCTTTTTGCAGCCAATAGCCCAGCTATTGGCAAGAAAAGCAACGCAGCGGATCGCCCGAGGCCGTGCTGCCACAGACCGCAGGGAGTTATGCAGGGCATCCTTAAAGCACTCCGGCTCATGATTTTCTGCGCTGGCGCAGGGCGGTTTTCATGTCGTCCAAGGCGATTTCTGTGCGGGGGCCACTTGCAGGCGCGGAGCCGGCTTGAGGGCGTGCCCGTAGATCACTTCGAAACTGAGTGCCAAGGGCCCTGGTGACCCGCCGGGCATTTCCGGGGGAAGGCGGAGATGCTCGTCGAGGGCAGCTTCAAGCCGTGTCCGCCATGCACGTCCGCGTAGCGCCGCAAAGCGTTTTACATGCAGGTTCCGCCCTAGGCCCCTCAGCTCAACCAACAAGCGCGCAGGAGATCCGAACGTCAAGGTGATGCGCTCCATGTCCATGACTGGTTCCGCGAAGCCAGCCGTGACCAGCAAATCCCCCAAATCATGCATATCGGTGAATTCATGCGTAGGGGCTGGCCAGCCCAGCCTGGCGTACAAAGCGCGCAGTTCGCGCAGAGTGTCTGGCCCCAGGCAGGAGAACATGACAAAACCGTCGGTCGCCAGAGCCCGGTGCCATTGGGCAAACAAGTTCGCGGGGTCCGCCGCCTGGTGAGCCAGCATGTTGGCCCACACCATCTGCATTGCACCCTCCGGCGGTGTCGTGCCAGACTTCTGCGCGCTACGGCCCAGGCTGAGCCGAGCCAGCCAACGAAGTGCAGCCGGCTTATCAGCCGATTGGCTTGGATGAGTGGGCTGACGAGCGCGCGCTTCCACCAGGAAGCTCTCCGCAGCAGGATAATGCGCCGCCACGAGAGCATGCCCCTGCTTTCCTCCACGGTCGGGCTCCCAATCCGCCCATGCGGTCACAGGCAAGCGTATGTATTGAAGACGCTCAGCCATCCGGCGCGCCACCTCTTCGTGCAACCAGGGGGCATTTTCGGCTTCAGCGGCTTTGCTGGCCCAACGCGCTGCGGCAATAGGATCGATGCTGGGAGGAAGAAGATCAGACATGAATTTGGCGCTATGAGTTCGCGCGATGAGTTGCCGCAGTATATTGATTGACCCATGAATTTGCAGCCCAACCCAAGCATGGCGCCTGCCGCCGCACCTCGAAGGCTCCGCCTGGAGAGTTGGCTACCTAGCCGGTGCCAAGTTTGCCACTCATGGCCGGCTGCTCCTCTATGCGGTGATTGCGTCACGCAGTTCGCCCGCGTGCAGACGCGCTGCGAGCGTTGCGCACTGCCCCTGCACGGCAGCACTCGAGTATGCGGCGCTTGCCTCCTGGAGCCTTCACCTCTGGACGCCTGCTTCAGTGCAGTCGGCTACCAGTGGCCTTGGACGGAATGCCTGGCGCGCTTCAAGTTCCGGCAAGATACCGGCTTGGCCAACGCCCTGGCAACCTTGATGATGCGCGCCCCCGGCGTACGTTCAGCAATTGCAAGGGCCCATGTGGTGGTGCCTTTGCCGCTTTCCGTCCAGCGTTTATCTGAGCGCGGCTACAACCAGTCATTGCTTCTTGCCAAAAGCCTTGCCTCGCGGGGTGTACGCGCCGATCTCCTGCAACGAGTGCGCCACACTCCGCCGCAGCGGGCCATGACACGAGAGCAACGCCTGAAGAGCTTGCGCGGCGCTTTCGCTGTAGACCCATCGCGGGCGGCAGACTTGCGTGGCCGCCGCGTGATCCTGGTGGACGATGTCATGACTACAGGCGCCACCTTGCGTGCCGCGGCGAATGAATTGCGTAAGGCCGGTGTAGTGCATATTGCGGCGCTCGTAGTGGCGCGCACTCTCAATTAGGGCGTGTTGCCACACCTCGGCGCGCTTCCCCACATCTCTCTCTTATTCTCGGCTCATGTTTCATATTGTCCTCGTAGAACCCGAAATCCCGCCCAACACGGGCAACGTGATCCGTCTGGCCGCCAACACCGGGTGTACGCTCCATCTGGTCGAACCTTTGGGGTTTTCCATGGACGACAAGCATATGCGCCGAGCCGGTCTGGACTACCACGAGTACGCGGAAGTACGCCGCCATGCAGACTGGTCAGCGTTCCTGAACGCGATTCGCCCCGATCCACTGCGTCTTTTTGCGTTGACCACCCGGGGAGAGCACACAGTGCATGACACCCGCTTTCAGGAGGGCGACGTGTTTGTCTTTGGGTCTGAAACGCGGGGCCTCAGTCCTGCCATGCGTGAATCTTTTGCGCCTGAACAGCAACTGCGCCTGCCTATGCGTACCGGTCAGCGCAGCCTGAACCTTTCAAACGCAGTAGCGGTGACCGTATTTGAAGCCTGGAGGCAGATCGGATTCAGATCTGCCTAGGGATGCCCTAGACATCATGGTCGCCTGTGCCCGAGGGTGTGCTGTCGCAGACCGCGGGGAGTGATGCAGGCTCTTATGGTCTTTTGCATGCTCTACAAATAATAGCGCGCCAACTGCTCTGCCACACACACCGGCTTTTCCGAGCCTTCTCGCTCGATGGTGCTTTCCCAAGCGACCTGCATACCGCCTTCGATCGGCGTGGCGCTAAGAAGCTTGACCTGGGCTCGTACCTTGCTGCCCACAGGCACGGGTGCCATGAAGCGCACCTTGTTGAGGCCATAGTTGATCGCCATGCGCACATCCTTGATGCGAATGGAGCGATCAAAGAAACCCGACAGCAACGACAGCGTCAAATAGCCGTGGGCTATGGTCGTGCCGAAGGGTCCTGATTTAGCGCGCTCAGGATCGACGTGGATCCATTGATGATCACCTGTCGCTTCAGCGAACTGATCGATGTGCTGTTGCGTGATAGTGAACCAATCAGTCACGGCAATGGCTTGACCTGTACGCGACGTGAGTTCTGCGAGAGTTTCGAAAATTTTCATGTAAACGAAGGGAACGAATTTCGGCGACGACCGGGTGGCACCCGGAAATTTCACGTTGAATGCTGAACTTAAGTTAGCGAACCTCCGCCGTCCAGCCATTCGCAAATGCTGCGCCATTGCTCAAGATCGCGTGCAACCCGGGCGGGGGAAACGTCGAACAAGGTCAAGCCTCGCGCGGTCAAATGAACGTAATTCTGTGTCGGGCGCAACGTTGCGATCATAGGCACACCCAGACCGCCAACGAATTGCTGCAGCTGCTCTGCAGCAATGGTTCGCTCGTCCACCCGCATGCCGACCATTCCGACAACCGGTTTGCTGCCCCGGCGCTGCTCGGACACCTGGTCAAGAAACTCTCGCGTTGCATAAATATCAAAAATGCTCGCCTGCAGCGGCACCAAAATCCTGTCTGCCAAGCGCAGCACGTCTTTCAAGCGCTTGCCGTGCAAGCCGGCGGGCGTGTCCAGTACAACGTGGGTCGTACCCTTGGGCGGGCGCACCACATCGTCACGCGCCACCTCCCACGCCCTGATAGGACGCACCTCCGCGGGGCGCAAGCCAAGCCACAGGCGGGAAGACTGCTGGCGGTCTACGTCGCCCAGCATCACTGCATGGCCCCGGGAGGCTAAGTAGCCTGCCACGTTGGTGGCCAACGTCGACTTACCCACACCGCCTTTCGGATTGGCAATGACGACTATCGTCATGAAAACCTCCTCCAGATGAAATATAGGGACTCACTTCTGCAAGTCATACTTTAGGATGCCCTGCATAACTCCCTGCGGTCTGTGGCAGCACGGCCTCGGGCGATCCGCTGCGTTGTTTTTCTTGCCAATAGCTGGGCTATTGGCTGCAAAAAGACGCCTTGCGCCTCATCCCGATCCGCACTACCACCGACTCGCGAGGGTTATGCAGGGCATCCTTAATGCTGCCTCGCCTGCAATTCTGCAACCAACTTGCTCATCCTGTGTCGCTCCGCCTCGAAACCCTTTATGGTGGCCGAAATGGAGGTCAGATACTTCGCCACGTCCTTGAACCGCTGATCCTCCCGGCAAGGACTCCCATCACCGTCGACCGGCAAAAAATCGGCGCGTTGACTATTCATGGCTTCACGGTAAACACTTTCATAGCGGTCCGCAGCGTTGCAAAGATCAACCTTTGGGCGTATCCATTCCATTACCTGGCGAACCCCCTGGGCATTGAATTTCAATATCTCGCCGTAAATATAATCGGCATTCAAATTGGCTTTTGAAAGAGAACTGGCGCCGAATTTTCCAAACATTCTCTCCATGTTGTCTGGCTGGATCATCTCCGCAACTCCAGACTCGTCGCTGATAATTACTGCACACCCCATCGACATCGCCTCAATTGCACAACGGCCAACAGAGAAAACAATGTCATAGTTTTTCAGCTCCTCTTCTGGATTGGAAATCGGGTTTCCAGATTTATGACCGAATACATCCAGCCTCTTCAACCCAGCCTTCATGCATGCCGCTGCTACCACCTCGACCAATCTGCTGTTTCTACCAACCCCGTTGCCAAATATGGCCGCACTCAGCGGCGCAACGTTAATTTTCTCTTTGACTACAAATTTTCCGAGATCCACGAAGTTTGGAATAATCTCAATATCGTCTCGCTTTACCGCACAGGTGGTGGATATATACTCTCTGGTGAGCTCCCCCACTGCGACATACTTCTTTATATTACAAAACACTGGAGGCACCTCGGGCCATGGAAACCAGCCATGACACACATATATAGCCGGCGTATTGTAGAAATACACCATTGCCGCCATTGCTTCCAGATGGTGCTGCCCGTGAATGATGTCGGGGACATTCCCCAGCGCATCGAGATTCGACACCACAGGAATACACGCCTCCTTGAGCTCTTTCTCGATCATCCCGAGCTTCATGCTGAAAGCAACCGGAAAATGCCCCCTGCGGCGGAATTCTTTGGCCAGATCGAGAATAACCATTTCCGACCCACCCCTAATATCCAACGTATTATTGGTGAACAGAATATTCAGGCGCTTATCAGCAGTCATTGACTCCCCTTCCGCAGGAAAATACTACCGACCGGACCAGCGGCAAAACAGGCACCCGTACGCTCACCAAGAGTGGCCTGAAAGAACAGCCCCCCGAGGGCTCGAAGATCTCCACGCCAATGAATTTTTGCCCTCAACCTGCCCAAACAAGCCGCATGCAAGGAGTCTAAACCTGTTCTTTAGCGCCAAGAGAACTGCCGAACTGGGCCCTCGGACAGCCTCCTGACGCGATAACTGGAGCTAGACTTTTTCCAGGATCAGCGCGATCCCTTGACCCACACCAATACACATCGTGCACAGTGCATAGCGTCCGCCTTGTGTATGCAGACGATTGACAGCCGTTGTTGCAAGACGGGCGCCCGACGCACCGAGTGGGTGGCCGAGAGCAATGGCACCACCCCATGCGTTAACGCGCTCGTCGTCGTCTTTCATGCCCAGCATACGCATGACCGCCAGGCCTTGCGCGGCAAAGGCCTCATTCAGCTCAATGACGTCGATCTGGCCGAGGGTCAGACCCGTGAGAGCCAACACTTTCTCGGTCGCAGGAGCAGGCCCGATGCCCATCACGCGCGGAGCGACGCCAGCAGTTGCCATGCCGACCACTCGCGCCTTGGGTGTCAGACCGTGTTTGGCAGCACTCGCCTCGTCAGCCAGCAGAAGCGCGCAGGCGCCGTCGTTCACGCCGCTGGCATTGCCAGCGGTCACGGTGCCGTCAGGCCTCACCACGCCCTTGAGCGCTGCCAATTTTTCAAGACTCGTCGCGCGCGGATGCTCGTCCGTGTCGACCACCAGCGGATCGCCCTTCTTCTGCGCGATGGTGACGGGCGTGATTTCGCGAGCCAGATGACCGGCTTGCTGAGCTGCCACGGCACGCATCTGGCTAGCCAATGCCATTTTGTCTTGTGCCTCGCGCTCGATCTTGTAATCGGTCGCCACATTTTCAGCCGTCTCGGGCATTGCATCAACGCCGTACTGCGCTTTCATCAGCTTGTTGACGAACCGCCAGCCAATGGTGGTGTCATAGACCGCGTTGGCACGGCTGAAGGCGCTTTCCGCCTTGGGCATGACGAAAGGCGCGCGGCTCATGCTCTCCACCCCGCCAGCGATCATCAGCGTAGCCTCACCTGCCTTGATCGCACGCGCGGCAGTTCCCACTGCATCCAGCCCGGAGCCACAGAGGCGGTTGATGGTGGCGCCCGGAACTTCGAGTGGCAAGCCGGCCAACAGACTGCTCATGTGCGCGACGTTGCGGTTGTCTTCGCCAGCCTGGTTGGCACAACCAAAGATCACATCGTGGACAGCCTGCCAGTCGACATTGGGGTTGCGCGCCATGAGTGCCCTGAGAGGGATGGCGCCCAGATCGTCTGTGCGCACACTGCTTAAGGCACCCCCGTATCGACCAAAAGGCGTACGAATGGCGTCGCAAATGAATGCTTGATTCACGGTTAACTCTCCTGACTTGGTTTGATTGGATAGGGCGATGTTATCGCGATCGCGCACTGCCTCACTGCGCGTGCTACGCTTGCCGCCCTATGTTCAGTCCAAGTCAAGCCGATGTCCGCCGTTTTTTTTGCGGCGTGTGGGCAAAATCAAGCACCAGCCAACCCATGGAAGCCATTGAAACACTGGCAGCCGGCTGGATTGAAGAACACCCGGAATGGCACGCCGAACTGGCCGACGCTGATGCAGCGGTCAAGCGCAATTACGGAGACGGGGCAGTGGGTGGCAACCCATTCTTGCACCTTTCCATGCACCTAGCCATCAGCGAGCAATGCAGCATCGATCAGCCGCGCGGCATTCGGCAGGCGGTGGAATTGCTGGCCGCCAAACGAGGCAGCCTGCACGAGGCCCATCACGAGACCATGGAGTGCCTAGGCCAGATGCTGGCAGACGCTCAATCACGCAGACAAGCGCCGGATGGCGACGTCTATGTCGCTAGCGTGCAGAGGCGCGCCACGCGATCTTGAGGACTAGTGGACCTGGAACTGTCTTTAGGTTGAACAGGGAACGGGTTCCAAGTTCAACCGTTGACCCTGATGGCCAGGGTCATGAGTCAAAATAATTCGACCTCAACCCAGAGTCGGAATTACCTGAAGCGCGACTGAGGCACCGTCTTCAGCTCGCCGTCAAGTGAGCCGATGTAGTCTGACATGGCCTTGAGCTCGGCATTTGAAAACTGCTTTGCCATGCCAGCCATGACTGGGTTCGAACGCCCCCAGGTGTGGTTGGCGTTGTCTTTGTAGGCCTTGAGGGATGCAAAGAGGTAGTCGGGATACTGACCAGCAATCTTGGGGTAACCGGGGTCAATCGGCTTGGAGAAGTTGTCTCCGTGGCACGATACGCAAGCGCCCTTCTGTAGCAGTTGGGCCACCTGTGCATTGGCAGCTGCGGGCGCAGGCAACGCTACCGCCATCTGGCCTTGACCGTTTTGCTCGTAATAGGCCGCCACGTCGGCGATGTCCTGCTCGGTCAAGGTAGCGGCAATGCCTCGCATGCTGGGATGCTTGCGATCGCCCTTCTTGTAGCCCTCAAGCACGAGGGTGATGTACTTGGCGTTCTGCCCTGAAATCTTGGGTACCCGGTACACCTCGGGGAAACTTGACTTGTATCCCTGGATGCCGTGGCAGCCAATACACATGGCAATTTTGCCGGCGCCGGCGTTAGCGTCGCCGGTAACGCCCTGTGCTTGGGCTGGAAGGACTCCCGCAGCTGCGAGAGTCAGTGCTGCGAACATCGGGGACAAGGTCTTTTTCATTTTGCGCGCACAATTACAGTGGTTTGATCCGGATCAGCGGCTGATTGTAATCGAGCCTCCCCGGAGCGCCTCATTCGTAAACCCCCTTCGTTTTGCTCCTTTACCCGACATGAAATTTCAAGGCTCCGAGAACTACGTCGCCACGCAAGATCTGATGCTGGCGGTTAATGCATCCATCACGCTCAAACGCCCGCTGCTGGTCAAAGGTGAGCCCGGTACGGGCAAGACCATGCTGGCTGAAGAGGTCGCGCAGGCTCTGGGCTTGCCGCTGCTGCAGTGGCACATCAAGAGCACCACGAAGGCACAACAGGGCCTCTACGAATATGATGCAGTGAGTCGCCTACGCGACTCTCAACTGGGTGACGAGCGCGTCAAGGACATTCACAACTACATCGTGAAAGGCGTGCTGTGGCAGGCATTCACCGCAGAAGAGCCGGTGGCCCTGCTTATCGACGAAATCGACAAGGCGGATATCGAGTTCCCTAATGACCTGCTGCGCGAGATCGACCGCATGGAGTTCCATTGCTATGAGACGCGCCAGCTCATCAAGGCCAAGCACCGGCCATTGGTGTTCATTACATCCAACAACGAAAAGGAACTGCCCGACGCCTTCCTGCGCCGCTGCTTCTTCCACTACATCAAATTCCCTGATGCCGAGACGATGCGCCAGATCGTCGATGTGCACTTCCCCAACCTCAAGCAGGAGCTGCTCAGCGCTGCGATGAAGGTGTTCTACGACGTGCGCGGCTTACCGGGCTTGAAGAAAAAACCGTCCACCAGCGAATTACTCGACTGGCTCAAGATCTTGGTTGCAGAGGACATTCCACTGGCCGCTCTGCAAAGCACCGACAGCAAGGTTTCAGTGCCTCCCATGGTTGGAGCGCTGCTCAAGAACGAGCAGGACGTGACCTTGTTCGAGAAACTGGTGTTCATGAACCAACGCAATCGCTAGCAGGCACATTCATGCAGCAAGATGAAAATACCTCTGCTGGTCTGCTCTTGCTGCAGGGCATCAGCCAGGCGGTTGGATTCGTGGCCGGCGCGCTACTTGGGCGCTGGATCGGGCTAATGTTCGGCTGGGACGCGCTCAGCCCGGACGGCTACACCGGACCCGCCATGCTCGGCATCGCGCTGATCGGCATTGGCGGTGGCGTGGGCCTGCAGTTGGCGCGACGCTGGTATGCGCGCCGCTACGGCACGCCAAGAACACAATCGAAAAATGACTTCTGACACCTTTGTAAGGCCGGTACCGTTGCGACGCGACGGTGTACTCCTGGAGCCCCTGTCCGCCAAGCATGAAAGCGGATTGCGCGATGCCGCTGCGGACGGCAGGCTATGGGAAATTCGTGTCACCTCCGTGCCCGAGCCTCAAGACACCCGCAGCTATATCGAAACTGCTCTCAGCATGCGTGAGGCCGGAAACAGACTTGCTTTCGCCGTCACGGACGAAGCGAGCGGAAAGGTGCTGGGATGCACAAGCTACCATGACATCGTTCCAACCCTCCAGCGGGTGGAGATTGGCTGGACTTGGTACCGGGCAAGCGTGCAGCGCACCCATATCAACACAACCTGCAAGCTCCTGTTGATGACTCATGCGTTTGAAACGATCGGCTGCGCGGTCGTCGGCTGGCGCACCGACAACTTCAATTATGCGAGCCAACGCGCCATTGAGCGCCTGGGTGCTCGCAAGGACGGTGTCTTGCGTCACCACGCGCTTCGCCGTGACGGCACAGTGCGCGACACAGTGATGTACAGCATGACGGCTGCAGAGTGGCCTGAAGCCAAGGCGCAATTGTTGTATCTGCTGGCTCGGGGACAGACAAAAAGTCCCCCAACTACTTGATTTGAAAGCGATTTGACAGTGGTCCAGAATTTCTGTGGATAACTCTGTTGATACCTGGCGGGAGAATTGCCTGGGAGCCTTGTGTATCAAGGCTTTGCTTAGAATGCCCACAAAAGCGGCAATTTCCAAATTCGTTACAAATCAAATACTTACGACGCCTGCCCTGAGAGGGTGAACGACAGGCCAGCTTTCCGACGTTGGTGCGCCGCAGCACAAAATTTGTGCATAACTTGCAACAGTGGACTAAAACATACCCTTAAAACGTTCACGCAGCAGGTTCTTCTGCACCTTGCCCATGGTATTGCGAGGCAGCTCCGCCTCAATAAAGCACCGCTTGGGTATCTTGAAGTTGGCGAGGCCGGCCTTGAGCTGCGTCAGCAAGGCTTCGCCGTCAGGTTGCTGCCCCGGTTTGGGAATGACGACCGCTATACCCACTTCTCCAAAGTCCGGGTGGGGCACGCCGACCACCGCGCTTTCTGCCACTCCGGGCAGTTCGTTAAGGTAGCCCTCGATCTCGGCAGGGTAGACGTTGTAGCCGCCACTGATGATGAGATCCTTGCTCCGTCCGACGATCGTGACATAGCCTCGCTCATCCTGCAGGCCCACATCCCCTGTCTTGAAGAAGCCATCTGGGGTGAATTCTTCGGCGGTTTTCTCGGGCATGCGCCAGTAGCCGGAAAAAACTCCCGGGCCTGCGACCTGGATGCCCCCTATTTCGCCTTTGGGCGTGGGTTCTCCGCTCTCGCCTTGCACACGCAGTTGAACGCCCGGTAGCGGGAAACCGACTGTTCCGCCCCGACGTTCACCCTGATTGCCAAAGCGGGCATCAGGAAGGTACGGGTTGCTGGTGAGCATGATGGTTTCACTCATGCCGTAGCGCTCGAGAATGGTGTGACCGGTGCGCTCACGCCACTCATTGAAGGTTTCGAGGAGCAAGGGCGCCGAACCGCTGATAAACAAGCGCATATTCGCTGCCTGGGCAGGGGTTAGTGAAGTTTCCGCGAGCATGCGAACGTACAAGGTCGGCACACCCATGAACACTGTGGCACGTGGCATCTCTTCGATGACTCGCTTAGGATCAAACTTGCCCATCCAGAGCATCTTGCTTCCGTTCAGCAAGGCGCCATGGATGGCGACAAAGAGGCCGTGTACATGGAAGATGGGCAATGCGTGGATCAGCACGTCACCCGGTTGCCATCCCCAATACTCCTTGAGCATGAGTGCGTTCGAGAGCAGGTTGCCATGGGAAAGCATGGCACCTTTGCTGCGCCCGGTAGTGCCGCTTGTGTAGAGAATGGCTGCCAGGTCGCCCGGTTGCTTGACCGCGGGTGCCTGCTGATCGCTGAAATGTGATGCACGTTCAAGCAGACTCCCGGTGCGGTCGTCGTTCAGCGTGAAGACGTGGCGGGCACCAGCCTTGAAGGCCAGCTTGCTGACCCAGTTGAAGCTCTTACTGGAACAGACCACCACTGCCGGCTCAGCGTTGCCTACGAAATACTCGATCTCTGCGCTTTGATAGGCGGTGTTCAGCGGAAGAAATACAAAGCCAGCCCGCAGGGTGGCAAGGTACAGGATCATCGCTTCGACCGACTTCTCGACCTGCACGGCCACTCTGGGTGGCACACCATCGGATGAAGGGGGAATGTCCAGCGATTGAAGCAGGTTGGCGATCATCGCCGTAGCTCGATCAAGATCGCGCCAAGAGTAGGTGAGCCCCTCGTCCGTTTCGATGGCGGGGGAGTTCAGGTCAGCCGGGAAGGCGGCGCGCAGCGCCGTGAAAAGGTTGTAGTGCTTCATTTTGGGTAGATCTGGTTGGAGTTGGCCGACTCGGATCAGGCTGTCGCCAAGTGGTCACAAAGCTTTGATTTCAATAGAACTTAGGTGCTCGTTTGCCCAAGAACGCAGCGATGCCCTCGCGATGTTCAGCGCTACTTGCATAGTTGTAAGCAGAGGGAAGTATGCCGTCGAGACCTTCACCTGGATTCGATCCGCTACACCTGCCACCGAGGGCGCGAAGAGTCTGCTTGTTCATGCGAGCGGCCTCAGGAGCCAGGCTGGCGATACGACGGGCTCGCTCACCGGCGTACGACATCAGTTCGTGTTCATCCACGATTGCATGCAAAAACCCCCGTGCCTTCATCTCCGGTGCATCCAGAACTGCGGCTTCCAGAAGCATTTCGCGAGTGGAGGTCTCCCCGGCGACTTGCATGACCAGTTGGGCTTCACGAGGCGCCATCGGGAACCCTAATCGAGCGATTGGCGCACCAAAACGCGCTGAGCGGCTAGCGATACGAATATCGCAGCAGCAGGCAATCTCGACACCGGCCCCCATGCAATGACCGTCAATGGCGGCGACGATAGGGACATCGCAGGAGAGCATGGCTTCCAAGCCACCCCAAACATCTTCCTCATGGAAGGCGCGCAACTGCGCTTCATCGAAGCGAAACCCTGGGTACTCAGCGATATCCCCCCCGCGCAGAACTGTCGGCCGTGGCCTTGAAGCAAAACACAGCGCCACTCCTTACTGGCCTGAATGGAGAGGAATACCTCGCGCAAAGCGCGCCACATGCTGCGCGACATGGCGTTGTACTTACCCACGTGATCCAAGGTGACGATGGCAAGGCCCTCCTCACTCGCCATTGAAACCTGGCCTGCGCTCCCGCTATTCAAATTGGACATTACCAAAACACTCCTGCTCAATTTTCCAATCCACCCAACACCACGTCACCGCATAGGCGCGCCCTGGTTCAACGGAGAAACGAGCATGCCGAGGTCGGCCTCAGCAAAAAGCAGCGGCCCAACGCGAAGAGAAACACAAGGATACCGGGTGGTCGCACCCGACTTCAAAGCACCGCCATCACAGCGCCCTCTCCTGTCAACTTTGATTACCTCAACAGTGATTTTTGTAGCAAAAAGAACACATTTTGGTGAACTGTAGCCGCGGGCCATGCGTGGGAGCTGAAGGCTATCAGGCCTGGTGCGACTCACAACAAAAAAATGATCCGGCATCTCGGCCTCCGCTGCCCCTTCTATTAATGGAGTACTTTAATACTATTTATATTCCAACAAGTAGTGCCAATCGATTCAATAAAAGAGTACTTTCGCACTCTTCTTCACTCCAATCAATCTTTCGCAACGAGTTAAAAACTACCCAATCCAAGCTACTTTCATGGCGACAGGCATCTCCATTTGCGATGTCCGTGATCTCCAACTGCGAATACGTGCTTTCCCCATACATAGATACTATGGTTTACTTCTTGCGACATTCATTAGTGATAGATAGTTCTTTCTAGCTGCAATTCGAAGAATCTTTCGGAGCGCAAAGCCAAGAAAGAACCTTTCGTGACGAATAGAAGCATGTAGTCGTTTTTACTACCTAGTAGTTTCGAGAATAAATCGCGGACCACACAATGCAAAGTTCAGGCGTCACCATCTTCAAAAAGTACAACCGACTCTGTCTCCGTGCCTGGAAAGAGGAGGATGTGAACCCATACGCGGAACTGGTAGGCGACCCGGAAGTGATGAAGTACATCAGCAACGGGATACCAAGAGATACAGAGACAGCACGCAGAGAAATCGAGAACTTCAGTAAAGAAATCCTGGAACAAGGATGGTCCCGCTGGGCGGTCAGCGTTGGGGAAGACGGGCCCTTCATCGGATATGCGGGCTTCTCAAAAAAGCCTTACGGGACTGACTTCGGGATGAGATTTTTGCCTCAGTACTGGGGAAATCCACACACCTACATAGCTTGCTGCCTGGCGCTGGAATACGGATTCGAGGAAATCAGGTTTCAGGAGATTCGCACCATCACCAACAAAAATCATCAGCGCGGACTTTCTTTCATGAAGAAATTATTCAGCTCAACGCCCACGGAAGCCACGCTAGGAACGGACGAGTTCAAGATGTACATCATTAGCCGAGATGAATACATTGAAAAAGAATACGCGAAGAATCGAATAAAAATGAGTGAACACGAAAGCGCCTGGAACAGACGGACCGCCACAAAAACAAAATCACAAGAAAATGATCATAGAAGCGTACTTGCTAACTGTTTCGTGCCGCAACTGAATGGAAGATCCCTTGCCTGAGGGAGGGTGCACTGAGTACCGCATGGAGAAAAACAGCCTATGACCGCCCAAAATCTCATCGCTTCCCAGGAAAATCAGCTAGGCGACCTACAGGCCGACCCCATAAAGTCTGTGGCTGGCTTGTGCGACCATACCCCATGGAAAAAAAATCAGCGCTAAGGCATGCTTATTTGCTCGCTGGCATCCTGCTTCTTCTTTTCAGAGTCGCCTCTATATTTGCTTTCTACGGGCTAACATTCGTCGCCCCGGAGAGCCATAAGAAGAAGCTGTACCAGCTCTTGATCAGATCACTGGGAATCAGAATTCACCTGAATGCCCCGGCGGAAGAGATTAAAAAACACACGGATGGTTGTGTCGTAGCCACGAATCACGTGTCCATCATGGACACCCTCATTTCCTTGGGGCTTCCCAATGCCACCATCATGATCGGAAATCCGATCAGCCAACTGAATTTCTTTAACAGAATTCTGTACACTGCCGCGCTGAACCTTTCTCAGGTCAAGCAATGGCATGTGCTGGAGCGGAGAGATTTGGTAAAGCGGATTCAAGAGTGGCGCCAAAACCAGTCAGGAACTACGTTGTACACGACGCCTGAGATGACGATCAGCAACCAGCGTGGCCTCTTCAAATTTAACTCCGCCTTCCTGTCTTTTGACCTTCCGGTGGTTCCGCTGGCAACCCACATAGACACCAACATCGGCTTGAACGTTAACCCCATTAACTCGTCAAACCTGGCCATCATCGCTCGACTCCTGATGGCTCCTAAAATAATCTTTAAACTGCATTACCTAGACCGCGAAGTCAAACTCGCAGACGAAAGTAAAGATCAGTTCGCCCAAAGGGTGCAGCAGGCCGTAGCACGACAGCTCAGGGTTCCAGCCACTACTTGGACAGCAGCCGACAAGCACGCCTACCGTAAAGAACTCCAGGGCGGAGGCAAAGCAAGAAAATAATGAGCGCAGATCACCCAGCGTTTACACCTCGAGCCAATGTCATATTTGACTTCGATCTCACGATACTTCCGGAAGAAAGTACGCATCGACTGGCACACACAGCTATTCGCGGCCATTCACAGCTGAACGAATTCCTCGAGAATTTCCAGCTTAAAAATAAGTCAAGCAGAGAGAAATTCAGTGATGCATTCAACTTTATTCGTGTCGTTACAAAGATTAATAAAGCCACAATACGTGAGTGCATAGATCAACTGCGGCCGAAAATAGACCCGGTCTTCGGTGCGTTGTTCAGCGAACTCAAAAGCGCGGGTATCAAACCACACATCATATCCAGTGGATATTTTGAAGTCATTTCCCCGCTCTTGAATGAGCTTGGAATACCCAATCAAGATATAGCGGCGAATAGATTTTTATGGCTTGGCAACCAGGCAATTTTTATAGCACCCTCACCTTTACACGGGAGTAAGGGCAAGGTCGCACTCATCAATGGTTGGAAGTCATCAGGCAAGCTTGTTGGACCAGTTGTCATGATCGGTGATGGCCAACCCGACCGCAATGTTTTCTCAAACGGCATGGCTGACGGATTCATTCAGGCAAACTACTACATCAACCCCGTCAACCCAAATTTGTCAGGGAATTTTTCGATCGCAGAAACTCCAGCCTCGTTGAGCGAGCATATCCATGAATTGCTCAGCCCTTACCTTCCTGATACACGGATGAGCGTCAAAGCCGCATGAGCAAGGCACACAATCCGACTGAAGGAGAAAATTCGTTATCAAGGACTCAGCGGCTTTCGTTTATCTGCGTTCTGACAGGTGCAGCGCTCTCTGTTTTAGATAGTACTGCCATCGCCTTGGCGTCCCCGTCCATAGCAAAAGAGTTTGACGTACCTCCATCCAACGTTGTTCTCATGATGAACGCGTTCCAGATCGCGGTACTAGCGATGCTCCTTCCGCTCGGAATCATTGGAGAACGAGTTGGCTACAGGAAAATATATCTATTTGGGTTAACACTCTTTTCCATCTCATCAACGCTTGCCTTTTTTACTGATTCCTTGATTACCCTGCTCATCGCAAGAGTGTTTCAAGGCATTGGCGCGGCAGGAATGATGAGCGTGACCACTGCATTAGTGCGGTTGATTTTTTCCGATGCCAAACTAGGCAAGGGGTTGTCCACCAACTCCATGGTGGTCGCTGTAGCTTCAGTGGCAGGACCTTTGTTTACAGCATCCGTTCTTTCAATGGGATCCTGGAGATGGATTTTTGCATTGAATGCTGCAATAGGTATCGCAGCTATAGCGATGGCCTTAGTCTCTCTTCCCCGTAATCCCCATCAGCAAGAGCGCCGCAGTTCGGCGACATCTTTTGGAATCGGATTCATCTTAAACGCAGTCACTTTTACCTTGATATTTGTTGGCGCAAACTCGCTGGCACTCGGTGAAAATGTCGTGAACGTTTCGTCGGCTGGGTGGCTCACACTTGGCGTAGGCGGGGTCGTGGCTTGCCTTTACATTTGGCATCAATCGAGGGTGAGCCATCCGATCTTGCCCTTGGACGTCCTGAAGATTCCGCAGGTGTCAAGAACACTCGGTGCATCCGTGTGCGCCTATTGCGCTTTAACCATCGCACATCTCGGGCTGCCATTTTTGCTGCTTGAGACCTACAAGATTTCGACTTTTGAAACCAGCTTTCTATTGACTGGCTGGCCGATTGCCGTCGTGCTAGTGGCACCTTTCGCTGGAAGACTTATCGGACGCTATCCAAACGGACTCCTCAGCTCCGGAGGAATGCTTTTTCTTGCGATGGGCCTTTTCTCACTGGCCTTGACACCCTCAGAAATTACAAATTTCGATCCGTTCTGGCGCATCATTCTGTGCGGTGCGGGCTTTGCTCTTTTTCAGCCTCCGAACTACCATAGCATCATTACTTGCACCCCCTCAGAGCGCAGTGGCGCCGGAAGCGCCATGATCAGCGTGGCCAGATTGATGGGGCAGGCGGTTGGCGGCACCTTGTTGGCTACAACGTATGCTTTGTGTGCTGATCAGAAGGGGGCCGCTGAAATGATCGGCATGCTTGTAGCCTGCGGCTTCGCTCTATTAGCTGGAGTTCTCTCATTTCTCACTCCCAAAGCAACGTCACACCTAGGCACGGCTTCAAGTTGAAATGAGTCCCTTGATCTGACCTGAAACGGGAATTTTCGCTTGCGCCAGCATAGCCCGGTGTTTGTCCAGACGATTCAGATCGTATAAATAATTCACCATCAAACCATAAGACTGCTTTAGTCCCTTCGGCGATGGGTCGGCAAGCCAGTTCAGGCGCTCTACTCGAGCCCCGTTACCCAAATGAAAGCGTGCCACTGGGTCTATCGGCCTGATTCCATCAATGCCCCGTGCCAGATACTCGGAACCGCACGACATGAGCCAGCGACGGAGGGCGGAAGTTTCGCTCAACTCAGCCACTCGCTCCAGCGCAGCTAAAAGGGCCTTGGACGTCACTGGCTCCCCGACTTCGCGCCCCAAAGCCTGTTGAGTTCGAGCGGGTGCGCTCTTCAGCAGACGCGACGCATTTTTTCCCAGCCAGTTGCGCAGACCTGGAATAGGCGAAAGAGTTGCAAATACCTTGAGGCGAGGAAATTCCTCTTTGAGTTCGTCGACGACCCGTTTGATCAGAGAATCTCCGAAACTTACGCCCCGCAATCCGGGCTGGGTGTTACTGATCGAATAAAAAATAGCGGTGGTCGCTTTTGTCAGATCGGCTGCGGCAGCGGACTCATCCAGCAATGGTGTAATGCTCTCGGCCAGGTTGCCAAGCAGTGCCACCTCCACAAATATCAGGGGCTCCTGCGGCAGTCTCGGATGGAAGAATCCGTAACAGCGGCGATCGCTGTCCAGCCGATTCTTCAGATCTGCCCAACTGCGTATGTCATGCACTGCTTCGTACTTGATCAACTTCTCCAGCAGGGAGGCTGGAGAGTCCCAACTCATGCGCCGCAACTCCAGAAAGCCTACGTCAAACCACGTCGAGAACATGTATTCCATCTCGACATCAAGCGCAGCCAGCGTTGGGTGGGCACGCAGATGGGGTAGCAACTGCTCGCGCATGTCCACCAGAAATCGGACCCCTTCCGGAAGCACCGAGATGCGCTGGAGAATGCGTCGGCGAGGCGACACCGTGTCACGGCGCAGTCGCACTTCGGCGGCAGCTTCATCGGGCGTACCGATCGCCGCAACGTATTCGGCCTGCGCAGCCTTGGCCTTGCTCTGATCAGCCACGAATTGCTCACTCATCAGCTGCCAGAGGTCAAGCCGCTCCTCAAGCGTGGCGCTCTCGTACCAGTCAATCAGCGCGCGTGCGCGACGGCCACCCTCGATCTCCCCAATGCGGGGGTCAATGACGGCCTGCAACTGCTCCAGCAATTTGCGCAGAGCGCGCGGCGACAGGGCCTCGCCATTGCGTCCCAAGACAGCATCCAGCCGCACATGGCTTGTGCGCCTCGCTCGCGGTAAGTTGTCAGAAGAAATTGAATCAACTTCATCGTTCATGACGAGCCCATTCGCTTTAACCCACAATTCAGGAGCTTATCTGCTGTCGCTTGGTAGCCCACAACCACATCAGCACACCCGCTACGACCATCGGCACACACAGCCATTGCCCGCGGGACCAACCAAGCGCCTGGAGGCCAAGGAATGCATCGGGTTCACGAAAGTATTCGGCGATGAATCGAAACACCCCATATCCGACCAGGAACATTCCACTTACCTGCCCCATTTTGCGCGGCTTGCGAGCGTACAGCCACAATAAAACGAACAGCAGCACACCTTCCAGGAGAAACTGGTACACCTGCGAGGGATGACGCGGCTGCGGGCCTGCCGCCGGAAATATCATGGCCCATGGCAAAGCTGGATCGGCCATCCGACCCCACAACTCGCCATTGATAAAGTTGCCCACGCGCCCCGATGCCAAGCCCAGAGGCACGCATGGAGCGATCAGGTCGGTGACCTGAAGCCAGGGACGCTGGCGCGAGTAAGCCCACCAGATCATCGCGACGATGACCCCGAGCATGCCGCCATGGAAGGCCATGCCCCCCTGCCAGATAGCGAAAATTTCTATAGGGTGAGACAGGTAATACGCCGGCTTGTAGAACAGGCAATACCCCAGCCGCCCGCCCACTATGACTCCGAGCACTCCGTAAAACAGCATGTCTTCGATGTCACGCCGGTTCCAAGGGGCAGGCATTGTGATGCTGGCATAGGGTTCGTGCCTGAGCCGCCGAGTGGCGAGCCAGAAGAACAGCGCGAACGCCACCAGATAGCTAATGCCGTACCAGTGAACGGCCAGCGGACCGAGACGCAGGGCAACAGGATCAATTTCAGGATGAATCAGCATGGGGGCATTGTAGGAAGATGAGACTCGGTCTGAGATGAAGCCCCATGAGGAGCTCGCACGCCCTCCTCCTCTTACGCAAACAGCCGGCTCAACTCCGGCGCCGCCGCTGCGCGCTGGTGGGTCGCCCGATGGCCTTTCGTTGGCGATCTAACCGCACCTGAGTCCGCTTCTGGATTTTTTCCATGGCCTTTCGCTTGGTATAGCCCGACCAATCTGCCCATGCCCACCAAAGCACCGCACCTGCAAACGGTGCAAGAACGAGCCACCAACTCCATCCGGTCACGGGATCTATCTCAAAGTACTTCAGAAGCAACAGAATGATTCCCAAACCCAGCAGATACATGGATTTTCCTTAAAGGAGATTAGTTTTCACAAGAAGCCTGGGTCAACTCGCGCCGATACAATGGCGTTATCAGATAGAAGAATGTAGCTTAATTACCCGCGAGAAAGGAACGACATGAAACGCGCGTTGATCGTCCTGGCCACTTTGGCTGCCGTGTCTGCACCTGTTATGGCAAACGAAGCCTTGGCCAAGTCCAAGAACTGCATGGCGTGCCACTCCGTTGACAAGAAACTGGTTGGCCCGTCCTACAAGGACGTGGCCGCCAAGTATGCCAAGGATGCAGGCGCGGCGGACGCACTGGCTGCCAAAATCATCAAGGGAAGCAGTGGCGTCTGGGGTGCCATCCCCATGCCACCTAACGCCACCCTGAGCCCTGCTGACGCCAAGACCTTGGCAACCTGGGTACTTTCAATCAAGTAAGCCCTGATAAGCGCGAAGCCTTTCTGCCTGCGGCACCCTCAGGGATTGACTGAGATTTCTCAGGTGCCCAAAGCGAAGGGTGTTGCGCTGATCGTTTGCTAACAAAACCCGCTAAAACCCGCTGCCTCACTGCAGCGGGTTTTTTATCGGCTTGATCAGTACGTTTGATCGAGTTGGGTCAGGATCTGCGGGTTCTCCAGGGTACTGGTGTCTTGGGTGATGTTTTCGCCTTTAGCCAGGCTTCGTAGCAAGCGCCGCATGATCTTGCCCGAGCGGGTCTTGGGAAGGTTCTCGCCGAAACGGATGTCCTTGGGCTTGGCAATCGGGCCAATTTCCTTGGCCACCCAGTCACGAAGTTCCTTGGCAATTTGCCTGGCTTCATCTCCCTCTGGCAATGAGCGCTTGAGCACCACGAACGCGCATATGGCCTCTCCCGTGGTGTCGTCGGGGCGCCCCACCACAGCCGCCTCGGCCACCAGATCCGTTTTGGCGACCAAGGCAGATTCAATTTCCATGGTGCCCATACGGTGACCTGATACGTTCAGCACGTCATCAATGCGACCGGTGATGCGGAAATATCCGCGTTCGGCGTCTCGTACCGCACCGTCGCCTGCCAGGTAATAACCCTTGAGTTCTTCCGGGAAATAGCTCTTTTTGAATCGCTCCGGGTCGCCCCAGATGGTGCGAATCATGGCTGGCCAAGGCTTCTTGATCACCAGAATGCCGCCCGAACCATTGGGCACATCATTGGCAGCCTCATCAACAATGCCTGCTGCAATACCCGGGAGCGGCAGCGTGCAAGATCCCGGCACCAGCGGGGTGGCCCCCGGCAGCGGTGTAATCACGTGGCCGCCGGTTTCGGTTTGCCAGAAAGTATCCACGATAGGGCAGCGTTCTCCGCCCACGTGCTTGTGATACCAAATCCACGCTTCAGGGTTGATCGGTTCACCAACGCTTCCCAGAATGCGAAGACTACCCAGATTCCAGTTCTTGGGGTGTACCTTCTCGTTGGTCTCGGACGCCTTGATCAGCGAGCGAATGGCCGTGGGCGCCGTGTAGAAGATGGTGCACTTATGGCGCTCGATCATCTTCCAGAAGCGGCCAGCATCCGGGTAGGTGGGCACGCCTTCAAACACGATCTGTGTGGCTCCGGCGGCGAGTGGTCCGTACGCCACATAGGTGTGGCCGGTAATCCAGCCAATGTCTGCCGTGCACCAGAAGATGTCGCTGTCCTTCAGATCGAAAGTCCAGTCCATCGTCATTTTGGCCCACAGCAAGTAGCCGCCGGTGGAGTGTTGTACGCCCTTGGGCTTGCCGGTAGACCCACTGGTATAGAGCACGAAAAGCGGGTGTTCCGCACCGACCGCCACAGGTGCGCACTCGGCTGACTGACCCTGCAAAATCTGGGCGAAGGTCTTGTCGCGGCCGGTCACCATGTTGCAGGCGGTGGCAGTGCGCTCGAACACGAACACATTCTTGACTGACTCGCATCCGCTCATCGCCAGCGCCTCGTCCACAACCGCTTTCAGAGGCAGCTCCTTGCCGCCACGCATCTGGTAGTTGGAGGTGATCACGGCCACTGCGCCGACGTCGATGATGCGCTCCTGCAACGCCTTGGCGGAGAAACCGCCGAACACCACGCTGTGCGTTGCGCCTATCCGCGCGCAGGCCTGCATGGCCACCACACCCTCTATGGTCATCGGCATGTAGATCAGGACACGGTCACCCTTTTTGATGCCGTGCGCCTTCAGGCCATTGGCAAACTGCGCTACCCGGGACAGCAATTCCCGGTAGGTTACGCTGGTGACGGAGCCGTCATCGGCCTCAAAGAGGATAGCGGTCTTGTTCTCAACCGGCGTTCCCATGTGCTTGTCGAGACAGTTTGCGCTGGCATTGAGTTCACCGTCGTCGAACCAGCGAAAGAACGGCTTGTTGGATTCATCAAGCACACGCGTGAATGGCTTGCTCCACACCAAATTCTCCCGGGCCTGACGACCCCAGAACCCTTCAGGGTCTTGGTCGGCCTCGGCGTAAAGCGCTTCATAGGCAGGCATGCCGGAAATGCATGCCGCCTTCACCATGTTTTCGCTGGGAGGGAACACGCGGTTTTCAATCAGGACTGATTGGATGGCACTCATGAGGACGGTCTCCTTCGTGGTTGTGTATGGATGGCGTTAGGTCGCGCATTTCAAGCCCTCGTCATCATCCGACCGGGCTCTTACAAAGTTCTGACTTCGCAAAACTCTGGAGACTGTCGACAAAAAAAAGATTGCTGACAGCATCCATGGTGCTGCGCATGACACGGATGGTTTTTACAATTGTCGCTTTTATCAGATTCAGGCCGGGTTTCGTCCGGCCCCACTCATTTCATGGTCGACCCGACTAATATTTCCTCCAACCGCTCTCTGCGTCCGCTGCCCGCACTGATCTTCGCGAGCCGCTGGCTACAACTTCCGCTTTACCTCGGACTGATCGCGGCACAGGGCGTCTATGTGATGCATTTTCTGATCGAGCTCTGGCATCTGATTGAAGCAGCGTTCGGCAACCAGCAGGCGCTGGAGGCCCTTGTTACTGCGATTGGATACAAAAGCAACATTCCGGTCACAACTTTGAATGAAACTGTGATCATGCTGGTGGTGCTGGCATTGATCGACGTGGTGATGATCTCGAACCTGCTGATCATGGTCATCATCGGCGGCTACGAGACTTTCGTCAGCCGACTCGACCTGGAAGGACACCGCGACCAGCCCGAATGGCTTAGCCATGTGAATGCTTCAGTATTGAAAGTCAAACTGGCCCTGTCGATCATCGGCATCAGCTCCATTCACTTGCTCAAGACCTTCATCAATGCCGACAACTACACCGACAAGGTGCTCATCGCGCAAACGGTGATTCACGCCGTGTTTCTGCTCTCCGCGATGGCCATTGCCTACACGGACAAGCTGATGTCAGCCGGGGCAGAAAAGGGGCACTGATACACGCCGGAGCCCTTACACCATGTCGCCCGGACGTACCCAGGCATCGAATTGCTCACCGGTCACATAGCCGGTGGCTAGCGCGGCCTCGCGCAGGCTGGTGCCTTCCTTGTGCGCCTTCTTGGCAATTTGCGCGGCCTTGTCGTAGCCAATGTGCGTGTTGAGGGCGGTTACCAGCATCAGGGACTGATCCACCAACTCCTTGATGCGGGCGCGGTTCGGCTCGATTCCCATGGCGCAATGATCGTTGAAGCTGACCATGCCGTCGGCCAGCAGGCGCACGCTTTGAAGAAAGTTGTGCGCGATCATTGGCCGGAAGACATTCAACTCGAAGTTTCCGCTGGCGCCTCCTATGTTGATCGCCACATCATTGCCCATGACCTGGGCACAGAGCATGGTCAACGCCTCACTCTGCGTAGGATTGACCTTGCCGGGCATGATGGATGAACCCGGTTCGTTTTCCGGAATACTGAGCTCACCAATGCCGCTGCGCGGCCCGCTGGCCAGCCAGCGAACATCATTGGCGATCTTGGTCAGGCTGGCAGCCAGGCCTTTGAGTGTGCCGTGGGCATATACGAGGGCATCGCAGCTGGCCAGCGCTTCAAATTTATTGGGCGATGTCACAAAGGGCAAGCCGGTCAGCCTGGCAAGCTCGGCAGCAGCGCCTTCGGCATAGCCCTTGGGGGCGTTCAGACCCGTGCCCACTGCAGTACCCCCCAACGCCAATTCACACAAATGGGGCAAGGCGGAACGCACATGTAGCGCCGCATGCTTGAGCTGAGCCGCATAACCTGAAAATTCCTGCCCCAGAGTGAGCGGTGTGGCGTCTTGCAGGTGGGTGCGCCCAATCTTCACAATATCTGCAAAGTCGCTCGACTTCACTTCCAGGGTAGCGCGCAGTCTGGCAATGGCGGGAAGCAACTTGCCGCTTATCGCCTGCACTGCGGCCACATGCATGGCAGTTGGAAAAACGTCGTTGCTGGATTGGCTTTTATTGACATCGTCGTTCGGATGCACAAGCCTCCCCTCTCCACGCTCACCGCCCATCAACTCGCTGGCACGGTTGGCAAGGACCTCGTTCAGGTTCATGTTGGTCTGGGTGCCTGAGCCGGTTTGCCAGACAACCAGGGGAAATTCCGCAGAGTGCTGGCCTGCAAGCACCTCGTCGGCGGCGGCCACTATGGCTCTGGCCCTGGCCTCCTCAAGCAGACCGAGTTGGTGGTTGATGGTCGCCGATGCTCGCTTCACGAGCGCGAGCGCATGAATGATTTCGCTCGGCTGACGCTCGCCAGATATATCAAAATTTTGTAGTGAACGCTGAGTCTGCGCGCCCCAAAGCCGATCGGCAGGAACGCCAATAGTGCCAAGAGTGTCACGCTCGGTGCGTTGGGCGAGATGGGCTTGAGCGCGCGTTGTCATGGCAGAGCCTGTCAAAATAGAGGGTTCGCCGCAACGGTAGCAGAGGAATAATGTCCATGCGCGCGACTTTCTTTCATAGCCAACCCGGAACAAGGAACCCCCACGCCATGACCGCCATCAAGCAGGATGACCTGATCGAATCCATCGCCGCCGCACTGCAGTACATCAGCTACTACCACCCGGCTGACTATATTGCCCACTTGGCCCGCGCCTATGAGCGAGAGCAAAGCCCCGCTGCCAAGGACGCCATGGCGCAGATCCTCACGAACAGCAAGATGAGCGCGCTCGGCCACCGCCCGATCTGTCAGGACACCGGCATCGTGAACGTGTTCCTGAAAGTCGGCATGAATGTTCGCTGGGAAGGCTTTACCGGCTCACTGGAAGACGCCATCAATGAAGGCGTGCGCCGAGGCTACAACCACCCGGACAACACCCTGCGCGCCAGTGTGGTGGCCGACCCTCAGTTCGCGCGCAAGAACACCAAGGACAACACGCCTGCCGTTATCTTCACCGAAATCGTACCGGGCAACACGGTCGACATTACCGTGGCGGCCAAGGGAGGCGGATCTGAGAACAAGAGCAAGATGGTCATGCTCAACCCAAGTGACAGCGTGGTGGACTGGGTGCTGAAAACGGTGCCGACCATGGGCGCAGGCTGGTGCCCTCCTGGCATGCTCGGCATAGGCATTGGCGGCACCGCTGAAAAAGCCGTCTTGCTGGCCAAGCAAAGTCTGATGGAAGATCTGGACATGTACGAGCTGCAAGCCAAGTCTGCCAAGGGCGACAAACTCACGCAAGTGGAAGAGTTGCGCCTGGAACTGTTCGAAAAAGTCAATGCATTGGGTATCGGCGCCCAAGGCCTGGGCGGCCTGACCACCGTGCTGGACGTCAAAATCGCCATGTACCCCACCCACGCCGCCAGCAAGCCCGTGGCCATGATTCCCAACTGCGCCGCCACGCGTCACGCGCACTTCGTGATGGACGGCAGCGGACCGGTCTACCTGGAAGCCCCCTCGCTCGACCTGTGGCCCAAGGTGGACTGGATGCCCGACACCCAAAAGAGCAAGCGTGTCGATCTGAACCAGCTGACCAAGGAAGAGGTTGCCAGCTGGAAGCCGGGCGACACGCTCCTGTTGAATGGCAAGATGCTGACCGGCCGCGATGCGGCCCACAAGCGCATTCAAGACATGCTGGCCAAGGGCGAGAAATTGCCGGTCGACTTTGCCAACCGCGTCATCTACTACGTGGGCCCGGTCGACCCCGTGCGAGAGGAGGCTGTCGGGCCGGCTGGCCCCACCACGGCCACGCGCATGGACAAGTTCACCGAAACCATGCTCTCGCAAACCGGCCTCATTGCCATGATCGGCAAGGCTGAGCGTGGGCCGGTGGCGATCGAGTCCATCAAGAAGCACAAGAGCGCCTACCTGATGGCCGTTGGCGGTGCAGCTTACCTGGTGAGCAAAGCCATCAAGAATGCCAAGGTCGTCGGCTTCGAAGATCTGGGCATGGAAGCCATCTACGAGTTCGATGTGGTGGACATGCCCGTCACAGTTGCCGTGGATGCCGGCGGAATCAGCGTGCACAACACCGGCCCCGCCGAGTGGGAAAAGCGGATCGCCACTGGCGAATTCAAAGGCATTGCCCTCGCGTCTGCCTGATCTCGTGGCCAGCGCTTAACCCACGATCCTAAATCCGGCAGTTGACCGCTTGCAATCATCAGGAAAGCCGCATGAACACTGGATTTCTATGCTCCGATAACGCTCACCCGTTAGGTGAGAGCACTACGCACCCGAGGGCGACCTGCTCGGGCGCGTCCAACTACCGGATCTAGGATCATGACCTCCAGCGCGCCCATTGGCGTGTTCGACAGCGGCATCGGGGGTGTTTCGGTGCTCCGGGCGCTGCTTGCAGCGTTGCCCGGTGAGCGCTTCGTCTATGCAGGCGACAGCGCCCACGCCCCCTATGGAGAACAAGGCGACGCGCACGTGATCGCGCGCTCAGAGGCAGTGCTGGCCAGCCTGCGACGAAGGTACGGCATCAAGGCGTTCGTGATTGCCTGCAATACGGCCACAGCTGCAGCGGGTCGTACGCTGCGCGAGCGCCATCCTGATCTGCCCATCATCGGCATAGAGCCGGCGCTCAAGCCCGCCACACTCGTCACCCGCACCAAACGGGTTGGGGTCATGGCCACGCGCGTCACACTTGCCAGTCAGAAGTTTCGTGACTTGCACGAACGGCTTTCAGGACCGGTAGAGTTCATATTGCGGGCCTGTGATGGTCTTGCCAGCGCCATCGAAAGAGAAGCCTTGACCGAACAGCAAGCCCAAACAGACGCACTGATCAATCAGCATGTGGGTGCGCTGGGGCCACTAGGAGATGCCCCTGGTCAAATAGACACCCTGGTGCTCGGCTGCACGCACTACCCACTGGTTGCCGCGCGCATCCAGCGGCAAGCGAGCCTCAAGGTGAACTTGATAGATCCCGGTGAGGCGGTTGCTCGCCACACCCGAGATATCTTGACTGCCAAAGGACTTCTGGCGGCTGCCCCGCCGTCAGAGCCGGTGCTGGAACTACTAGACAGCGGCGACGGTCAATCGCTCGGCGCGGCAGTAGCAAAATGGCTCGAGGGACCCGCGCGATCAGCGGTGTTGCAGCCGTTTTCTGTATAAAAGCGTGTTCACCTTATAACCCATTCACCGGTGCCGCACACTCATCGTCGCGCGAACAGTGGCTGCTCAAAGTGGCTGACGCGGGTCGGCCTACCTCTCAGACACACTTCTGAGAACTGATACAAAATGGCCCCCGTAGGAGCCGCGATCCACCGGCTTCCTACCGGCATGCGAAGGACAGGATGAGCGCTTTCTTCTATGGTTTCGAGCATAGGGGCATCCGGGCGCATGAACTCTGTCAACGGAATGCGGTGGGTACTGGCGACCTCCGCTTCATTGAGCTTGAGGCTTGCTATAGCCCCTGCCCAGACAACCACCGGCGTGATGCAAAAGCCTGAATGGGTCACGAAATCATCCAGCTTCCCGATGATGCTGCCGCTCGAAAGACAAAGCCCCACTTCCTCCTGAAGCTCACGGAGTGCTGCTTCTTCTGGGGACTCTCCCGGATCTATGACTCCACCGGGCAAAGCCCATTGTCCCGCGTGCTTGCGAAGCCCTGCAGCACGGCGGGTCAGGAGCATGGCAGTGTTGCTGCTCCATAGGCGGGGAGTTTCTATGCCCGGAACGTCTGCGCCAACCCCTTCATCGAGGATCGTCAGCGCTACGGCAGCGCGTTTTTTATGGTTTGCGTCATCCAGCGAAATCCTCTCCCACCCCGCGAGCGCTGAGTGAATTCTTAGTCTGAACTCTTCGTCGATTTTCATGGAGATTGAGCGTTCAACGCCGCATTGCGACCCCGCTGCACGTTGATGGGCCATAGAGCCAATAATCCAAACACGAACAGCAATGTGGTCGAAGCGATGGCCACGCGCTGGTTCCCATCCGTGACCCAGGTGATGACGCCATAGCACAGGGGACCAACTATGCTCGCCAGCCGAGTTGCCACGGTCCAGAGCCCAAAAAATTCGGCCAGTTGCCGTTGGGGGGAGAACAAGCCCACCATGGCCCGCCCTGCCGACTGACTGGACCCCATGCATAACCCTGCAATCGCAGCCGCCCACCAGAACTGACCCTTGGTCTGTGCCAGCGCCGCGATGACGCACGTGGCCATCCAGCCCAGCAGCGTGAGACCCAGCGCCGGCTTATGGCCGATGCGGTCCTGCAGATATCCACAACCAAAGGCGCCGCCTGCGGCCGCAATGTTGAGCACGAAGATCAGCACCATGGTCTCCTGCTGCACAAAGCCGATCACCTGCTCAGCATAAATCGCCGCCAACGTAATGGCCACCGCCACGCCTCCCTGGTAGGCCACGGTGCAGGCGAGCAACCAGATGAAGTCGCGATGGCGCTGTGCATCTCGCCAGGTGTGGCGCAACTGCCGCAGCGCCGCCCCGAGCCCCCACCCTGCCCAGTCGCAGCGGGCTTGGCTCGTTCGCGCAGCAGGGCAAAGGTAACCGTCGCGGCCGTTCCATAAAGCGCCGCCGTGATCAGCATGGTCACCGGAACGAACTGCGAAGCGGATTGCCCCTGCGCCTGCGCCCAAAGCACATATGCCAAGCATAAGCCGAGGGCCAGCATGCCTCCCAAGTAGCCGAAACCCCAGCCCCAGCCACTTACCTTGCCCATGCCTTCCGGGCGCGCCAGTTCTGGCAAGAATGCCCCGGTTAGCGACTCGCCGTAAGAATAGAAGGTGTTGGAAACAATGATGAGCAGTATCGCCAGCGCCACATCGCCCGGTTTGGCAAAAGCCAGCGCCGCCGTACCAAGGACGCAGCAGACGGTGAAAAAACCGAGCAACCGCTTCTTGGCAGCCCGGAGATCAGCCCACGCACCCAGGCTGGGCATGGTGAACATGACAATGGCATAAGAAGCGCTAAGCGCCGCCGTCCAGGCCAATGGGCCCCAGGGTGCACCTTGCGTGATAGCGCCCGCAAAATAGGCGGCGAACACGGCGGTGATGACGACTGTGGTGTAGCCCGAGTTGGCAAAGTCATACATCGCCCAGCCGAACACCTCGCGTTTTCTGACTCCGGGGTTCAGGACTTCGGACGACAACGTGCTCATGCAATCAGCTTTCAGGTCAGGCCATACATCAGTCAAACGCGCAGCCCAACCGGTGCAAATGACACCCGACTGGAGCGGCCTCAGCACCAGCGATCTGGGTCAGCGCCTCAAATCAGTGGAGGTGCCGCGGCCTGCGACCACCACCGTGGCCAGCGCCACCGCCGCCAGGGCTGCGCGGTGGCTTGCCCAATTCAAGTGAACTGGTGAGTGCCGTGAAGCGATCCGTGAAAAGTTTGTCGATCTCGGACACAACGCCTCCTAGTTCGGCGCCGTCGAAATGGCGCTCCATCAGGTGAACCACATCTTCCACCAGCAGATTGCGCTGTGCTTGCATGATGGCCTCGGGCGTGGGCCCCACAAAGAGCAGGACGAAATCGTCGCGAGACTCGCGCCCGGCGTCTTCGTCTTCTTCGTCAAACTGGACATCAAAGAAGGTGACCTCGATCTGGGCGCCTGTTTCCGAGAGTTCATTGAGGGTCATGCAAAGCTCATCAAGCTGATGGCGAAAATCTTCGTCGCCCTGCACGGTCCAGCACATTTGCAAGAGGTGCTGACGAGGGTCAAAGCGGATACCCGGTTCGTCCTCGTAGAAACTGGTCGCGCCATCGGCCAGGGAACGTGCGCCAGCATATTTCCACAGCGGTTTGAGGGCGTCCTGAAGGGTGTCGAAATCTACGTCGGAACGAAGCTTTACGTCGCCATGTACGTGGATTTCAAAGGGTGCGTCATCATGACTCATGGCAGATTCCTCTCGAAGGGTGCCCGAGCCGTACCTGAACGCCATGAGAGAGGCTGAACTGGGTCGGCTGCGGGGGTATGAATTCAGGTGCCGGGTACGGTCAGGAGTCGCTCCGGGGCAGGCAGCCTATTTTCCCACGAAAGGGTGAACAAGACTTTGCTTCGAGCTCAAGGCAACAAGAGGAACCGCAGGTGAGGAGAAAACTCCCCGAACGAGGCATTGGCGCAACTTTTGGTAATTTGGGTACTTTTTGCGCCGCCGAGCCCCTCTTCGCATCACGTTAAGACAAGTGCGAAGCTCGCACGTAGCATTCGATCATGTCTCCCAGAAGGCCGGGGTTGAAGCTTTCGCTCTGGGCGTGACCGGCCTGCCACTGAACACCGATGAGGTGGTCGTGAAGTCTGGGCATTTTGGGCTGGTGAATTGATCGGTCGGAGCGCAAGCGCTCCGACCAGGCATCAGCCGGAAGCAGCAACGGCGCATTGGTTCTGCAGGGCCGGCTCGTGCTCAGCTTGAAGCGCACGCTCGACGAGCTTCACACCATAATCTCGAACGGCTGCATCCTGGGTAACCTTCCGGCTTCGAATATCTTCCGCCAAATCAGCCAGAGCGCGTCCCGCAGGTACCCCGTACCCCCGGCACCAGGAGTCTCAAGGCGCACGCTTTGTCCAGCCGAAAGATGCAACCCTGAGACTTTGTTGGGAATTTGTTCCTCGTTTTCACGACCGAAGTTGAGAAACACACGCGACTTGCCTCCTGGTAGCCCCCCAGCCAGGCCCAGCGCGCCAAACTTGCCGCCATCGCAACGCACAGAGCAAATAATGTCGTCACCGAGGGATCTAATCTGACGGACAATCCCCAGTCCGCCACGCCGTGTGCCAGCGCCGCCCGAGTCCGTCACCAAGCCGTACTCTTCTACCAACAGCGGGTACTCGATCTCCATCGCTTCGGCCGGCAGGTTCGATGTATTGGTGATATGGACCTGGATACCATCCATTCCGTCCATATCCGCACGTGCACCTGATCCTCCGCCCAAAGTTTCGAGATAAACAAAGCTTCCCTTGCCGTCTGACCTGCGACCAGAAAAAACCATTGACGGCATGACGTCGTTGCTTGACGCCATGGCCTGGCCTTGGGGCACCAGTTGCCCCAAGGCGCCGAGCACTGCACCCGCCACCCGCTGAGAAGTTGTGGCTCGTGCCCCCACGGCCGCCGGAAAGCTCGGGTTGGTGATGGTGCCCTCTGGCGAGGTCACCACGATCGGCATGAACATGCCGTTATTCGGCATCAGGTAAGGATCGAGCATCGCCTTGACCGCGAAGTACACGCTGGCATTCAAAGCATTTCGAGGCATATTGAAAGCGCCCCGTGCTTGCTTCCCACTCCCCGTGAAATCGACGAACAGCACGCCGTCGCGCGCCTCGACCGTGGCCCGAATTTCCACGGGATCTCCGCCCAGGCCATCATCGTCCATCGTTTCGATAAAGCTCGCTGAGCCTGCTGGCAAACGTGAGATACGTGTGCGTAGCCGGCGTTCAGTGTAAGCGAGCAAATCCTCAATAGCGCTCAGCAGCTTCTCCAGACCAGTGCGCCCAACCAACTCGTGCACCAGCTTGACGCCTTTGAGGTTCGTCGCAATCTGCGCCCTGATGTCGTGCACACGGTATTCAGGTTCACGCGTGTTGTGTGCGATCATCTCCAGCAGATCCACATCCAGCTGGCCCTCGCGCTCGATGCGCATCGTGGGAATCCGAAGTCCCTCTTCCCATACTGTCTTGAATAGGTGAGAGGTTGACCCCGGCACCCCGCCTCCGACATCCGTGTGGTGACCGATATTTGCTGCGAAGAAGCGCAACTGGTTCTCCCAGAATATCGGCGTCACCACGGTAATGTCCGGAGCGTGGCTTCCACCCGCCAGATAAGGATCGTTCGAGATGTAGCTGTCACCTGGGAGAATGCCTGTCACCCCATAGCGTTCCATCACCGCATCCACGGCTCCCGAAAGTGATCCCAGATGCACAGGAATATGCGCCGCCTGCACGACAAGGCGTCCTTGCGCGTCAAAGATTGCGACCGAACAGTCCTTTCGCTCCTTGATATTGCTTGAGAAGGAAGAGCGAATCAGCGTATTGCCCATTTCCTCCGTGATGCTCAGCAGGCGATTGCTGAAGACCTCCATCTCGATCGCGTTGAACTGGCGATCCTCTTTTCTATTCTGTTCACTCATGGTTGCCTCGTGCTGTGGTGATGATCAGGTTGCCAAATCGATCAGCCCGCACGCGCTGAGCAGGCAGCACCACGGTGGTCGAACTCATCTCTTCGATAATCGCGGGCCCCTCGAAGTCCGTCTCCATCGGCAGACTCTTGCGTCGATACACCGGCGTTTCCACCCACCCCGTTTCAACAAAGTAAACGGGGCGAACAGCGACAACCGCACCTTCGAGCGTTGATCCCCCCTTGATTTCGGCAATCGGGGCGCGCGGCACCAAACCCACCGCACGCACGCGACAGTTCACTATTTCCACCGCGCGATCGGCAGCGTCGTAACCGTACTCGCGGCGATGGGCGTCACTGAATTTGCTTAGAAAATCAGCCAATGCCGGAAGTCCCAGCGAATCGAGAGGGACCGCGATCTCAAAGTTCTGCCCGGCATAGCGCGCCTCGATAAAGCCCTGAAGTTCACGCTGCTCAGGACGTACTGCCTCGCGCTCAAGCCAAGCCAGCGCCTCCTCGCCCATCTCGTTCAGGGCCTTTTGCGTCAACACCCATGCGTCATCTTGCGCAACAAACATCACCGTACGCACGAAATCGAGAGAAATGTCCGACAGCAATATGCCGCGCGCGCACATGGTGCCTGGCTCTGGCGGCACAAGCACCGCACCGACACCGCAATCGTCAGCAAGCTCTGCAGCATGCAAGCCTCCTGCGCCACCAAATGAACACAGAGCAAACTGCGCTGCGTCGAACCCACGCTCGGTAGAAACGGATCGCACTGCGCGCGCCATATTGGAATTGGCGATGCGAAGAATGCCGCAAGCCGCGTCCTCTACTGAAATTCCCAGCGGATCGGCGACCTGCTCCTTCATCGCAAGCCGTGCTTCTTCCGCATACACGCGCATCCGCCCTTCAAGCAATGCAACGGGATTCAAACGACCGAGTACGACGTGCGCGTCAGTCGTAGTCACTTGAGTTCCACCACGCTGGTATGCAACAGGACCGGGCACTGCGCCAGCGCTCTGAGGGCCGACCTTGAGTGCGCCAGCATCATCGAGACTGGCAATGCTACCGCCACCCGCACCGATCACGTGGACATCAATCATTTGTGTCTTTACCGGGTAGTCCGCAACCAAACGTGCCGAAGTGAACATAGGTTGCAAATCAGCGATGAGAGACACGTCTGTGCTCGTTCCACCCACGTCAAAGGTGATAAGGTTGGGGAAACCGGTCACACGGCCAATTTCCGTCGCGCCGATGACACCTGCAGCAGGACCCGACAAACAAGTACGCACCGGAGCGGTAATCACCGCTCTTACGGACATCAATCCACCGTTGGAGTGGACGGTCATGGGCTCCAGTTCCTCTGAGTCAGTCAGACGGGCGACTGAAGCCACCAAATTGCGCATGTAGGCGGCCATGCGCGGACCGACATAGGCATTCAGCGCTGTGGTAGACATGCGCTCATACTCCCGAAATTCGGGAAGAATGTCGCTCGAAATGCTGATGTATACCGTGGAAGGGAGGATGCCCAGGAGAATGTCACGCACGCGCCTTTCGTGGGTCGGATTGCGGTAACTGTGCATCAAGCAGATGGCCACAGAACTCACCTTCATTTCGACCAATTGGTGACCAATGGCAATGACAGCCTGCTCATCCAGCGGTTCAAGCACTTCGCCGTCGGCGCGCACACGTTCGGGCACTTCGTACCGCAGTTCACGTGGCGCCAGCGGATCGGGTTTGCGCACTGAGTAGTCGTAGAGATTCGGACGTGTCTGGCGGCCGATTTCCAACACATCCCGGAAGCCACGCGTCGTGACAACCGCCATGCGTGCGCCTCGTCGCTCAATCACCATGTTGGTCGCCACCGTGGTTCCATGTCCAACGTTCACCAACTCCCCAGGTTTCATCTCGAATGCATTGATGAGATGCTCCAGGCCATCACGGATGGCTTCCGAAGGATCATGAGGTGTCGAGGGCACCTTGTGATAGTGCAACCCTCCGTCATGTTCGCCGAGCAGCGTGAAGTCGGTGAAAGTGCCGCCCACATCAAAGCCGACACGAAAACGTCGGGGTGCAGAAGCGGAAGTACTAGCGTTCAAGTGGATCTCCGTATATGTTCCATGCGATGTGTGAAGGCTAAAAGCGCCCCTTTCATATGTCCAATCAGTTCTTCCGCCAGAGTTACATTCACAGAATTGATGATGGCAGCAGTTGCACAGCACTTTTCCAGGCACGGTCTGCAGCAATGAGACGGCGCTCCGGAGTTGACTGAAACTGCTCAGCGGTTTTAAGCCGCGTGGCTTCGCTCGGGTAGACCAGCGCCCGGCCGCCGACCAGGGCAGCTACTTGCGCCTGGCATGCGCGCTCCAGGTAATAAATGTTGTAGAACGCCTCAGATACCGTACGCCCGCACACCAGCAGGCCGTGATTTCTCAGCACCATGGCGTTATGGCTGCCAAGATCCGCGACGAGTCGCTCGCGCTCATCAAGTTCTAACGCGATACCTTCATACTCGTGATAAGCAAGGTGCCCGTAGAACTTCAGCGCGTGCTGACTGATTGGAAGCAGGCCCTCCTTCTGCGCCGCGACGGCTATGCCCGCTGAGGTGTGCGTATGTACAACACATGTCACATCAGGACGTGCCATGTGAATGGCCGAATGAATCGTGAAGCCTGCAGGATTCACCTCTTTCTCTCCCTCCCCCTGCACGGACGGCCCTCAGCATCCACCTCCACCAGATCCTCCGGTCGCATATGACCGAAGAGTCGACCGTATTCGTTGATGAGAAAGCGATGTCCCTGGCCAGGCAATCGGACGCTGACATGTGTATAGATCAGATCCGTCATTCGAAAATAATCAAGCAGTCGGTAAAGCGTTGCCAGTTCGGCACGCAGGGTTTCAGTTTCCGTGTTCATGAGAGCTTTCAGTAACCGCGCGAAATGTCGAAGACCCCTTCCAACGGACGGTTTTCGCGATGAGCGGCGATTTGCCTGCAAAAGAATTCGACACGCGCACGCCGAGACGCAATGGAAGCGATGTGCGGTGTAACAAGCACCCGAGGATGGCGCCATAGCGCATCGTCGGGTGGTAGCGGCTCCTGTTCAAACACATCCAGCACAGCCCCACTCAATCGAGCACTATCGAGCGCCGCCATCATGTCGTCACGCACGACATGAGAGCCACGTGCCACATTGATGAGCCCTGCCCCTTCAGGCAGCAGAGCCAAAGTATCGCGGTTCAGCATGCCAGCAGTTTCCGGAGTCGATGGCAACAGGCACACCACGATATGGGAGCTGAGCAGCATCGTTCTCAAGCCCTCTTCACCTGTGTAGCTACGTACCCCGTCAACCCGCTTGGCAGATCTCGACCAACTGGACACCTGAAAGCCCAAGGCCATTAGCATCGACGCACACCGCAGACCAAGTTTTCCCAAACCCAGAATGCCCACCTGGGTTTCTGGCGCGCTGCGCACAGTTTCGAAAGGCTGCCAGTCCTTTGCCGTTTGCTGTTTCACCAGCCTTGGAAGATCCTTGAGTAAGGCCAGGGCGGCGAGACAGACATACTCCCCCATGCGCTGAGCAGACTCGTCCGTCGACGCCCGGAGCAGCGGAAGATGCTTGGGCCATGTGGGATCGGTGGTAATGTGATCCACACCAGCGGCGCTGCTGAGAACGAGCCGCAGGTTCGGATAGCTCGCCAGGCGCCCAGGTTCTGGTTGCCACACGAGCGCGTATTTCACATGCTCTGGATCGACGCTGATGTCATCCCAGGAGCGCACATCGAGGAAAGGAGCATACGTGCCAAACAGTTCACGCCACTCCGGTAATGCTGTTTCGCCGCCTGACTTCACCAGAAGAATCGGTTTGATGGCGCAATCATCGTCTTGTTCTGAATGTGGCACTCCTATCCCCATACCGCCCCAGAATTACTGCGGTTGGAGATTGATTTGCTTGGCGATCACGCCGAACGTTTCGTAGTCCCTGCGCGCACGAGCATCCGCGTCGGCGGGTGTGCTCGCCACCGGCAACAATCCCAGATTCTCGAGTCTGGTACGTGTCTCAGGCTGCGCAAAGCCCTTGGCTATGGATTGTTGAATGCGGCTCAACACTGCAGGCGGTGTCCCCTTGGGAGCAGCGAGACCAAACCATGCGACAGCAGAGAACCCAGGCAAACCTGCTTCAGTCGCCGTAGGCACTTCAGGAAGCGAAGGCACCCGCTGTACGCTCGTGACGAACAGGGGCTGCACCCGACCAGCCTTGATGAAGCTGGTTTGCGCGGCGATGTTGTCGATCATGGTGTCGATCTGCTGGCCTAGCAGGTCATTGATGGCAGGCGCACTCCCCTTATACGGAATGATGTTGAGCTGAACGCCTGCGGCCTTCTTGAATAGTTCCTGAGTCAGATGCGCCTGTGTTCCGGACCCTGCATTTCCTGAACTGACACCACCCTCTTTGGACTGCGCCGCCTTGCGGAAACTCTCGAGATCCTTGATACCTGTTTTCGGATTGGCCACGAAAATAAAGGGCACATCGGCCAGAACCGAAACTGACGCCAGATCGTCAACGGGCTTGTAATTTAGCTTGTAAACGTAGGGGTTGATCCCCATGCTACCGCTCGCAGTCAGTACCAGGGTGTAACCATCAGGTGCCGAGCGCACCACATACTCCATTCCCAACGACCCGCCAGCTCCCGGTTTGCTGACGACCACCACGGATTGCCCGAGTTCTTTGGAGACGAAGTCCGCTGACATGCGTGCCAACGTATCGGCTGCACCACCTGTGGCGTAGGGAAGAATGATCGTGATGGGCTTAGATGGAAAAGCCTCTTGAGCACCAGCAACTGCACCCAGCGTCAACAGGGACAGCACAGCCAGCTTGGAAATTTTGGAAATGAGCATGTTCGATGAGAAGTTGGTGGGGCGCCGGCACCCCGGAACGTGGAAAAAAACGACACCTGCAGATTACGGCTGCTATCATGATCAGTCCAATCAATTGAAAATATGTCAATTCATCATCTGCAGTGATAAGACGTGCTTCGCAATTTTGATCTGAATTTGCTCCGCGTTTTCGATGCAGTCATGGCGGAGCGCAATGTCACCAAGGCGGCTGCGACCCTCTACATGACCCAACCAGCGGTCAGTAACGCCATCAATCGGCTACGCCATCTCCTCAACGATCCTCTGTTCCTCAAGGTGCATGGCGGCGTCATCCCGACCCCCCGAGCACAGGCTTTGTGGCCGCCGTTGAGAGACTCATTGCTTCGGATAGAGCGTACGGTTGACACCGAGGACTTCGATCCTGCCAGCGGACATGCCGTATTCCGGATTGCAGCATCTGATTACGTCGCAGAGCATTTGATAATGCCATTGCTGCCCGAACTGTTCGTGGCGGCGCCGAGGATGGAGCTCCATCTGAAGCCACATCGGATCACAGACGCCGTCACTCTGTTGGCTAGGGGTGAGATAGATTTCGCGGCCGGCGTACTCGCCAATGTGAGTGAACATACACGGGCAGCTACCCTGGACACGCTTGAGTACTGCGGCGTCATGAGGAAAGATCATCCGCTGGGGAAACACCCCACGACTGTGCAGTTCCTCACCGCACGGCATGTATCGGCCAGCCTGTCGGGTGGATCGGCTTTGGTGGACATTGAACTGGCAGAACGCGGACTCAAGCGCAAGCTGGCACTGGTCGTGAACCATTTTGGCTTGATACCGAGAATGTGTGCCACGACCGACTTGGTAAGTATCGTCCCGACTAGATTGGTTATTGAGAGCCACTACGCCAGCGAGCTGCAAATGGTCGAGCTGCCTTTCGGCGTACGTCCTCGTAACGTGAGCCTGATCTGGCATGAGCGCTCCGATCAGTCCTCGGAGCATCGCTGGATGCGGGAGCAGTTGCTACGCGCTGCTCGAATCCCTGCGAGTTAGGGAACGGCCACACTGCACACAAACATTGCATGGCACACACGCGCTATGCTGTGGCCGGTATCGAAAACGAAGGCTGGTGGGAGAATCGCCGAATGTCAAACGCTTCAAGAGGCTGAGAACTCACTCCGGCGCAAACCAGTTCAGCTACAGCTTCACCGACGGCAGGGCCGATCTGGAACCCCGCACCAGCAAAGCCGAAAGCGTGGTAGAGCCCAGGAGTTGTCGCACTCGCCCCTACAACCGGCTGACGATCTGGCAAGTACCCTTCGTTTCCAGTCCAGGCACGAATGATCGAAGCATGCTGCAAGTCAGGCAGCAGTGCCAGGGCCGCCTTCATGATCTCCATCAGACCATCATCCGAAGGCCGGGCAGTGTCCTGGCTGGTCGCATAACCGTGGGTACCACCGATCACGCAATTGCCTCGAGACACTTGTCGACCATAGATTCCACCTCCTTCCATGCCCAGGCTCAGACTCATGAACGCAGGAAGTGGCTCGGTAACAGCCATCAGGGGATGTCCCTGAACCATAGGGACCGGCTCTCCGAACCTCTTTGCAAACTCGCCCGCCCACGCACCAGCGCAGTTGACGACTGCCTCTGCCCTCACCATCAGGCCGTCGGCACACTCGAGTTCAAAGTCAGCGCCCATTCGCTCGATTCGCTCAACCTTGCATCCTTCAATAACGTCGGCACCCGCACGTTCAGCAGCACGTGCGAAGGCTGGCGACACCAACCTTGGATTGGCATGACCGTCCGCCGGGCATAACGAACCGCCAACCACATTGGCACCCAGCCATGGATACCGGCTTCGAAGTTCTGCAGTAGAGATCAACTCCAGATTCATGCCGAAGCCTCGTGTATTTTCACGATAAGCTTCCAGCGAAGCCATCGCCTCCTGGGTACGGGCCAATTTCAAATGCCCTGAGCGGACGTACTCACCATCGATGCCGATGATGTGGGCCAGCTCACCCCAGATTTCGTGCGCGCGTCGCGCCAGGGGCAACTGAGCCAACGCTCGACCCTGACGACGCACCCCCCGTAATTGATTCCACTTGAACGAGAGCCGCACTCATTTCGCTCGAGAAGCACCACACGCAGCCCACGCTTTCGCATAAATAGTGCGGCCGATGCACCAATGATGCCGCCCCCGACAATCGCCACCTGCGATTTCAGCATCTTCATGATGGATCTCCCTGATCCGTCTGAAGCATGGCGAACGGAATCGGCTTTACGGGCGCCTGCGCTCTCAACCTCCCCACATCGCATACCGATTTACCCGTAGCCTGGGCCAGGATCTCGCCAGCAGCGACACCGCACATTCGCCCTTGACAGCGCCCCATACCTACTCGAGTCAGCGCCTTCAGCCGGTTCAACTCCTTCACGCCACACGTGGCGATCGCAAAGCGCAATTCACCCGCTGTGATTTCTTCGCAGCGGCAGATCGTGAGAGAGTCTTCGGCCTCTGCCGCCCAATCATCAGGGAAGGGGAACGCGCGCTCCAATCCACCTCGAAAAGCAGCGATGTTGCCCAGCTTGTCTTTTAAGTCAGCCATCCTGGACACGTCTACCAACACCGGAGGATCCATATCGGACAACATGGCCAACGCTGCCAGTTCACCATCCCATTCGGCAGCGTCGGCCCCGCGAATTCCTGCACCATCCCCTGCGAGATACACGCCCGGCACGGAACTTCTTCCAGCCCAGTCCCGCTGCGGCAACTGTGCGCGCTGAAGTTCGTCGTGAACGAAAGTGCAGCCCAGCAAATCAGCGAGCTGCGTCTCCGAACGCAAGGAGTAGCCAAAGCCAATCGCGTCGCATTCAACGACATGTTCGCGCGCTCCGTCAGACCAGACAACCTCGCTGACACGCTCATTGCCGCGTGCACTGACCAATTTGGCCCCCTGGTGCACCGGCACGCCATGAAATCGAAGCCACGCCGTGTAGTAAATGCCTTTGGCCAGCACTACGGGCTGTCGGCTCATACCCTGCATACCAGCCATTTTGGAACCGAAAGAGGACTGATCGATGACCGCCGCTACCTGGGCACCCGCCTTAGCGTATTGGTAGGCGACCAAATATAGCAATGGACCACTTCCCGCAAATACGACCCGCCGACCAATGCCACAGCCTTGGAACTTGAGCGCAACCTGCGACCCCCCCAGTGAATAGACACCTGGGAGCGTCCAGCCCTGGAAGGGGAGGATTCGGTCGGTGGCACCTGTCGCCAAGATGAGCGTCTCAAACGGTACTCGCTCTTTTCGCCCATTTCTCAGGACATCAAGATGACGTTTCTCCGCTCCCCACACCATTGAAGAGGGACGAAAGTCCACCCTATCGAGCACGTCCGCCATTGCTGCATGCAGTCTGGTCGCCCGCTCCGACTCGAAGCCATAGAGCGCCCGCGGGGAGCGCTTGAAGTTGCCGGGTTGCTGTCGATAGATCTGACCGCCCCAACTCGGACTCTCGTCCAGCACGATAGGCCGAAGCCCATGGCGAACCAAGGTCTGCGCTGCTCGGACACCGGCCGGACCGGCGCCGACGATCACGTGGTTCATACTACGCACCCCCAAACTCTGCAATTGCATGCCGGGCTCTAGCCGAGTTCCACACGCACGTATACGCTGACCATCAGTCGTGGCGACCCAGCAGTCCTGACAGGCTCCCATGAGGCAAAAACCGGCCCTGGGCGAACCCGAAAACTCCGTGTTTCGCAGACGAGGGGCCTGAGACAGAATCGCTGTCAGTACCGTATCACCTTCCAGCCCTGCCAGCGCGACACCGTCGAATACAAAAGGTATGGACACGCGATCCGTTTCACAAAGGCGATGCAAAATGGCTTGTGGCTTCATGGGAGTCTTGTCACTTCAACGCTAGGTTTAGTCAGCTCTTTTCACCGCGATCTGGAGCGTGCGTAGTCGACCACCTCTCGCGCTAGCACGGTCATGTCGGACTTCACTTGTTGGAAGTTTTCCGAGACTTCACGGGTCTTCTCGTTCATGTAGAGAGATCGATTCATCTCGATCTGAAGGCTATGGAAAGAGTTTCTGGGGTCACCATGCCTGCGAACAGCTTCCGCGCCCACGAAATGCTTGTTGACCGTGACTGTATAACCCTGGCGCCTCAAGCATGCGGCGACGGAATCGACAAGGCCAGGCTCGCATGTAGTGCCGTTTCGATCACCCAGATCGAAGTCGGAGCGGCGAACGCCCGCATCCTTTGCCGTAGCCGGAGGCGTGGCACCCATGCTATGACAGCTCAGGTGATAGGCTACGCCAGCTGACTCCTTTGCCATGCGAAGGATACGAGCCAACTCCTCATGGTAGGGAAGATAGTACTCACTCAATCGCCGACGTGCATCCTCTAGAGTGAGCTTGCCAGCATGCAGCGCCTGATTACTGACCACATGGGGAAACAGGCCCATGCCAGCTTTGGTCTTTTCAGAGGGGTTGAGCTCTTCGTGCCACATCCCATTCAACTGGTCGGGATCAATATCGGCCTCGTGCCGGTTAGGATCAACGACGACGTTGGGAAAACATGCGTACAGCCAAGTTGCACCAGCGTCCGTCACATCGCGATAAAGCGCTTCGACGTAAGACGAAATTGACTTTTGGATCAAGTCCAGTGGCGCGCTTGCAGCGAACCATCGCGGGTACTCCGCCCCGCTGCGTGGTACGTCGAACACGACCGGCGCGGCGTCCGCGGGATCGCGCCTCATGTATACACCCGGCAAAACCGCCAGATTAATTGCTCTTTCGCGCACCAATAACACTCCATTCGTTGTTTTGATATCGCCTGCACGAGGACTCACGGGAACGAACCGAACCTGAGTCGATTGCTCCACGAAAAATGTCCTGCCATGACGACTACCGGAAGGGTAGCGGAGTGGTTCTAAGTTAGTCCAATCAAGATATTGGATGTAGGTTCATCACCGGTGTTGATCATCGATCAACCAAGAAGGGCTCTAGATAAGGCGTTCAAAATCCGGACGAAGAAAGCTACACAAAGCTGCCTCTGGTTCGCTGAAGAACTGAAATGAGCGTTAGAAACACGCGAGGCGGTGCGAATGCAACGCGCAAAGGCACCCCGGAGGTAACGCTAGCAGTTACGACGCGGCATCACACCTGGTTCGCGTGGAGAGTGGCACCCGATTTCACGGCTTCTGCGGACTAGGCGCCAACCCTGCAGTGAGAGAGCGCCTTCAATATCGCCAAAAGACTTTGTTGTGTCGAGACATCAAACACGCCACGAAACTCGCCCTGTTCGCGCCCTATTCGCGCCCTGAAGACATATAGCTCGTTAAGCTACCCAGAGTGCGTGGACTACCAAAAACAAGGTGGTGCCCCGAGCCGGGATCGAACCGGCACGCCCCTTTTCAGGAAGCGGCGGATTTTAAGTCCGCAGTGTCTACCAATTTCACCATCGGGGCTGATATCCAATAGCTGTTTCGGGTCGATTTTACCCCGAAGGCTCAAGCATGCGATCAGAATTGGGCTTGCAGAGGCCAGGCTGCTGCTGGAAAGTATCTCAAAGCTTGAGACTCGCCCGGCCTCATCGAAGTTCAGACTGATCTCGTGCACAGCTCTTTACTGCGCTGGCACGTAGCCAACAGCCTTGACCACCTTGCCCCAACGCTTATAGCCTGCCCGACCTTCCGTGAGCGCCTCGGAAGGCGTGCAACCGTAGGGTTTGATATAGGCCTTCTCGAATGCCACGCGCACGGGTTCAGTTGCCAATGCAGCGCGAACCATAGACGAAATTTCCTCCTGCTTCGCGCGAGCGGTATCCCCTTGGACAAACACCGCGTTGTAAGCCACTGCGGTCACTTCAGGGAAGCCCTGCTCAGCGTAAGTTGGTGTATTGCGGGTCAAGGAGTTGCGTGTAGGCCCTGACGTCGCGAGCATGCGCACTTTTCCGTCGGCCAGGAACGGAACCAGGTCTGATAGCGCAGTCGATATGGCTGGCACCTGCCCACCCAAAATGTCTGGCATGGCAGCGGACGATCCCCGGTAGTGAACAGGAACCAGGTCTACCTTGCTGGACTGAGAGACCACCATGGGCACGAAGTGCAGCGGCGTTCCCGCCCCAGGTGTCGCAAAAGCGCCGCCCTTGGGGTTTGAACGAACCCAGGCAAGAAACTCGTTAAGGGTACGCACGCTCTCAGGGATAGCAGGGCCTACGGCGAACCCGTACTCAAGCTGGTGAGTCATAGACACGGGTGCTACATCCTTGAACGGATCGTAAGGAAGCTTCGGCATCGTATGGGGGAAGACGCTTTGAATGGCACCACCATGCACCATGAGTGTCAGCCCATCAGCGGGCGAACGAACCAGCGCGTCAATTGCCAGCAGACCACCCGCACCAGTCCTGTTTTCCACAATAACCGTTTCTGCAAGTTTTCCGCGCAACTGCTCTGCAAGTTGCCGGCACACCATGTCAACGGTTGCTCCCGCAGAAAACGGGCAGTGAATCTTGGCATGCGCGGGCAACTTGGCATTGGCAATCATGGGCGCCATGACAGCAGCTGAGGCGACAAGGGCCTGACGTCGATTCAAAAACATGAAACTTCCTTATTGAATGGCAAGAGATGATTTTTGTGTGGCTTTGCATTGCTCAAGGACGCTAGGCGGCCCCCAGCCATAAACCTCGCGAGCAGCCTGAGGCGAGATAAGTCCTGACTCAAGGTCACGTTGAACCGCATCACGTGAACGCTCGGTCGGCAGGTCATAGCCAGCTCCTCCGGGTGTCAACAGCGAAACTCGCTGACCCGCTGGAACCTGATGCAGCCCCTTCCCGGACAAGGCCTGACCACTGGAAAGCAGAACCTCACCCGGCGCTCCATCGAGGCCACCATTCACACCTCTGGCCGGGTTGTCGATTCTTTCGAACACGGTTCGCAGCGTGAATGGCATGTCGATGGAGTTACCCACCTCGATCGCCAGACCGAGTCCACCGCGGTTTCGACCGGCGCCACCACTGTCGGCACGGAACTCTTTCTTCCAGACAATCAGCGGGCACTGGGTCTCGAACATTTCTATCGAACCGCCCATGATGCCGCTAGGAAATCCGGTAGCAGACAGCCCGTCGACACTCGGCAGCGCCCCCATCCCCCCGTGTTGACGACCGAGGAACGGAACTTACGAGAAGGCGCGCCCGCGCTGGGCCAGACTCCGCTGGTCGACAGCACCCATAATCCACTGGCGCCCTCAGCTGGCACGCGTCCTTTGGCTGGTTCTCTGAGGCAACCAAATACGAGGTCGGGCAATAGCAAGCCCACAAGGTGTCGAGAAACGACCGCCGCTGGCGATTGCGCGTTCAAGATAGTTCCGACAGGCGCATTCACGGAAATGGGCTCAAGTGAGCCTGCATTGTTCGGAATATTTTTGCCGACCACGCAACGAATTCCGAAGGACGTGTACGCCGACGTGTAGCACAGCGGCACATTGATGTTGTGAGACACCATGGGCGAGCTGCCTTCGAAATCTACCGAGATGCGACCATCACTGATGGTCAACGCCGCTGCGAGGTGAATCGGCTCGCCGAAGCCATCCATCGTGAGACTATGGCGCCAAGTTCCACTGGGCAACTCTGCAATTGCACTGCGAAGTGCGTCGCGAGATGTGTTGATGATGTGATTGGCCAGACCCTCCAGATTCGTCAACCCAAACTCGGCCATCATTTCAAGGAGGCGTCGATTGCCCACCGCGTTGCAGGCCACGAGAGCGTAGGTATCGCCTTCCGACTCGTCAGGCAGTCGACTGTTCGCGCGAATAATCTCGATCAACGTTTGGTTCACCACTCCAGCGTCGACGATTTTCAGGATCGGGATGTAGAGCCCTTCCATGAACACGTCAGTCGAGCCATGTGATCCTGGCATGCCACCCACATCCATCAGGTGACTGTTGCACGCAACGAATCCGATCAAACGCTCACCCTGGAAGCACGGGGTGACCGCCGTAAAGTCGTTCGTGTGACCGGTCCCCAACCACGGGTCATTGGTCAGATAGACGTCTCCGGGCCTCATCGTTTCGCACGGATACTTGGCGACCACATGACCCACGGTCAGGGACATGGAATTGACATGTCCAGGCGTGCCTGTAACCGCTTGCGCAAGCATGCGAGCTCGAGAATCAAAGACGCCAACTGCCAAGTCGCCAGACTCTCTGACAATGGAGCTGAATGCGGTTCGCAGAAGCACTTGCGCCTGCTCTTCCGTAATGGCGATCAATCGATCCCACATGACCTGCAGGTCGATCGCACGCAATGGTTCACTGCTCATGGCTGGGCCTCATTTCGTCCTTTGCGCTCCATCACGATAGACTCAGCCCCATCTATGTGGGCATCGAAGTTGCCGCTGACATAGGTCGTCGTCTGGGATTCCAGGATCAAGGCAGGACCGCTCAAAAAACTTCCGATCGGCAAATCGCTTCTTTGAAAGCACGGCACTTCAACAACGCTTGCTTCACCTTCGTGATAGATCCGGGACCAGAAGCCGGGCTTCGGGGCCGGAATCCTGGATGGAATATCTACGCTCGGCGGGCGAGTAACGCGAGTCGTCACCTCGACTGACCAGCTGATGATCTCGATGGCAGCTCGAGGGATCGTGCGCCCGAACAAGCGCACATATGCTGCCTCGAAAAGCTCGCGTAAGGCGACACCGTCGAGGCCGTCTCGAATCGCCTGCGTCACGTCAATCGACACTTCGTAGCCTTGACCGACATACCGCATCAGCGCGAGGCAGGTCTCATCCAGATCGGCATTTCCTGCATACGCCCGCACCTGCGCCATCGCACTCTCGCGCATCTCGGATGTGATCTGCGCTGCGAGTTGCGGATCGAATTGCTCCAGGCGAACCTGTAGGGTACGCACAGACTCAAAGCCCACAGGAGCCCGCAGGAACCCGACCGCGGAGCCTACGCCCGCGTCCGACGGCACAATGATTCGGCTGATGCCCACTTTTTCCGCCACGCGGGCTGCGTGCAATGGAGCAGCCCCACCGGACGCAATCATGCTGTAGCGCCCAATGGATGCGCCTTTCTCGACCGCGTGCACGCGCGCAGCACTCGCCATGCTCTCGCAGACAGTTTCATAGACAGCGTGCGCCGCATCGACCGGCGAGATCCCTAGCGGGCGCCCGACGCCCTCAGCCAGTGCACGATGTGCCAGCTCTACGTTCAACTTCATGCTGCCAGCGGCAAAACGATCTGCGTCAATCAAACCAAGTGTCAGATCAGCATCCGTCACTGTGGGCTGCGTGCCTCCCCGTCCGAAGCAAGCTGGTCCGGGCACGGACGACGCACTTCTCGGTCCGGCTCGAACTCGCCTCAGCGCATCGACACTTGCGATCGAGCCTCCCCCGCACCTATCTCGACCAGATCAATAACCGGGACGCGTACGGGCAAGCCGCTGCCCTTCATGAAGCGGGCCGCGCGGTCAGCCTCAAACAGCCGTGACTTCTCGGGAGAGCTATCGCTGATCAGGCACAGCTTGGCCGTCGTACCCCCCATATCAAACGCGATGACATGACGTTCACCCACACGAGCTGCGGCGTGTGCAGCAAACAGAGCACCTCCCGCTGGACCCGATTCGATAAGGCGCACCGGGAAGCGACGCGCTTGTGTAAAGGAGGTCAAAGTCCCCCCTGAGGTCATGATGAGGGGCTCCCCCTGGAACCCCTGCTCCTTCATCCGGCTTTCCAGGCGACGCAGGTATCCGGCAATCACCGGCTGAATATACGCATTGAGTACGGTTGTGGAGGTCCGCTCATACTCACGTATCTCTGGGCAGATCTCGGAGGACAAAGAAACATTGACCTCTGGCAGTTCGGCCGACAAATACCGCTCGACGTACTTCTCGTGCGCGGGATTCCTGTAGGCGTGGAGGAAAACAACGGCGACACTTTCGACACGTTGGGCGCGCAACTGACCCACAAGGCGTTGCAACTGCCCTTCTTCGAGTTGCTTGATGACCTGCCCCCGAGCATCGATCCGCTCAGCGAGCGTCAAACGCAAGGGCCTTTCGACCAGTGGGCGCGGACGCACGAGAGCCATCTCGTACTGGTCATAACGTCCCTCGTTACCGATTTCCAGCACATCGCGAAAGCCCTCAGTGGTCACCAGTGCCGTACGGGCACCTTGCCGCTCGATGACCGCATTGGTTGGAAGCGTGGTGCCATGAATGAATGCATCCAGATCAGCGAACTTCTTCTGCGCCATCTCGAGCACCTGGCGCATGCCCTCTAGCACCCCCTCTTCCGGAGCGCCGGGAGTCGTGGGCACCTTGCAGGACCATCTGGATGATCCTTGTTCAAGCGCAATATCGGTAAAGGTTCCGCCAATATCGGAAGACAAACGAAGCGAGGATGACATGCAAGTATCTATCGGCACGTTCATTCAATCAGGAAGTCGATTTCCTCTAGCAACTCGCCACTCAGTTCCACGCCTAGCGCCCTTGCAGCCCTCACATTCAACGTCACAGGGCCACGGCAAGAACGATTGACAGGAATTTCTGCAGGCTTGGCTCCATGAAGAATGTCATCCACCACGAACGCCATCAACGGCCAAGCAAGCTTGCCAGCAGAGTTAAATGAGGCGACACCACCGCTCTCAAGCATCGAGAGCTGATTTCCGACAGTCACCAGATTCGCGTCCATGAACAACTCGCCGAGCAGCTTTCCGTTGGTATTGAAAAGCTCATGCGGTCCGACAATGGCGGCATCGCAGCCATCTCGCACCATGGCATGGATGGATGTCTTGAAGGCTTCCTTTGTCAACGTCTCATAAACTGGCAGTTCAATGCCCATCGCTTCGCAGGCTGCAGTGAGCTCACGAAGACAGGAAGGTGCCGGAGAGTACGTTGGGTTGTAGAGATGCCCGACCCGACGGGCATTCGGCACGAGCAACTTCATCATTCGCACTTTCGCCCAGTTGTTTCCCGGCACAAAAGTAAAGCCCGTGAAGTTTCCGCCTGGCCTGCGATGGGTTTCGATCAACCCGGCCTCCTTCATGTCAGTGGCCCAGCAGACCACCGGCACCGGGCGTGTTTCAAGCAATGGCTTCAGGGCGAGATTTGCATTCGTCATGAATGAGACGACAACATCCGGCTCCCAATCAATAATTTGTCGAGCAAGGTCCCGGGTGCGGGCGTAGTCCCTGTTTCCATAGCACTCCATGTATTCAACGGTATCGCCGCTGCTGTAGCCGAGGCGGGACATGGCATTCTTGAACCACACGACATCGTCAGTGCCAACAAATGGATCGCCCTTACCCGCGTAGTGAATCAGGCCCACTCGTGCGGCACGCCCGGGATGAATGGATTCGGAAACGTTAGAAGTTGCGTCAATTGCCATGGAGTAAACCGGTGCGAGATGGAAGTAGTACAGAAGAAGCGTCCACTTTATGTGCCTTCATAATTAATTAGAAGCGAATTATCTTTATGATCTATTGAGTTTTAACTCAACAATCGAAATGCGCGATCACCATGAACGTCACCCTGAGACAGCTGAGTGGATTTGCCTGTGTTGCGCGACTTGGCAGCTTCTCGGCTGCCGCCACGGAAATGAGCGTCACGCCTTCTGCGTTGAGCGTTCTGATCCGTGAACTCGAAAGTGCGACGAAGCTGCGGCTCTTTGACCGCTCCACCCGATCGGTGGCTCTGTCGCCGGCTGGAAGGGAATTTCTACCCCACGCGCTCCAGGTCCTGCAGGATCTCGAAACCGCGCGACGCTGCGCGGTGGATCTCCAGCAGCAACGCAGTGGAACCATCCGCATTGCCACGACGCAAATGTTGTTCTGGGCAGCGCTCCCACCCTTGCTGAATAGTTTCAGACAAGCTCATCCGGGAATAGGTGTCCTACCTGTGGATGTGCCGGTCGATGGGGTTCTGGATGCCATTGATGTGGGACGCGCTGACATTGCGATTTTCGCGGAGCGCCGCCCCAGGACAGATTTACGGGTAAGGCATTTGATGGACACGTCCATGCATTTGGTATGCGATCGCGCAAGCAGCCTGTCCAGGAAGAAAAGTGTGAAGTGGTCGGACATCTGCCATGAGCCGATCATTTTCATTGGAACTGACACGAAGGTCCGCATACAAGCATCGCTAGGTTGGGAATACGAGTTCCCTCAGGCATACGAGGTTACCGTCGGCACCACGGCATTGGGAATGGTGTCGGCAGGCATGGGATCAGCCGTCATTCTGGGAACAGTCGAGCCGATCGTTTCATCACTCGGGCACATCACCGTGCCGATCGTTGACCCCGTGGTGAAGCGGCGCATCATGCTTTACGCCAATAGTCGCGGATCAAATCTATCTTCCGTGCAGCTGTTCAGCGATTTTGCCGAGAGCTACTTCAAGAGGCCTCCACCAGGCACACTCAGAAATCAAAACGCCCCAGAACCCGATGAGGGCGCTGGGGCGCATGAATTCCTGGAGGCGCGATCCGGAGTCGAACCGGACTAGACGGATTTGCAATCCGTTGCATAACCGCTTTGCTATCGCGCCGCACATGAACCAACTGAAGAAAAACTTCAACTGATTCAATGAAGACCGCGATTATAGCCTCGTTTTCAGCAGCCCCGACGCCCGGATGAATCGATCTCCAGCGAGCCTGAAATCAGGATCAAGCCGACAAGCAGACTTGGTTCGATCAGTTCGCCTCAGCTGGCGCGCAATGGCTTGAGCGCGTTGGTCCAGCGCAGAAGCTCATCCAGCATGGCTTTGGCGGCTTGGCCGTTGATCGGGTTGGCATTCAATCCACCTTCTGCCTTGAGCTGTTCGCCAGCATTGATGATTGCCACGGCTTCGAGCATGGATACCACCTTCAGCGTGGTCAGAAGACCCTTGGTGACCTGAACTGACCGGACCCCGCCCGAAATGCCGCCATAGCTGACGAACCCAACTGGCTTGTAGTTCCACTCCTTGACGAGGTAGTTAAGCGCGTTAACGAGAGAGCCTGGCGGCGCGAAGTTGTACTCAGGCAGAACAAAGAGAAAAGCATCCGCTGCTGCAACACTGGCACTCCAGGCGCGCGTATGCTCGTGAGCGTAACGGCCGAGCCTAGGATGCTCAGGCTCATCGAATACAGGAAGATTAAAAGAGGCCAGGTCCACCAGCTTGGACTCGAAGCCGCCGTGGGCTTGAGCCTGGCTGTGTGCCCACTCGGCTACGGACGGACCGATGCGCCCTGGGCGCGTGCTGCAGATCAAGGTATGGAGAACGGGACTTGTCATAAAGGTACTTCAGGTAGAGAAAGAAACAAGGGGCTTTAGGGAAGGTGTTCAAAACCCATGACGACGCGCGAATCGGATACCAGGGCGCATCGCGGCGTTGGCTTTCATCGTCAATAGCTGGGCTATTGGCAACAAAATCCGCCTTGCGCTGCATCCCTGGCATCGGCCCGCGCTTCCCCTCAGAGTCTTGAACACCTTCTCTGGCCCCTACCCTGAATAGTACCCGCGCTGAATCAGGATCCGGCCATACGCCTGGCTTGCCAGCGTTGGGAGCCGTTGATGGTGCCCTGCATTCCATCTCCACGAACCTCTCCGACGTATCGGTCGGTTCCGATAGAGAACCTGATCCGAGAACCTTCAAGTCGGCCGTCGGACAACTGGCTCGGAGCCGCACCATCGCCCAAAGCGCCTTTGAGCATCTGAAAATTCTGAGTCAGTGCAAGCTTCTTGCCATCGATCTCCCAAGTTCCCTGCACCTTGGCGGGCACGATCCACTTCAAAGCTCGGCAATAAGTCTCGCAGTCTTTGGTGACTTCAGCGGTTTCATCCGGCTCCCAGTCTGCCATATCGAACGTGTTGGCGATGATTCGCGTGCCTGGCGGCATATTCAGCAAGATGGGGCGCAGCTTGATGTTCAGGTTTGGCAACAAGAACAGAGTTACAACCGTGGCATCCGAGAAGTCGGTCTGAAAAATATCGCCCTGAACGAAAGTCGCGCGGCCTGAAACACCGGCGGCTTGCGCACGCTTCTTGGACAAGGCGACCATGTCGGGGTTGTACTCTATGCCTCGCGCCTTGATTCCGCGCTTGGCCGCCGTAATGACTGTGACGCCGTCACCTGAGCCAAGATCCACCAACCGGTCCTTCGGAGTGAGCTGAGCCATTTCCAGCATTCGGTCGACCAAAGCCTGAGAGGTGGGCACCCAAACGACGTCCTTGCCTTCCTGGCCTACCATGGGCGTATAGGTGTCTTTAGCTTTTGAGTCCTTCTGCGCATAAACGGCAGTACTGACGAGCGCCACGGCAACCGCCAAGGCGCTGATGAAGGATCGACCACTGAGCTGCATCATCACTCCCCAGAACAGAGACAGATGGAATGTAACGGGCACACTCAAAGGATGCAACGTCTAGATTCAGGATACAAAGGAGTTCTGACTTATTCTGATTTCAGCGTACGGCCTTGAAACCCTACTGGGGGTGTTTCCGCATAAGCGATCAGAAATAAAAAAAGGAGCCGTAGCTCCTTTTTTCTAACACGCCACGAATCAGTTGGGATCCATGGATGCTCCATATTTGGAGCGGGAAACGAGGCTCGAACTCGCGACCTCAACCTTGGCAAGGTTGCGCTCTACCAACTGAGCTATTCCCGCGCTGCACTTCTTACTGAAAACTGGATGCCGGAAAAACCAACACCAACTTCCTGCAATACTCAAAAACCAAAAAGGAAGAATTAACTTCCTTTTTTACTTCCATGAATGGTGCATTCATCCATGGAAACTCCAAAATGGAGCGGGAAACGAGGCTCGAACTCGCGACCTCAACCTTGGCAAGGTTGCGCTCTACCAACTGAGCTATTCCCGCGTTGCAAGCCTTGTAGTATACGAGATTTTTTAGGGTTTTCGCAAGGGGCCTAAAAAATTTTGAAGAATTTGCAGATGCATTCGGAGACTTGCAGGTTTGTCGCGAGGCGGCGCTGGAAGAGCCCTCACCCTACCCTCTCCCAAAGGGAGAGGGAAAAGAGGAGGAGTTCCGCGGCGCGTCTCTTTTCAGCCCAAATCCGGATTGAGGTTCAATCTCAGTGTTTGATGGCTGTGCCGCTCGCACGTTTCTTCGCAGGAACGGGAGCGGCTGCGGCCACGACTGGGGCGGCAACTTCGTCATCGGTCAAAGGAACGGGCTGGCGCTCCAGGGCGACTTCGAGGACTTTGTCTATCCACTTGACGGGGATGATTTCCAACCCTTCCTTCACGTTGGCAGGGATCTCCTGTAGATCCTTGACGTTCTCCTCGGGGATGATGACCTTCTTGATACCGCCACGCAGAGCAGCCAGGAGCTTCTCCTTGAGGCCGCCAATGGCGGTAACTTCCCCACGAAGGGTGATCTCGCCAGTCATAGCCACATCGCCACGCACAGGTATGCCTGTCAGCGCCGAAACGATGGCTGTGGTCATGGCGGCGCCGGCACTGGGACCGTCCTTGGGAGTTGCGCCATCCGGAACGTGTATGTGAATGTCGCGCTTCTCAAACACCTCGTCTTTGATTCCCAGCCCGCGTGCGCGCGAACGAACCACCGTGCGCGCTGCTTCGACGGATTCCTTCATGACCTCACCCAACTGGCCAGTACGCTGCACGACGCCTTTGCCGGGCATAGTGGCTGCTTCAATGGTAAGCAGATCGCCGCCAACTTCAGTCCAGGCGAGACCAACCACCTGACCAACCTGATTCTGCGTCTCGGCCAGGCCATAGCTGTACTTGCGCACGCCGAGGTAGTCATTCAGATTTTCAGCGGCGACGATAACCTGCGGCTTGAGCTGGCCGAGTTGCAGTCCCTTGACGACCTTGCGGCAGATCTTGGAGAGTTCGCGCTCGAGCGAACGCACGCCGGCTTCCCGGGTGTAGTAACGAACGATGTCGCGCACCGCCGACTCTTCAACCTTGAGCTCTTCGTTCTTGACACCGTTATTGGTCAATTGCTTCGGCAGCAGGTACTTGAGGGCAATGTTGGTCTTCTCGTCCTCGGTGTAACCCGACAGGCGAATGACTTCCATGCGATCAAGCAAGGCAGGCGGAATGTTCATGGAGTTCGAAGTGGCGACGAACATGACGTCGCTCAGGTCGAAATCAACTTCTACATAGTGGTCGCTGAAGGTGTGGTTCTGCTCGGGATCGAGCACTTCAAGCAGTGCGCTTGATGGATCACCACGAAAATCCATGCCGAGCTTGTCGATCTCGTCGAGCAGGAACAGCGGGTTACGCGTACCGACCTTGTTCAGGCTTTGCAGCACCTTGCCCGGCATGGCTCCAATATAGGTACGGCGGTGGCCGCGAATTTCCGCCTCGTCGCGCATGCCACCCAGGGCCATGCGCACATACTTGCGACCAGTGGCCTTGGCAACCGACTGACCGAGGGATGTTTTGCCGACGCCGGGAGGTCCGACCAGGCAAAGGATGGGCGCCTTCACCTTGTCGACGCGCTGCTGCACCGCAAGATATTCAAGGATGCGGTCCTTGACTTTCTCCAGGCCGTAGTGGTCTTCGTTCAGGACTTCCTCAGCGTAAGCGAGGTCGTGTTTGATCTTGGTTTTCTTGGCCCAAGGCAGACCCACCAGCACGTCGATGTAGTTGCGCACCACGGTGGCTTCAGCCGACATGGGCGACATGAGCTTGAGCTTCTTCAGCTCGGCATCTGCCTTCTTTCGCGCATCCTTTGGCATGCGCGCAGCTTTGATTTTCTTCTCGATTTCCTCAATGTCGGCGCCCTCTTCACCCTCACCAAGCTCCTTTTGTATGGCCTTGACCTGCTCGTTGAGGTAGAAGTCTCGCTGGTTCTTCTCCATCTGGCGCTTGACTCGGCCGCGGATTTTCTTGTCCACGTTGAGGATGTCCACCTCGCGCTCTAGCTGCTCGAAGAGATTTTCCAGGCGCGATTTGACGTCTGCCAGATCAAGCACGAACTGCTTGCTCTCCAGCTTGAGCGGCAGGTGAGCAGCGATGGTGTCCGCCAGTCGTCCAGGCTCGTCGATACTGGCAATGGAGGTGAGAATCTCGGGCGGTATTTTCTTGTTCAGCTTGACGTACTGGTCAAACTGCTGCATGACAGCCCGACGCAGGGCCTCCACTTCGCTGCTGTTTTCCTGGGCGCCGGCCTCCAGGGGCGTGACGGTGGCAACAAAGTGCGACTCGCCGTCTTCAATGTGCGTGACCGTGGCGCGCTGCTGGCCTTCGACGAGCACTTTTACGGTACCGTCAGGTAGTTTCAGCATCTGCAGTATCGTGGAGACGCAGCCGACCTCAAACATGTCAGTGACGGAAGGTTCATCCTTCGCGGCCGCTTTCTGGGCCACGAGCATGATCCGGCGATCAGCTGCCATGGCGGTTTCCAGAGCCTTGATACTCTTGGGACGGCCCACAAACAGCGGAATCACCATATGCGGAAAGACCACCACGTCGCGAAGGGGCAACAGGGGCAGATCAATCGGCGTGGTGGGAAGGGGCGTGGTTCCGGACATGGAAAAATCCTCAGGGGTTATGAGCCAGAGATGGCCGCGCAAACCGCATTTTCAACCCTTTGGCGGGTTGACACGCCAAATAGCGTGCAAAGCCTTGCAAATTTTGACCTTTCTCTTCTGGAAAGAGCGGGACGGCGGCCTGCACGGACAGACCTGATTGCAGGCCTCCAACCCTCCCCCCTCACCTTGCGAGCAAAACGCGAGGAAGAAAAGTCAAATAAGGGCTGCTTCAGGCTTTCTTGGCGGCTTCTCTGTAGACCAGCAGCGGGGGCTGGCTTTCTTCGATAGTGTTTTCGTCTACCACGACCTTGGCTACGTTGGAGGCGGCAGGCAGATCAAACATGGTGTCGATCAGCGCCTGCTCCAAAATCGAGCGTAATCCGCGCGCACCGGTTTTTCGTGCCAATGCCTTACGTGCAATGGCCTTCAAAGCGGAAGGACGGATTTCCAGCTCAACGCCTTCCATCGCAAGCAGACGCCCGTATTGTTTTACCAGGGCGTTCTTCGGTTCGGTCAGGATCTCGACCAGGGCCTCCTCGGAGAGCTCAGCCAAGGTGGCGACGACGGGCATACGACCAACCAGCTCAGGAATCAGGCCGAACTTGATCAGGTCTTCAGGCTCGATCTCTTTGAACACCTCGGAAACGGAGCGCTGCTGCTTGCTCTTGACGGTGGCACCAAAACCTATGCCCGAGGCTTCAGTACGCGCCTCGATCACTTTTTCGATGCCCGCGAACGCGCCACCGCAAATGAACAGGATGTTGGTGGTATCGATCTGCAGGAAGTCCTGGTTCGGGTGTTTACGCCCACCTTGTGGAGGAACGCTGGCCAGGGTGCCCTCGATGAGCTTGAGCAGCGCCTGCTGCACCCCCTCGCCCGAGACGTCGCGCGTGATGCTGGGGTTGTCAGCCTTGCGGCTGATCTTGTCGATTTCGTCGATATAGACGATGCCACGCTGGGCCCGCTCTACATCGTAGTTGCAGCTCTGCAAGAGCTTGCTGATGATGTTCTCGACGTCTTCACCCACGTAGCCCGCTTCGGTCAGCGTGGTGGCATCTGCCATGACGAATGGCACGTCGAGCTGGCGAGCAAGGGTTTGCGCCAGCAGGGTCTTGCCCGAACCGGTAGGGCCTATCAGGAGGATGTTGCTTTTGGCGAGCTCTACATCGCCACCTTTGGCGTCTTCTTTATGCTTGAGGCGTTTATAGTGGTTGTAAACAGCCACTGACAGCGTACGCTTGGCGCGCTCCTGGCCAATAACGTAGTTGTCGAGGTTGTTCTTGATGTCTACCGGCGTAGGGAGGTCGCTGCGCGCATCGGCCTCCGTGGTGGTGGTAGGCAATTCGTCGCGAATGATGTCGTTGCACAGGTCGATGCATTCATCGCAGATGAACACAGACGGGCCTGCAATCAGCTTCTTGACTTCGTGCTGACTCTTGCCGCAAAACGAACAATACAGCGTCTTCTCACTGGAAGAGCCTTTTTTATCGGCCATTGAATGACACTCTGATGAAAGATGGACACATGATACCGAATGAAAACGGGATGCGTCGCGGCAAGGAATAGTGATGCCCTTGATAAACCCTGGCAGCCCCTGGCGCCTCGCGGGCCAACCCGCGAGCCACCCGGGCTACCCGGACTCAGGGCCGCTTCGAAATAACCTGATCGACGATACCGTAGTCCTTGGCTTCGTCGGCGGTCATGAAATAGTCGCGCTCGGTGTCGCGCTGCACCTTCTCCAGGGACTGACCCGTGCGTTCGGCGAGGATGCGGTTCATCTGGTCCTTGGTGCGCAAGATGTCGCGCGCATGGATTTCGATGTCGGTCGCCTGGCCACGGGCTCCGCCCAGCACCTGGTGGATCATGATCTTGCTGTTAGGCAGTGAATAGCGCTTGTCCTTGGCGCCAGCGGCCAGCAGAAAAGCACCCATACTGGCAGCAAAGCCGAGACACATGGTGGACACGTCAGGCTTGATGAACTGCATGGTGTCGTAAATGGACATGCCTGCAGTCACACTGCCACCCGGTGAGTTGATGTAGAGCGAGATGTCCTTGTCAGGGTTCTCGCTTTCAAGGAACAGTAGCTGCGCCACGACCAGGTTGGCAGTTTGGTCGTTCACTTCACCGACCAGGAAAACCACGCGCTCCTTGAGCAAGCGTGAATAAATGTCGTACGACCGCTCGCCACGGCCAGACTGTTCGACAACCATCGGGATCAGGCCGAGGTTCTTGGTTTCAAGTGCACTCATGAAAACTCCGTTGGTTCTGTTACAAGCAAATGGGGCTTGAAGCCCAAGGCTCAAGCCCCACGATCTCAATTGCCATACTGAAGGCTGCCAGACTAAATGCGCCGACAGGCTCTTCTGGAGAGTGAGCCGGCCTGCTCAGTGCATGTGCAGCACATGTGCAGCCCATGCGCAGACCGGATTCGACTACCCATCATTCTGGCAGTTTTAGCCTTGCTGGCCCATCAGATCGTCAAAAGCAAGATTCTTGTCTGTAACCTTGGCCTGCGCCAGAACGTGTTCAGTGACGTTGCTTTCGATGACGATAGCTTCCACGTCTGCCAAGCGACGGTTGTCGGCGTAGTAGTAACGCACGACTTCCTCTGGCTTCTCGTAGCTGGCAGCCATTTCTTCGACATGCGCCTTGATTTGCTCTGGTGTGGCTTGCAGATTGTTGGCACGAACAAGTTCAGCCACCACCAGGCCCAGGCGCACGCGACGCTCTGCCTGCGGGCGGAAGATGTCCTCGGGGAAGGGGGCCTTGTCAGCGTCCTTCATTCCGCGCGCCTTCAGGTCAGCGCGGGCGGACTCCATCAAACGGTTGATCTCAGTCTGGACGCTGGCCTTGGGCAGATCCAGTTCTGCCTTGGCTGCGAGCGCGTCCATGACAGCCTGCTTGTTGCGGGCAGCAACGCGGAACTTCACTTCGCGCTCCAGGTTCCTGCGGATGTCGGCGCGCAGACCTTCAATGGTGCCCTCTTTCACGCCCAGCGACTTTGCCAGTGCTTCGTTCACTTCAGGCAGGTGACCAGCTTCGATTTTTTGCACGGTGACCATGAAGTCTGCCGTTTTGCCGGCCACTTCCTTGCCTTGATAGTCTTCAGGGAAAGCCAGCGGGAAAGTCTTGCTTTCGCCCACTTTCATGCCGCGCACGGCATTTTCGAACTCGGGAAGCATCTGACCTTCGCCAATGAGGAAGGAGAAATCCTCGGCTTTGCCGCCGTCGAACGGCTCGCCGTCGATCTTGCCTGCGAAATCCACGGTGACGCGGTCGCCGTCCTCGGCAGGAGCCTCCTTGGAGCGCTGTGCGAAGGTGCGACGCTGCTTGCGCAGGATGTCGATGGTGCGGTCAATGGCATCCTCGCCGACCTCGGCCGACACGCGCTCGACTTCAGCCGTGGAAAGATCACCGATCTTGACTTCCGGGAACACCTCGAACACGGCGTCAAAGGCCATTTCGCCCTCGGGGGCCGAGTCTTTCTCGGTGATGGTAGGTTGGCCAGCCACGCGCAGGTTGGCTTCGTTGGCAGCGACGAAGAATGCCTCGCCCACCTTGTCGTTCATGACTTCGTACTGCACCGAATAGCCATAGCGCTGGGCGACCACGCTCATTGGCACTTTGCCAGGGCGAAAGCCGTCCATTTTTACGGTGCGCGCAAGCTTCTTCAAGCGTGCATCCACTTCGCCGCGAATCGCTTCCACGGGCAAAGTCAGCGTCATCTTGCGTTCGAGCTTGTCTAGGGTTTCCACGTTCACAGCCATGATGTTTTCTCTCTCGAAAGGAATTAATTCCTGGTGTGCGAAGACGCAAAATTTGCTGCATCAAAGACAGCAGCCTAAGGAGCGCCTCGCGGGATCTGTGTGGAAAGGCCTTGCAGCCATTCCAGAGCAAAGCTTGTTATTTTAACTGGCGATGACAAGCACCCCAAAGGCTATAGCCTCTGCGCGGTCAGACTTTCCCAAAATCTCTATAGTCCAGGGCTGTTTCTCGGACTCTCCCAGGGCAATGTCGGGCTCTTTTTAGCTCTTTTTGGGAATTGAACACGCAGCGAAGAGAATCAGACAGCGAACAACCAAACCTGTTTCGACCAAATCTGCGCTGCTTGTTGGGCTTCCTTCGTCAGCCCAACCTTCTAGGACGATGCTTGGTGACGAGGAAGATTTGTGGATTCTGTTGCTAAAAAACACGCATGACGAACAAGACAGCCAATACGGCAACAGCCCTTGAGTCCACCACGCTGACTCCCGGCACAGACTCTTTAAGTCCGGCAGCGCAAATCGCGGCCCCTGCACCAAAGACCCAGGGCTTTTTGCTGCCCATTGTGGGTGGGGCAGCTCTGGCGCATATGCTCAACGACATGATTCAGGCGATGCTGCCGGCCATTTTCCCGCTGCTGAAGTTGAATTTTTCGCTGAGTTTCGGGGAAATTGGTGTGATTGCTCTGGTTTATCAGGTCACCGCTTCCCTACTGCAGCCCTGGATCGGGTTGTATACCGACAAACACCCGAAGCCCTATCTTTTGCCCTCCGGCATGGTCATGACCATGTTCGGAATTGGGCTATTGGCCACGGCGGGCAGCTATACCATGCTGCTGGTGGCGGCAGCACTGGTGGGCGTAGGCTCTGCCACGTTCCACCCCGAAGCGTCGAGAATCGCCCGCCTGGCATCTGGCGGGAAATTTGGCACTGCCCAGTCCACGTTTCAAGTGGGTGGCAATTCCGGCTCGGCCATTGGCCCACTATTGGCTGCAGCCATTGTGGTGCCTTACGGACAAGGCGCGGCCGCCTGGTTCATGCTGATTGCATTGATCGCGATTTTTGTCCTGTATCGCCTCACGGCCTGGGTAATGCAGAACGGCGCAGCAAAGACAAAGAGTCTTGCCAGCAGCCATTCGGAAGGGCTTAGCCGGAACAGAGTGATTCGCGCTGTGGCGGTGATCTGCATACTGATGTTTGCCAAATTTGTCTACATCGCGTCGTTCACGAACTATTACACCTTCTACTTGATGCAGCGCTTCGAGCTGAGCATTCAACAGAGCCAGATTTTCCTTTTCATGTTCCTCGCAGCAGTGGCAGTCGGCACATTCGCAGGTGGCCCGGTCGGCGACAGAATTGGCCGCAAGGCAGTGATCTGGATCTCGTTCGTCGGAGTCGCGCCTTTTGCGTTGGCCTTGCCTTACGCAAATCTTTTTGGACGGCCGTCCTGGCGATCACAATCGGGCTTGTCATGTCTTCTGCCTTCGCCGCGATGGTGGTCTACGCCCAGGAGGCCGTGCCTGGGCGAGTCGGGATGGTGTCCGGACTAATGTTTGGGCTCATGTTCGGCATAGGGGGCATCGGTGCAGCAGGTCTGGGCAAGTTGGCGGACACACACGGAATTTTGTGGGTGTATGGTGTGACATCGTTCTTGCCACTGCTGGGACTGGCGACTGCGCTCCTGCCCAATACCAGCAAGCGCCCGCTTGTGAAGATCGACCCTGAAACGGGGAAGATTGTGAGCGCGTAAATCTAAATCCTTTAACAGCGAGACTCAGTTCGCCCGTACAGGCCACCCCCAGCGGAAGATGAAGAGAGCAAAAAGGCCCGGAAAAATCTGATGATCTTTCCGGGCCTTTTCTCTTTTTATGGTGCGCGGGGGGGACTCGAACCCCCACACCATTGCTGGCGTCAGGACCTAAACCTGGTGCGTCTACCAATTTCGCCACCCGCGCGGTCTTCTTGAATGCCATGCCAAGCGCCCCAAGTGACTGTTGCAGCCACCTTAAGCGTTCGCAGCCTGCCGACAACCATACTTTGACGTATGGATTGCCAGCTGAGCATCGGCTAACCGATTATTCTACCTTGCAAAAACACGCTTCACGCCCGATTTTGGTCGCAGATAGATAAAAAAAGGTTTACCTCGTCCACCACCTTCCCACCAAAAGATCAATCACAGCGTGGCCGGCCTGCCGCCACCAACCATCACGCGCCCATCCGGCAGCGATGTTGCCACTCTCGGAAGCGGTGCGCTGCTGCGTGTCCGCGTAGTTATTCCATTCTTCGGCCAAACCGTCCGGCCCCAAGGCGCCAATCGCCATAGCGACCTGGTGCTGCCTCAGCAGAACGTCGCCGATGTCTGGCTGCCGAACGAGGCGCATGCTTTCCCCACGTTCCGCTTGCACGCCAGCTGCCAAGGTCTTGGCTTCACCTGACTCCGAGCTGTTCTTCGTCAAGATGATGGCACTGGGTGCGATGAAACTGCGGGTGACGCTTCTCGCTGCATCTGCACTGAAGCCAGGAACAGCCGCTGATTCGCTGATACTCTGGACTTGGCTCTGGTCATAACCGACATTGCCCCCCAGAATAAAGCTGTCATGCCCGCTGACGTTGTCGATATTCTGGCTTTGAAGAGTGCCGGTCACGATCCTGTTCTTGTCTGCAGCAGCGAGGCTTTCGATGACTCCGCCCGTCAGACTGATTCTTTCTGATGCTTCAATATTGAAGCCCCCAGGTCCTGCCAGGACTCGGCTGGGTGACGTCGCCATGGCGTATCGAAGAGCGCCCCGCCCCCCGTGAGTCCGATGCCAGCGCTGTAGTGCTCCTTCACGCCCGCGTACGTGTCTGCGCCAATCCGGTAGGCCTGCGCTTCGTCGAGGTCTTGCAGGGTTTCAATGGAAAGGGATCCTCCTGCCTTGAGAGTCACCGAGTCAGCGTCCAGACTGGCGCCTCGGAAACTGATGTCCGCATTGGCAGAGACGACGGCTTCGGTCTTTGCAGTCACATGTGTTGTCTTGTATTGTTGGGCGCTACCCTGGGTAGCCCCACCTGCGTAATAGCCAAATGCAGACGCACCTGCATTTCCACCTATTTCATAGGCCGCGCCCATGCCCGCCGAGTACGAATCGCCCGCGTGGTTCTTGCTGCTCGAAGCGGCACCCAATTCGATCTTGCCTGCGTCCAGCTCCACCCGCCCACCGATCACCTGCACCCCCGCAGTCCGAATGGATCCGCTCTCCGAATTCCCCTGCAAACTGAGCTTCCCACCTGCACTGATGGTCGATTCCCGAATGGACGTAACAGTTTCGTTCAGTGGATTTTCCCTGGAATCGTCCCAGGCCAGTCCTACCGACGGCCGAAGCGTGCGAAGGAATGAACCGATTTCCCCCTCAAAAGCACGGGAACCTGCGACGCAACTTCATAGGCATGATCGCGCGCAGCGGGTAGCTGCGAATACCCCCTGTAGGCAAGTCTCAGCCCACTGAGTGCGCGGAGGATCTGCGCATGGCGACTCTGGGCGGTACTGGCGAACCAGCCTTGGTTGAAAGCGCCCGAGAGAGATCCCGCGACGCCTTTCTGGTTAGGCCCTAAGGTCACGCCGTACTGCTGAAAATCGAAGTTCTGGCGCTTGCGATTGCTCCCTTCGGCGGCAACCAGCTCTATGTCCCTGGCATGTACAGTGACGTCGCCGTTGGCGAGAAGATCACCGCCAGCCTGCCTATAAGTTCCTTTGGCATCGATGCTGACATCGCCTTCTATCGAACCGACGGTGGTTGGCACAACCACATGCGTGCTGGATTCTGTCTTTTCTTCATTGTCTCTGCGCCCCAGCAACCCGTTGATGCCAAAGTTGCGAATCAACCCTGTACGTCGTTCGCTCTTTGTGCTGCCGTGCTCCGAGTGGGAATGTTGTTCGCCACCTACGGTAAGGTCCTTGCCTGCTTCGAGCTTGAGCGACTGATAGCCGGACACTGTGGAAGCGGAAATGCTCAGATCGCGCCCAGCCTTGAGACTTATTGCCGAGCCTTCAAGGCCCGCTGGCGACACACCGGTTTCAGAACGGCACGTGCTCAAATCCGTCTCGCCGTGAGAGAGCCAGGACCATCCGGCCGACTTATTGTTGGCCACCTCTTGTCGGTTCGTGACGGCACCCCGCAGGCGCAGGTCCCTTCCCGCGGAAAGGTGGCCCTGTCCGTTCATGACCTTGATCTCGCTCCCGGTGATCTGCAGGTCGGACTCGGCGCGGATGGTTGCGCCGGTTCCCCCGATCAAGGTGCTGGAGGCGGCATCCTTTCGGTGCATGTCGATATGCTGAACCTGCTGGCCGTTGACGGTTTGCACATCAATCCGCTGTTCGGTCAAGGCTGCATCAATGACAACTCCCTGCCCTCGCAGGTCCAGGAGCCCCCCTTCGGCATGACTGCCACTGAAAGTAAGCTCCTGGCCCGCGGTCATCTGAACAACCCTTCCGGCTTCGAAGCGACTGGGTTGAGCAGTCATGCGGCTTTCGCGCCAGTGTGATTGCGGGCTTTGGGCAGCGGCAGCCACTTCGGTGGTGCGCTCTTCGAAAGCCGGGCCAATATCAATATGGCGGGTGGCACTTGCCTCTATAGTTTCTCCCGCTTTGACGAGAGCGCCTCCACTGGTGAGGTCCTGGCCAGCACGCAACCTGACCGTCTGGGCAACAATCATGCTTGGCTTTGATGCGAGGCTGGCAAAAGCTTGCTCATCGCCTTCGCTGTGCCTGATGGAGCGCATGGCGGGACGCAACTCGATGCTGCGACCTGCCTCCAGGGAGACCAGACTCCCGATGGACTCCGGAGCGCGCACGCCGCGTGTTTGACCCCCGGAAACAACGATATCCGTCTCTGCGCGCAAGATCGTGGCGCGGGAGGCCATCTCGCCGTTCTGCTCAATGCGGTCTGCATTGACCTGGATGACCCCGCCAGATGAGTCGACCCCACCCCCGCACCGCCATGGGCCAGTATGAATCCGCTATTGATGAAAGCCTGATCATGCGCGTGGACTTGAACGCTGACCGCAGACAACGAGCTACCTGACGAAGTGTTCTGCGCCTTCCTTGAGAGTAGGCCGCCGAGGGCAGTATCACTATCTACATCAAGCGCAAAGAGCTCGCTCGACACCACCGATGCCAGCGACTGAGATTGAGACTGATCCTGACCGCCCCACTGATTGGACGCCTGCGCATCTTTCCCAAGCATGCTCTGCACGCTCCCGTGCGCGGTGACGGTTCGTTCGCCTTTCCTGGCGCGGTTCTCGAACCCGGCGGATGAACTAAAAGCACCGCCCGCGACAATCCGGCTGTCTACGTTGGACCCTCCGGCCACACTGATGCCACCGCCAGCAATGATTTGCCCTGGTTGGCTGGCCACCACCCTATCCTCGGTGGTCACCTGCTTTTCTATGGTGCGGACAAAATAACGCTCAGAGCGGCGCGTGGCCAGATCGGAATTGAAAGCCTCCAGTTTCGGCTTCAGATTCTCCAGCAGGGCAGTTCGTCGTTCGGCGAGCGATACAGTATCTCGGGCCTCCGGGGAGGGCAGACCAAAAAGCTCCAAGACCTCCCCCAACCGAGACCCGCAGGGCTGGCCTGCGAGGCCCCCATTCGCGCAGTCTGCCGCCAGTTTGTCAAAGTCGTAGGGCTCGTGACCGAAGCGATCGAACGGATAGGTCTCGCTCGGCAAAATCAGATTCTGCCCGCTATCGATGCGTACCTCGTTGGCGTTGAACTCCGCTTCAAGCGCGCGCTCGTCAGCATAGGACACTTCGCTGACCCGTCGGGTGGAGGTATGCCTTTCGACGCGGAGGTCAGCATTTTCGTTATCAACCCGGCCGGCAATGGTCATGTCGCCAAGTGCGTGGACTTCGCCGCCCACGTTGTGCAGAGAGCCGTCGATGGTCAGGTTTCCACTGCTAAACACGCGGGCACCCGCTGTATTGAAAACCTGACCCTTCAGCTCGATGCTGCCGGCGCCGACTCCAAAAGAAGTGCCACCCGTCACGGTGCCGCTGTTTCGAATTTGCGGTGCGTTGGCCAAGAGGCGCTCTCCTGCCTTCACACTGCCGCGGTTATGAATCGTTTGCCCTGCCGAGAGGTCGACCCGATCGGGCGATGCAATGGTGCCCGCCATGGCAAGTTCACCACGAACTGAACCGAGCGTGACGCCTTGCTCGCCATAGACGTCATGCACGCGCAAATCTCCGTCGGAACTCAGGCGGAGGTCGCCCTCAGTGGCCGTCAGGCGTCCCACACTGTTGACGCCCACCCCTCGCTCCGTAGCCAAAAGATAGATCTGCCTCGCGTGCATGCTGCCCAGTTCTCCAATGTCGATGGCAAACTTGGGCGCTTTTTCGCTGCCATATGCTTCACTCCCCACCTCGGGAGTCTCGCCGTAGTTCACTTTATTGGCGCCTGTGATGGCGTAGATGCGCTCCGCCTGGACGGGCCCATCAATCACGATGCCGCGCGCCAGCAGATCAAGCTGCTGCAGGCCACGGGCGTCAAGCCCCCCGGCGCCTATTGAGAGATGTCCTCCCTCAATGCCGAAGCTTTGCACACTTCCATCTTTTCCCAATCTTGGCAAACCCGTGGTGAGTGTGGCACGTCCCACATTGAGGAAGCCGCAGCCGTCACACATGATGCCGTTCGGATTGGCAACAATGACATCGGCACGGCGCCCAGCCACCTCGATAGCCCCCTTAGCGTGCTCTGGGACGCCGACGTGACTTCATTGAGGATGACCCGCGCAGACTGCCCGCCCAGGTGCGGGTTTGCTGACACCCTCCCACCCAGCGCGGTGTCGGTCACATGGGCACTGTTGTTGAGAATCAGGCCCCCTGGCGCTACATTGAACTGCTGGTACCGGTTATGGCTGACGCCTGCAGCGCTGGGAGGAGCGATGTGAACGACATCCGCGCCTTGGCGATTGGCTTCAACCACCGGACTGGAGCCAGGCGCTGCCTGCCGGGAAGGGACGAGTTGCGCCCAGGCACACGAAGCAAGCACGGCTTGCAACGCCAACACCAGCTTCAGGACGCGCTGTGGGTGCAAATCAACCACGGCTGACACACCGCGATCAGCATCGGTGCGGAAAGAAAGAGTCTTGAAATAGCTATTTATCATTGCAAACGAGATTGATACTCATTTGTAATGATAACTATAGTAATCCTTCTTGACGCTTACATGCGAAACGCATGTAAGCACATGGGGCTCAGCGCTTCTGTTGCTGTTGCCTCTGCCTCGCCCTTAGAACCTGCCGAGATTCTGTGGCTCTCTTAGCGGCTTCCTGCTGGGCCTGTCGCTTGGCACGCCACTTGTTGGATATGCGTCGGCCCAGCCAGAAGCTGCCAAGGCCAGTGATCACCGCCACGATCATGCCTATGGCGGATATGTTGAGTCCCATGGCGTCCATCATAGGACCCGCTCCACGTTGCTGGGCTTGAAACCCAGATCAGCCGCCTTACCCTTACGAGCGCGCGCGCCTCGTGCATTGTTGAGGCTACGGATCTCCAAGGTCTCCTCACGTGATTTTCCCCCTCGGCCGATTCCGCTGATACGCACGCTTCGGGTGTAGGCCGCAGCGCCGGCTAGAGTGTCTTTGGCCTCAAGATCAATCAGCGTCAGCCCTCGGCCACCCTTTTCCATCAGCTTCAATTCACCGATCTCGAAGGTGAGGATGCGCCCTCCGGTGGATGCGCAAGCGACATGCGTGGCCGGCAAAATGACCGAAGCAGTGGCCGACGAAGGCGCCCCACCAGGCGACACCAGAGATGGCCGGCAGATCTGTTCGTCCGCACCCACGGTAATGAAACCTTTACCTGCTCGCTGCCTGGAAAGCATGTGCTCCACACGGGCCAGGAACCCGTAGCCGCCCGAGCCCGACAACAGCAGCGTGACGCCTTCTGCGCCAGCAAAATAGTGGAGCGGTTGCGTGCCGGCTTCCAGGTCGATCAGGGTCGTGATAGGCTGGCCGTCACCACGAGCACCGGGTAGGCTGGCCACTGCAACGCTATAGACACGACCGTTGCTACCAAACACCAGAAGCGTGTCGACGGTTCGGCATTCGAAAGTCCCATAGAGACCATCGCCAGCCTTGAAAGCAAAACTCGCAGGATCGTGGCCGTGGCCTGCGCGCCCGCGTACCCAGCCCTTTTCGCTGACGACCACCGTGACTGGCTCATCGATGATCTTGATCTCGGCTACCGTCTTTTTCTCTTCCTGAATCAGGGTACGACGCGCATCGGCAAACTGCTTTGCATCGGCTTCAATCTCCTTGACCATCAGGCGCTTGAGACTTGCCGGATTGCCAAGAATGTCTTCGAGCCGACCTTGCTCCTCCCGCAGTTCCTTGAGCTCTTGCTCGATCTTGATGGCTTCCAGCCTGGCCAACTGCCGCAGCCGGATGTCCAGGATGTCCTCTGCCTGCCGCTCTGATAGAGCAAACCGAGCGATCAATGCGGCCTTGGGTTCGTCGCTCTCGCGGATGATCGCGATCACCTCGTCGATGTTCAACAGAACCAGCCGCCTGCCTTCGAGAATGTGAACGCGGTCGAGCACTTTTTGCAGCCGGTACTGGCTGCGCCGTGTGATCGTCTGCTGGCGGAAAGTAACCCATTCCTCCAGCATCTGGCGCAGCGATTTCTGCACGGGCTTACCGTCCAGGCCGACGCTGGTCATGTTGATGGGAGCAGACGTTTCCAGGCTAGTCTGTGCCAGCAAAGTCTTGACCAATTCGTCCTGACCGATACGACTGGTGCGCGGCTCGAACACCAGGCGCACCGGCGCATCCTTGCTGGACTCGTCGCGGACGGTATCGAGAACGGCCAGGACCGTAGTCTTGGCATTGGTTTGCTCCGCAGTGAGCGCCTTCTTGCCGTTCTTGACCTTGGGATTGGTCAGATCCTCGATTTCTTCGAGCACTCGCTGGCTGCTCACACCGGGTGGAAGCTCGGTGACAACCATCTGCCACTGGCCGCGCGCCAGATCCTCGATTTTCCACCGTGCACGAACTTTCAGGCTGCCGCGGCCAGTTCGATAAGCATCGGCAATGTCAGTGGCCGGACTGATGATTTGCCCACCGCCGGGGTAGTCGGGGCCAGGGATTAGCGCGAAGAGCTCGTCATCGGTCAGTTTGGGGGACTTGAGGAGCGCCACGCAGGCGTCGGCGACCTCGCGCAGGTTGTGGCTCGGAATTTCGGTGGCCAGGCCAACCGCAATGCCGCTGGCGCCGTTGAGCAGGACAAAGGGCAGCCGCGCCGGCAGTTGACGGGGTTCTTCGTGCGAACCGTCGTAGTTGGGCGCGAAATCCACCGTGCCTTCGTCCAATTCGTCCAGGAGCAGGGTGGCAATCTTGGCCAAGCGCGCTTCCGTGTAGCGCATGGCTGCTGCGCCGTCACCGTCGCGGCTACCGAAGTTGCCCTGGCCGTCGATGAGCGGGTAGCGCTGACTGAAGTCCTGTGCCATGCGGACCAGCGCGTCATACGCAGCGGAGTCGCCATGCGGATGAAATTTGCCGAGCACGTCGCCGACCACGCGGGCGCATTTGACGGGCTTGGCTCCGGTGTTGCCGTTGTAGCTGAGGCCCATGCGCTCCATGGCGTACAGGATGCGCCGTTGCACTGGCTTTTGCCCATCGCACACGTCCGGCAGCGCGCGCCCCTTGACAACTGAAAGTGCGTATTCGAGATAGGCGCGTTGCGCGTATGTGGCCAGGGCCAGCTCGTCATCCGAGCCGCCGCCCTCTCCCGTTTGGTCCAGGACCGTTAGATCGTTCATTGAAAAGAGGAATATAGAAAAGGAGTGATTGCCCGAGGCTACCGCCCAAGGCTCTCATGGGCTGACACTACCGAACTGAATCAGCTAACAAAGGCGCGCCGTAATCGACCAGCATGGGTGGATTGGCTTTGACGCTCGCGGTTGGCATGCCTCCAAATTCCACACGCATGCGACCGCTGCTCTGGCCAATAGCGACACCCGTCGGAAATGCAGCAGAGCCAGAGACGGCAGGGAGCGAGGCTGGGGGCTTGAACACCTCATAGAGGCCCAAGACCGTTTTGACATAGCCTTGCGTTTCCTTGTAGTTCGGGATCTTGTTACCGGCGCGCTGAACGGCCCCCTCGCCTGCGTTGTACGCGGCCAGAGCAAGGGGAAGCTCTCCCTTGAACATCTTGAGCAAATAGGCAAGATACCGCGAGCCCGCCTGAATGTTGGTTCTGGGATCGATCAGTTTTTGCTCCACGGACTGAGCTGGCAGCAGTTTGCCCCGCCTGTCCATGCGGGCCGACCTGTCGGCCACTACACCGTATTGCTCGGCCGTGGTGGGCATGAGCTGCATCAGCCCGACCGCGCCCTTCGGGGAAACCGCAGCGGGGTCGAAGCCCGATTCGGCGGCGATCACGGCCTTGATGAGGCTGTAATCGATCAAATGCTTGTGAGCAGCCTCCTGAATGTGCTTTTGCACGGCCTTGTAGCTCTTTGAAGAATCCAGTCTGGCAAACCGCGTGGGAACCTTGAAAGCTGGCTCGCCTGCCTTCCCGGTGGCCTTGACACCCACGGCAGCACCGGTTTCATCAGGCGCCAACTGAAGAAAATTGAATGTATCGCTGCTCTTGAAAAAAGTTCGTAGCGGTCATCGACTTGCTCTATGGCAAAGTGAGTTATGCCGCGATCATCCACATAGGCCCACAGATCGGCGTGGGCGACAAGGGGCATGGCAGACAGTGATAGCGTGACCAACAGGGCTTTATGCACAGGCAAAGCCCGGCTGCACCTCCAGGCAGGAGGCCACCTGCTTGCTCCGCCGAACCGCACGCAACCCTTCTCTCCCGCAGAGGGATGGAGTGCATGCGTGCTCTTGAACATGAAGACTTCAAGAGCTCGCAGGAAGAAATGCGGCGTCATGCTTTCCTGCTCACGTATCAAATATCGACTTCCACGGCGTCTCCGTGCAGCTCCATCAATTCGCGGCGCGCTGCGGCTTCGCCCTTGCCCATGAGCTTGCTCATCTCGTGGGCTGTCTGGCCGAAATCAAAACGGCCCAGTTGCACCGGAAGGAGTCGGCGAGTGTCGGGGTTGAGCGTGGTTTCCCATAATTGTTCCGCGCTCATCTCGCCCAGCCCCTTGAAGCGGCTGATGGACCATTTTCCCTCAGAAACGCCATCTTTGCGCAATTTGTCGAGAATTGCCGTTAGTTCACCCTCATCAAGGGCGTACATCTTGGATGCTGGTTTCTTGCCGCGCGCAGGCGCATCTACACGAAACAGGGGCGGACGCGCCACAAAAACATGCCCCGTCTCGATCAGCTTGGGAAAGTGACGGAAGAACAGTGTGAGCAGCAGAACCTGAATGTGTGAGCCGTCTACATCGGCATCGGAGAGGATGCAGATCTTGCCGTAGCGCAGTCCTGAAAGATCGGGGCTGTCGGCGGGGCCATGCGGATCTACCCCTATGGCCACCGAAATATCGTGGATTTCCGTGTTGGCGAAGAGTCTGTCGCGCTCGACCTCCCAAGTGTTCAGCACCTTGCCGCGGAGAGGGAGAACGGCCTGCGTCTCCTTGTTGCGGCCCATTTTGGCGCTGCCGCCGGCCGAATCTCCTTCGACCAGAAAAACCTCGTTATGAGCAATGTCGCGGCTTTCGCAATCGGTCAATTTACCGGGGAGCACCGCGACACCGGAACCCTTGCGTTTTTCCACCTTCTGGCCTGCGCGCTGCCTCGTCTGGGCGGCCTTGATGGCCAACTCAGCCAATCGCTTGCCGTAATCCACGTGTTGATTCAGCCATAGCTCCAAAGCGGGACGCACGAAGCTGGAGACCAGACGAACTGCGTCGCGAGAATTGAGCCGCTCCTTGATCTGACCCTGAAACTGCGGATCAAGCACTTTGGCCGAGAGCACGTAACTGGCGCGGGCGAAGACGTCCTCGGGCATCAGCTTGACACCCTTGGGAAGCAGGCTGTGCAATTCTATAAAGCTCTTGACGGCGTTGAACAGGCCATCGCGCAGGCCGCTGTCATGCGTACCGCCAGCGCTGGTCGGAATCAGGTTAACGTAGCTCTCCCGCACAGGCTGGCCCTCTTCGGTGAAAGCGACGCACCACTGCGCCCCCTCGCCTTCGGCGAAGCTGTCGGCATCCTTGCCGGCATAGCCCTCTCCGTCGAAAAGGGGAATGACGGGATCCGTGGAAAGCGTTTGCTCAAGATAGTCGCGCAGGCCGCCCTTGTATTGCCATGTCTGGGTCTCCTTCTTCTTCTCGTCGATGAGCGAGACGCTGACGCCGGGCATGAGGACCGCTTTACTGCGCAGCAGATGCGTCAGTTCCGCTTGGGGCAGGACGGCGGATTCGAAGTACTTTGGATCCGGCCACACCCGAACAGTGGTTCCCTGGCGTCGATCCCCCTCGCCCTGTTTGCGGACCTGGAGCTTTTCAACCACATCGCCGCCTTCAAACGCCATGGAAGCAACCATGCCCTCCCGATAGCTGGTGACTTCCATGCGTTTGCCCAGCGCATTCGTGACGCTGACCCCCACGCCGTGCAAGCCACCGGAGAAGCTATAGGCTCCGCCCTTGCCTTTATCAAACTTGCCCCCCGCATGCAGACGGGTAAACACCAACTCAAGCACCGGCGCCTTTTCCTCGGGGTGCATGCCATAGGGGATGCCCCGACCATCGTCTTCCACGCTGACGGAGCTGTCAGTGTGCAGGATCACCTTGATCTTCTTGCCGAAGCCCGCCAGTGCCTCGTCAGCAGCGTTATCCAATACCTCCTGGATGACATGGAGCGGGTTGTCGGTGCGTGTGTACATGCCCGGGCGCTGCTTGACGGGCTCAAGCCCTTTGAGCACCCTGATCGAGCCTTCGGAGTAGCCGGTAACCGTAGTGGAATTCGTAGCCATAACTGATCATTTTATCCCGACAGCATTGCCCAAACTGGATGAAAGTACAGCCCTCGACCACCCAACGCCGTTACATTCATCACGTTTCAGCCCCATGAAAACTGCAAATGAACCCCTCTACCCTTCACGGATTTCAGGCGCCTTCCCCCTGGGTGTGGCGCTGGAGCGCCTTGGTGCCCGCCGGCGCGCCCGTTCTTGACGTAGCCTGCGGGGGTGGCCGCCATATGCGCTGGTTCGCGCAGAGAGGGCACCCCGTTACCGGCGTGGATCGGGACCCTGCTGCCATCGAAGCTGTGCGCGACCTCGGTGATGCCGTGTTGGCCGACATCGAGCAAGGACCGTGGCCCTTCCACAACCGGCGCTTCGGCGCCGTCGTGGTCACCAACTACCTGTGGCGGCCGCTGTTGCCGACCTTGCTGGACAGTGTGGCTGAATGCGGCGCACTCATCTATGAAACCTTCGCTGCGGGCAATGAAACGGTAGGACGGCCCGCGCGGGCCGATTTTCTGCTGCGCCCGGGTGAACTGCTTCAAGCCTGCGCAGGTCCAGGTTGGCGTATCGTTGCATACGAAGACGGATTTTTGTCAGACCCTGAACGTTTCGTGCAGCGCATTGCAGCAGTGCGGCAACCGAATGAAAAAACGATGGTTGGCATGCCCGTGGAGCGGTATCCGCTCTGAGATCGCAATCAAAGTCTCCCCGCGGGTCCGTTGAACATGCTCTGACGAGCTAAGCCCTAAAGAAGAGTGTGTTCATCTCGATATATCTGCCTGGGTATCGGCCTGTGAGGGCCAAGGACACTAAAATGCTAGCTTCACGCCGCAAGACTAGCATTTTCATGACACCCATCACTGGCAGCATCGTCGCCCTGGCAACGCCCATGCACGAGGACGGCAGCGTCGATTACCCCTCATTGCGCAAGCTGATCGACTGGCACATAGCCGAAGGCACCGACTGCATCTGCGTCGTTGGCACCACGGGAGAATCGCCCACCGTGAACGTGGAGGAACACCAGGAGATTATCCGGGTGGCCGTTGAACAGGCAGCAGGCCGCGTACCCATCATGGCCGGCTGTGGTGCCAATTCAACCGCCGAGGCCATTGCGTTGGCGCGCTTCGCGAAGAAGGTGGGCGCCGACTGCCAGCTTCAAGTGGTGCCCTACTACAACAGACCGACGCAAGAAGGCCAGTATCAGCACTTCAAGGCAATCGCCGAAGCCGTGGGCGATCTGCCAATGATCCTCTACAACGTACCTGGCCGCACCGTGGCAGATATGCTCCATGGCACCGTGCTGCGCCTTGCGGACGTGCCAGGCATCGTCGGCATCAAGGAAGCCACGGGCAATATCGAACGCGCGCAATGGCTGATCCGGGAAGCTCCGAAAGGGTTTGCCGTGTACTCGGGTGACGACCCCACAGCTGTGGCACTGATGCTGTGCGGCGGACAGGGTAACGTCAGCGTCACCGCCAATATTGCCCCCCGGCTGATGCACGAATTGTGCGTGGCCGCACTCGCTGGCGATGTAAAACGCGCCATGGAAATCCAGCTCAAACTTCTACCGGTGCATAAACATCTGTTCGTTGAAGCCAATCCGATCCCCTTGAAATGGGCCATGGCCCGCATGGGCCTGTGCGGTGGCACTATGCGACTGCCCATGACCCCGCTGGCACAGGCCAATGAAGCGGTAGTGGAAAGCGCTCTGCGGACCAGTGGCCTGCTGAGCTGATCGAACGGCCCTCGGACGCGCAACCGCCGTTTCCTGGCTTGATCCCCGGGAACGGCTTCTAGGTTAAAGGAATTTCTCGTGAAGCTAGTTCGTACCATCCGCTTGCTCCCCATCGTCGTACTGCTGGGGCTGGGGGCGTGCTCGATTCTTGAACCTGACCGCATTGACTACAAGAGCTCAGGGCGAGGCGTTTCACTGGAGATTCCTCCGGATCTGACGCAATTGCCAGGCCAGTCGCGCTACGTAGTTCCTGGCGGAGCGGTATCGGCCAGCGCCTATCAGGTCACTCAGGCAGCCTCCGTCGCGGCCGGCGCTCCCACCGCCGCGTCTTCCATTGCCGATGTTCATTTCGAACGAGATGGCAGCAAGCGCTGGCTGCGCGTTGATCGTCCCGCCGACAAGCTCTGGAGCCCGGTGCGCGACTTCTGGATGGAGAATGGCTTCCTTCTGGCCGTCGACCAGCCCAACATCGGCATCATGGAGACCGATTGGGCCGAAAACCGCGCCAAGATTCCTCAGGACTTCATTCGCGCGACCATCGGCAAGATGCTGGATTCGATCTACTCGACCGGCGAGCGGGATAAGTTCCGCACGCGCCTGGAACGCAACGCAAATGGTGGCACCGACATCTACGTCACCCACCGCGGCATGGAAGAGGTGTTCACGAACACCCAGCGCGAAAACACGATCTGGCAGCCACGTCCGAGCGATCCCGAGTTGGAAGCCGAATTTCTGCGCCGCTTGATGGTCAAGCTCGGCGTCACCCAGGAACAGTCCAAGGCGATCGTGGCAAACGCGGCGCAAGCTCCCACAGCCAGCGCCTCCAATGCGCGTGTGGTGGCCGGCGGTAGCGGCCCCGTGGTGCAAATCAACGAAGACTTCGATCGGGCGTGGCGTCGAGTAGGCTTGGCGCTGGATCGCACAGGCTTCACGGTTGAGGACCGCGATCGCAGCAAAGGCATCTATTTCGTGCGTTATATAGACCCTACACTCGAAAAGCAGGAGCCCGGATTCTTCGGAAAGCTGATCGGCCGCTCCACCCCCGGTGCCGACGACCAGATACCAGATTGCCGTGCGCAGCGAAGCCCAGTCCAGTACCGTGGCGGTTCTCGACGCCAACGGCGGCACGGTTCCAGCCAATGCCGCGCAGCGCATTGTGCAGGTCATCGCCGACGAATTGAAGTAATTTTCGATCGATATGCTGCGCTTTCGCAGCCTGGCGAGCGGCAGTTCGGGTAACGCCACCCTGATAGAAGCACACGATGGAACCACCCGCACTCACGTGCTGGTGGACTGCGGGTTGGGTATTCGTCAGATCGAGGCACGCCTTCAGAACTGCGGCTTAAGTTCGGAACAACTGGACGCCATTTTCATTACCCACGAGCACTGCGATCACGTGGGTTGTGCCCTGGCACTTTCGCAGCGCTTCGGTGTTCCGCTTTGGATGAGTGCAGGCACTTGGCGAGCCCTTGGCGCCCCGGCGTCCACCATTGACCTGAATTTGGTTCGTGACGGAGAAACGGTGGCTCTGGGCGATCTGCAACTGCGCCCCTTCACTGTGCCGCACGATGCGCTTGAGCCACTCCAGTTGCATTGCACAGATGGCTCAACTTCACTCGGCTTATTGACCGATCTGGGCCATGTGCCGCCATACGTGCTGGAAAAATTGAAAGGGTGCCACGCCCTTTTGCTGGAGAGCAACCACGACTCGGACTTACTGGCGGGCTCAAGCTATCCGCCATTTCTGAAGCGACGCGTAGGTGGAACACACGGCCACCTTAACAACGAACAGGCTGCGCAAGCTCTTCAAGCCCTGCTGCACGAACACCTCCATACGGTGATTGCGGGACACTTGAGCGAACGCAACAATCGGCCGGAGCTCGTGCAAGCCGCGCTTTCAAAGGCGCTGGGGTGCTTGCCGGATGACGTGCCCTACTGCACTCCTGCGGGGAGTACCTGGTATAAGGTTTAAGGGTTTAAGTGTTTAAGGGCTTAATCAAAAGGCGTGCACAAAAAAACCACCCTCGGGTGGTTTTTTTGTGTGTGTCTAGTGCCGGAGTGAAAACACTCCGGCAAAGAGAGCATCACTTACTTGCTGACGGCGGATGCAGCAGCAGCGGCAGCGGCAGCCGCTTCAGTAACAGCGGCAGAAGCAGCTTGACCAGCAGCAGCAGCAGCAGCATCAACGGCAGCAGCAGCGGAAGCGCCAGCAGCAGAAGCTGCGTCAGTGGCTGCACCAACAGCGGCACCAGCTGCCGAAGCTGCCTCAGCAGCGGCGGAAGCAGCTTCAGCGGCAGCAGGAGCTGCTGCAGGAGCCTCAACCGGAGCAGGCGCAGGAGCAGCCTCTTCTTTTTTGCCGCAAGCAGTCAGAGCGGCGGCGGCCATCAGAGCGGCCAAAACTAGAGATTTATTCATTTTCGTGATCCTTGAAAAATTTGTTCCGCAAAGTGCCGGGAGGCCTTTGATTAATGCTGCGCACCTTGATTGAGCGAAAGCACTCTTACACTCTTCCAACTCAGTCTTTAATTATAGCTATTGACCTGCAATTGTGGTAAACCCTGATGCATTAACGCCACGAATTACGAGCTTGTTTACGAAGGCATACAAGTATTGGGAGAGAGTAACGTCCTCAGGTTTATGCCCCATTTCATGCTTCGTGCACCCAGCCGCAGTCTTTCCATTGATCGAGCAGGTCAAGCGCGTCCGCCCCCAATTTACGGACATCGCTCGCACCCAGCCGCCTGTCATCGGCTAGCGTCCGCATCAGCCGGGCATCGCGCCCACTCGCGCGAAAGCTTTCGCCGTTAATGAAAATATACTGGGGGTCATACATCATGCGGGTTCGGCGGTCGAGAATGACAGCCCCCGCAAGTTCGCCTCCCACATCAGCGCCCACACTTTCTCCACCATCCAGAGCGGGAGTATCGAACCACACATTTGGCTTGGGTTCAGTGAGCACCTCCCCCAGCGCCATGGCCAATTGCGCAGGATCACGCAGCGCGCGGGCCACGGCGTCGCGCGCGAAATCAAGCATGGCTTCAGGCATTTCACCAGGCCGTGATACAGCGGGTTGCCCTGGATCTCGATATGCGGCGTCTCCCAAAGTATCGGCAGCCTCCTCGGCCACGCGCACCAGGAGTTCGCGCGCCAACTCACCTCGGGCGGGCTGACGAAAGCCGATCGAATACGTCATGCACTCTCCGACGGCCACGCCATCATGTGCCCACCGTGGAGGCAAGTAGAGCATGTCTCCAGCCTCCAGAACGTACTCTTCCTCAGGCTCGAAATTCGCAAGTATCTTAAGCGGCAACCCTTCCACCAGGCTCAAATCCTTTTGCCGACCGATGCGCCAGCGACGCTGGCCACTGGCTTGCAGCAAAAACACGTCGTAGCTGTCGAAATGCGGACCCACTCCCCCGCCGTCGCTGGCGTAGCTGATCATCACATCATCCAGCCGTGCGTCCGGCACGAATCGAAACTGCTGCATGAGGGCGTGTACCCCCTCATGGTGCAGATCGACGCCCTGCACCAGCAGCGTCCACTGGGGTCTGCTGATCGGCGGTAACGATCGCCGGCTGAAGGGCCCACGCTTGAGATTCCAACCCCTGTCTCCGTGACTTAGCAAACGCGATTCAACGCCCTCCTGTCCGGCGAGATCAAACAGACCCGCACGCGGAAGCAACGGCGCAAAGGCGGGGATGGCCTGACGCACCAGCAATGGCTTTTTTTGCCAGTGGCGCTTCATGAACTGCTGCGGCGTGAGTCCGCCAAGCAACTGCAGTGGTTCGGAGGTATCCATAAAATAAAGTAAAACGATAGGAATAGTAATTGGAAGAAGCGGACAGCTACAGCCCTCGTACAGAGACCGTAAACACGCTCTTGTAATCTCTCCGCGAACCTTGTGGCAGCGAGAAAGAGGCGATGCGACAATTGTGCGATGGAAATCACATCACAATGCGTCGTCTCGCTCACATGGACACTCAAGGACAGTTTGGGCGAAGTACTGGATGAACTTGACCAACCGGTCGAGTTTCTATTGGGCGGCAACGATCTGCTACCCAAAATCGAAGAGGCCCTGCAAGGCCATGAACCCGGCGCCACGCTGGATCTCAATCTAGAACCACTGGATGCTTTCGGAGATTTTGACGAGCAGAAGCTCTTTCTGGAACCCCGAAATCTCTTTCCGGCCGAGCTCGAAGAAGGCATGGTTTTTGAAGGTCACGCCCTGCCAGAAGGAGTCAGCGCGTCTCTTTCCGGAGACACACTCTATACAGTGTCGGACATCTATCCGGAGCACGTCGTTCTCGACGGCAATCATCCGCTGGCCGGCGTAGGCCTGCGTCTGCACCTCAAAGTGGAAGCCGTCCGCGAGGCCACTTTGGACGAAGTGGGTGCCGGCACTGCAGGTACCGGGTTCTTTCGTGTGCAACCAGCCGCTCCGGGGGGATCGCTCCTGCACTGAACGCGATCCAGGACACTACGTTGCGGCTTTTGAGCGCAGGTTCGGCGAAGAACCTTGCTCAAGCTTCGGGGCTGGGACGGGCAGTACGTCCCTCAAGTTTCAGCGATACAACTGGTTGCCGTCTACCCGCACCCTGTCGCCGATACGCACGTTGGGTGACTGCTGGTAGTCGAAGCTTTGAGTGGCGCCGTTGTCCAGACGCACTGACACACGATAAACATCGGCCCCGCGGCCGGCGTTCGAATTGCGCTCAATCGCATTGCCGATCAGGGCACCGCCCACTGCACCAATGACAGTGGCTGCAGTCCGACCACTACCCCCGCCGACCTGGTTGCCCAGAACACCGCCAGCCACGCCACCAATAGCCGTGCCCGCAATGCCGCTGCTGCCGCCTGCGCGAACCAGTTCGACATTGGTCACTGTACCGAGCGACTGATAGCTCTGCTGGCTATAACCCGGCTGGGAACCCATCGGGTAGTTGGTATTTCCATAATATGGCTGGCCTGCGCAAGCGGAAAGCATGGCGATGGCCGCAATGCCCAAGCTCATACCGGTAAAACGCTGAATACGTGTCATGTGAACTGCTCCTGTTGTGGAGTAAGGGCCGGGGCAAAAAACGCTGGCTCAACTTACGACAAACCCATTAAGCCCGCATCCGTCAGGCCGACCAATAGGCGTTGAGAGGATGTGAGCGTCAGACAAATCGTACAGCGCAACCTGGCCCGACTTGTATCCAGATGCATAAAGCCTGCCGGATGCGTATCGGTGTCTCAGTTCTTGCCCGTAGAGCCGTATCCACCCTCACCCCGTTGGCTGGCCGGAAATTCATCGACGATATGGAACCTGGCTTGCACCACCGGCACAATCACAAGCTGAGCGATGCGCTCCATAGGCTCGATAATGAAAGCCACGTCGCTGCGGTTCCAGGCACTGACCATCAGTTGGCCTTGATAATCGCTATCAATAAGCCCCACCAGGTTTCCCAGAACGATGCCGTGTTTGTGACCAAGGCCTGAACGAGGCAGGATCAGCGCTGCGTAGCCTTCATCAGCCAGATGAATCGCCATGCCGGTGGGAACCAATTGCCACGCGCCAGGCACCAGCGTCAACGGCTCTTGCAGGCAGGCGCGCAAGTCCAAGCCAGCACTGCCGGGGGTGGCGTAGGCCGGCATCTGAGTGCGCAGTCGTTCGTCGAGAATTTTTACGTCAATCTTCAAGGTTGGTTTCCTTTTGTTTTTCCGGAGGGAGCATTGAAAAATCGCCACGCAACGAACGCTGCAATGGCCAGTGGCGCCATGGCAATCGGAAAAAGCACCCCCGTTATCACCACGGCGACTGCGACCCACGGCCACCATGCGGGAATGGCTTGACCGCCTTTCGAACCAGGTTTTCCGGACAGTTTTTCCAGCAATTCCGTCATCAGCTCACCCAGATCTGGTGGCCCTGCTGGCCCGCGAGTATTCGGAAGGCCAGCCGCCTGATCAGGCACCGAAGCTTTGGAAGATGACCTCCCCCGCCGGGGGGCAGAATGGCGTGGCGCCGTTCCCGCTTGAGGAGTCGGCGCCACGCCCACGCCATGTGCCGTCGTTTGCATGAGCGCTTCGATGTAGCGCACGTAGTCGCCATTGGGCGGCGAGTTATCGATTAGATCAACACCCATGGAAGCCACCTCCCTGAAGCCTGAAAGGGTCAGGCAGACAGGCCAGAAACCCTACGCGCGATCTCGGCCACCAGTTGTTGCGCCAAATGGCGCTTGCTTGCGCGCGGCAACTCGCTCGCGCCTTCGTCGTCGACCAGCAGCAAGGCGTTGTCGTCGCGACCAAACGTGGCCGGGCCGATGTTACCGACCAACAGCGGCACACCTTTGCGCGCACGCTTGGCTTGGGCATTGGCCAGCAAATCCTGACTTTCGGCGGCAAAACCGACACAGAACAACTCCCCAGACTGCGCGCGCGGCGAATGAGCGATCTCGGAAAGTATGTCGGGGTTCTCGACAAACGCCATATGAGGCACCTCGCCAGAACCGTCTTTCTTGATCTTGTGCTCCGCCGTCACCGCGGGCCTCCAGTCTGCCACCGCAGCCGTTGCCACGAAAATGTTCGCTGACTCGGCCTGCTGCACACTGGCAAGGCGCATTTCCTCGGCCGACCTGACATCAATACGAGTCACGCCACGCGGCGTCGGCAAATGCACGGGCCCAGCCACCAAGGTCACCTCCGCCCCCGCTTCGCGCGCTGCTCTGGCGATGGAAAATCCCATTTTTCCACTGCTGAGATTGGTGATACCGCGAACAGGGTCAATGGCCTCGAAAGTTGGCCCAGCGGTGATCAGAAGGCGCTGCCCGGCGAGTGCTTTTGGCGTCAGGAAAGCAATCAGTTCCTCTAGCAACTCCTGGGCCTCCAGCATGCGGCCGTCTCCGAACTCCCCACATGCCTGGTCACCATGCGCCACCCCCAGCACGTGAGCACCGTCTTGGTCAATTTGCCAGAGATTACGCTGGGTGGCCGGATGCGCCCACATTTCGCGGTTCATGGAAGGCGCTATCAGCAACGGTACGCGCTCCAGTGGCCGCGCCAAGCACAGCAACGCGAGCAACTCGGCCGCCCTGCCCTGTGCCAACTGGGCGATGAAATCAGCGCTGGCGGGCGCCACCAGGATGGCGTCGGCCTCCCGGCTCAGGTTGATGTGTGCCATGCCGTTGTCCGGCCGCTGATCCCATTGGGAGGTATATACCGGCCGGCCCGAAAGTGCCTGCATGGTCACCGCCGTCATGAACCGCTCAGCGGCTTCGGTCATCACCACCTGCACAGTGGCGCCAGCCTTGGTGAGTGCACGGCATAGCTCAGCCGCCTTAAAGCACGCGGCCCCTCCGGAAAGACCCAGCACAATATGGCGGCCTGCCAGTTCACCTGCTTTTTCCAACGCGTCGTTCATGGCGCGCAATGTAGCACGGCAGGACGCGTCGTCGTAGCCTTGAATCGCCAGCCGCAACGCAATGGCATTGCCAGACAGGCACTCCCAGCCAGATGGGCTCCAGCAGCCCGGAATTCAGCCTCCAATATGCCCCACCACAGCACTGAAAAGGAGTGAGGCGCCTATAATCGCCATTTCCCACCGAACGGAGGCTGACCGCCTTCGTCTTGACATGACCAAATTCGTCTTCGTCACTGGCGGTGTGGTGTCTTCCCTGGGCAAGGGAATCGCCTCGGCCTCCTTGGCCGCGATCCTCGAATCGCGCGGCCTCAAAGTTACTCTTATCAAGCTCGATCCGTACATTAACGTCGACCCGGGCACCATGAGCCCGTTCCAGCACGGCGAAGTGTTCGTCACCGATGACGGCGCTGAAACCGATCTGGACCTTGGCCACTACGAGCGTTTCATCACCACACGGATGAAGCGCGCCAACAACTTCACCACCGGCCAGATCTACAAAAGCGTTCTCGAAAAAGAGCGCCGCGGCGACTACCTTGGCAAGACGGTTCAGGTGATCCCGCACGTCACCAACGAGATCCAGGACTACATCAAGCGCGGAGCCGGCATCGGTACCGCCAGCGAGGTGGATGTGGCCATCGTTGAAATCGGCGGCACGGTGGGCGACATCGAGTCGCTGCCGTTCCTGGAGGCTGTGCGCCAGCTGAGCCTGAAGCTCGGCCCGAACCACAGTGCCTTCGTGCACCTGAGCTACGTGCCCTGGATCGCTGCGGCAGGCGAGCTGAAAACCAAGCCCACTCAACACACAGTGCAGAAGCTGCGTGAAATCGGCATACAGGCCGACGCCCTGCTGTGCCGTGCCGACCGGCCCATTCCCCAGGAAGAACGCGACAAGATCAGCCTTTTCACCAACGTGGCCGCGTGGGGCGTCATCAGCATGTGGGACGTAGACACCATCTACAAGGTGCCACGCATGCTGCACGAGCAAGGGCTCGACGGCCTAATTTGCGACAAGCTGAGACTCAACACACCGCCGGCCAACCTCGCGCGCTGGGACGACCTCGTCCACGAAGTGGAGCACCCACAGCGCAACGTGACCATCGCCATGGTGGGCAAATATGTGGATCTGTCCGACAGCTACAAATCGGTCAACGAGGCGCTGCGCCATGCCGGCATGAAGAACCATGCACGCGTGGTGATCGAGCACATCGATTCAGAAACCATCACGCCTGCCACCGTGGGCAAACTGGGCAAGTACGACGCCGTGCTGGTGCCAGGCGGCTTCGGCCCGCGCGGCGTGGAAGGCAAAATTTCCACCGCCCGCTTCGCACGTGAGAACAAGGTCCCGTATCTGGGCATCTGCCTGGGCATGCAGGTCGCCACTATCGAATATGCGCGCCATGCTGCAGGCCTCGAAAACGCTAACAGCACGGAATTCGACCCTGCCACGCCGCACCCGGTCATTGCCCTTATCACAGAGTGGAAAGACAAGGACGGCAGCATCCAGACACGCGACGCCGAGTCAGACCTGGGAGGAACCATGCGTCTGGGCGCCCAAAGCTCCGACGTCTTGCCCGGCACGCTGGCGCACAAGATCTACGGCGACGTGGTGAACGAGCGCCACCGCCACCGCTATGAAGCCAACGTCAACTACCTCGACACGCTGCGCGAGGCAGGCCTGGTCATTTCCGCTCTAACACAGCGCGAGCATCTGACCGAGATCGTCGAGCTTCCTCAGAACGTGCACCCCTGGTATATCGGCGTGCAGTTCCACCCCGAGTTCAAGAGCACCCCCTGGGACGGCCACCCACTCTTCAATGCCTTCATCAAGGCGGCGTTGCAGCACCAGTCCGCGCGCCAGGATGATGCCGCCACCAAGTCGTTAAAGGCAGTCAAATGAAGCTCTGCGGGTTCGACATCGGGCTGAACCAGCCCTTCTTCCTGATCGCGGGCCCCTGCGTGGTCGAGTCCGAGCAATTGCAAATGGACGTGGCCGGCCAACTCAAGGAGATCACCAGCAGCCTCGGCATTCCCTTCATCTTCAAGAGCAGCTACGACAAAGCCAACCGCAGCAGTGGCACGAGCTTCCGTGGCCCGGGCATGGACAAAGGCCTCGAGATTCTGGCCAAGGTGAAGAAAGAGCTGGCCCTGCCGGTGTTGACCGACGTGCACTCCGAGGCAGAGATCCCCACCGTCGCATCCGTGGTCGACGTGCTTCAAACCCCTGCTTTCTTGTGCCGTCAGACCGATTTCATACGCGCCGTGGCGCAAAGCGGCAAGCCGGTCAACATCAAGAAGGGACAGTTTCTGGCCCCTCACGACATGAAGAACGTCATCGACAAGGCGCGCGCCGCAGCTGCGGAAAAAGGCCTGCCAACCGACAACTTCATGGCCTGCGAGCGCGGTGCCAGCTTTGGCTACAACAACCTGGTCAGCGACATGCGAAGCCTGGCCATCATGCGCGAGACGGGGGCTCCGGTGGTCTTTGACGCCACACACTCGGTACAGCTGCCGGGCGGGCAGGGAACCTCCAGCGGTGGACAGCGCGAAATGGTCCCCGTGCTCGCACGGGCCGCCGTGGCTGTGGGTGTGGCCGGCCTCTTCATGGAAACACACCCTGATCCAGCCAACGCGCTGTCTGACGGACCAAACGCTGTACCACTCAAACACATGAAGGCGTTGCTTGAAACCCTGATCTCACTCGATCAGGTGACCAAGAAAAACGGTTACCTCGAAAACGCATTCAATACCTGAGCCAAGAGGTGCTTTCGGCACTGGCTCCACTCTGTTTTCTCAACTTCAACCCATATCAGCATCATGAGTGCAATTGTTGACATCGTAGGTCGCGAAATCCTGGACAGCCGCGGCAACCCCACCGTCGAATGCGACGTGCTGCTCGAGAGCGGCGTCATGGGCCGTGCGGCCGTCCCTAGCGGCGCCTCCACTGGCTCGCGCGAGGCGATTGAACTGCGCGACGGCGACAAGAAGCGCTACGGCGGCAAGGGCGTTTTGAAAGCCGTGGAGCACATCAATACCGAGATCAGCGAGGCCGTGCTCGGCCTGGATGCTTCCGAACAAGGCTTCCTGGACAAGACACTGATCGACCTCGACGGCACCGACAACAAGTCACGCCTGGGCGCCAACGCGATGCTGGCCGTCAGCATGGCTGTGGCACGTGCTGCAGCAGAGGAGTCCGGCCTGCCGCTGTACCGCTATTTTGGCGGCATGAATGGCTGCCAGTTGCCAGTGCCCATGATGAACGTCATCAATGGGGGCGCGCACGCCAACAACTCGCTTGACCTGCAGGAACTGATGATTGTGCCGGTGGGAGCGCCCTCGTTCCGCGAGGCTCTTCGCCAAGGCGCCGAAGTGTTCCAGGCTCTCAAGAAAATCATTGACGGCAAAGGCATGTCCACGGCGGTTGGTGATGAAGGTGGCTTTGCCCCCAGCGTTGAAAGCCATGAAGCCGCGATTGAGCTGATCCTGCAAGCCATTTCGGACGCCGGCTATACGCCTGGCCAGGACATCGTGCTGGCTCTCGACTGCGCTGCCAGCGAGTTCTACAAGGACGGCGAGTACGTGCTGGAAGGCGAAGGCGGCGTGCGCCTCAGCGCCCAGCAATGGACCGACATGCTGGCCACCTGGGTGGACAAGTATCCCATCATCAGCATCGAAGACGGCATGGCCGAGGGCGACTGGGACGGCTGGAAGCTGCTCACCGAGCGCCTGGGCAAGAAAGTTCAGTTGGTAGGCGACGACCTGTTCGTGACCAATACGAAGATCCTGCAAGAAGGCATCGACAAGGGTATTGCCAACTCCATCCTGATCAAGATCAACCAGATCGGCACCCTGACCGAAACTTTTGCTGCCATCGAGATGGCCAAACGTGCCGGCTACACCGCAGTCATCAGCCACCGCTCGGGCGAAACCGAGGACTCGACGATTGCCGACATCGCGGTGGGCACCAACGCCGGACAGATCAAAACGGGCTCCCTGAGCCGCAGCGACCGCATGGCCAAATACAACCAGCTTCTGCGCATTGAGGAAGATCTAGGCGACATGGCCCAATACCCTGGCCGCTCAGCCTTCTACAACCTCCGTTGAAGCTCTAGAATAAGCTCATCAATCAACTGCCGCACACGAACTGAGGCATGAGTAACCGCGTCGTCCCATTCTTTCTGGTGGTCGTACTGGTGGTACTTCACGCCCAGATGTGGTTCGGTCGCGGCAGCATTCCCAATGTGGCGGCACTCCAGCGCAAGCTCGATACTCAAAAAGTCGCAAACTCCCGGGCCAAGCTCGAAAATGAGCAACTAGCCTCGGAAGTGGCGGATCTGAAGGCAGGCTTGGGAATGGTTGAAGAAAAGGCGCGCCTTGAATTGGGCATGGTCAAGCCCAACGAGATATTTGTGCAGGTGACGCGGTAGCCTGTATCTGGCACCGCTGCGGATTGAAAGCCCTGGTTCGGACTGCGATTCAGGGCGTCATCATTGATCTTTAACTTGGCACTTGGCCCGAAAGCCTGAGCCTTCAAGCCGCTTTCAGGCTCAGTAATCTGGCTGCCAATCCACTGTGATCTGCCGGCCTGCCAGATCCACGGCATCTACAAAGGCGCTCACGAACGGGATCATTCGCTCCAGTTGCTTGCCTGCCTCTTCATAGGTCAGTACCAGAGTTGTCTGCGGACCAGTAGCCAGCAGATCCTTCACGACGCCTAGACCAATCCCTTCGCGGTTCACTACCGACAGGCCAATCAAGTCGACCCAGTAGTATTCACCCTCGTCCGGCGTGGGAAAAGAAGCCCGTGAGACAAAGATTCGCGCGCCTTTCAATTGCTCGGCGGCCTGACGATCGGGGATTTCGTGCGCGCTGGCCACCACGGTATCCGCATGGTCCCGGGCCTGCTTGATGGACAAGCACACCGTACCACTGAAAGAAACCTTGCCAGGACGTTCCGAAGGCTGAATAAACCAGCGCTTGGAAGAAAAAAGCGCCTCGGGAGAGGCACTGAAGGGCTGAATTTTGAACCAACCCTTGACCCCCCAGGCATCCAGAATGCGGCCGACTTCAACCGCGTCTGCCGGCAATTCCGCCGGCTCAAGCCCAGGAAGGCTCATAGGAAGCCCGCTCAGGCAGCTGCTGGAGCAGCCTTGGCAGCTTGCTTGATCAGGCGTTCGACGGTGGGCGAAGCTTGCGCGCCGACGCTCTTCCAGTAGGCCAGGCGATCTTGAGCGATACGCAAACCTTCAGCGGCACCGACAGCGGTGGGGTTGTAGAAACCGATGCGCTCGATAAAGCGTCCATCGCGGCGAACACGCTTGTCAGCGACCACGATGCTGTAGAAAGGGCGGGCTTTGGCGCCGCCGCGCGCGAGACGAATAACGACCATGATGAATGTCCTGTGGGTGGATACCAGGGCCTGCCAGCCATGATGAAATGAAACGGCTTGCGGACCCAGTTGATTTCAGTGTTGAGACACGCGACATGGCCACCCGGCCAGCGACACACTGATAAAGCCTTCGATTATAGTATTTAGATCCGGCCTTGGTGGCTTATTGGCCGAAAGCCCTCCTGGAGAGCCTCATGTACGGCGTCTTTTTGCAACGCATTCACTCCTTTTGCTCGGTTTTGCACATTCTGCCCGAGCCTCATCTCATGAAAAATAAGACCTTGACCACGTGGCTGGCCTTTTTGGGCGGACCGATTGGCCTGCACCGCTTCTATCTGCGTGGCTTCGGTGACTGGCTAGGCTGGCTGCTGCCAATACCCACCGCACTGGGTGTGCACGGCATCCAGCGCGTGCAGCAGTACGGCCAGGACGATGTCTTGAGCTGGCTGTTGATTCCTATGTTGGGCTTCACAGTGGCCGCTTGCGCCCTGACTGCGATCGTCTATGGGCTGATGACGCCTGAAAAGTGGAACGCCCGCTACAACCCGACGCTGGCGCCGGACGCTGCTCCGGGACGCACTAGCTGGACCACCATCATCGGCATTGCTCTATCGCTGCTGATCGGGACTGCGGTGCTGATGGCGTCAATTGCGTTTAGCTTTCAGAGGTATTTTGAGTATCAGATTGAGGAGGCTCGGAAGATTTCTCAGTGATATCAGCACATCAGCACATCAGCGCCTCAACAACATCAGAACAGAAAGTTGCTGATCCAATACGCAACTGCTGCGACCAGGGCGCTGGCAGGGATGGTCAGGATCCAGGCCCAGATGATGTTGCCTGCCACACCCCAGCGCACGGCACTTGCACGTTGAGTGGAGCCTACTCCGACGATCGCGCCGGTGATGGTGTGGGTGGTTGATACGGGCACGCCCAAGGCCGTGGCGAAGAACAAGGTCAGGGCCCCGCCTGATTCTGCGCAAAATCCACCCACGGGCTTCAGCTTGGTGATCTTCTGACCCATGGTCTTGACGATACGCCAACCACCGAACATGGTTCCCAAGCCAATGGCAAGGTAGCAACTCACTATCGTCCACGTGGGAGGAGCAGAATCACCCGCAGCCGTGTATCCGGTGGCAATCAGTAGCATCCAGATAATGCCAATGGTTTTCTGCGCGTCATTGCCGCCGTGCCCAAGACTGTATGCGCCAGCAGACACCAGCTGCAGCCTACGGAACCAGCGGTCTACCTTGTTAGGGCGGGTGCGCCTGCAAATCCAGGCGACCAGCACCATCATCATGGAACCCAGCAAAAATCCCAGCAACGGCGAGATAAAAATGAAGGCTACGGTCTTGAGGATGCCCGCGGCCACCAGAACGCTGGGGCCAGCCTTGGCCAACGCAGCACCCACAATGCCGCCAATCAGCGCATGCGAGGAACTGCTGGGAATTCCGTAGTACCAGGTGATCAGGTTCCAGACAATCGCACCTATCAAGGCGCCAAATACCACATGTACGTCAACCACGTCTGGCAGAACGATTCCCTTGCCCACCGTAGCGGCCACGGACAAATGGAACACAAAAATCGCGATCACGTTGAAGAACGCTGCGAACACCACCGCCTGAGATGGCCGCAGCACTCCCGTGGAGACCACGGTTGCGATCGAATTGGCGGCATCGTGAAAGCCGTTCATAAAGTCGAAAACGATCGCCAGTGAAACGAGCAGGACGACAACCCAAAGCGCAGCCTGTGCGGTTTGCATAAATTCTCAGGTTTTTCTGTTGAGGGGAAGATTGCTGCGCTGAGGCCGAGGCCCTTCAAGAGCTCTCAAGCACGATGCCTTCTATCTGAATGGCCACGTCTTCGCACTTGTCTGTGACCGTCTCCAGCAACTCGTAGATGGCCTTGAGCTTGATGATCTCGCGCACATCGGGCTCGTTGCGAAACAGCTTGCTCATCGCGCTGCGCATGACACGGTCGGCATCGGATTCAAGCTGGTCGATTTCCTCGCAGGTTTTCAAGGCTGCGTCGGCAGTGGCTGGCTCGGCAATCTTGGGCAACAGGCTCACCGCGTGGCGCACACGCTCACAGCATTTGACGGACAAGTCGGTCAATCGCTTGATCTCCTCCGTCATGTGAAGGACGTCGTACAGGGTCATGGTTTCAGCCGTGTCCTGCAGAAGATCGGCCACGTCGTCCATCAGGTTGATCAGAGCGTGAATCTGCTCGCGGTCAATCGGTGTGATGAAGGTCGTGTGAACCAGTCGGTTGACTTCGTGGGTGACACGATCGGCGGCCTGTTCAGCGTCGTCTACCTCTTTCAGATAGCGCTCGCGAAGAGAAGCATCGTCGTAGTGGGCTACCAACAAAGAAAAGGCTTTCGCTGCCTCAAGGACACGATCGGCGTGCTGAGCGAAAAGCTCAAAAAAATTGCCCTCCTTGGGCAGCAGTTTGCTGAACAGCATAGTGAGGGACTCCGGGTTTCTTACTTGCTTGTGTCACTTATTTTAATTTTTGGTGACGCTGGAGTTTAAACCTAGATCTTGCAGTTGACCGATTGTGATCTTCAGGATCGCCGCATGAACGCTGAGTTTTCGTGCTCCGATGACGTCCACCTGATGCGCCGGGCTTCAGGCTATAACGTCCCAGACTGTCTCCAGAGTCTCAGTTGCTGCGAAAAACGAAATACACCGCCCCCACCATGCACAGTCCCGCCCAAAGAAAATCGAGCTTGAGGGGCTCCTTAAGGTAGATCACCGCAAACGGAACGAACACGACCAGCGTGATCACCTCCTGCATGATCTTGAGCTGACCCACGTTGAACTGCGTGTACCCGATCCGGTTGGCCGGCACCTGAAGCAAGTACTCAAACAGTGCAATGCACCAACTGATCAGGGCCGCAATCCACCATGGCGAAGCAGAAAGATTCTTCAGGTGGCCGTACCAGGCGAAGGTCATGAAAACGTTGCTGGCAACCAACAGCAACACGGTTTGCAGCGGAACTGGAAGTGTCTGGAGAGCTTGCATGACGAGGGTAAAAAAGGAAAGCTTCGGATGCCCTGGAAGCCATTTTTCAGGCCTTGAGCACGCTCTTAGTCCTATGGGTTAGCAGATCCGCTCAATGCGCTGCTCAGCCACCATGCTCGATGCTCGCGGCGTGACCAGGTCTGGCCCGATTTCAGCCAACGGCATCAGTACGAACGCCCGCTCAGCCATGCGCGGATGCGGAACCGTGAGCGAAGGGCTGTCTATGCAAGCGCTGCCGTACAGCAAGATATCCAGATCCAGTGTGCGCGGAGCGTTGCGATAGGGCCGCTCTCGACCAGCCACTTGCTCCAGATGCTGCAGCAGGCGCAGGAGTTCAGGCGCTGTCAAAGCGGTGGCAATGGCAGCCACCGCGTTGATGTAGTCTGGGCCGCCGGCGCCGATGGGGGCCGTGCGGTAAAGACTGGACCTCGCCATGACCTGAGTTCCCGGCAAAGCTTCCAGATCAAGCATGGCCTGCGTGACCGTGCCTTGCGCATTTCCCAAATTGGCACCGATCGCTACGTACGCGGTAACTGGAGCCCGCGCCCGCGAATACGACATTTCTTGCATGCCGCTCAAGCTGGATCAGCACCGCCCTCACCCGCTCCAGAGGGCTTGCGACGGCGGCGGCGGCGCTTCTTGGCTGCTCCGCCACCGCTGTCATCGGTGGCATCCGTTGGCTGCGCTGAAGTGGGCGCTCCACTGCCCGTGCCTTCAACAGCGCCCTTGGGCAGCCGGTGGGTGCGCGGCTGCTGGCGTTTGGCGCGTTGCTGCTCGATGCGTAGCTCTTCAAGCATGCTCTCGCGAACACTATCGCTGGCCAGGCTGAACTGTTGCCACCAATCGGCCAAATCCTCGGAAATCTCGCCCACATCGGCGCGCAAGCGCAAAAATCGAACCCGGCGCGGAATCGTGGCTGCTCAGCCAAGCTGAATGCCGATTGGCCGCTGCGCTTTTCAAAGCGCGGCTGCATCATCCAGATTTCCCGCATGTCGGCCCCGAGCTTGCCCCGGCCAGAGACATCGCCCACACGTGCTTCAAAGACCTCGTCTATGGCATCTTGCAGCGCAGGAAACGGGTATTCCTTTCTGGCCAGCCGGGTATTCCAGCCAGCCAGCACATCTTGCCAGAGCACACAGGCCAGCAGGAACGAAGGAGCCACCGGCTTGCCCTCTCCTACCCGCCGATCAGTGTCTTGAAGCGCGGCTTTCACGAAGGGCTGGTCTGCTCGCTCGACCACCACATCCAGCAAAGGGTAGATGCCCTTCGCAAGACCCAACTTGCGCAGCTGCTCAACGCTGGCCAACGCGTGGCCGGTTTGCAGCAGCTTGATCATTTCATCGAAAAGGCGGCTTTGGGGCACATCGGCCAGCAGCGACTTGGCCTCCACCAAGGGCTTGGCGGTTTTTGGCTCCAGCTTGAAACCCAGGCCGGCGAGCTTGGCGCCAAAGCGCACCGCTCGAATGATCCGCACAGGATCTTCGCGGTAGCGCGTGGCCGCATCCCCAATCATGCGAAGCAGCTTCTTCTGGGAATCCTGAATACCATTGTGATAATCGACCACGATGCGTGTCTCGGGGTCGTAGTACATGGCGTTCACGGTGAAGTCTCGCCTCACGGCATCTTCGTCCTGCGGGCCCCAGACGTTGTCTCGCAACACCCTGCCGCTGGCATCCACAGCGTGCGTCATGCCCGCCAGTTGTCCCTTGGCCGTGCGCTCATTGCCGCTGACGGCTTCCGCAGCGGCGCTGTCTACGTTGGCGCGGAAAGTGGAGACCTCTATGACCTCATGGTCTCGCCCGCGACCAAAAACCACGTGCACAATCCGAAAACGCCTGCCGATGATGAAGGCGCGCCGGAACAGCCCCTTGACCTGCTCCGGCGTGGCGTTGGTAGCCACGTCGAAATCCTTGGGCTTGAGGCCTAGCAGCAGATCGCGCACGGCTCCGCCCACGATGTAGGCCTCATACCCGGCCTCCTTGAGCGTGCGCACCACGTTGGTGGCCCGTTCATCCACCAGCGCAGGGTTGATGGCGTGCCCCTGCGGCCCGATCTCCACCCGTTTACCCAGCCGTTTCCGACTAGCTCCAGCGGGCTTGCCCGTGGCCTTGCCAATGAGCTTATCCAGAAATTTTTTGATCATTTTTGTTCGGAGAATAGTTTCAGTATGCGCCAACCCCGCGCCAGAGCGATTTCTTCAAGCGCTGGGGCTGGGTTGGTAGCCACCGGGTGCTGCGACCGCTCAAGCAGTGGCAGGTCATTGGTGGAGTCAGAGTAGAAGGTGATTTCCACATCATCCCATCCGAGGCCACGCTCAGCCAGCCATTGTTCCACTCGCGTCACCTTGCCCTCGCGAAACGACGGCGTGCCGGCGATCTCGCCGGTGATCCAGCCGCCCTCTCCGCGCGCCAGGTTAATGGCAATCAACTCATCCACGCCAAAGGCATGCGCGATGGGCCGCGTGATGAATTCATTCGTGGCCGTGACGATCACCACGGCGTCGCTGTCCTGCTGACGTTCACGCACGAGTGCGTGAGCTTGCGGGGTGAGCGCCGGCGCAATGACTTCACGCATGAATTGTGCATGCGCTTGGGCCGACTCTCCCGGGCCGCGGCGTCGCACGGCATCGGTCGCAAAACGCACGTAGTCGCGAACATCCAGGGTGCCGGCCTGGTACTGCGCGAAGAACTCGTCGTTGCGGCGCTTGAATTCAGCGGCGTCGGTCCAGCCAATGCGTGTGGTGAATTCACCCCAAGCATAGTCTGAATCAAGCGGAAGCAAAGTGTGGTCGAGATCGAAAAGTGCAAGTTTCATGAATAGGATAAAGCCGTGGACTGCCCGCTGGGCGGGTTGGTTAAGTGCAACAGGGGGAAGAGGGGCAAGAGGGGCAATGGCAGCAAGCGCACAAAGCGCGATGCGGGAAAAATCTTATTCATTTTCCAGCATCGACTTGACAAGCGGAATCGTGATGGCCCGCTTTGTCTCCAGCGCGTAGCGATCCAGATGCTCCAGCAACTGCATCAGGCTACCCAGATCGCGCGAAAAGCGCGCCAGCACGAATGTCATGACCTCATCCGAGAGGAACACACCCCGCGCATCAGCTGCCTGACGCAGTACAGCTCGGCACTCCTGCTCCTGCAACACATGCAGCTCAAACACGTGGCCCCAGCCCAGGCGCGTACGCAGATCTTCGCGCAAAATCAGGTCGGAAGGGGTAGCAGGCCAGCCGCCAGCACGCCACGCGCATTCCCCGACGCGGGGCTGACGGCATTGACAAACCAGTTGAAAGCCGTGTGCTGGTGCTCCGCATCGTACAGGTGGACATCGTCCATCAAAACTGCATCCCACCTCTCATCGAAGGGTTGCGGGGGCTGGTCTGCATCGAGCCAGCCCACTTCTGCACCTTGTGAACGCAGCGCATGGCCAACGGCGCGTAAAAGGTGGGTCTTGCCCGCGCCCGACGGCCCCCAAAGATAAGTGGGCACGGGTGAGCGCGTGGCCGCGCCACTCCAAGTTCGCAAGTGCTGCAAGGCCGCTTCATTGCGGCCAGCCATGAAACCGTTCAGCGTGGCTTCGTACGACAAGGCAATATCAAGTGCAATCTGCTTCATGAAGCGCCGCCCTTATGGCGGATATTCCTCTAGGTATGTCATCATTCCGGATTCTGCAAATTTTATGCGGCAGCCCGAGTTGCCGCACCCTGCCCCATGACTCACTCACCTTCCACACCTCTGTCATACAAAGACGCCGGCGTTGACATCGACGCCGGGGATGCGCTGGTCGAGCGCATCAAACCCCTGGCCAAGCGCACCCTTCGTGAGGGCGTTCTCTCGGGCCTGGGAGGTTTTGGCGCGCTGTTCGAAGTGCCGAAACGTTACCGCGAACCCGTGCTGGTGAGCGGAACCGATGGAGTTGGCACCAAGTTGCGCCTGGCTTTCGAGTGGGCCATGCACGACACCGTGGGCATCGACCTGGTGGCCATGAGCGTCAACGATGTTCTTGTGCAAGGAGCAGAGCCATTATTTTTCCTGGATTATTTCGCATGCGGCAAGCTGGAAGTGGATACCGCCGCTGCCGTGGTGGGCGGCATCGCCAAAGGATGCGAGCTGGCAGGCTGCGCACTGATTGGCGGCGAAACGGCCGAAATGCCCGGCATGTACCCTCCTGGGGAGTATGACCTGGCAGGTTTTTGTGTCGGCGCCGTCGAAAAGTCCAAAATTCTCACCGGCCAAAACGTGGCCGAAGGCGACATCGTACTGGGCCTGGCTTCCAGCGGCGTGCACAGCAACGGCTTCAGCCTGGTGCGCAAGTGCCTTGAACGTGCGGGCGACAAGCTGCCCACCACCCTGGACGGCCAGCCCTTCCGCCAAGCCGTGATGGCGCCCACGCGCATCTACGTGAAAAATGCCCTTGCTGCACTCGAGAAGCATCCCATCAAGGCACTAGCCCACATCACTGGTGGCGGCCTGCTGGAAAATATTCCTCGCGTGTTGCCCGATGGGCTGGCCGCTCACCTGAAGAACGGCAGCTGGCCACGCAGCGAATTGTTCGCTTGGCTTCAGGAAACTGCCGGCATTGACGACCAGGAGATGAACCGGACCTTCAATAACGGGATCGGCATGATTGTTGTCATCGCCCCCGAGGAAGCCGCCGCCTGTGCCGCCACGTTGCGTGCCGCTGGCGAGCAGGTCTTTGAAATCGGACGCATTGCCCCACGTGGTGAGGGTGCCGCAGTCGTAGTAGCCTGATAAGCCCGCACCTTCAGCCTTGACTCCGCAATCCCAACTACGCGAGCAGATCGCCACTGTGGCCAGCCACGTGGCCATAGCAGCAGCACTGCTCCTCATCATGTGGCAAGGCCTGCTGCCTGGCCTGTTGTGCGCGTGCCTGGGTTTCCTGGGCACCCGATGGTTCAGCCCCCGATTTGGCGCGGTGCTGCGATCACCCAATCATCAGGCCCCAAGGCTTGCTGCCACGGTAGTGGTGCTCATCCCGCTGATCGTGATTGCGGCGCTGCTACCACGCGCACGCGGCATCATCTTGGACGCGCCGTCCACCTACCGGGAACTCCTCGGATTCATGGCCAGCACAGTGCTTGAACTTCGCGACCGGCTTCCGCAGGACATCGCCACACAACTGCCCACGGGCGCTGTCGACGTCCAGCGAGCGATTGCCTCCTACCTGGCCAGCAAAGCCGGCACTCTGGCCACGACTGGCAGAGCCTGGCTCTCTGGGCTGCTGTTCGCTTTTGTGGGCCTGCTCATCGGCGCGCTGGCCGCTGCACGTCCTTCACTGATTCTTCTCAAGCCACTTTCGGCGCAAATGCATTTGCGCTTGTCGCGGTTCGGCGAGACGTTTCGGCAGATTGTGGTGGCGCAGTTCTGGATCGCGCTGTTCAACACTACCCTGACAGCCGTTTTCCTGCTGATCGTGCTGCCCCTGTGGGACACCCGCCTGCCCTACTCTATGGCACTGATTTTGCTCACATTCGCAGCAGGACTGATTCCCATCGTAGGCAACCTGATCTGCAACGCCGTGCTAACCCTGGTCGGGCTGTCCGTTTCGCCCTGGGTGGCGCTCGCGTGCCTGGCCTTCCTGATTGTGATCCACAAGGCTGAATACTTCATCAACGCGAAAGTCATTGGCCACCGAACGCACATGAGTGTGTGGGAGCTGCTGGCCGTAATGTTCGTGATGGAAGCGATTTTTGGCCCGGCCGGACTGGTGGCAGCGCCTCTTTTCTACGCGTACTTCAAGAAAGAGCTGGAAGCGACGGGCTGGGTTTAGCCAGAGGGCCTCAGGGCCTGGGAGGCCTGATTCAAGGCAACCCGCCACCCAGGTCGGCCAAGCGCTCTGCCATGGCTTGGCGGTCCCCGGCATGAGGTGCCTCGCGCAGGTACAGAGACAGATCCTGGCGTGCTCTTTGCCGCTCACCCAACTCTGCCAAGGTGAGCCCCCGGTCGCGGACTTCCTCCCACGCTTGCGGCAAGAGAATGACCAAGCGCTCCTGTACTGCCAGCAGCCGTGGCCAATCTTGCTGCGAGCGGTGAATCTCCTGGAGATTGCGCAACATACGGGCAATGATCTGCCGTGGCCGGCAAGATTGAAGGTAGAGTGCAAGGGGCAAGTCGCTGCCCTCCCGAAGTGGCAAGTTCGGGTGAATTTCGGCAATGCGTTCACGCAAATCAGAGCGACTTAGAGATTGCCCTGAGAACGGGTCAATCACGACCTTTCCGCCCGGCAGGGTAATCTGAACCAGGAAATGCCCCGGAAAGCCCACGCCTTCGGCTTCCAGCCCCAGCCCCTGGGCGAGCTCCAGCCAAATGACAGCCAGTGAAATCGGAATTCCGCGGCGCGTGTGTAGCACCACGTTCAAATGGCTGTTGTCAGGGTTGTAGTAATCGTTGACGTTTCCGCCAAAACCCAGGTCTCCGAAAAAGAACTGATTCAGCGCACGCACCCGCTCCAGCGCCGAGGTTCCAGGTGCAACCCGGCGTTCGAGCCGGGCAGCCATGCGGTCCACGTCGGCCAGCACCTGCTCCATATCCAGCTCCGGATACTCGTCGTGCGCCAGACAAGCTGCAGCCTCCAGAAGAGGAAAATGCTCGTCACTCTGCACCAAGGCAGAAAAATAGGCCAGCGTGGTAGGGATGGAAAAATTCAGGGCCATGGAGATTTGTATAACCGACGCCGCAATACGTCAAATCTGTTTTACTTTCGCAGCAAACCCTTGAGTCTTACCCCTGAGAGTTGAAGCGTGCCGAAGTAGATCAAGACTGCGCCCGCAACAAACGCCGAGAGCACGCCAACGCGCGCCAAGCCCCTCACGGTCACCCAGTCAATATAGATTGAGCCCCACCACAGGAAGCCAGCCATGAGCAACGTAGCCCCCAGCACCTTCGCTGCGAATACCAGCCAACCTGACACCGGCTTATAGCTGCCCCGTCGGATCAGCCCAATCAATAGCCACAGGGCATTCAAAAGCGCCCCCAGACTGATGGTGAGCGTCAGCGCTGCGTGTTGGAGCCAAGGCACCAGAATAAGGTTCAAAATCTGCGTGACGACCAGCACCACCACCGCAATCAGGGCAGGCGTGCGCATGTCGTGCCGGGCATAAAAGCCTGGCGCAAGCACCTTGACAGCCACAATGCCGACGAGGCCGACGCCATAGGAGGTGAGGGCCAGCGTGACCATATGCACATCCCGTGTGCCAAACGCACCGTAATGAAAGAGCACCGCCACCAGTGGCTTGGCGAAGACGAGCAGCGCTGCGGCACAAGGCAACGTAAAAAGGACAACCAGTCGCAAGCCCCAATCCAGCAGCGCGGAGTAGCGCTCGGCGTCCTCGCGGGCACGGGCAGCGGCGAGCTGCGGCATGAGCACCACCCCGAGCGCCACCCCCAGCAGCGCGGTAGGAAACTCCATGAGCCGGTCTGCGCTGGTGATCCAGCTCACGCTGCCAGGTGCCAGGTGCGAGGCAATCTGCGTATTGATCAGCAGAGAGATCTGGGCCACGCTCACCCCCAGCAGGGCAGGAAGCATGAGCCCCACAATCTTGCGAGTGTGAGGATCTCCCCAGGCAGACCGTAAAGTGCTGCCGCTCCAGCGAATGCGCGGCAGCAAGCCCAGGCGGCGCAGTGCAGGAAGCTGCTGTGCCAGTTGCAGTACCCCGCCCAGGAGCACACCCGCACTCAGCGCGTAGATCGGCTCGATTCCCCAGCGCTTGAACACTGGCACCAGCAACAGCAGCGCTGCGATCCAAGCCAAATTCAGCAGCACGGGAGAGGCCGCCGGCACCGCGAAACGCTCCCAGGTATTGAGCACACCGCCAGCCAGGGCCACGAGGGACATGAAGGCGATGTAGGGGAACATCCAGCGCGTCATGTGGACCGCTGCCTCAGTACCCCCTGCCGGCAGCCCGCTGGCCATGGCCCAAACCAGCACCGGAGCAGCCAGCACACCGGCAATGCTAAGCAGCACCAGCACCAACGCCAGCAGTGAAGCCACGCGATCGATCAGCAGCTTGGCACCTGCCTCCCCTTCCGTGGCGCGCGTAGCCGCCAGCACAGGCACGAAAGCCTGACTGAAAGCGCCCTCGCCAAGCACGCGTCGAAACAGATTGGGGAGCCTGAAAGCGACCCAGAACGCATCCGTCATGGCGCTGACGCCAAACACGGACGCCATGAGCACATCCCGCAACAGCCCCGTCACGCGCGAAGCCAGGGTTAACAAGGAGACTGTGGAGGCAGATTTGAAAAGGCTCATGGAAAATGCTTTACCGGCTGTCCGGCATCCGATTAGGCGATTTTTAGTCGGTCTACCTGCCGTTTTCAGGCAGAAGTGTAGTCGTGCCGGCAAAACCCATGAATGTAGATGAGGCGGCCTGCGGCGAGCCCAGTGGCAGGAATGAATGGCAGGAGTTTGAACGGCAGGAGTTTCTTGAAGCTGCTAGAATGCCGGGTTCTGCTGACAACATCCACAGACATTTAAAGGAATACTTCCATGGCCGCTAGCAAGCCGAAGAAAAAGAACCCCCGCCTGGCATCGGGCCGCAAACGCGTCCGCCAGGACATCAAACTCAACGCCGCGAACACCTCGCTGCGTTCCAAATACCGCACCGCTGTCAAGAACGTTGAAAAAGCAGTTCTCGCCGGCGATACAGACAAGGCCAAGAGCGCCTTTGCCCTGATGCAATCTGTTGTCGACAGCGTCGCAGACAAAGGCATCTTCCACAAGAACAAGGCAGCTCGCGACAAGAGCCGCCTGTCGGCCAAGGTTAAAACCCTGGCCCAAGCAGCAGCCTGATCCAATCAGGCAAACAGCCCGGCCGGGCTTGCTGATTCGTCAGTCAAGTTCGCCGCCGTTTGTAACGGGTGCGCTGTCAGCACAGAACAAAAGAGCCGCTTTCGCGGCTCTTTTTGTTTGTGGCCGATACTTAAGGATGCCCAGCACAACTCCCTGGGGTCTGTGGCAGCACGGCCTCGGGCGATCGTCACTGCCACCCACTCGCGAGGGTTTTGCAGGGCATCCTTAACGGCCGATTGGGTATGAATTTATGGCTGAGTTGTTGGCCTGTCGGACTCTTCAGGCAAGAGGCAGGCCTCGAACACCTGGAGTTCATTGTCTCGCGCGAAGTTCATGACGAAATCCCAGGCCATGGGTTCGTGCTCGCGCAAAGCGGTGTTCACCACGACGCATTTCACGCCATTAACTGCCGTGGGCACACACCAGGGCGAATAACTTAAATGGCTACCTGGACGCGCCCCTCCGGGCCGAAAAGGGCTCATGACGCCCGCAAGGCGTTCCGCCCAATCGCTTGGGCGGAACGTGCGGCCAGAGCGGGTCACGCCCTGGATAAAAAATTCTCTACTGGAGGGAATGCTGGCCATTGTGGTTTCTGGCAGAAATGCGGCACAACAAGCTTGTGGCTGCTGCACGGGGAAGAATTATATCTTATATAAGACTTGCGACAATTCAAAAGGTTCCGTGTTAAGGATGCCCTGCATAACCCTCGCGAGTCGGAGGTAGTGCGGATCGGGATGAGGCGCAAGGCGTCTTTTTGCAGCCAATAGCCCAGCTATTGGCAAGAAAAGCAACGCAGCGGATCGCCCGAGGCCGTGCTGCCACAGACCGCAGGGAGTTATGCAGGGCATCCTTAACCGCGCGAAGAGCTCGGACAGCCCTAGAATGCGACTTCAGCGGGCCTCGTTGGCCCGATTTTCTTTTTCTAGGAGCCTTGCCGTGACCAATCACATCGAAGCAGCCTCGCCGCACCTCATGAACACTTACGCCCGCCTACCCATTGCCATGGATCATGGACAAGGGTGCCGCGTGTGGGACGTCAACGGCAAGTCATACCTCGACGGACTCGGCGGCATAGCCGTGAACACACTGGGGCACAACCACCCCAAGCTGGTGCCTGCATTGCAGGAGCAGATTGCCAAGCTCATCCACTGCAGCAACTACTACCATGTACCCAACGCCGAAGTGCTGGGCAAGAAGCTGACTGAGCTCTCGGGCATGACCAATGCGTTCTTCTGCTGCACTGGCCTGGAAGCCAACGAGGCCGCCCTGAAGCTGGCTCGCAAGTTTGGGCACGACAAAGGCATCACCAACCCGCAGATCGTCGTCTATGAAAAAGCCTTCCATGGCCGCAGCATTGCCACGCTAAGTGCCACGGGCAACGTGAAGGTACAAAAAGGCTTCGAGCCGTTGGTCGAGGGCTTCATTCGCGTGCCCCTGAATGACATTGAAGCACTGAAGAAAGCCACCGAAGGCAACCCGAACGTGGTGGCGGTTTTCTTTGAAACCATTCAGGGCGAAGGCGGCATCAACCCCATGCGCATTGACTACCTCCAGCAAGTTCGCCAGCTCTGTGACCAGCGCGACTGGCTGATGATGATTGACGAAGTGCAATGCGGCATGGGTCGCACCGGCAAATGGTTCGCCCACCAGTGGGCCGGCATTGTCCCAGACGTGATGCCGCTGGCCAAAGGCCTGGGATCAGGCGTTCCCATTGGCGCGGTGGTGGCTGGACCCAAGGCTGCCAACATCTTCCAGCCGGGCAACCATGGCACCACCTTTGGCGGAAACCCTCTGGCGATGCGCGCAGGGGTAGAAACCATTCGCATCATGGAAGAAGATAATCTGCTGGAAAATGCCGCCAAAGTGGGCACCCATTTGAGGGCAGCCCTTGAAAAGGGGCTGGCAGGCAACCCTGGCCTGAAGGAAATTCGCGGCCAGGGGCTGATGCTTGGCATTGAATTGACCAAGCCTTGCGGCGTGCTGGCCGAGCGGGCGGCGGAGGCCGGTTTGCTTCTGAGCGTCACCGCCGACAGCGTGATCCGTCTGGTGCCCCCACTGATTCTGACCGAGGCAGAGGCCGACGAGATCGTCGCCATCCTCGTGCCGCTAATCCAAGCCTTCCTTAAAGAATGACGAGTGAGCCTGTTGCGATGAACAACCCGATCAAGCACTATCTTCAGTTCAGCGATTTCACCGCCGACGAGTACGCCTATCTGTTCCAGCGTGCCGCTCTGATCAAGCGCAAGTTCAAGGCCTACGAAAAGCACCAGAGCCTGGCGGATCGTACGCTGGCGCTTATTTTCGAGAAGGCATCCACTCGCACGCGCGTCAGCTTCGAGGCGGGCATGTATCAACTGGGTGGATCGGTGGTCAACCTCACCAGCGGCGACAGCCAGCTGGGACGTTCTGAACCAATCGAAGACACCGCGCGCGTTATCAGCCGCATGGTGGACGTGGTCATGATCCGCACCTTCGAGCAAGCGCGTATCGAGCGCTTTGCCGAGTTTTCGCGCGTGCCAGTCATCAACGGTTTGACCAACGAGTACCACCCCTGCCAGATCATGGCCGACCTCTTCACCTTCATCGAGCATCGCGGCTCGATCGCGGGCAAGACCGTCGCCTGGGTTGGCGATGGCAACAACATGGCCAACACCTGGCTGCAGGCTGCAGAGATCCTGGGTTTCAAAGTGCACGTAAGCACGCCTCGCGGCTACGAGATCGACGAAAAACTGGTGGGCGGTCCGCGCAAGCCCTCCACCACGCACTATGAATGTTTTAACGATCCGGTGGATGCCTGCCGGGGCGCTGATCTGGTCACCACTGACGTCTGGACGTCGATGGGCTACGAAGCTGAAAATGCAGAGCGCATGAAGGCATTTGCCGATTGGTGCGTGAACGCCGAAATGATGCGCGCGGCCAAGCCCGAGGCGCTGTTCATGCATTGCCTGCCCGCCCACAGGGGCGAAGAGGTCACCGCAGAGGTCATAGATGGGCCGCAATCGGTCGTCTGGGACGAAGCAGAGAACCGCATGCACGTACAAAAGGCGCTGCTGGAATACCTGCTGCTGGGTCGGCAAGATTCCGCTAACGACACTGCCGCATGAACCAGTAACCTCGACTCTCGCGGCAGTACACCCATGAGCGCTTGCCAAACCTGCGGTGCCTGCTGCGCCAGCTTTCGGGTCGATTTTTCGGTCCACGAGCTGCTGTCACAAGGCGGTAGCGTGCCCGATTCGCTCACGGTGGAGGTCAACGGCACGACGTGCCGCATGCGCGGCACTGATCATTCTCCTCCACGCTGCGCTGCCCTAACCGGCCGCGTCGGCGAGCAAGTGGGCTGCGGAATCTACGAATGGCGCTCGTCGCCCTGCCGCGAATTTGAAGAAGGCAGCGACGCCTGCCAACGGGCACGCATGCGGCATGGCATGTTAGCCATCACCGGCTAAGGAGGCTCCCTAAAGCGCCTCAGGCACACGGCCTGTTCCGCAAGCCTTGCTGATCGTTGGAAAAAACCGACACCACAGCATGCGCAAAACCGGTAACTTCACGCCATGCCAACCCTTTGGGACATATCCCCCCCAGTACATGCGGCCTCACCGGTGTTTCCCGGCGACACCGCCTATGCACAGCGCTGGAGCGCCGAAATCGGCCCCGGCTGCCCTGTCAACGTCAGCAGCCTCACCATGTCTCCACACATCGGGGCACACGCAGACGCACCCCTGCACTACGACCCGCAAGGCTCTGCTGCGGGCCAGTTGGACTTGTCGCCCTATCTCGGCCCGTGCCGTGTGATTCACGCCATCGGTGTTCACCCTCTTATTCTGTGGAGCCATCTGGCTCACGCTGCACAGAGGCTTCCGCCAAGGGTTCTCGTCAGAACCTACGAACGCGCGCCCGTTGATCATTGGGATCCGAATCTGACGGCCTTCGCACCGGAGACGGTAGAAAAGCTGGCCGATGCGGGCGTCCAACTTATTGGCATCGACACCGCCAGCATCGACCCCGCCAGCAGCAAAAGCCTGGACAGCCACCAGACCATACGCCGCCGCCAGTTGCGCGTGCTGGAGAACCTCGTGCTCGACGATGTACCCGAAGGTGATTACGAGCTTATCGCTCTTCCCTTGAAACTCATGACCGCCGATGCCCTCACCCGTGCGGGCGGTGCTGCGAACTTTATCCGCCTGACCACATGACTTCGCTCCAAGACTACAGAGCCCTTGACGCCGCCGACCCGTTGGCCCCACTCAAGAACCTGTTCACCCTACCCGAGGGCACCATTTATCTCGACGGTAATTCTCTGGGTGCCCTGCCTCGCTCCGTTCCAGAAAAAGTGGCCCAGGTAGTGGCGGATCAGTGGGGCGCCAACCTTATCAAGAGCTGGAACAGCGCCGGCTGGATTGACCTCCCTCGCCGCGTGGGAGACCGCATTGCCCCGCTGATCGGCGCCGGCCAGGGCGAAGTGGTGGCCACCGACACCGCTTCCATCAATCTTTACAAGGTTCTTTCGGCAGCGCTCAACATCTCGGCACAAAGCACTTCAGAGACTTCACAGGGCCAGGACAGGAGCGGCACCCGAAGGCGAGTTATTGTCAGCGAGCGCAGCAATTTTCCGACCGATCTGTATATAGCCGAGGCACTTTGCCGCGAGCGAGGGTATGAACTGCGCCTGATCGAGCCGCATGAAGTGCAGGCCAGCCTGGGCCCTGAGGTGGCTGTGCTCATGCTCACGCATGTGAACTACCGCACCGGGGCCATGCACGACATGACCGCCGTCACTGCCGCAGCGCATGCTGCTGGCGCACTGATGGTCTGGGATCTGTGCCACAGTGTGGGTGCGGTGCCTGTCGACCTCACGGGCGCTGATGCCGATTTTGCAGTGGGCTGCGGTTACAAGTACCTGAACGGTGGCCCCGGAGCGCCCGCCTTTGTGTGGGTGCACCCACGCAACGTGACCCGCTGCTGGCAGCCTTTGGCAGGATGGTGGGGTCATGCACAGCCCTTTGCCTTTACGCCAGAGTACCAACCAGCCATGGACATCTCGCGCTACCAGTGCGGCACCCAGCCCATCATCAGCCTCTCGGCACTTGATACAGCGTTGGACGTGTTCACCGAGGCGGAAAAATTCGGTGGCATGCCGGCCTTGCGGGCAAAGTCACTTGCCTTGACCGATCTGTTCATTCAACTCGTTGAAGCGCTTTGCCCCGGAAAATTCGAACTGGTGACGCCACTGGATCATGCGCGACGAGGCTCTCAGGTCTGCCTGACACCTACAGCACAACTTCCCCCGGCAGCGCGTATGCAATTGTGCAAGCCTTGATTGCACGAGGCGTGGTGGGAGACTTCCGCGCCGGCGACAGCCAGCAACCCGACATTCTGCGTTTCGGATTCACACCGCTCTATCTTTCGTACGAGAACGTGGCGCAGGCCGCGCAAGCGCTGCAGGAAGTTCTTGCGAACGAGGAGTACAAGCTGCCCGAATTCAATCGCCAGCAAGCCGTTACCTGAGACCCGATATGACCACGCCCGAATCCATTGTCCAAGCGGAAAAAGCACAGCTCGATTTCAGCCGAAGCATGAGCTACGGCGACTACCTGCATCTTGATCAGATCCTGAGTGCCCAGCACCCGCTCTCCCCTGCGCACGACGAGATGCTGTTCATCGTTCAGCATCAAACCAGCGAACTTTGGATGAAATTGCTGCTCAAGGAGCTGAGCTCTGCCATGGGCGATCTGCGGGAAGACCGCCTGCCACCTGCATTCAAGAAGCTCGCCCGCGCCAGCCGCATCATGGAGCAACTGGTACACGCCTGGGACGTGCTGGCGACCATGACCCCGCCCGAGTACAGCGCTATTCGTCCGTTTCTCGGCCCTTCCAGCGGGTTTCAGAGTTTTCAGTATCGCTGCATCGAGTTTGCCTTGGGCAACAAGAATGCTGCCATGCTGGCGCCGCATGCCCACCATCCGGAACGGCTGGCACTGGTGCAATCGTTCTTCGAGGCACCTTCACTTTACGACGAAGCTCTGCGCCTGATGGTCCGCCAGGGTATGCCCTTGCCGGCCCACTGCCTGGATCGCGACTGGACCCAGCCCCGCGAAGCCAGCAATGAGGTGGAAGCCGCCTGGCTAACCGTATACCGCGCGCCCGAGGACCATTGGGACCTGTATCAGCTTGCGGAGAAGCTCGTCGACCTGGAAGACGCCTTCCGCCTCTGGCGCTTCCGCCATGTCACCACCGTGGAACGCATCATTGGTTTCAAGCGTGGCACCGGCGGCACCGGCGGTGTGAGTTATCTGCGGAAAATGCTCGATGTGGTCTTGTTCCCTGAACTGTGGAGATTGCGAACTGACCTTTAGTCAGCAGCTCAAGACCGTTCCCCCAACGGCACTTGGCACTTCTTGTCATTCCCGCGCTCGTGGAAATGACAAATCAAGCACAGCATTCAAGAGCTTGGTTCTGACCGCCAGATCAGACGCGAACTGGGCAACGAGCGCTTGCGCATCAATTGGGACCCAGTACGGCGGCACATGAAACGCCAGATCCGCGTGCAGAGTTGGAAACAACACCACAAGGTATTCAGGCGTAAGCACCACATAAGGTCGGCCCGCTGGAGCCACCACCGCCAAACCCAAAATGGCAGAACGCAGATCAGGCGTCAGAGCAGACAACGCATCTGGTGGATTCACTCGCACCCTGTAGACCCGATCAAAGTCTGCATCTCCTGTGAGAGTCGCGCGCAGCCCGTCTGACTTCGCTTGCTCAGCGAGCAAACGTGGCGGTGCGTCATCAGGGGTCAGCGCAATTGCCCCAATTCCGTCAGAGGCCACCTGAACCTCGAAGACAGCAAAGGACAGGGTGTGATCAATCGTGTCCAGCTTTGCAGATGACGAATAGCCAACCTGCATCTCTGACAAGCGCACTGCAACCCCGTTCTTGACGCCCGCAACGCGGTCAAGCGTTCGAGCAGACTGCAACTTCGGAAACAGTTGCCAGTCGCGCACACGCGCAAGATCGGTTTCAGGCTCCACGGCGTGATCAAAGCCCGCCAGTAGTCCCGTCGTTACTGGCGCAATGCGGCTCTTCACTGCGGCCTGGTATTTGCTGGCACGGTTGCCCATGGCAAGAAACCAGCCCGCAACTGCTGCCAAAGCCCCAAAAATAAGAGCTGACACCAGACCTTGGCCTCCCAGAAGCAGCGCGATAAAGGCTGCCCCACCTGCCAGCGGCACCAGCAACCGAGCGCGTTTGTCGACCGTTTCAAGCGTCTGAAGCCTAAGCGCCTCAAGGTCGGCGACCATGGGGCTCACCAGACTCTGAAGAGCATCACGTTCTTCATCCGGCAGATCGACAACGATTCCGCGCGGCGCAAGACTCGAATTCGCCAGAACAGAATCAGCCGCGCCACCTATTCGCGCCCAAATCTCAGTAAAAGAAAAATCCGCGTACCCAGCCATCAGGCATCCCCCTCACGACCAAGATGAGTGCAATCGCCAGCCCGACAAGAAAGTGAGAAAACGCAGGCGATTCTCAGGGCATGCCTCGCACTAGCTCGCATGTCGGGTCAAGTTGGGCACTTCGGATGCAGGGCAAATCTGCGGCATTGCTGCCTGAACGACCAGCCCATGCCTCAACAACTCCGGCGCCGCAGTCGTCATCAACGCTTGACTGGAAGCAGTCTCAGCCATTGCAGACAATGCGCCGACCAGATGCTTAGGGAGTGGGTTCCTGGTCGAGAACCTCTCGGCCATGTTGATCGACTCGCGCGCGTAGGTGGCAATTGCGGTCGGAGGGCGCTTACGTGCCTGTCCGCTGGCAACATCCGCCAAACCGCGGTCTGTAGCCTTCAGCAAATTCTCAATAGTCTTGCACGTCCAGCGATCAGCAGCCGAGCAGACACCGGGAACGACGACCAAAAATAGCGCGGCATACAGGCGTACTGACATATCGTCCTCGGCTTGAGGGTCCATAAAACACCTTGTCAGCCCCTGCATCACCCATCGTGCAGGCCGAACGAATCAGCACCGCGAGGGTTTATGCAGAGCCTCCCCTGGAGCCTGCAATCACAAGCCCCGACCCTGCACATCGTATAGGGCATTCCCCAAAGAGGCAAACAAAGAAAAACGCGTCAAAGGTGCCAGTACCAATTATTTGCGAACTCCACACTGATTTCGAGCAACTGCCAATTTTGGCAGTCTCTGCTCTCACCAGCATCGTGATCGTGTTAGATTGAGAATTCGCCGATTGCATTCCTCGTTTTGCGGCCAACTCTGGAGGACTTTCTAATGAAATTTCCCATCGCTATGATCGTTGTTTTCTTGGGGTGCGCCGCAGGCCAGGCCTCGGCAAGCGGGGTCAAAGGCACCATCAAAGGATCTCTCGACGGGCGCGAGATCGACGTGAAGGCAACCTGTTTCCCAGACAAAAAACCCTGGGACTGGATTCAGGTGAACTCAGAAGCGCTTAGTCGATCGGAGGCCCTTCGTGACGTAGATGGGGACGGCATTGCCATACTCGCCGGCGCTTCACAGGGAATGGGCCAAGCCACCATCACAGCCAAAATCGGCGAGACGAACTACAAGTTCGGCGTTGGTAAACGTGGCGTCACGTTCTACCCTACAGGTTTCAAACTTGTCGGCAAATTCGATCGTACCGAAGGCAAGGGCGCGGATCGGAAGGTCGTGCACACTTTCCAGGCTGAGCTCACCGTGTCTTGCACGGGCATTTGAAAGGCCCTCCGGCGAATATAGCCGCGACCGATTCAGGGCAAATGGCTTGATGCATGCAACACTTAAGACAACAAACCAAGCCTAACGCGGTAGCCAAGCAAAAGAGGTGCTGGCAGTTTTCCCCTGATGCCCGATGTAAATGGTTGCAACAAATGTAGCCTGCTCCAAACTACGTCTGTATGGTCGCCCGTAATCTAACCATTTCGGGGGAGTGGCATTATGCAAATCGTGAAGCCTGAGACCGTGCGACCGATCGAGTTCATAGCCAGTCGCATGCGGCAGATGGTTAGGGCCTTGGCGGCCTCCACTGCCCTGTTGGTGGCTTCTCTCGCGCATGCCGAAACCTACACCTATCCAGGACCCATGGCAGTGATTCCGGACGGAGATGGCGCGGGAATTTCAGTACCCATCACCGTCAGCGATTTCGTCGGACCGATCACAGGCATCTCCGTTGCCGTCAATTTGCAGCATGTTTGGTCCGGGGATGTTGTCCTCCGGCTGAGATCCCCCAACGGCACCACCTTTGATCTCGTGCATGAGATAGGTCGCCCTGCTCCCCGGCCCGCCGGTGATTCGTCCGATTACAACGGCACCTACACGTTTGTAGACGAGAATTTCGTCGGTGCCGGCAACATTTGGGCAGCGGCCTCAGCGGATAGTACTTTCGCTCACATCATACCCGCGGGAAACTACCGAACATCAGGCGAAGGTAGTGATGCAGCCACCAACCTGCTCGCCGCCTTCTCGGGTCTCGACACCGCACAGATCAACGGTGAGTGGACCCTGATTGCCATAGACGACTGGTTCTCAGACCCAGGCGCCATCAACTCCGTTGCCCTGACTCTGGTGGGCGGCACCCCAGCAGCCAGCCCACCCACTGCCACGACCGGAGTGACGGCCACTGCCGGCGATGCCCAGATCACAGTGAGTTTCAGCGCGCCCGCCAGCGACGGTGGAAGCGCAATTACCGGCTATCTGGCCTCCTGCGTCCCGCAGGGCGGTGGCGCAGCAATCACTGCGAACGGCTTGCTCAGTCCGATCATGGTAACGGGGCTGTCCAACGGCACGACCTACGACTGCACAGTTGCCGCCTCGAATGCAATTGGCACTGGCGTAGCGTCGTCAACTGTGAGTGCCACCCCCAGCGCAGCGCCTGTCACGCCAGTTGACTCAGTTGCGCCAGCGGTCACTCCGGTTCCCACCATGAGCGAATGGGCTTTGATCATCCTCGGGCTACTGGCCGCCGGCTTCGGAGCACGGGGATTGAGGCGCCGCTCATGACAAGGTAGTCACGCCTTGCCGGTCAGCCGATGTAAAAACACGCAGCCAGAGGCCATTAGAAGGCCTTCACGCGCAGCGATCCGGGAACGGCGGATACGTTTGAGAACTTCGGCGGAGCGCCAAGACCACGCCTGTCACCTTCGCACCAACGTAAAAACCGTTCGGGCCGATAATGTCTGCAAACTCCGGTTTCAGGTTCTTCACCCATGCTGATCGATTTCTTCTACGCCCTACGCGCCGCCAAGCTACCAGTCTCGGTCAAGGAATTTCTGACCCTCCTGGAAGCCCTTCAGGCCGATGTGGTTGGCCCCCGGCAGCCTGACGCCTGCTCGATCGACGATTTCTACTATCTCGCCCGGGCCGCCATGGTCAAGGACGAAAAGCATTACGACAAGTTCGACCGTGCATTTGCTGCCTACTTCAAAGGGGTCGAGCAGGTCACTGACTTCACCAAGGAAATCCCGGCCGACTGGCTGCGCCAGGTGCTCGAGAAAGAATTGAGCCCTGAGGAAAAAGCCGCCATAGAGAAGATGGGCTGGGACGAATTGATGGAGACGCTCAAGAAACGTCTTGAAGAGCAGAAAGAGCGACACGAAGGCGGCAGCAAATGGATTGGCACTGGTGGCACCAGCCCCTTTGGCCATGGGGGATACAACCCACGAGGCATTCGAATCGGTGGCAAAGGCGGCAACAAGAGCGCTGTCAAGGTCTGGGACCAGCGTGCCTACAAGGACTATGACGACAGCCAGGAACTGGGCACGCGAAACATCAAGGTGGCGTTGCGCCGCCTGCGCAAGTTTGCGCGCGAGGGTAATGAGCTGGAGCTGGATCTGCCTGACACCATACGTTCTACCGCTGCAAATGCAGGCTGGCTCGACATCAAAATGGTACCGGAGCGCCACAACAACGTGAAGGTGCTTCTGCTGATGGACGTGGGTGGCACCATGGATGAGCACATCCAGCGCGTGGAAGAGCTATTTTCTGCGGTGAAGTCAGAGTTTAAGCACCTGGAGTTTTACTACTTCCACAACTGTGTGTATGACTTCATGTGGAAAAATAATCGGCGCCGTTTCGCCGAGAAGTTCCCCACCTGGGACATCATTCGCAAGTACAACAAGGACTACAAGCTGATTTTTGTGGGCGACGCCACCATGAGTCCCTACGAAATCCTCCAACCCGGCGGCAGCGTTGAATACAACAACGAAGAACCGGGCGCCGAATGGATTCAGCGCCTGACCCACGCCTTTCCCAAATTTGCCTGGATCAACCCTGAGCCGCAAGGGGTGTGGCAGTATCGCCAGAGTATTGCCGTCATTCAGCAACTCATGGGAAACCGCATGTTTCCGCTGACCCTGAAAGGGCTGGAAGAGGCCATGCGAATGCTGTCGAAGTAGGCCCTGCTTGTCCGGAGGGAGTAGCGCCTTCGCCCGCTTCCTCGCCTCATGGCCGCGCACGAACAAATACTGAGTGCTAATCTGTGAAGCACTCTGCTTGATTCAGCCCGGTAACTGCTTCCACGCTTAGTGGCCTTCAACGCCGACGGGACGCCATTTCAGTCCCCATGCTGACAAGGCGATCCGCGTCCAGAACGGAAATAGCGGCCGGATAGACCAAGGTTTCTTCCAGTGGAATGTGATCCGCGTAGCACCGCATGAAGTCTCGCACCAAAGCGCGATCGGAGTTCGAGACGGGCGGCGCCGGGTCGGCGTCGCGCCAGGTCAGAAGCACCAGGCGTAGTTGCCCCCAAACTGCGCTCATTCGCACATGATCGGCCTGCAGTTGTGCCACAGTCTCGCGCATCCGGGCGTCTCCTCCGGCAGCCACCACCGGGAAAACGTGTTGCTCTTCATCTTCATGGTGATGGGGCGCCGCGATGTCAAAGTAGCGCAGCACATCCGATGCCGCGGAGCGTGAGGAAGCATCATGACCATTGGCGTCCACATGCTCCACCAATCGCTCCAGCAAGCCCAAACTGCGCTGAACGCGTTCGTGGCATGCTTGCAGCATCTCGAAAGGCTGCTCGAAGCCAACCGCGGGGGCATTGAAGCCCGGAAGAGAAACTGCAGAGGACATGGGTCTTGTCGACAATAGCTGACAGGGCCAACGAATTCTGGCCGTTACCATTGAGTATGCGCGTACTCCATAAACTCCTTGCTTGATGTGGTTTAGCTTTTCACTTGAAGTGCCTTTTAGGCGATGGGTCAGTGCCGGCGCACTGAGTCTTGGCACGTGCTTACTGCCTCAGCTTGCATCTGCACAATTCGCTCCCGCACCTCAACCTGCAGCGGCCACATCAGCACCCGAGACATCGCCCAACGCGACACGCAAAGCTGACATCGATTCCACTGCAGAACCCTCGGAGGTCAAGGCTTTTGAGATCGAAGTGCGGGCACCTGAAAGTGTTCGCTCTCTGATTGAGCGGCACAACGAACTGCAACGCTACCAAACCATATCTGATCTTGAGGGCTCCGAACTGGAGCGGCTGATGGTATTGGCAGAGCGCAACGTTCGAGAACTTCTGGGCACTCAAGGGTATTTCAGCCCGCGCATCCAGATCAAACGCACCGAGGCGACAGGCGGGCCACCCAAAATTTTCATCGATATCGAACCCGGAGAGCCGACCTTGATAGGCAAGGTGGGGATTGACTTTGAGGGAGATATCGGTCAATCCAGTGACCCCGATGCCGTGGCACAGCGCGACGAGATTCGCTCCGGTTGGGGGTTACCCTCTGGCCAGCAGTTCACGCAAGACGCCTGGAGCAGTGCCAAGACTGAAACCCTGCGTCGACTGGTGGCGCGCCGCTACCCCGCCGGCAGGATCAGCTACAGCATGGCTGATGTCGATCCGGCTGCGAACATGGCGCACCTGGGCCTGCAGGTCGACTCCGGCCCGCTGTACCGGCTGGGCGAACTGGAAGTCTCCGGCACGAGCCGTTACGACCCTGTGCTGGTGCCACGGCTGGCCCGATTGGCGCCGGGCGACGTCTACGACCAACGCAAGCTCAACGACGCGCAGTATCGACTCACTTCCAGCGGCTACTACGACTCCGCCACAATTTTTATAGACCCGGAAGACGATCCTGCGGCCGTACCCGTTCAAGTTCAGGTCACTGAGGCCAAACTACAAAAGTTGGTGCTGGGGGCAGGTTTCTCCACCGACGGCGGTCCTCGCCTTTCCCTGGAGTATCGTCACAACCGCGTACCCAGGATCGGCTGGCGCGCTGTCACCAAACTGCAGATCGAAAAAACGCACTCCTACCTGCAAACTGACTGGCAAGGCATTCCTGCTGAGAACGGATGGCGCTGGGGCACCCTGGCCAAATGGGACCGGCTTGACGACGGCGAGCTCGTCACCACTTCACAGCAGTTTCGCTTTGGCCGGTCGCGCTCAGACGACCGCTTTGATCGGCATCTGTACGCACAGCTCGACCGCTCTGACGTCGTCAAACGCGACGGCGCTGTATTGACCGACGCGCGTACCGGCGACGGCTCGGCGTTGTCGGCCAATTATGTGTGGACAGGGCGCTACTTTGACAGCCTGCCCTTCCCTTCTCGCGGCTACGGCCTCGGCGCCGAGCTGGGAGGCGGCTATACGCTGGAAGGCACCAGAAAACCCTTCTTGCGCGCCACAGCGCGCTGGCTGGGCATCGTGTCGCTGGGGGAAAGTGCCAACAGCGGACGGCTGTCTCTTCGCGCCGAAGGTGGTGCGGTGGTGGCCAGTAGAAGCACACGCATTCCAAGTACCCTCTTGTTCCGCACCGGGGGCGATGCCACCGTCCGCGGTTATGCCTATCGCGCCATCGGTATCGATTATCCGGACGATGTCGTCGGCCCCGGCCGCTACATGGCGGTGGGCAGCGTTGAGTGGCAGCGCCCTATCGTGCGTGAAGGCATGCCCAGCGGCCTGGAGCACACCGTGTTTCTTGACTTTGGCGACGTGACCGACAAGCCGCAGGATCTGCGCCCACGCTTCGGCATAGGAACCGGCGTGCGCGTAAGAACCCCCGTCGGTCCCCTGCAGGTGGACGTAGCGTACGGTCTGAAATCCAAACGGGTGCGCCTGCACCTTTCAGTAGGCTTCGTATTCTGATGACTGAAGCCACACCAACTTCATCCAAGTCTTCATCCAAGTCTTCAACTGAGACTTCATCTGAGGCTCTACTTCGGACATCGGCTGCGGCGCAGTCCGAAGCACCACCCGCGACGCAAGCGCCCGATTCCAAGCGCTCAAGGCGATGGCTTCGGTATTTTGTCTACGCCTTTGTTGGCGTAGTGCTCGTGCTGGCACTCGGTCTGGCAGCCTTGTGGCAATGGGCCGGCAGGGAGGGTTCACTAACTCAGGTGCTAAGTTGGGGGCAACGCTATTTACCACCAGACGCTCTGGGCATAGAAGGCCTGCAGGGCGCGCTGCGGCGAGGAGGCCAAGCCCAGCATTTGCGCTGGCACCAAGGCGGCCTCACCATAGATGTTTACGACGCGCGCTATGCCTGGAACCCACTGACTCTGCTGAGTGGCCGACTACACTTTACCGAACTGAGCGCGCGCCACATTCGCATCGACGATCAGCGTCCACCTTCTAACGATCCCCCATCGGGCCCCCGGAAACGCTGGGCCTGCCGCTCGGCGTCAGTCTCGACGCCTTCACTGCCGGCAAGCTCGAGATCGTGAGTCCAACGGTGTTCAGCGCCACCGAGGTCACGGGGCGCTACCTGTTCGACGGCGCGGACCACCGGCTTCATCTGGAAAACGCCACCATCGCCAAAGGCTCCTACCAGGCTGATGTCCGTCTGGGCGCGGAGGGTGCGCCGGACATTGACGCCCGACTCTCCGGCAATTTTCTCAGCCCCGCACCCGAGGGCAACCAGGGCGTACCTTTGTCAGTCAACGCACGCGTACATGGCCCACTGACCGAGATGCGCGCTGAAGCTCAGGTGCGCGGGCAGGCGACGCAAAGCGGCTCCCCGGCAGCGCGTGCAGACGCGACCGCTCGTATCACGCCCTGGGCAGCCCAGCCCTTGCCGGAAGCTCAGGCAGAGTTTGCCGATCTCGATGTCGCCCCCTTCTGGCCTAAAGGCCCTCAGACGCGCCTGACCGGCCGCCTGGAGATCAAACCTGGCTCTGCAAGCACATCCGCCGAGGCCGAAACCGACGGCTGGCAAATCAAGGCCCAGATCGTCAATGCCCTGCCCGGCCCCTGGGATCAGCGACGACTGCCTTTGAGCCGTCTGGACACCCAGGCCACTTGGCAAAGCGGCATTGCCACCGTGCAAAGTCTCAAGGCCGAACTGGCAGGCGGCACTTTTGAAACCACTGGTTCCTGGTCTTCTCCCAACAAGGCCCCAGCCTCAGCGAACTTATCCACCAGCGACAAAGCCGGAAGCGACTCTGGCAGTTGGCAGCTGGTGACCGCCCTCAGAGGCATCGATCCCGGGAAGCTTCACACTCAACTGGCACCGTTTCCCATCGACGGTCGAGCCACTGTTTCGGGCGAAGGCACCGCTATTGATTTTGATGCCGACTTGCAAGCGCGGGCTCAACGCCAGCCAACGAGCCAAAGCGCGGGGGAAACCCCGGCACAAGCGCTGGCCAGAGACCTGTCCGCCCTGCGGCTTCAAAGCGCCTCCGCGCAGGGTCGCTGGCAAGACGGCCTGCTGCGCATAGCCAAACTGAATGTGCGCGCCACGGATGCCGAGCTGACCGGAACCAACATGGAGGTGCGAACTGACAGCCCTTCCGGAAAAGGTCAACTCCAGTTGAGCGCCCCCGGCACCCTCATCAAACTCGAGGGCGCTGCCGCGGAGCGTGCCGGAGGCGGCACACTGAGCGCCGAAGTCAGCAACCTGGCTAGAACCTTCGACTGGGTAAAAAAGCTCCCTGGGGTACCCCCGGAGCTGGACGAAGCGTCCGCCACTGGACAGTTAAACGTGATCGGCAGCTGGCAAGGCGGCTGGACCGACCCGAGCGTCAAGCTGCGGCTGGAAATTCCCACGGCCGAATGGCGTTCAGACACTGCTGATAGAGCCGCAACCCCGATCAAGCTGCGCAGCACCCTGCTCAACCTGAGCGGCCGACTTGCTCAGGCCGAATTCGAAGTTCGCGGGACTCTCGCCCAAGGCGAGCGCACACTGACCTGGAAAGCCATCGCAGAGGCCGGTCGAACTCGCGTCGGTAGTACGCTGGCAGCCTCCAGTTGGCAAGGAGCGCTTCAGCAGCTTGAACTTGCTGCGTTTGACGCCAATTTAAGTGGCGGGCGTGCGAATGCTCCTTGGCGACTGCAAAGCAAAACGTCGGTTCCATTCACCTGGGCACCAGCGCCCGGTGCGGGGGCTGGCGGCCAGTTCAGCGCCGGGGCCGGCGAACTGATTCTCACGGCCCCCACCCCTGATGTCAGCACTTCACAAGCGACCATAGCCTGGCAACCTGTGCTTTGGCGCGCAGGCACCCTCAGCACCAGCGGACGCATAACCGGCCTGCCACTGGCTTGGGCCGAATTGTTCGTCGATCCGAAATCGGCGGACACCGGCGTGACCGGAGACGTCGTATTCAATGGACAATGGAACGCCCAACTGGGCGACACCATGCGCATTGATGCCGAGTTGGCGCGCACCAGTGGTGACCTCGTGTTGACCACTCAGGATGCCGACACCGGTGTCCGAACCCGCATCGCAGCCGGGCTGAAAGACGCACGCCTGCAACTGCGCAGCCAGGGGCAGTCCGTCGAAATGCGTCTGAACTGGAACACCGAACAGTTGGGCACCGCCTCCGGCGAATTGCGTTCTCAACTCGTCGCCACGAAGCAAGCAGACGGCGAGACCAGTTGGAGCTGGCCCGAAAGCGCCCCCATCTCTGGTCAGGTCAAAGCTGCGCTTCCGCGGATTTCTGCATGGTCCACACTGGCACCTCCTGGCTGGAGGATGAAGGGCTCGTTGGCGGCCGACGTGCGCATTGCAGGCACCCGTTCATCACCGCATCTGACAGGGACCCTCGGCGCCGATGATCTCGCCATGCGTTCTGTGGTCGACGGCATTGAGCTCAGCGGTGGACGCCTCCGTGGTCGCCTTGATGGCCAGCGCTTAATAGTGGACGAGTTCACACTGCGTGGCGGCGGTCCGAACAAGTCAGGCGGCAGCCTGCGCGCCACCGGCGAAGCGGCGATTCAGAACGGCCAAGTTCGGGCCACCATGAATGCCAGCATAGATCGCCTGCACGCGAGCATGCGCACCGACCGGCTCGTCATTGTGTCCGGTCAATTGCAGGCAGGCATGGCGGGTAATGAGGCCACCCTCAATGGTCGGCTACAAGTGGATAAGGCGAGCATCACCCTGCCCGACGAAACCGCGCCCTCCCTCGGCGGCGACGTCGTGGTGCGCGGCACAGGCAAGGCTGGAACTACCAACCCATCCACCAGCGCGGCGGCACAGAAACCGCCTGCCGAACCGGGCAAGACCTCGGGCCGCGCCACGCTCAACGCCAATGTTCAGATCGACCTAGGCAACGACTTCCGCGTCAGCGGCATGGGCATCAACACGCGACTCGCCGGACAACTGCAAGTGACCACCAGCGGCGCCATCGGCAACTTGCCGCGCGTGGCTGGCACCATCAACACCATCGGTGGCACCTTCAGAGCGTACAGCCAGCAGCTCAATATCGACAACGGCGAAATCCGCTTCAACGGCCCCGCAACCAACCCGAGCCTGAGCATCCTCGCGCTGCGTCCCAACTACCAATCTGACCAGCGAGTGGGCGTGCAAATCACCGGCTCAGCATTGTTGCCGCGCATACGGCTTTATGCTCAGCCCGATCTGCCGGACACCGAGAAGCTGGCATGGCTGATGCTGGGGCGGGCAGCCCCGTCAAGCGGCGCAGAATCTGCGCTGCTGCAACAGGCAGCTCTCGCCATCATGGGCGGCCGAGAAGGTCGCAGCGTCGCGTCGCGCTTTGGACTTGACGAGCTGAGCTTCAGCGGCGGCAGCGACACGAACACCGGCACCACTGGGGCCACGGTCACGCTCGGCAAGCGCCTGTCAGACAAGCTATATGCCACTTATGAGCACAGCCTGGCCGGCGCCATGGGGGCATTGTTTGTCTATTACGAGCTTTCCAGGCGCTGGCTGCTACGCGGCCAAGCAGGTGAGCGCAGTGCGGTGGATCTGATTTTTACGCTTTCGTTTGATTAGGGCCGTGATCCCTTTTGGATTCGGGAACGCGCTGTGTTCTCCGATCAGTTCAATTTTTTCTATCATGTGCTTCGGGTCAGCACCAGAAAAATAAAAAACCCGCGATGCCGAAAGCCACGCGGGTTTTAAAGAACCATATCGATCTTCAAAAAAATTATCTCTTGGTACCACCGACAGGAATCGAACCTGTATCTAGCGCTTAGGAGGCGCTCGTTCTATCCATTGAACTACGGCGGCATAGCCTACTATTGTAGTCCGATTGTGAGCCAGTAAAGGTGCGAAAGGGCTTCAAAGCCTGATCCCCTTGGATGTCCGCTAACGTAGATTACGGTTTTCAGGTGGATTGAGCTGCCGTGTGGGGCGGCCCTTGATGCCTTTTTGCGTGTCCCAAATACAAAACCCCCAGTCATTTTCATGACTGGGGGTATTGCTGCTGTAATAGCCTGACGATGACCTACTTTCACACGGGAATCCGCACTATCATCGGCGCTAAGGCGTTTCACTGTCCTGTTCGGGATGGGAAGGAGTGGTACCACCTTGCTATGGTCATCAGGCATAACTGGTTGCTTTACTGACTTGTGGTCAATAAGGCGAATTCATAGAGTTTGGAATCAGCTTGGATGATTTGATTGCGCCCTTGGCATAACTGGTCTGATCGATTGATCAAAGTTATAGGGTCAAGCCGCACGAGCAATTAGTACTGGTTAGCTTAACGCATTACTGCGCTTCCACACCCAGCCTATCAACGTCCTGGTCTAGAACGACTCTTCAGGGGGCTCAAGGCCCCGGCAGATCTTATCTTGAAACGAGTTTCCCGCTTAGATGCTTTCAGCGGTTATCTCTTCCACACTTAGCTACCCTGCGATGCCACGGGCGTGACAACAGGTACACCAGCGGTGTGTCCACTCCGGTCCTCTCGTACTAGGAGCAGGCTTTCTCAAATCTGCAGCGCCCACGGAAGATAGGGACCAAACTGTCTCACGACGTTTTAAACCCAGCTCACGTACCTCTTTAAATGGCGAACAGCCATACCCTTGGGACCGACTACAGCCCCAGGATGAGATGAGCCGACATCGAGGTGCCAAACACCGCCGTCGATATGAACTCTTGGGCGGTATCAGCCTGTTATCCCCAGAGTACCTTTTATCCGTTGAGCGATGGCCCTTCCATTCAGAACCACCGGATCACTATGTCCTGCTTTCGCATCTGCTCGACTTGTCAGTCTCGCAGTTAAGCACGCTTATGCCATTGCACTATCGTCACGATGTCCGACCGTAACTAGCGTACCTTCGAACTCCTCCGTTACGCTTTGGGAGGAGACCGCCCCAGTCAAACTGCCTACCATGCACTGTCCCCGATCCCGATAAGGGACCCAGGTTAGAACCTCAAACACACCAGGGTGGTATTTCAACGTTGGCTCCATGCAGTCTAGCGACCACACTTCAAAGCCTCCCACCTATCCTACACAGATCTGTTCAAAGTCCAATACAAAGCTACAGTAAAGGTTCATGGGGTCTTTCCGTCTTTCCGCGGGGAGATTGCATCATCACAAACATTTCAACTTCGCTGAGTCTCAGGAGGAGACAGTGTGGCCATCGTTACGCCATTCGTGCAGGTCGGAACTTACCCGACAAGGAATTTCGCTACCTTAGGACCGTTATAGTTACGGCCGCCGTTTACTGGGACTTCGATCAAGAGCTTGCACCCCATCAATTAATCTTCCAGCACCGGGCAGGCGTCACACCCTATACGTCCACTTTCGTGTTTGCAGAGTGCTGTGTTTTTAATAAACAGTCGCAGCCACCAATTTTTTGCAACCCGTTCATGCTCAGTTGTTCACCTCACACTAAAAGGGCACACCTTCTTCCGAAGTTACGGTGTCAATTTGCCGAGTTCCTTCTCCTGAGTTCTCTCAAGCGCCTTAGAATACTCATCTCGCGCACCAGTGTCGGTTTGCGGTACGGTCGTGTATAGCTGAAGCTTAGTGGCTTTTCCTGGAACCCCGTTCAGTCACTTCATGGACAAGTCCACTCGATCGGCAGCCTCGGTATATGACAAGCGGATTTGCCTACCTGTCGCCTACATCTGCCTAAACCAGAATCCAATCACTGGATGACCTATTAGAATCCGTCCCCACATCGCACTATACATCGGTACAGGAATATTGACCTGTTTCCCATCAGCTACGCATCTCTGCCTCGCCTTAGGGGCCGACTCACTCTACGCCGATGAACGTTGCGTAGAAAACCTTGCGCTTACGGCGAGCGGGCTTTTCACCCGCTTTAACGCTACTCATGTCAGCATTCGCACTTCTGATACCTCCAGCAGTCTTCTCAAACCACCTTCACAGGCTTACAGAACGCTCTCCTACCACGCACAGTAAACTGTGCATCCGCAGCTTCGGTAACTGGCTTAGCCCCGTTACATCTTCCGCGCAAGACGACTCGATCAGTGAGCTATTACGCTTTCTTTAAATGGTGGCTGCTTCTAAGCCAACATCCTGACTGTTTTAGCCTTCTCACTTCGTTTCCCACTTAGCCCGTTTTAGGGACCTTAGCTGGCGGTCTGGGTTGTTTCCCTCTTGAGTCCGGACGTTAGCACCCGGTGCTCTGTCTCCCAAGCTCTACTCATCGGTATTCGGAGTTTGCCTTGGTTTGGTAAGTCGCCATGACCCCCTAGCCAAAACAGTGCTCTACCCCCGATGGTAATACTTGAGGCACTACCTAAATAG